>NZ_JAJSOK010000026.1 GCF_021283305.1 Pseudonocardia kujensis
CCCGCTCGAGGGCCATGACCGCGACGGCACCGGCGTCCTCGGCGATCTTCGCCTGCTCCGGCGTGACGACGTCCATGATCACGCCGCCCTTGAGCATCTCGGCCATGCCGCGCTTGACGCGGGCCGTACCCAGCTCGCCAGCTCGTGACGGCAGGTCCGGAGTCGGGGTCTTGATGCTGGCCTCGGCGGTGTTCGGGTTGTCGGCGCCTCGTTGTGGGGGTGGCATCAAGGCTCCTGTCGCTTGGATGATGTCGAGCAGTTGGCCGTGCGGAAACCAGACACTGCGATCGCTGCCCAGGGGCCCAGCGCCTTCGACGCCTACGGCCCCACGGTGTTGAAGAAGACGTTCTTGACCTCGGTGTAGGCGTCGAGCGCGTCGGGGCCGAGCTCGCGGCCGAGACCCGACTGCTTGAAGCCCCCGAATGGCGTGGTGATGCGCACGGAGGTGTATGAGTTGATCGCCAGCGCACCTGCCGCGACCTGACGTGCGACGCGAAGCGACCGTGCCGCGTTCGCCGTCCAGATCGAACCCGCGAGGCCGTAGACGGTGCCGTTGGCACGCGCTACGGCCTCGTCCTCGGTGTCGAACGGCAGCACGGCCACGACCGGTCCGAAGATCTCCTCGCGGGCCGCCCGGTGGTCGTCGTCGAGCGGGTACAGCACGGTCGGCGGGAACCAGAACCCCGGGCCCGCTGGAGCCGAACCCTGGAACAGTACGGGTGCGTCCTGCACGTAGTCCTGGACACGAGCGGCCTGATTGGCCGAGACGAGCGGCCCCATCTGCGTGTCCTCGGCCAGGGGATCCCCGACGACGATGTCGTCGACGACGGCATGGAGTTTCTCCAGGAACGGCTCCAGGGCCGCTCGCTGGACGAACACCCGCGAGCGCGCGCAGCAGTCCTGGCCCGAGTTGCCGAACACACCGCCGGCCAGCCCCTGTGCTGCGGCGTCGAGATCGGCGTCGGCGAACACGATCGAGGCGGACTTGCCACCCAACTCGAGGGTGACTCGGGTGATGTTCTCGGCGGCGCGTCGTGCGATGTCCTTGCCGACAGCGGTCGAGCCGGTGAAGGCGATCTTTCCGATACCGGGATGCTCGACCATCCGGCGCCCGATCGTCGTCCCGGACCCGACCAGGACATGGAAGAGGTCCTCCGGGAGACCGGCTCGGCGGGCGAGTTCGGCCAGTCTCAGCGTGGACAGCGGAGTCAGCTCGGCCGGCTTGAGCAGCACAGCGTTTCCCGCGGCCAGTGCCGGGGCCACCTTCCAGGAAGCGATGGTCAGCGGAAAGTTCCAGGGAGTGATCAAACCGACGACGCCGATCGGTTCGCGGAACGTCATGTCGACGCCACCCGCGACCGGGATCGTCTGTCCGAGGAGTCGCTCCGGGGCCGCCGAGTAGTAGCGGAAAGTGGATGCGGCCCCGGCGACCGCTCCGCGCGCATCGTTGATCGGCATCCCGACGTTGCGCGCCTCGATGCGGGCGAGGTCTTCGAGGTTCTCCTCGATCTCGCGCGCGACGGCGGCGAGGACGTGCGCGCGGTCCTCGGGTCGCTGCGCTGCCCAGCGCTGCTGGGCGAGGGCTGCACGAGAGACGATGTCGTCCAGCTCGGTCGGCTCGGTGACGGCGACAGTGTTGAGCACCTTTTCGGTCGCCGGCTCGATCAGATCAAGTGTCGTCATAGCAGTGCTTTCCCCTTCAGGCTCGGGCGGCGCGGCTTGCTCCTGATGCGGTCTGCGGCGGCCGAGACGAAGTCGGTGAGGGCGTGATCGAGCTCGACGGCCTCGGGGTGCCACTGCACGCCGAGGACGTAGCGGCAGGAAGGCCATTCGAGGGCCTCGGGAAGTCGATCCGGCACGGACCAGGCGGTGACCACCGCCCCGTCACCGAGCACATCCACCCCCTGGTGGTGATGAGAGTTGACGACCTGGACACCGCTTCCCGCCAGCCCGGCGGCCAGGGTGCCGTCGCCGACCTCGACCTCGTGGAAGGTCTTGCTGTCGAGCCGCCCGGGACTGGGTCGGTGTTCGCTGAAACCGGTATCGAGCAGGTGCTGATGCAAGGTTCCGCCGGTGGCGACGTTGAGCAGCTGCATGCCGCGGCAGATGCCCAGGATGGGGAGGTCACGCTGCAGCGCCGCGCGGGCCAGCGCCAGTTCGAAGCTGTCCCTGCGGGGTTCGGTCTGCTCTGTGCGGCTGGTCTTCTCGGCGCCGTAGGCCGCCGGCTCGATGTCGACCCCGCCGATGAGCAGCAACCCGTCGAGGCGGTCCACAAGCAGTTCTGGATGACTGCTTGCGCGGGCGTCGGGGATGAGCCCCAGCGTCACACCGCCAGCCTTGTGGATCTTGGCAAAATAGCTCGCCGGTACGATCGCGGCCTCTTGCTGCCAGTAACCCCAGCGAGCCTTCTCGAACGCTGCACAGACACCGATCAGTGGTGTGGCCACTGCCCACTCCCAGTTCTCGAGGTGCGGGTACGTGACTGAGCGCGACGCGACAGGGGAGTCACTGGATCTCGGCGGCGAACTCGGCCTCGGCCTCGGTGAGGCAGCGGTCGACGATCTCGATGGCGCGCTCGGCCTCGGCGTGGGTGAGCACGAACGGCGGGGCCAGGTGCAGGACGTCCCAGACCCGGGTGACCAGGCCTTCCTCCTGAGTACGCAGGGCGAGCTTCTTGATGAAGGGATGAGAGGTGCCCCACGCCTCGCGGGTGGACTTGTCCTTGACGAGATCGATCGCGCAGAGCAGGCCCTTGCCGCCGCGGACGTCCCCGACAGTGGGATGACTGCGCAGCTGCTGCGCCAGCTCGAACAGATACGTCCCGAGCTCGGCCGATCGCTCGACGAGGTTCTCCCGCTCGAGGATCTCGATGTTCTTCAGCGCGCCCGCCGCTGCCACGGCATGGCCACCGAAAGTGATCAGATGGGCGAGCGCGTTGCCCTCGGGGCGGAAGTCGTCGAAGATCGACGAGCGGACGGCGACGGCGGCGATGGGGGCGTATCCGCTGGACAGCCCCTTCGCCATCGTCATGATGTCCGGGACCACGCCGTAGTGCTCGGCGGCGAACATCTTTCCGGTTCGGCCCCAGCCGGTGATGACCTCGTCCATGATCAGTAGGACGCCGTAACGGTCGCAGATCTCACGCAGCATCTGCCAGTAGATCGGGCTGGGGAGATGGGTGCCGTTGGCGACCGAGATCGGTTCGCCGATCACGGCGGCGACGTGCTCGGGGCCCTGGGCGAGAATCTCTTGCTCGACGTAACGGGCGCACATGATGTCGCCGGCCTCCCCCTCGAGGCCGAAGTCGTTGCGGTAGTGGTTGGGGTTGGGAACCTTGCTCACCCCGGGCATGAACGGCCCGAAGTACTTCTCACTGGCGCTGCCGGTCAGGCTCGCGGCGCCGAACGTGGTCCCGTGGTAGGACCCCCTCCGAGCGATGATCTTGTAGCGCTTTCCGAAGCCGCGCAGGGTCTGGACCTGCTTGGCGATCTTCATTGCGCTCTCGACGGCCTCCGAGCCGCCCGAGCAGAGGAAGACCCGGTCGAGGTCGCCCGGAGTCAGCGAACCGATCTTCTCGGCGAGGGTGATGGCAGCGGGATTGGCGGCGTTGGACGCGGCGGTGTAGGCCAGTGTGCCCGCCTGCCGGGCCATGGCCTCGCCGATCTCGGCGCGGCCATGGCCGGCCGCGACGACGAACAGGCCGGCCAGACCGTCGAGGTACTCCCTGCCGTGCACATCGATCAAGGTCGAGCCGCGGCCTTCGACGAAGACCCGAAGCCCACCGCGGATGAGTTCGTTCCACTCCAGGTCGTTGCTGTGCAACCACAGGTGGTCCAGCGCGCTGCTCTCCAGCGCGTGTGGGGCCTGGACTGAAGTCATGGTGTCTTCCCTTCGGATGAGGACCGAGACGCTGGAGTGCGGTGGGGCATGCCCTTGCTGGCCGCACGGCGCCGATCCGCGGGGCCGTTCAGGGCCAGGGCTGGCGGGGCCCCGATTCCCCGGGTTGGCACTACGCCGCTGCCGCCTCGGGCGACTCCTCCCGTTGGGGGAGAGCCGCCGAGGTCGCACATTTGGAGCGTGAAGCGATCCTTTTATAGCTCAGCATGCGACGGCCGTCAAGACCCCTCCGCAGCGCGCGCACGCCAAGCTGCACGCAGACGGCCCCCCTCCTTGCGGTCGCATCCGCTCTTCTGTTAGTCATTGGCTTCCCTAGTGCTCCATTCCGTGCGGAGACTGAACGCGTCTGCGGCCAGGTGCCGCACTGAACCTCGAAGGAGTAGCTGTGTCAGCAGCTTCGATCGGCACGGAGGCCATACCGGCAATGAAGGCATCCAGTACGTCTGCGGCTTCAGAGGTCTCCGCCGAGGCGCGGTCGTTTCTGGTGCTCTTTCCGGATTTGCAGGGCAACCTCCGCGGCAAGATGGTCGACCGCACGGTCGTCGACAGTGCAGCGGCCCGTGCCGAGGGCCTGCCGACGACGGATCTGCTGCTCGCGGTGGATCCCCGGGACGAGCCGATCACCACCCTGCCGGACATGGGGCTCGAGGGCGGCGCCAAGGATCTGCTGCTCAGGGCGGACATGTCCACGATGCGGCCGGTGCCGTGGTTCCCGCGCTGCCAACTCGTCCTCGGGGACCTGTACGAGACCGACGGCGGTCCGTGTGAAGTCGCTCCCCGCCAGGTGCTGCAGCGGGCGCTCGGCACGCTGGAGGAAGTCGGGATCCGTGTGATGGCCGCCTTCGAGTTCGAGTTCCGGCTGTTCCGGGCGGACAGCTGGGAGCCAGCAGCCACCGGGCTCAGCTACAGCCCCTCGACCCTGTCGGAGGTTGCCGACTTCGTCGAGACCCTGCGGCGCTATGCGGACTGTCTTCAGCTGGGTCTGAACGTGGTGCACTCGGAGGGGGCGCCCGGGCTCCTCGAGGTCAACGTCGGCCCTCAGGACGGCGTGTGGGCGGCGGATACGGCCGCTCTGTTGCGGCTGGCGGCGAGTGAGGCGGCGCGGGCTCATGGCATGCGAGCCAGCTTCATGGCCAAGCCGACCGCCCACGAGGAGGGCTCCAGCGCACACGTGCACTTCTCGATGTGGGACGGTGCCGGCGAGAACGTGCTCGGGAGGGCGACCCCGGACGACGAGCTCTACCGGCGCGCCGCCTGGGGCGTCCTGGCCAATCTGCCGGCACTGAGCCTCATCTACAACCCCACGATCAACTCCTACAAACGCCTCGTCCCGGGGTACTTCGCCCCACTGTCCGCCTCGTGCGGGGTCGACGACCGGTCGTTCGCGCTGCGCGCTCTGCTGCGCGGGTCATCCGCGAGCCGGTTCGAACTGCGTCGCCCGGGCGCGGACTGCAACCCGTATCTCACCCTGGCAGCCATCGCGGCGTCGCTGCACCTGGGGCTGACCGCCGAGCACGTCCCGGAACGCGGTCAGGTGGACCGCCACGACGGCGCTCTCCCGACCAGTCTCGAGGGCGCGGTATCGGAGTTCCGCAGGCGCGGTCCCGGGCTGGACGGCGTCCTCGGCCCGAGGTTCTGCGATCACTACGTGCGATCGCGGGAGTGGGAACTGCGGGCCTGGCAGAACAGCGTCAGCGACTGGGAGCGGGAGCGCTACGGATGACTCAGTGTTGGTGATCAGTTCGCGGAAGACGCCCGGATGGCGAGACTGACCGTCTGGAGCGAGCCGCACGGACCCGAGATCGGGCCGCTGGGTCCTGGGCTAGTCTTGTGGCGGCTCCACCGCGAGGCAGTTCTGTCCTCGTCCGAGCGTTTGGGGGCTGGCCGATGAGCCGACTGAGTGTGGGTGGGGTGTCGGCCGGTTCGGTTCCCCTGCCGCCGCCGCAGGTCGATGTCAACAAATACGTGGCCGACCTGGTCCGCCGAGAGATCCGGCTGGGTTTGCTGCCACCAGGATCAGCGTTGCCCTCCGAGCGGGAGTTCGCCGAGCTACTCGGAGTCGGCCGCACGCCCGTGCAACTGGCGCTTCGCCAGCTGCAGGCCGAGGGACTGATCGAGCGGCGTCGCGGACGCACCGGTGGCGCCTTCGTCCGAGGCGCGAGCGACGACGAGTCGCGGTTCCAGGACGTCATCTCGGAGGCCGTCGACAACCGCGACGAGATTCGGCTGGCCATGGAGTACAGAGTCCTGGTGGAGCCCGCGGTGGCCCGGCTGGCGAGCGAGCGACGCACCGCATCCGAGCTGGACGAGCTGCAGAGCGCCCATGAGCTGCTCCAAGGTGCGACGGACGACGCCTCCTTCATGAGAAGCGATGCGGTCTTCCACCTCACCCTCGCGCACATCACCGCCAACCCCTTCCTCATCAGGGGTATCGAGGAATCGCGCCAGTGCTGCCATCCCGCGCTGGCGTTGCTGCCCGAGAGCGGCACGTTTCACGAAGCCACGATCGCCGAGCACCAGGACGTGCTCGCGGCGGTGGAGGCTCGCCGAGCAGACGAGGCGGAGCGCGCCATGCGCGCACACGTCGAACGGAGTATGTGGAGCGTGCAGAAGTTGCTCTCCACACTGAAGGAGCGCCATCTCCTCGGATCGACCGGCACCCCGCCGAAGAGAGATGCTGAGCAGACGGGACCCGACGCCGCTGCTCAGGCGTGGCCTGCGAAGTAGCGGGTGAGCATGAACCTGGCCTCGTCGACGACGACCGGATCACCGTTCTCGTCGTCGGTGAACGCGAACTGGAAGAGCCGTTCGATGGCGTGGAGGGCCACGCTGCAGTGGATCTCGGCCAACTCGGAGAACAGCGGGGCGTGCCTGCGGAACTGTTGAAGAAGGCGGCCCGCCATGTCCTCGATCCAGAGTTCGTCGAGCGCCCTAACCCGCTCGGTGAGGTTCTGCCGCACCCACAACTCCCTGATCAACGGGGTCTGGTGCTCGCGGGTGTAGTGGACGACCAGGACCTCGACGATCTCCGTCCAGTCACGGCCCGGTCGTTCCCGTAGGGCCCGGTCGAGGTCGGCGGTAGAGCCCTGCATCTGGCGGTAGCACATCTCGTCGAGGACCCGCTCCGGCGTTTCGAAGAAGGCGTAGAACGAGCCTCGGCTGACGCCCGTCTTGTCGAGCAGCAGGGTGGGGGAGCCCACGACGGCCTCGTACCCGATCTCTTCGACCAGCTCGGCGGCAACCCGGAGCACGTGCTCGACCATGGCGCGGGAGCGTTCCTGCACTGGCTGCTTGCGCAAGCCCCCGTCGAGACGCTCGTACCACGCGGGCCGTGCAGTTCGAGGAGCCGACCGTGGCACCGATACTCCCCCGCTCCGACCTGTACTGCCTCCGCATGTCGCCGCGTCGCATGCCGCCCACGGGGACGCTCTCGTCGGGCGAGCCTACCGGCTCGACCGCCGCGGACCGCTCCGCAGCGCCGCTCCGCTTCCCTCGCGCTTCCTCTTCGATATGGACATGCGCCGGTCACTCCACTACTCTCCTCCAAACGCGACCAGAGTCGCGTCTGAAATCTTGTTTCGAGACGGTTAACCAGCTTCAGCTCTCCCGAAGGTGACGGCATGATCGGGACACCCACCTCCGCAAGGTCAGATGCAAGCGCCTCGGCTCCGGTCATCACGGCGACACCGGCTGCAGGCGGACCGTGCACGTCCCGCCAGGCTCGTCCGGTTGCGCGCCCGACCGTTGCGGTCGTGGGTAGCGGGCCCTCCGGCTGCTACATCGCGCAGTTCCTGGCGAAAGCGTGGCCGGACTCGGAGATCACCGTCTTCGAGTCGCTGCCGGCCCCCTACGGGCTTGTCCGCTACGGCGTCGCCGCAGACCATCAGGGGGCCAAAGCGGTGACCCGGCAGTTCGACCGGCTGTTCGCCCGTCGTGGTGTCCGGTTCGCCGGGAACATCACCATCGGGCGGCACCTCGACTTCGCACAGGTCGCAGCGAGTTTCGACATCGTCGTCCTGGCAACCGGACTTCCGGATGATCGCGAGCTGGGTGTGCCCTGTGATCCCGGGGCGTACGTCGTCGGGGCGGGTGCCCTGCTGCGAACACTCAACGGGTTCCCTAGCCCGGTGCTTCCGCACATTGCGGCCGGGCGCTCTCGGCCAATCGGATCGCGAGTAGTGATCGTCGGCATGGGCAATGTCGCCGTCGACGTGATGCGGCTGTTGTCCAAGGACGCCACGGCTTTCGCCGGATCGGACATCGACGACGACCGGTTACGCCAGTTGCGCCCTACACCGCCGAGGTCCATCGATACGGTGGCCAGATCCACAGCGTCGGAGGCCAAGTGTGACCTGGCCATGCTGCGCGAACTCGTCGCACTGCCCACGGTCGACATCGCCGTCACCGGGCTCGACGATTGCGATGACGGCCCGGTCGCGGACCTGCTGAGGAAGTCTGCCGCAGCAGCGCCCTCCCACCGGCCCTGCCCACCCGGCGTGCGGCGCACGCAGATCACCTTCCACTTCGGGCTCGTGCCCGAAGCCCTCCTCGCGCGGGAAGGACGGACGGTGCTCACCGCGCGCCGTGCGCGACTCGACCAGGCGAAGCCACTCGAGCTCGCCGCTGACACCATCATCACCGCAATCGGCTTCACCCACGGCAGCACGCTCGACGAGGCATCTCCCCGTGAGCATTGGGACGGTGACCATGTCTACCGGGTGGGGTGGCTCAGCCGTGGCGCCCGCGGCACGATCCCCGAAAACCGCAAGGACGCCCAAAGGCTCGCGCGGACCATCATCGCCGACGTCGAGGCCGAACGGATCACGACAGGCAGACCGGGATTCCGGGCCGTCGAAGCGTCGATCCTCCACCGGACGGTCACCTTCGACGACTGGCAGCGCATCGATGCCTTCGAGCGTCGGTCGGCACGGGCCGACCGCTGCCGACAGAAGATCACCGACCTCGGACAGATGTTGGCCGTTGCCGGCGCGCGCCACGGCAACGAGCACTAATCACAAAGAGTGGGCGCGCACGTGTCGACCACAGGAGGACCACACATGGACAGGATCACCATCCTCTTCGGGACCGAGTCCGGCAACGCCGAGATGGTGGCCGACGACCTCTCCGCGGCGATGGGGCAGGGCGGAATCGACGCCCCGGTGGTGAGCATGGAGGACTATTCCGTCGACGATCTTCGCAGCCAAGATGTGATCATTCTCGTCGTGTCGACCTACGGCGAGGGCGACCTTCCCGAGACCGCGGTTCCCTTCTTCCAGGCACTCAGGGAGGACAAGCCCGATCTCGCCGGGCTGCGCTTCGCGGCCTTCGGGCTGGGGGACAGCACCTACGACACCTACAACCTCGGCGTCGCCACGCTCGTCTCGGCCCTCACCGACCTCGGTGCGACACAGATCGGAGAGACCGGCCACCACGACGCCGACTCCGGGCTCGACGCCTCCGAGCTTGCAGTCACGTGGGTCAACGACGTCCTCGCACTGACGGCGCCTGCGTAAAAACCGTCCGAGGCGGTTACGTCCCCTCGCCCCAGCCCGACGTTGACGACGGCACGCTCACCTCGATAGGAGACAAGAGCAATGAGTGACAGCACACCTGGCGCCAGCTCGACGACCGCCGTCGTCGTAGGCGGTGAGACCGGTGACAACAGGCTTTCGGGCAACATGGGCGCCACTTCGCTGGTGCTGACCGTCCTGGCCTTCTCCGCCCCGCTGGCCGTGGTCGCCGGCTTCATTCCCTTCACCATCTCCTACGGCGGGGAAGGCGCCACCTTCGCATTCATCACGACGACGGTCCTGCTGCTGCTCTTCGCGGTCGGGTACGTGACGATGACAAAGCACATCCCGAAGCCGGGCTCCTTCTACGCGTTCATCAGCGCCGGCGCCGGCAAGGTGACTGGCCTAGGGGCGGGGTTCCTCGGGGTTGTCGCCTACCTGCTCATGTTGGGCGGCTGCTTCGTGTTCATCGGCCTCACCACGACCGAGCTCATCTCCAGCGTGGGCGGGCCCGAGACGCCGTGGTGGCTGTGGGCGGCCGTGGCGTGGGCGCTGGTCAGCGTCCTGTGCTACTTCCACATCGAGGTGTCCGCGAAGGTACTCAGCGTCGCCATGGTGGTGGAGGTCGCCATCGCGATGATCTTCAACGTGTCCGTCGTGCTCCATGGTGGCGGCCCAGAGGGCTTCCCGACCGCTCCGTTCAACCCGGCCTCCCTGGCAGGCGGCGACGTCGGCGTCGCGATGCTCTTCGCGATCATGGTGTTCCTGGGGTTCGAGGCCACCGCGCTGTTCCGCGACGAGGTGCGTGAGCCGGGGCGGACCATCCCGCGCGCCACCTACGGTGCAGTGTTGTTCGTCGGAATCCTCTACACGGTCTCCTGTTACCTCCTCACCACGGCGTACGGCTCTGGAGCGGTGGACGCAGCGACGAACGACCCGAAGTCGATGTTCCCGGTCGCGATCGGCCACTTCGCCGCGCCGTTCTTCACCCAGCTGACGTTCATGTTCATCATCACCTCCGAGCTTGCCGCGGCGATCTCGGTCCACAACGTCGTCGCCCGCTACGTCTACAACCTCGGCTGCGACAGTGCGCTGCCGCCCTACGTCGCAGCGGTGCATGCGCGCCATCATTCCCCCTCGCGCGCCTCGACGGTGGTAGCAGTGATCATCGCCCTGGTTCTGCTACCCCTCGTTCTGACCAACCCAGAAGGCGTCGGCCTCGACGCGCAGCTGTTCGGCCTGGCCACCATCGGCATTCTCGCGCTGATGGCCGTCGTGAGCCTCTCGGTCATCCTGTGGTTCGCCCGCACGGGTGTCCCCGCAGGCGAGAGCCGACTCAAATGCTTCGCCGCCCCCGGCATCGCGGCCGTGGCGCTCGGGACCACCGTGGTGCTCGCCGTTCTGCACTTCGACCTCGTGGTGGGTGGCACGCCGGGCCAGAACATCGTTCTGCTCGTGGTGCTCGCCCTGTCCGTCGTCACCGGCGTCGCGCTCGCGCTCTACTTCCGGTCGAGCAGACCGGAGCTCTACGCACGCCTCGGTCGGTCGGAAACGGGGTCGGCCCCCTCCTCCGCCGCCAGTGCGGCCTGAAGCCCAGGACACCACGGTCGCCACCGCGGCACCGTATGACTGCGAAGGAGTTCGACCATGAGTACCCGCGAACAAGTGGAGGAGGCGGCCTGCCCGGAGGCCACCGAGTACCTCCCGTGGACGGATCCCGAGTTCAGACGTGATCCCTACCCCTTCTACGCTCGTGCCCTGGCCGAGGCGCCCGTGCTCAGGGACGAGGTCGACAACGGCTTTGTCCTCACCAAATACGAGGACCTCATGCACTACGGCAGGCTGCCGTCGGTGCGCATCGCCCCCGAGTGGGAGACGGCGGGCGCCTGGCGCGTCCTGCTGGACATGGCCCTCGGGCACGACGAGCCTCATCACACCCGGCTCCGTCGACAGACGAGCAGATGGTTCACGCCCAAGCAGGTACGGGAGTGGGTGAGGACCACGGCAGAGATTGCCGACCGGCTCCTCGATGGTATCGGGGACGACGGAGCGGTCGACGGCTCCGATCTCGCCGTGGAGATCACGCACCGCACGATCTGCCACGTCCTCCAGGTTCCCGGCGACGACTTCGACGAGGTGCGCCGGTCCATGCGACAGGCGATGCCGATCCTCAGCGCACGCCCCGAGCCGCACGACTTCGAGGCCGCCGAGGAGGGCCTCGCAGACCTGCGTCGTCGCACAGCGGACCTGATCTCGTTCAAGCGGGCGAACCCGGGCGACGGGCTCCTCGACGCCCTCCTGGACGCACAGGACGCAGGCGAGATGAGCGAGGCCGAGACCTTCGCAACCACGCTCTTCTTCTACGTCGTCGGCCACATGGACGCCAGCTACCTCATCTCCTCGGGACTGCACCTGTTCAGCCGGCGCCCGGAGCTCTTCGAGGCGTTCCGGGCCGATCCGTCCGCACACGAGGCCATCGTCAGCGAGCTCGTCCGCTTCGACGCACCCGAGCCGGTCGTCACCCGGATGACGACCGAGGATCTCGTGATCCGGGGGGTCCACGTGCCCGCGGGCAGCAGGCTCCGCCTCATGCTCGGCGCCGCGAACCGTGATCCAGACGTCTTCGACAATCCGCACGAGTTCGACTTCAGGCGCCCAGCGGAGAAGACACGGAACCTGACGTTCAGTCTCGGCAGCCACGGTTGCCAGGGGCGCCTGCTCGCGGAAGCCGAGATCCGAGTCACTTTCGAGAGGATCGCAGCACGGTACTCGCGGATCGAGCTCACCGCGCCGCCGGTCACCAAGTACACCGACGCTTCGCGGCACTACCACACCTTGCCTCTGCGACTTCATCGATGACATCCGCCCGAGCCCGGCGGCACACCACACCCCACCCGAGAAGGGACCACCCACGATGACCCACTCTGCGATCACTCCCACCGTCCTCGTCTCCGACGTCCAGTCCATCGAGCTGGAAGACTGGGGTCCGCTGCCCGAGGGGACCGGCGAACCCATGGCTACGGCGGGCAAGAAGCTGTGGACCGGCGACAACGATCTCGAGGTCGGCCTCTGGAAGTGCGCCCCCGGCCCGTCCCGCTGGGTCTTCGAGACCCACGAGTCGATCACGATGTTCGCCGGCCGGATGACGGTCACCGAGGACGGCGGCGCCTCCTACGAGATCAAGGCTGGCGACAGCGCGGTCTTTCCGAAGGGCTGGTCCGGGACCTGGGACATTCACGACGAAGTGTTCAAGATCTACACGGCCTTCTGAAGCATCCCCACGCAGCACGAGGCGAGGAGCTCGTCCAGAACGTACGACTGTCCTCGGCGACGTTGACCGTCAGCGACGGGCGCGTCACTACCGGAGGAGTGCAGGCGCAGCAGGCTAGGCGAACTTCCTTGACCTGCAGGTTGTCCCGGACATGTCGGTAGCGGCCCTGCCGGGACGGTCGGCCTCGTGATCGAGCAGGGTGGCGACCTGCCAGAACACCTCCCGTTCCAGCCCGGGAGCAATCTCCAGAAGGCAGTCCATCGCCCACCCGGTAGCAGGCGTCGTCGGAGGTCTCGGGCAGCCCATCAATGTGCGCGCGGCGGCTCGCCCAGCCCGCCGCGGCCAGCTTCGAACCTGGTGCCGGGGCCCGGTTCACGGCCAGGCGAATAGCACCCGCTCTGTGCGCGGGTCGCGCGTGCGGCCTTCGAGCAGCCGCGCCATCACGGTGTCGACCCGAGGCGGCGCCACCGTGCGTCGAGGACCACGGTGCCCCCGACCGGGCGCGAGGAGGTGAACGTCAACCCGGCCGGCTCGGCGGCGCCGCTGTCCCGGGGTCCGCAGGGCGGTGGCCGGGTCGAGCAACCGCGACAGCGGCGCCACCAGTCGGCCGATCACCTCACGGTCGAGCTGGTCTTCGCGACCGAAACTGTGCAGCACCTTCGGACGCGAGGTCTTCGTGGACGAGTCTCACTCGCGGTGGCCTCATGCCTGCTCTAGCTAGACCTTCCCGACGCGCTGACCTGGGAAACCTCGGCGCGTGTCCAGAACAGCCCACCCGCTGCGGAACGCGGGCCGGCTGCGCCTCTTCGAGATGGCGTACGCCGGGCCCCCGACTGATCGCGCGCCCGATTCGCCAATTCGTCGAGCACGCTGTCCAGCGACTCGAAGAACGCGGAGAAGGGCGCCTCGCCGCCATGGACAAGCCGAGAAGATGTGACTTACGCTCACCTATTAATTCGACTGTAGTCGGGACTGTCGTCGTCTCTTGGGAAAGGTGTGTGGAAATGACCGCGATGTTGAGGACCGTGCGGGGAGAGGTCGACCCGTCCACAATGGGCATCACGCTCCCCCACGAGCATGTCTTCATCGAGATGGACTGTTACTGGGATCCGGGCGACAACCCGCTGCCCGACGGCGACGACCCGACGGCCAATCCGAAATCGGGGACCTCTGGCACTGGCTCGAGTTCCCCTGCGCCAATCGTGGCAACCTCCACATGACCAACGAGGCGGAGGCGATCGCGGAGCTCTCGACTCCGGAGGCCTACGGGATCGGCACCCTCGTCGAACTCACCAGTATCGGCATCGGTCGCAACGCTGCCGGGTTGATGCGGGTCTCCGAAGCGACCGGCCTCAACATCGTCGCCGGCTCGAGCTATTACCTCGATGCTGCGCAGTCCGACGAAGTCAAAGCGATGACCGAGGACCAGATGGTCGAGCAGATCGTCACCGACATCACCGTCGGTATCGACGGTACCGACATCCGGGCGGGCGTCATTGGTGAGGTCGGAGTGTCCTGGCCTATCAAGCCGGTTGAGGAACGCGCACTCGCAGCCAGCGTCCGCGCCCAGCAGATCACGGGCGCGGCTTTGTCGATCCACAACCCCTACTACGTTCCGACTGCGGAGACCCTCCTTGAGATCGCACAGCGGGTCGAGGATCTCGGCGCCGACATGGACCGCGTCATCATGGGCCACCGCGACGGCTTCACCCGCGACCCGAAGTTCCTCGACATCGCCGTCGCGCTTGGCTGCTACATCCAGCTCGACCTCTTCGGGCAGGACGGCTACGAGCCCGAGGTCGACTTCACCTATCCCTCCGTCGAGGTGCGCATCGACGCGATCCAAGCGATGGTCAGCAACGGACTCGCAGATCGGATCCTGCTGTCCCAGGACGTGGGCTTCAGACCAGCATGCAGACCCACGGCGGACACGGATACACCTACATCGCGCGCACGCTCGTGCCCTGGCTCGAGCGTCGCGGATTGCGCAAGGACACGCTTGAGCAGATCCTGAGCCGCAACGCACAACAGGTCTTCCCCATTGCTAGCGGGCCGACACAGCACTAGAGATCATTAGGGGCGGAGGCTAAAAGGCTGAAGTCGAGGCCGATAATGGTGAGAAGCCGTCGAGCAGGCCGGGCCGGTGGGTCCGGTGGATCAGTCGGGGTCGGCGCCCGGGCTTGCTGGCCACCAACGCGGCCAGCGACAGCCGCGGGCTGTTCTGCAGGGTCACCCGCACCCCCGGAGCGCGACCGCAGCGGCCCCAGGTGCGTCCCTTCGGCGGCCTCGAGCCCTGGCCGGACTCGTCTCCGAACACCAGCCAGGCGCCCGGGGTCCGCCGCGGTTCATTTATCGCCGGCCAGGTCTCCTCCCCCAGGCAGTGATCTGTGCGACGCCGCGTTTGGTCGCACACGCCAGACCGGCACCTGCACACGCCAGCCGATCCGGTGCAGCAGCAGAATCAGCCCGGCCAAGGTGTAGTCCACATCGAACCGCTGATGCACGACCTCGGCGATGCGGGCCAGCGTCCAGCACTGATCGGCCCGGCCCCACGCCGCTCGGCCAGCCCAGCAGATCCTGCAGCTGGTCCAGCTGGGCGAGGCTGAGCCGGCAGCGCGCCCCGCCCGGGCCCTTGACGCCAGCGCCACCCGGCCCCCGGCGGCCAGCACGCGGCGCCACCGGTTGGCCGACATCCGGGTCACCCGGACCCGGGTCGCCACCTCCCGGTCGCTGGCCCCCTCCTCGATCCACTCGGTCGCCGCCAGCCGCACCTGTTCCCGCCGGACGCGCTCCTCGGCGGTCAGCCCGCCACCATCGGGAAAGCGCATGCTGCCGGCATAGCGCCCACCGCACCGCCCGTCAGCGCCCACTGGTGGATCGCGTCGCCGAGGCGGCGATTGCGGGCGCCCGGTCCGTCCCTCGCCTCGCCTTGCGCGGCTTCGGGAGCAACGGCTCGACCAGCTCCCACAGCTCGTCGACGGTGATGCCGTCCTCGCGGTCGGCGATCTTCAACCAGCGCGACAGGCACGACTCGGAGATCCCGAAGCTCCGCGCGACAGCCGCGATGGACTGGTCGCCCTGGCGGGCGACGGCGATCACGTCGCGTCGGAACTCCTTCGGGAACGGCTTGGGCACGATGTCGATCCTTCCAGCGAGGAACACGTCCTCACAGGCCAGGAGTCACCCGAAGTCTGGGCAGTCCCTTCTGGTTCTGCGACAGCTTGCGGTAGCGGCCGGTGTCGGGGTCCTTGCGTCGGCGCCGCTGCGGGACCGCGACCGTGGGACCGGCGCCCTGGTAGGCGGTGTCGGCGGCCGCCGCGGTGTCATGGGCGGTGAGGGCGTCGATGATGCCGTGTTCGCGGGCGGCGCCCCATGTCATGGCGGGCGCCGGGAAGGGGTAGGGAGATCCACACCAGGCGGCCGATCGGGTCGGCGATGACCTGCACGTTCTGCCCGTGGGCCTTGTGCTTCCTAAAGTAGAAGGCGCGGTCGTAGCCCGACGCCATGCCGACCCGGTCGATGCGCAGCAGGGTGCCGTCGAGGATCACGAACGCCTTCCAGGACGCGACCTCGATCGCCTGTTCCAGCGTCGGTGCCATCGCCGCCAGCAACTCGAGGGCCTCGCGGATGTAGCGGTTTACCGTCGAGGTGCCGATTTCGAATCCGCAGGCCTGGTCGGCATAGGTCTCGCCCTTGCGCAGGTACGCCACGACCAACAGGGCCTGACGGCCGGTGGGCAGCTTGCGCCACCGAGTCCCGCGCCGGCTGCGCTGCGCTCGCAGCGCATCCGACAGCACGCCGAGGGCGCGGCTGGACACGGTCATCCCGGACGGGTAGGACAGCACCTTGAAGCCTGGTGGGGCGGATTAATCTAGGCGATCGCCCGTCTACCAGGAGCTTCACCCATTCGAGGTCACGTCACGCCGCACACGCCCTGACCTGGTCGTTCACCAGGTTGGCAAAGGTTCACTGCTTCGGCGACGAGCCGAACGTGACCAAGATTAAGTGTCGGGTCGCGACTGCAGTCGCGTAGGCTATGCCACGGTGCGTGGTAAGGACCGCTTTGCGAGGTAGGCGCTTGTCGACATGGTGTTGAGGTCGGTTCAGGATGAGGACCCCAGTGGCGACGCACTCCATTGACGGGGGAGGTGGGGTTCGAAGGCGCGGCCACCTCGGCAGCGGCTTGCGCAAGTTGCCGCTGCAGGAACGGTCGAAGGCAATGATCGCGCGGGTCCTCGACACGGCGAGGGAGTTGGTGGAGGAGATCGGTTACGAAGCCGTGGCTGGGTCACCGACCTTGCTGCTGGAGCAGTCCGGGGTCAGTCGGGGCTCATTCTATGCCTTCTTCGAATCACCCGAACGAGTACTCGACGAGCTGTCCTGCGAGACACTGGAGAATTCGTTGGAAAGTCTCCGGCACGCTCTCGCACATCGGCCTGGTGATCAATGGGCCGAGATCTGTGACGTACTGATTGACCTTTATGTCGCCGAGCATCGAACGCCTCTCATTCGGGAGCTGTGGGTGCGACAGAACCTCACCCAGCGTGTCAGGGCTCTGGATGAGCTCTTTATCGATGACATGGCCGAGTTGGTGTGGATTGAGTTCAAGAAGCACTCGCCGCTTTTCGAAGACCTGACGACGCTGCAGTGTCGAGCCGCGCTCCATGCACTCGAGCGACTCATGCAGTTCGCATTCCTCCACGATCAGCAGGGGGACAGCGCCATCGTCACTGAAGCGGAGCAGATGCTCCTCCGATACTTCGCGGGTCATAGTGGCAGCTGAGCAAGGTTGGCCGGCTAGCCTTGTCGTGTGAATCGCCGATCGAAGGTAGGGTGTGGAACGCGAAGGCGCATCCTGATCTCGCGTCCTCGCCACCAGCACGAGCGACCCGGTGCGTCTCGCTCAACGAATAAGTAGCGAGCGAGGAGCCGCGAGAGCTGCGAGTTGTCGAAGAGGTCCATGCCCCGTTCCCCCTTGTTGTCGTGGGCAGTCCCGGAGCGTGATCCTACTTGCCCCCAAAGAGCAGTCACTACCAAAGCTTCTCTCCGGTCGTTGACCGTGACAACTCCACTCGGACTGAACTCAGCAGCGAAGTGCTCTTCCGGAAACGGAGTGCAGGTGAGGGTGTGAGTAGCCGCGGGGGTCGGCTCGTGTCGCTGCGCTGAGGCGGGCCCCGAGAAGTTGATGATGAAGGTTCCTACGCCGAACATCGTCGAACACCTCGGGGACCCGATGTCGCAGCCTACGTGCCCGCCCGCCCAGATCGTGGCCGGCACGATCGTCCGTACCGTCGAGCTCGGGGTGCGGATCACCGACGCCGCCCTCGACGGCGGGACCACCGTGCTCTGGGGCGACCTGCTCACCGACGGGCCCGACGCCTGCCCGGGGTGCGGACTGGTCGGGGTGTACCGCGACAGCGTCGAGCGCAGGGTCAGCGATGTTCCCGGTGGTCGGGCACCCGCTGCAGCTACGGGTGCGGGTGCCGCGCTACCGGCGACGGGCATGAGCGAAGCGCTGGCGACGCCGTCGTCGACCGGGTGGAGGCCTTGTTGGCGTGGGCCGGGCGGACCGTCGAGCTCACCGAGTACGCCGGGGACTGTGCCGAGCGGGCCGACGAGTATGTCAACGATTCGGACGGCCTGCTCGGCGAAGTCTCCGACCGCCTCGCCGATCTCCATCTGGCGGCCTGCGAGGCGATCCGTCCCGATCCTCGCGAGCTTGCCCAGCGGCTCCATGCCCGCAAGTCGGCCGGCGGCGATCTCGCCATTTTCGACGACGCGGTGACGCGCTATGCCGACCTCCTCGGCGAGCCCGGGCTCACCCGCTATCACGAGCTCGCCGAGCAGGAGTGGGCTGCGCTCCGCGAGCACGCCGACCTCTACGACCCGGCCCGGCTCCGCGTCCGGAGCACCCTGGGGGCGCTCGCCGCCCTCACCTGTGACGTCGATGCCGAGGCGGAGGCGATGGCCCGCGACCAATCGTCAGCGTCGACCTGATGTGCGTCGAGGACATGAAAGCCCGGCAGAGCGGTGATGAGAATCACCAGAGCTTCGAAACCTGGTCCGCGACGGCCTCGCCCTGCGCCCGGCCGGCGTGTGCGGCTGTCGTGCGGCGCTGGGGGTCGTAGGGGTTGGGGCCGATGGCCTCGACGCTGTGCTCGTCGGGTGTGATGAGCTGCACGTCGGCGTTCTCGGCGAGCGCCTCGGCATCCGCGGCCGCGCCGGGAATGCGCCCGTAGCCGGCGGGCATCGGCGCCAGGATGACGATCGCGTCGTGCCCGGCGGCCAGGCGTGCGTTGGTGGTTGAGACCATTCCGCCGTCCACCCAGGACCGGCCCTGGAAGTGTTCGAGCGGCCAGACCCCGGGAACCGCGCCGCTGGCGGCGACGGCGTCGGACAGTGCGACGCCGGAGTGCCGGTCGAACAGATGCAGCTCGCCGGTGCCGGCGTCGATGGCGGTGACCTTCAGTACTGCGGGCCAGTCGGTGGTGACCAGGCGGGAAGCCACGACCCGGCGGCGTACGGCCGCGGGCACGGGTTCGGGGTTGGCCTTGGAGATCCGGCCCATCGCCGCGCCGACCTTGCGCGGATCTTCGCCGCCCTCCTCGAGCGCCGCCCACCAGGCTTGCAGCGTGGCCTCGGACGCCTTGGCATCCACCTCGTTCTCGTCCGCGACAAGCTGAGCGGCGAAGAGCCGCTCCAGGTCATAGCCGCTGGCGACCGCGGCGCCGACGAACGAGCCCGCCGAGGTGCCGATCACCGAGGTGGCCTTGCTCCAGTCGACACCCGCAGCGGCGAGCCCCGCCAGCACACCGACCTCCCACGCGATGCCTGTCACGCCGCCCCCACCAAGCACGAGGGCACGCGACGGAGTTTCCGTCGGATGGGTCATGGAAGGACTCCTAACTTTTCGTTGTGGTCAGGACGGAAGCGAGGCCGGAGGATCTCACCGTGCCATGGGATTTCAGCGGCCGCTGGCCGAAACCGCCGGCCATTGCGCAGCGCGTTTCGCCGCGTCGGGGAACAGCACGCGAGCACGGTTCCTGACCGCGGCGCGGGCCGCCTCCGAAAGGCCGTGACTGTCCCGGAGTGCGTGGATGTTGCGGGTCAGCGATTCACGTCCGGTGCAGGGGACGCCCCAGTCCGAGCCGTAGACGATGTGGTCCTCGCCGACGGTCTCGGCGGCGGCAGCCAGTTGCTGGGTGCTGGCCGACGCCGCGGTATCCACCCACAGCCGCCGCAGGGTCGTCGCGATGTCCTCACGGCTCAGGCCAAGGGGATTGGGCACCCACGATTCCGCGCCGAGCAGACTCAGCCGCCCGGCGAGGACGGGGAAGGTGCCGCCGGCGTGCGCGAACACGAAGGTGATGTCCGGGAATCGCTGGAACACGCCGGTGTAGACCATCGCCACGACCGTCCTTCCGGTGTCGAAGGCCACCTCGAACAGCGGCCTCGGCATCGCCGCGACCGCGGGGACGTAGGCGTTGGGATGCACGAAAACGACCGCGTGGCGCCGGTTGAGCTCCTCCCACAGCGGGTCGAGAACGGGGTCCTGCAGGGACACCCCGTTGTACTCGGCGTGCACGGCCCACCCATCGACCTCACCGGCCCGACGGACCTCGGCGACGGCCGCGTCCGGATCGTCGGTGGGCAGCGCGGCCAGCAATCCGAACCGCGACGGATGAGCGGCCACGATCTCGGCGCCGTAGTCGTTGGAGGCGCGCAGTTCCTCGAGGTCGGCGGGAATGTTGCTCAGCAACTGCATCGCGGTGCGGGTCTCGTCCATGACGGCGAGCGTCTCCGGCACGCTCCACTCATACGGCGCCTCGGCGAAGAACATCTCGCGACGCATCATTTCCCACCTGGCCCGGCGGACCTCGGAGCTGGCCGGTGGCGAGAAGTGGGCGTGCACGTCGATGAGCGGGACATTGTGGTCGATCACGGGTTCACCACCTGTTGGTAGTCGGTCGGTACGGGACGCGCAGGACAAGCCAGCTCCAGGTCGTGTGCCAGGGCGAGCAGGTCTCCGTCGTGGTGGGGCAGGCCGAGCAGTTCGAGACCGACGGGCAGTCCGTCGCCGGTCTGCCCGACCGGCAGCGTCAGCGCGGGGAACGCACACTGTGCCGCGATCAGGGTATTCGTCGGGAAGCTTGTCGGTGACCGGTCCCGGCCGGCGGGGCCGTCCTCGAAGGTTCCGGCGTCGACGTCGGCCCAGAGCGGAGCGCCGATTCGCACCGTGGGATACGCCAAGGCCGCCAATCCGTACTCCGCGAATAGGCCTGCGACGGCGTTGCGCAGGTGAGTTCGGCATTCCAGGGCGCGGGCGTACGCCGGGTCGAAACAGGGGTCCCGGGGACCGGCGGCGACTAGCGGCAACAACGCGAGGTGTGCGAAGAAGTCACCACGGGCAACGACCTCGCCGACATCCTGGGTGGGTGCGCCGGCGTGGGCCAGGTACTCGTTGAGGTCCCGGCGTGACTGCAGGAAATACATGGACGTCTCTAGGAGCATCCCGGAAAGCCCCGGCAGCTCGACCTCGACCAGAACCGCGCCACGCGACCGCATCGCGGCGAGCGCCCGGTCGATCTCGCCTGCCACCGCGGGATCGACCGCGCCCAGCTCCCGGACGACGCCGATGCGAGCTCCCCGCAAGGCGCCGGCAGTGATGCGGTCGGTGAATGTCCCGTCCCTGCGGGTCGCCGAGGGCAGCGCGGTGTCGGGATCCCGGTGATCCCAGCCGGCGAGCACGTCCAGCAACGCCGCGACGTCGGCGACGCATCGAGCCATGGGGCCGGGAGAGTCCTGTTGGCGAACGAGCGCGGCAGTGCCGGTGCGGCTGACGAGCCCGACGCTGGGGCGCAGGCCTACCAGCCCGCACAACGCGGCCGGGATCCGGATCGAGCCACCGGTGTCGGTGCCGATCCCGGCCACCGCGAACTCGGCCGCGACTGCGGCGGCGCTTCCGCTGCTGGAACCACCCGGGTCCCGTGCGGTGTCGTAGGGATTGCGCGTGATGCCGGACCGCGAGGAATGCCCGTGCCAGGACGCCGCGAAGTCCGGCATGGTGGTCTTGCCGAGCACGACCGCTCCGGCGTCCTTGAGCCGGGTGACCAGGACGGCGTCGCGGGTGGCGAGGTGCTCCGCGAAGGCCACCGAACCGAAGGCGGTCGCGAGGCCCGCGACGTCGATGTTGTCCTTGATCACCACCGGAAGCCCGTGCAGGGGACCGCGGAGTGTCCCGGTCCGCCGGTGGTGGTCGTCGAGACGCGCCGCATCGTCGGCCGCGTGCGGATTGATCGTGACGATGCTGTTGACGACAGCGTCGAACGTCTCGATCCGGGCGAGGTGGCGTTCGATGACCTCGCCGGCCGTGACGTCTCCACTGCGGTAGGACGACCGCAGTTCAGCGATCGTGTCGTTGGGGGCCAGCATCATCGTCCTCCGACTGTCAGGATCTGACATTCACGCTACCAGGAAATGTCAGGATCTGCCATTAGCTGGCTCACCAGGTAGGGTGGCGCAATGGTCAACCGGCGGGAGCGTTGCCGGGAGCGGCTTCAACAGGCCGCCTTGGAACTGTTCACACGCGACGGCTACACCGAGACCACCGCCGTCGCGATCGCCGAACGCGCGGGGGTGAGCGAGCGGACGTTCTACCGCCATTTCGGCGACAAGCGAGAGGTGCTCTTCGGCGACGGCGACCGGCTCGTGGGTCTTCTGGTCGACGCTCTGCCGCACCCTCCCGAGCCGCTCGACCAGGCGCTCCGGGACGCCTTATCCGCTCTCGCCGCCGACATGACGCCGCGGCGAGCGCGGCTCGCACAGCGAGCGGCGCTGATCAGGGCACACCGTGAACTCGCCGAGCGTGAGCTGCTCAAGGGGCAGTCCTGGGCCGAGGCCCTCGCGCGCGTGCTGACCGACCGGGGAGTCGACGAGCTCACCGCGGCCGCGCAGGTCGAGGTCGCGCTCGCACTGTTCCGCACCGCGTTCGCCCGGTGGGTGACGAGCGACGACGCGACCGACCTGGACAGCCTGATCGACCAGGCCTACGCGGCGACCGGTCGGCCGCTGAAGGGCCGCCGGGCGCCGACGTCGGCCGGGAGCTAGAGCCGAGTCAGCGGCAGGGGCTCGGCTCCCGGGACAATCCGAGCGCTGATCTCACCGAGGTGATCGGCTCGAATCACCACCTCGTCGCCGGGCCGGAGGTAGGGAAAGCGGTCCTGCCCGTGCACGCGTGCGAGCTCGAAGATGCAGCCGGTGCCAACGGTCCCGCTGCCGATGACGTCGCCCGGCACGAGCCGCGTGCCACGCGATGCGTAGGCCACCATCTGCTCGAACGACCAGTGGATGTCCGCCCAGGACCCCGAGCTATACGGCTTGCCGTTGACCTCGGCGGTCATGGTGATGGCGTAGCCCTTTCCGGTACGCAGGTGGGCGATCTCGTCGGGCGTCACCAGTACCGGCCCGAGGGAGGTGGCGAAGTCCTTGCCCTTCGCCGGGCCGAGTGACTGCCGCATCTCCCGAAGCTGCAGGTCACGCGCACTCCAGTCGCACAGCAACGTGTACCCGGCGATGTGCTTTGCCGCGTCCTCGACGGAGATGTCGCTGCCGGCGAGACCGATCACGGCGGCGACCTCGAGCTCGTAGTCGATCTCGTTCGAACCGGGCGCGACGGCGATGTCCGCCTCCGGTCCCACGGTGGCCGCGGGATTCGAGAAGTAGAAGACCGGGTTCTCGTACCAGCCCTCGTCCACCCGGCCGCCGACCGCCAGCGCCGAAGCCGCGACATGTGCCTCGAACGACATGAAGTCGCGAGTGGATGGTGGAACGGAAATGGGGGCGAGCAGTTCGGTCGCCGCGATGTCCAGCACCTCCGCCGGGGCGCTGACCGCGCGCTCAGCGGCGGCGACGGTGGCCTCCTGCCCCTGCGCGATGAGGTCGCGCAGGCTGCCGGGCGCCGCCAGCCCGTGAACGTGCTGACCGGCGACCACGCCGATTCGTTCCCTCTTGTCGGTCGGCGAAACGTAGCTGACCCACCGCACAACGGCCTCCTTTGTTCGAAATGTGCATTGCTCGATGTTCACGCCCAGCAGGTGAGCGGTCGGCCGCCGTTGAAAGCGGCCATGTCGGCCAGAATCCTGCTGTCGTCCAGGCGCCAGCCGAGCGGCCGTCCTTCGAGTTCGGCATATGCCCGGTGGAGATTTCCCACCAAACGTTCTTTGTCCAGCAGTTGCGCGAATTCGCCCAGCTCCGCCTGTCGTGCGGCATCGAGCGGTGACAGGCCACGCGCGAAGCAGTCAGCGGCGAGCTCCTGCACGAAAAGCAGGTAGGACTCCACGAAGTCGATGAGGCTCGAGTCCGCCACCGGGCCGTGCCCGGGCACGATGATCGCGGCCTCGTAGCGTCGCAACTTACGCAGCGCCGTCAGGGAGCCTTCGATGGATCCGTGGACCACGAACGGTGTTCCGCCGTGGAACAACAGGTCTCCGACGAACAGCACTGACCGTTCCTGCAGCCAGATCACCACATCGTTGGTCGTGTGCGCGGGAGTGCCCAGGTGCTCGAGGTGGCAGGCCAGCCCACCTATATGCACGGTCAGCGAACTGTCGAATGTCACGGTGGGCGGGCAGATGTGGATGTCGCCCCACTCCACGTTGTCGGAGAACGCGCCTGGCGCGGGGAGCGAGAGATGCCGCAGCTCCTCACGGCACAGCGTGTGGGCGATATGAACGGCGCTGTCGAACAGGTAATTCCCGTGCGTGTGGTCGCCGTGATGATGCGTGTTGACCAGAACTGACGCGGTATGTCCGGTTTCGGCCCTAATCGCGTTGATCAGGTTCCTGGTGCGGTTCTCTGTCGAGCTCGAATCGATGACCAGGCAGTCCGCGGAATTCCTGTCGACGACAACTCCGCAATTGTTGACGAACCAGCCGCCGTCCGGCTGTACGTAGGCAAAGACGTCTTCCGCCACTTCCTGCAGCCGTGCCTCTGTTATCTGACTGACCTGTTGCCGCGAGAGCAATCTACGTCCCTTCTGTTTGCCGGATCGCACGCTGCACAGCGGCGACGATCGACTGATATCCGGTGCATCGGCAGAGATTTCCCGCGAGCGCAGCGCGAATCTCTTCCTCCGATGGATCTCCCTGCTGCTCGGCGAGTTTCAGCGCGACGAGAAGGTGGCCCGGCAGGCAGAACCCGCACTGGAAGCCGTCTTCCGCCCAGAACGCCTCCTGGACCGGATGCAGATTCCCAGGCTCGCCAAGTCCTTCGACCGTGGTGATCTCCGCCCCGTCGGCGGCAGCCGCCAATTGCAGACAGGACTTCACGATCGCGCCATCGACGATAACGGTGCATGCTCCGCAGTCGCCGTTCATGCAACCCACGTGCGTGCCGGGTAATGCCAGCTGCTCGCGGACAAAGTGGGCCAGAAGCGTCCGGTCGGCGCACCAGGCTCTGCGTTCGACGCCGTTCACGGTCACCGTGATCCGACGGCCGGGAACGTCCTGCGAGTCGAGTTTCGACATGTCACACGCCTCCAAGCTGTGCCACGGCCCGAGCGGCAATCTCACCGCTGATCAGATGCCGGTACTCGGCGGGCGCCAGTGCGTCGGACCAGGTCGGCCTGACGGTCGCCGCGACGAGTTCCCTGATGGTGGATTCCGTTCCGACGATCTGCGAGAGGTCGATCCGAACGGGAACCGGCTCCACTCCGCCGAGAACGACATGACACTGCCGGTCGTGGGTCAGGGTTGCCGCGGCGGTCACGATCGGCCAGCTGCTTTCGCTGAGCTTGAACTTGTGGTAGCCGGACCGGTCGACGGGGCGCACAAGAATGTGGGTCAGGATTTCTCCGGGCCGGATATCGGCCTGGAAACCGCCGCGCAGGAATTCACCGGCGGGCACCTCGCGTTCGCCTTCGATGCTATGAAGAACCAGCCGTGCCCGAAGTGCGACGAGTGCGGTCGGCACGTCCGAGGCGGGGTTGGCATGGCAGATGGACCCGCCGAGCGTGCCTTGGTTGCGAATCTGGTCGCCGCCGGTGATACCCCGCGCGACCGTGCACAGCAGTGGGTTGAGCTGCTCGATGCCCGGCGTCGCAAGGAGTCCGGCGTACGTCACCATCGAGCCGATACGGAGTTCGCCCTCGCTCAACACTACTTCGGCCAGACCGGCGCGGCTCAGGTGAACGATGTCGTCCGCTCGCAGTTCGCCGCGCCCGAGCCGCGGCACCGCGATCGTGCCGCCACCGATGACGGCGGCGGACGGGCTGTCGCCCAGGATCCGGCATGCGGTCTCGACGTCGGCCGGTGCGTGGTAGCGAAGGCGGTCGCGGATCACTTGGTCACCTCGCGGATGGCCCGCAGGACGTTCGGCGCGCTGAGCGGCATCTTGCTGACGCGGGCGCCCAGAGGTGCGATCGCGTCGTTCACGGCGTTGCACACGGCCGCGACCGCGCCGGCGACGCCTCCTTCGCCCGCGCCCTTCGTACCGAGCAACGTGAACGGCGACGGCGTCGTGTGGTGGCCGACGCGAATCGCGGGAAGGTCGACGCTGCGTGGCACGAGGTAGTTCTTGAACGACGTCGCCACCGGATGGCCACGGTCGTCGAAACGGGCTTCCTCCCACAGCGCGCCTCCGATGCCCATCGCGATCGCGCCGAGCAACTGTCCGCGCACGAGGATCGGGTTCACGATGACGCCGCAGTCGTCGACCGCCGCGTACGACGCGAGCGTGACCTGTCCGGTGTGCTCGTCCACCTCGACCGCGCAGACGTGTGCCGAGTTCGAGAACGTGGGATAGGACGAGGTCCGGCCGGCGGAATCCGGCTGGTGCAACAGATTCTGCTCGGGCGCGTAGCTGCACGTCGCCTCGAGATGCTGGTACGGCACCGCGGGGTGCGCGATGGAAGTGGTGTAGACGAAGCGGGCCAGGTCGCTGATCGGCATCTGGGCCCCGCCCTCGCGGAACACGGTGTCCTTGTCCAGCGCGATGCATCCCGGATCGCATTCCAGGGCCACCGCCGCGGCCGCAACGAGTTTGGCGCGAACCTCCCTGGCAGCGAGAACCGCCGCGCCGCCACCAAGATTCAGGGAGCGGCTGCTGCCATTGCCGAATCCGTAGGGCGTGGTGTCGGTGTCGCCCTGTACGACGCGGACCCGGTCGAAGGACACGCCCAGCTCGGCTGCCACGAGTTGACCGATGGCCGTTTCGTTTCCGGTTCCCGGGCTCGTGACCCCGGTCAGCACCGTCACCGAACCGGCCGGGTCCATTCGCACGGTCGACGTGTCGAAGCCGCGCGCGAGTCCGCCAGGGAAGTCGCCGCCTTCCGGGGTCAGTTCGAAGGCGATCCCGACCCCGGCGAGCCGACCGGCAGCCCGCGCCTGTCGCCGACGTTCGACGAGCTCCGGGTAGTCGCCGAGGGCGAGCGCCTTGTCGAGGACCGCCTGGTAGTCCCCGGAATCCAGCCGTTTCGAGGCAGTCCAGTACGGGAAAGCGGTGCTGGGGATGAAGTTGCGCCTGCGGACCTCGGCCGCATCGAGCGACAGCTCGGCCGCTACCAGGTCGACCGCTCGTTCCAGCGCCAGGCACGCCGACTCCTTCCCGAAGCCGCGCGCGCCGTTCCACGGGGCCTTGTTCGTGACGACCACGAGGCTCTCGACGTCGTACGCCGGAACCCGGTACGGGCCGGGGAACGTCATCGCGGCTACGAACGCCATTCCCCAGCCCGCGCTGGTTCCGAGTGCCCCGACGTCGCAGACGATCGAGTCACGAAGGCCCAGAATCACGCCCTCGTCGTCGAAGGCGATGGCCAGGTCGTGTTCCATCTCGCGGGCGCCGACCAGCATGGCGTCCTCGCGTCGTTCCAGCCATTTCACGGGTGCCCGCACCAGCCGGCTCAGCAGGCAGAGCGCGCCCTCTTCGGGATAGCCGTGGAACTTGTGACCGAACGCGCCGCCGAGGCGCGGCGCGATGACCCGGACCGCGGTTTCGGGCAGGTCGAACATGGCGGCCAGTGCGGAGCGCAGCGGGTGGGGCATCTGGGTGGAGGCCCGCACGACAAGGCGTCCGTCCGGATTCCACTGGGCGATGTAGCCGCGTGGTTCCAGCGGGGATGTGCCGTACCGCTGGATCTTCACGCGGTCCCGCAGGACATGGGGAGCGGACTCGAACGCCTCCGCCACGTCACCCTCGTTGAACGCGACCCGGACGACGAGATTGTCGTCCCAGTGCGAGAACGCCTGGGGTGCGCCGGACTGGAGTGCCTGGTGCGCGTCGAGTACGGGCGGAAGAACGTCGTAGTCCACTTCGACCAGCTCGGCCGCCGCTTCGGCGTCGCCGGGGTCGGTGGCGACGACGGCCGCCACCGGCTGGCCGACGTAGTACACCTCCGTGGAGGCCAGGCATTCGAAATCGGTGGTCTTGCCGCCGACGTTGGTCGGACTGAAGAAATGGGGGATCGGGCCGATTCGTTCGGCTGCTTCGCGCCCGGTCAGCACTCGCAGCACCCCCGAATGAGCCTCCGCGGCCGCGGTGCGGAAGCCACGAACCCGGGCATGCGGGTGGGGGCTGCGGACGAAGGCGGCATAGGTCAGGCCCGGGATGCGGACGTCGTCGAGATAGTCGCCCCGGCCCGACAGGATGAGCTCGCCGTCCCTGCGCCGCGGCGGATCCGACTCAGTCGCGGCTGCTCGAGGTCGCATCAGGTCCACTGGCACTGCCCTCTCGTCGTTGAGGCCCAGCGGTGAGTGAGTGCTCACCGAACCTTGCGGTTATGATGCGGTGGTGCGACGGCCGTGTCAACAGGCGGCCCCACGGACGGGCGGGGGAAGGGAGACTTGATGTCCCTGCGGGAACAGATCCTCGAAGCGACGAGCATGTTGATCAGGGAGGAAGGGGTCGCGACGCTGCGGACCCGGCGCATCGCCGAGGCAGCGGGCTGCAGCGAGGGCCTGATCTTCAAGCATTTCGGGTCGAAAGGCGGGCTGCTGGCAGCGGTCCTGTCGGCCGGCTTGCCCGAGGCCAGGACGGTCTACGACGCGTTGGACCGGGCGAAGCGCGCGGACCTGCGCGCCGGACTGCTCGATGTGATGGGCGCGCTGTACTCGTTCTACTCCACGAGCATGCCGATCGTCGGATCCGTCCTGGGCGACCGCGAGCTGTTCACCTACTACGCCGACGCGCACCGGGCGGCCGGATCCGGCCCGGCCCACATGTTGCGGATCATCGCTGCCTACCTACAGGACCTCAAGGACCGAGCCCTGATCGACGAGACGATCAACGTCGAGTTCGAGGCACTCGCCCTGGCCGGCGCAAGCCAGAACGCGGCCTGGGTGACGTTGATAGAGGGCGCCGATGCCCTCCCCGGCGGCGCGGACGGCTTCGTGGACCGACTGGTCGACGCCCGGCTTCGGATGTCGACGGCAGGGGTTCGCACGCCGGGCGCTTGAGGTCTCATGGCGATCCCGCTGAAGGTCACCTCTCGTCAGCGAATCGGAATTCCGCGCTACTTTGAGTGACAGTCAACAACACTTCGTGTGTTGTTCACTCAGGGGCCCTTCATCCGCGCGTCCGCCGCATTGGGATACGCCCATGTTCGAGGCTGCTCATTCCCGCTCACCGACGCACGGCGGGTTCGATGACGCCCGCGTTTCCCCGCGACGGCGCACTGCCCGAATTCCTCACCGCGGACACGGAAAACCCTCGTACAGCGCGAGCAGCGAGAGCCGAACTCGGCCCTGCTGACGGGCAAGTACCTCGACGAGGGCCCAGGAGTTCTGGGCTGACCAGTTTCCCCGCCACCGCGCCCGCCTGCGAGCGCGCCGTCCTGCGCGTCTCCGGCCTGCTCGGCACCGCCTCAATCGCGACGATCGAGCGGTAGCATGCAGGCATCATGAGCACCACGCTCCAGACCGCGGACTCGTTCGAGGTCGTCGTCAGCAGCGACGGGAGCCTGACGGTTCCGGCCGCTGAGCTGGCGCGCCATGGTGTGCGTCCCGGAGCCCACCTGCGGCTGGTGAAGGCTGAGGCAGCCAGTCGTCGAGGTGGTCGTTCGGCGGGCAGGCTCGCTGGTCTGGTGCCGGACGAGGTGATCGAGGCGTGGTCACAGGCGCTCGATGACGACCGGGCCGAGCGTCGTTCCGCACTCGGGCCCGTCGCCGGGTGAGAGTCGTCGCGGACTCACATTCGCTGCTCTACTACCTGTTCTCTCCGGATCGGCTCTCGGAGGCGGCGTTCGACGCTCTGGGTAACGCCGAGAACAGCGATGGGCTCGTCGTCTCGGCCGCGACGCTGGGTGATCTCTGGTCGTCGAGACGATTTGGTGACTGACGTCGAGCCCAAGTGACGGTGCCGCGTGGTCCCTCGCGCATGGCAAGTTCTTGCATCGGCGGCTGTTGATCCGCCTCGTCGTGGTTGGGGTGTAGGTGCTCGCGTTTGGCAAGCGTTGTCGGGCGGCGTGTTCGACGAGCCCAGGGAGAGCCAGCTCGGGAAACGCACGAGGTCGTCACGGCACTCGAGCACGGTGTGACTGACCGGACCCTGATCTGTGGGCGCCTCGCTCATCAGCGCTTTTGTCGGAGGCCGAGTCGCAGGAGAGCCTGCCTCTGGCTCCTCTGTCAGGCGACGAGTCGGGCGGGACTGTTCTGGGCGTCTGCCTGTAATGCTTGGGTAGATGACGTCGGAGAGTCGGCGCTTGAGGATCCGGAGGGCTTCCATCCCGCCGTCGCCAGTGGCCTTGCGGCGGGCGGGCATGGCTCTGGCGTCGGGGTGGCAGCGGGCCTGAGCGTCGCGATGCGGTGCAGCGTGGCGTTGAGCTGCCGGTTGCCGGTGTGGGAGAGCCGATGACGAGCCCGGTTCGACGACCACAATGGTGCCCGAACCGGGGCTGCCGCCGAAGGGCTGCCGGGAGACGATCGAGCCGGTGAGTCGGTCGTTTACGTAGAAGTTGCCGGCGGCGTGCCGCAGCAGCCGGTGGGTGTCGTCGATCGCCGAACGCTCGGTGGCGAAGACGGCGTCGGTGAGGGCGTAGGCGCTGATGCGGTCCACGAGCTCCAGGGGCGGCAGCACTCGCTGCCGGGGACCTGGGACGGCCCGGGGACGGGGGGAGACGGCGTGAAGGTCGTCGTCGACCAGGGGAGGTGCGTGGGTGCAGGACAGTGCGTGCTGGTCGCGCCGGAGGTTTCGACCAGCGGGAGGACGACGGCATCGTCGAGCTCCTCACCACCGCGCCGCCGGAGGGTGCGTACGAGAACGTCCGGGAGGCGGAGCGCCTCTGCCCGGTGCTGGCCCCCGGGGCGAGCCGTGAGACGCGCCTCGGCGCTGACCGGTCGCGGCACACGCCCGTGCGAGAGGGTCGCCGGATGACCAGTAGGGCCGAGCTGTGCGCCGAGATCCTGAGGTCTGTGCACAGCATCTCGGCGTCGCGCCGCCGACATCGAGTACGGGGACCGCGCCATGCTCGTCGCCACGCTGGAGGCGGTACGGCTCTCGTGGCCAGCGCGGATCAGCCACCTCGCCGAGCAGCTCTCGCTCGACCTGTCGGTGGTGAGCTGCAGGGTCACCACGCTGCGCCGCCGGGATGGATCAGCACCCCGCCCGACCCGGAGGACGGCCGCGCCCAGCTCGTCACGCTGCCGCCCGCGGGCGCGGCGGTCCTCGACGGGCTGCGCCGCGCCACCGGCAAAGAGGTCGCGGCGGAGCTGGGCGAGTGGACCATCGAGGAGCTGCTCGCCTGCGCGACCGGCTCCACCGTTTCGAGGCCGGCGTCACGAGGCCTGGGGAGCGGGTGTCCGACTCTTGAGTCGGTGCCGATGGGTCGCGCCGGCGACTGCTCGACCAGCGCACCGGCAAGGAAGTCCAGGAGCTCCCGGTAGGCATCGAGCGCGGGGACCTTCGCCACGTACCGGGCCGCCGGATCACGACCAGGCAGCCCTGCTGCCGGTCCAGCTCGTCAAGGTCGAAGACGTCCTCGCGCCGCGGGTCCGGGCAGAAGACCTTCCCATAGTCGGTGAGGCCGTGCGGACCCTGGCGGGCAGGAGCATGGCGGGGCCCTGCTGCAGGACCGCGCGGACGTCGATCACAGCATCGGGTTCGGCCCCGCGCGGCGTGAACCGCAGGAACGCGGAGTCCGGGGACGCGAGGAACTCCGCCAGGCCGTGCAGACGCGATTCCCCCGCGGTGGGATGTGCCCTGTCGGTGAAGGCTCAGGGCCGGTCACTCCTTGGTCGGCGGCAGGAGTGCCCGCACGGCCAGGGTGTGCGCGAGGTCGACGGCCTCGCGCGGCTCGCCCGCGATGAGCAGGACCTGTAGGCCACGCCAGAGGGCGACGATCGCCATGGCGACGTGCTGCGGGTCCTCGATCCGGTCGTCGTCGGTGAGTGCGGCGGCCACCGCGTCCGTCCACTCCCCGCGGGTCTGCTCGAGGAACTTCTGGTAGCGCGGAGGGCTGTCCGAGGCCATCCCGAATCGGCCGAAGAAGATCCGCAGGTAGGGCAGTCGGTCCGGGTGCGAGATGTGGCGCCATGCCGCGGTCACCCGCGCTCCGGGTGTCTTCTCGGCAACCATGAGGTCGGACAGCGCGCCGAGGAGGTGCCTGCGGTCGAGGAGCTCGTCGATGACGGTGGTCAGGATCCGGTCCAGCGAGCCGAAGTGGTACAGCAGCATCCGGTTGTTGGACCCGATGCTCCGGGCCAGCTCGCTGAGGGAGAGATCGACGATGCCGTGCTCGAGGACGTACTCGCGAACCAGGCCCAGGAGCCGCGCCCGCTCGGCCGGACCGCTAGCCATGGCGACGATCGTAGACGAGGGCGGTCACCGCCATCCCGCTCCGGCGGTCACCTCGGCCGGCGGCTCGTGGTCGTCGACGGCGGTGAGGCCCCGGTCGACGGCCGACCGGTCTCCGAACGACCCCGCGAAGCTGTTGCGCGCCAGCGCTGCCAGCTCGGCGTTGCCCAGCCCGAGATGCCGCTCGAGAGCGGCGTAGTTGTCGTTGACATAACCCCCGAAGTAGGGCGGGTCGTCCGAGTTGACCGTGACGAGCACGCCGGCCTTCATCAGATCGGCGAGCGGGTACGTCGAGAGATCGGAGGTGACCTGCAGGCGCAGGTTGGACAGCGGACACATGGTCAGCGGCACGCCGTCGTCGGCCAGGCGGGTGACCAGGTCCGGGTCCTGGGTGGCGGCGTAACCGTGGTCGATGCGCTCGACTCCGCAGACGTCGAGCGCCTCGCGGATGTAGGAGGGCGGTCCCTCCTCGCCGGCGTGACAGGTCAGTCGGTAGCCCTCGGCCCTCGCGGCGGTGAAGAAGCGCGCGAACTTGGACGGCGGGTTGCCCCGCTCCGCGCTGCCGAGCCCGACGCCGAGGATCCGGTCGCGGAACGGGCGCACGGCCTCGAGCAGCTCGAGAGCCGCTGCCTCGGTGCGGTGGCGTTGGGCGATCACGAGCATGGCGCCGTCGATACCGGTGTCCGCCCGGGCGTCGTCGATGGCGTCGAGCACACCTCCGAACTGCTCCGTCACCGGGATGTCGCGGTCGAGGAAGTTCTGCGGGGCGAAGAACACCTCGGCGCGCAGCACCCCCTCCGCGGCGGACCGACGCAGGTACGCGGCGGCGAGGTCGTAGAAGTCCTGCCGGGTGCAGAGAACGCGGCAGCCCTCGGTGTAGAGCCGCAGGAAATGCTCCAGGCCGGTGAAGGTGAACTCGGCGCGGAGGGCTTCGGCCGAATCCCAGGGCAGGCCGACGCCGTTGCGCGCGGCGAGCTGGAACATCTGCTCCGGCTCCAGCGTGCCCTCGAGGTGCACGTGCAGCTCGGCCTTGGGGAGCGTGTCGATGAACGACATGGGGGAGGTCCTCTCAGCCGTCCTAGCGCCCAGCGCCGACCCGGTGGGCCGCAGCGGGATGGGAGTCGGGGAGGTGGCGGCCGGCCCCGCCGAGCCGCTCGCGCAGGGTCTGCCGGCGGTGCGGCCCGGGCGCGATGCCACGACGGCGGAGCTCGGGAAGGAGCAGGTCGATCAGCTCGTCGTAGGTTCCGGGGTTCAGGTACGACTCCAGCAGGAAGCCGTCGATGCCCGTCGCCTCGGCGTAGTCCTGCATCTGCTGTGCCACCACGTCCGGCGTTCCGTGCAGCACCAGCCCCCGCAGCCCTCGGGCCTTGAGCTCGTCAAGGATCGCGCGGACCGTCGGGGCGGGGGAGCCGTCGGTCGGCCGGAAGCGGTCGACGTTCGACTGGCCCTGCTGCGCGTCGATGTCGGCAGGTAGCGGCGCGCCCGGGTCGAGTGACAGCAGGTCGATACCGGTGTTGAAGGCGAACTGGGCAGCCGCCGTCTCGTCGGTAGAGAAGCTGCGGAACGTGGCGTACCGCGTCTCCGCCTCCGCCGTGGTGGGCGCGACGATGATCGTCAGGCCCACGAGCAGGCGGATCGCGTCCCCGTCGCGACCGAAAGCCTCGGCGCGCGACCGGATGTCCGCAGCCGCCTCTGCGACCCGGGGCACGGTGGTGCCCTGCAGGAAGACGCATTCGGCGTGGCGGGCGGCGAACTCACGGCCGCGGCCCGAGGACCCGGCCTGGAACAGGACGGGAACCCGCTGGGGCGAGGCCTCCACCGGGAACACGCCCCTGGCGGAGAAGTAGGGCCCCTTGTGGTCGACGTCGTGCACCCTGGCAGGGTCGGCATACACGCCCGCCTCCTTGTCGGCGAGCACGGCCCCGTCCTCCCAGGACCCCTCGAGCAGGCGATAGCTCAGCTCCATGTAGTCCTCGGCCATGTCGTACCGGGTGTCGTGCGGGGTGAGCGGACGGCCGAACATTGCCGCGGCGGAAGCGGCGGACGCGCTGGTCACCACGTTCCACCCGATCCTGCCCCGGGTCAGGTGGTCAAGGGTGGCGTAGCGCCGTGCGTTGGCGTAGGGCTCCTCGAAGACCGTGGACGAGGTGACGACGATGCCGAGCGTGCTGGTCGCGGCCGCACACACACCGACGACGGCGAACGGGTCGGCTGAGGGGAAGTGCACGGCCGAGCGCACCGCGGCGTCGGGCACCGCGCCGTCGACGATCGGCATTCCGTAGGAGTCGGCGAGGAAGAGGAAGTCCAGGTCGGCCGCCTCGACTCGCCTGGCGAGCCGGGTCCAGTGGTCGAGGTCCAGATACCGGGTCGCGACGTTGTCGGGATGGCGCCATGTGGCCCCTGACATCCCGTTGGGATTGAGGTGCTCGAAGACGCCCAGGGTCAGGGGCTTCATATCGCGTGTCCTGTCCGAGCCAGCAGGCCCTCGTCGATTTGAACTGACTGATTCACTTATGCGGACGATACCGATCGCTCGGACGGCGTCAAGGTGGCCGGCGTCTCGCGGCGCCGTAACCAAATGCGACGAGTTGGAAACGCGACGGCAATGTTCTGACTGGAATCTTGTCCGAGCAGTTCACTTTTTTCGGTAAGTCTCTTCCGCCGACGTCGCCGGGCCTGCACTGCCTCCCCCTCCAGATGCGCTCCCGAGGAGCACGATGTCCGACACCATCAGAACGAGCGCGCCCGCGTCACGACGGCGGTCCCGCGCCCACGGGCTCACTGTGGCGATCGCAGCCGTCCTCTGCGCCGTCCTGCTCGCCGCATGCGGGAGTGGGGGCTCCGGCAGCTTCGGCTCGTCCGGATACGGCAGCATCGCGCTGCAGCTGTCCTGGATCAAGAACGTCGAGTTCGCCGGCGAGTACTTCGCCACGGAGAAGGGCTACTACTCCGCTGCCGGGTTCTCGGACGTCAAGCTGCTCGCCGGCGGCGGCCAGACGGGGTCGGTCGAGGCGGTCGTCTCCGGGCAGGCGACCGTCGGCCTCTCCCAGTCACCGGCCACTGCCCTCTCGATCACGCAGGGCGCTCCACTCAAGATCATCGGTGCCACCTACCAGAAGAACCCGCTGTGCCTGCTCTCGCTCGAGGACCGCACCCCGATCCGCACGGTCGCCGACCTGCGGGGCAAGCGGATCGGTGTGCAGGCCGGTGCCAACCAGCAGGCCCTCGAGGCGTTCCTGCGGGCCAACGGAGTGTCGACCTCGGACGTCACGATCGTCCCCACGCAGTACGACATCGCCCCGCTGATCCGTGGTGACTACGACGCGCACGTCTCCTACGTCACCAACGAGCCGATCCTCGCCGCGCACGAGGGACACCAGCCGGTCGTGCTGCGCCTGGCCGACAACGGTCTGCCCCTGGTCGGTGAGGCACTCATCACCACGGACCAGACCATCGCCACCAAGCGGGACATGCTCAAGGCATTCCTGACCGCGGAGATCAAGGGTTGGACCGACGCCGTACGCGACCCGGCGCAGTCGGCCCGCTATGCCGCCGAGGTGTACGGCAAGGACCAGGATCTCGACGTCGCCGAGCAGACCGAGGAGGCGAATGCCCAGAACGGCCTGGTGCTGAGCCCGGACGTCAACGAGAACGGGCTGTTCACGATGACCGACGAACTGGTCGACGAGAACATCAAGGCCCTGGCAGCTGCCGGTGTCGACATCCGACCCGAGCAGCTGTTCGACCTCAGCCTGCTTAAGGAGGTGTACGCCGAGAACCCGTCACTCGTCCAGCAGTTCGACATCCCCCGGACCTGAGCAGGTGAGAGATGACCGTGCAGACCACACCGCACAGCACACCCCGGCCCCAACCCGGAACGGTTCCCCACGGCTCGCCGACGACGTCGCACCGCGCCGCCGACGGTCCCGGCCAGCGGGGCATCGAGATCCACGGTCTGACCAAGGAGTTCCGTCTCGGCCGCAAGGTGGTCCGGGCGCTGGACACGATCGACCTGCACACCGAGCAGGGCGCATTCCTGTCGCTGCTCGGCCCGTCGGGGTGCGGCAAGTCCACGATCCTGCGGATCCTCGCGGGGCTCGAACAGCCGACCTCCGGCGACGTCCGCATCAACGGCGCCGCGAGCGGCGAGGTGCAGGGCGAGCACCGACTCGGAATCGCGTTCCAGGACTCGGCGCTGCTGCCGTGGCGCTCGGTCGCCCGCAACATCCGGCTGCCCCTGGAGGTGGCGGGCCTGCGGCCGGACCGCGCACACATCGACGAGCTGATCGAGCTCGTCGGGCTCCGGGGCTTCGAGGACGCCAAACCCGCCCAGCTCTCGGGCGGCATGCGCCAGCGCGTCTCGATAGCCCGCGCGCTGGCTGTGCGCCCGACCGTCATGCTGCTCGACGAGCCCTTCGGGGCGCTCGACGACATGACCCGCCAACGCATGAACGACGAGCTGCTGCGGATCTGGGGGCAGCACCAGACCACCACGCTAATGGTGACGCACGGCATCGCCGAGGCGGTCTACCTGTCCGACGTGGTCGCGGTGATGAGCGCGCGACCGGGCCGCATCGCGGAAATGGTGCAGATCGACCTTCCCCGGCCGCGCAGCCCCGAGCTGACCCGCACTCCTGAGTTCCACGCCTACGTCGACCGGCTCTCGGCCATCCTGTTCGGCGCGAACCGCGCGGCCTCCGATGACTGAGCTGCTGACCCGACCGGACGTCGGAACGCCTCCGCCCTCCCACCGGGTGCGGCGCGACCGTCGTATCCCGGATCCCGTCGGGCGGGTCGGCCCGGCCGCCGGGGTGATCGTGACGGTCGGGCTCTGGTGGCTGCTGTCGGCCACGCTCACGGCGGGGACCGACTCCGTCCCGTCGCCACCGGAAGTGCTCACTCAGCTGATCCGGGACCTGAGTGACTCCGTGTACTGGAACGCCGTCGCGATGACCGGCCTGTCCGCCCTGACCGGGTATGGGATCGGGAGCGCCGTCGCGCTGTCGCTGGCGGTGCTGGTACTGCTGTTGCCGCAGACGGACGCGCTCGTCACCCAGATCGCGGTCGTGTGTTCGTGCGTACCGCTCACCGCGGTGGCGCCGCTCGTGACGTTGATGTCGGTGGCCGGCAGCCGCTCGACATCGGTCTTCCTCGCGGCGCTGAGCGTGACGTTCCCGACGGTGATCGGGACCCTGCTCGGCCTGCGGGCGGCCCACGCCACGCAGCTCGACGTCATCCGGGCCTACGGCGGCAGCCGGTTTACCGAGCTGGTCAAGGTACGGGCCCGCGCGGCCCTGCCGGCCCTGCTCGCCGCCCTGCGGATCGGCGCCCCCGCTGCGTTCCTGGGTGCTGTGCTAGGCGAGTACTTCCTGGTCGGCGTCGACTCCGGGCTCGGCATCCTCCTACTGGCCGCCCAGGCCACGTCGTCCTCGGTGAAGCTGTGGGCCGTCGCACTGATCTGCGGCGCGGTTCCCGGCGCCGCGTACTGGCTGGTCGGCCTCCTGGCGAGGGCGGTCGCCCCGTGGAGCGGTGGCGCCGGCGGGAAGGGACGCCCATGACGAGCACCCGCACCACCCGGGCGGCTCCGACCACGGCCCGGACCGCCGCGGTCCTGCTGCGCAGCCTCGGTGTCGCCGCGGTGACCGTGCTGGCCTCGGCCGTGGTGCTGACGATCATCTGGCAGGTCGTCGCCTCCGGTGCGGCGAACGGCTTCGTCGCCCGCACCCCGCTCGACGTGTGGCGATATCTCACCATCGACACCGCGCAGGGCACGGCCTCGGCGCACCGGGCGACGATCGTGGCCCTGCTGGGCGTGACCCTCGGACACGCCGCGATCGGGTTCGCGGTGGGAGTGGGCGGGTCGGTGCTGTTCGCCCTCGCGTTCGTCCTCGCCCGTCCCCTCGAGTTCATGTTCCTCCCGATCGCCATGCTGGCCCGGACTGTTCCCTTACTGGCGATGGCGCCGCTCGTGCAGCTGCTGTTCGGCAACGGGCTGCTCACCGCCTCCGTGATCGGCGGGATCGTGGTGTTCTTCCCGGTGCTGGCGAACGTGTCGCTCGGGCTGCGCTCGTGCTCGCCCGAGACGGTCGACATGATCCGGGCCTACGGTGGTTCCCGGTTCACGGTGCTAGCCGCGGTGGCCGTACCGACGACGGTGCCCTACTTCCTGGCCGCCCTGCGCATCGCCGTGCCCGGGGCGGTCACCGCGGCCATGCTCTATGAGTGGCTGTTCACCTTCGAGGGGCTCGGAGCCGCGATCACGATGGCGAAGACGCTGTCCCAGTACGACCTCATCTGGGCGATCGTGGTCCTGGTCACCTTGGTGGCGATCACCCTGTATGCGGTCGCCACGCTGCTGGAGCAGCTCGTGCTGGAGCGGTGGGCCGGGTCACCGCCGTGACTCGGCCCGGGTGGGGCCACTCACCCGGGCCAGCACATCGGCGCCGGTCGAGACGAGTGCTGCGAGGCAAGCGGCGGCGGCGAAAGTCCGGACGGCCCGCTCGCCGCGAGGGCTGCTTTTTGCTTCTACCTGTGGGTTCGGTGCGAGGAGAAGATCTACCGGCTAGGGCTTTGGCAGTTACCCGATCCCGGCCTTGGCGGCCCGGCTCTTGCCGGGCGCGCGAGAACACCCCCGCCCGGCCCGCATACCGGGCGGTGCCGGTCTCCGGGCCGCGCTGCAGATCGAACAAACGCCCGCAGCGGGCCACGCCGATCCAGGCTCGCGCGGCGGTGACTGCGCTCGGCGCGGGCGCGGACCGTGCCCGCCCAAGGAGCCCCGCGCACAGCCGCGTCCACGCCTGACACAACCGGATCTCAGCGACCAACCCGGCCGCGAGCATCAGATATACCACCACCCGCGAGGGCAGCAGCCTTACCCAAGGCTGCGCCGCGCCGTTCTCGGCGAGGGCCGCGTCGACCATCTCGACCGGTACGACCCGGGTCAGCTCACCCAGACGACCCGGGGGCGGGCTGGCCATTGCCGGCGGGCGCGAGACGAGTACTGACAGAATCCGTGCTCAGCGGAACTCCTGGCGGGTGCTCGACCACCGTCTGCGATATGCGTTCGTGCAGGTGAGAGTGACGTTCCGGGGCTGGCGATCTTGTTTGATGGTCACCCGCAGAGGTCGTGATCGGTCGTTCGCGGTGACCAAACGGTGACCGAATGGCGGTCGTCCGGATGCTGGCTACACCCGCCGAAAGTAGCGGGGTGCCAGCCAGCCGACGGGAGTGGAGCCAGATCACGACGCGTCGGCGCGAACAGCCGCGAGTGAGTCGATCGTCTTCAGCGCGGCTGCTGTCACCGTGGGTAGGTCGACGTGTGCCGGGTCGACGAGGTATTGGAGCACGATGCCCCGGATGACGGCTTCGACGACCGTGGCGTGGGCACCGGGGTCGATGTCCGCGCGGATGCTCCCGTCCGCGACTCCCCGCTCGATGCACCCTCGTAGGTCGTCACGGAAGCCTTGGTAGACCTCGCGGACCGCGGCCGTGATGGCGCCCTGCTCGCCGATCGAGTCGGTGCCGAGGACGAGCATCACCTTGGCGGGCCGCGGGTCGACCTCGAAGCGCGTGAGGTAGGCCTCGGCCTGCCCACGGAGCGCCTCGTGCCCGTTCTGCGGAGTGTCGGTGCGGGTGGAATCCTGGTAACGCTCGCGGATGCTGCGCACCACCGCCTCGACGAGCGTCGCCTTCGTGCCGAAGTGGTAGTTGACCAACCCCCGGCTCAGCCCGGCGACGTCCTGGATCCGGTTGAAGGTCAGGCGCCGGTAGCCCTCGTCGGCGAGGATCTCGATCGCCGCGCTGATGAGCGTTCGGCGAGCGGCATCGCTGCGCTCGTCCTGGGTGGACATCGTCGGCTGCTCTCCCACGTGGTTCTGCCACCTCCTGGTCGAAGGGTATCCGGCCGCACCGGGTCAGGCCGGAGCCGCGAGGACGTGGACGACACAGACCGCGCCCAGCCCTACCAGGTGTGCGAGTCCGAGCCGGGCGTCGGGCTGCTGGCGGACACCTGCCTCCCCCCGGAGCTGTCGGGTGATCTCCGCGATCTGCCCGACACCGGTCGGGCCGATCGGGTGCCCCATGGCAAGCAGTCCTCCGGATGGGCTGACGGCCACGCGGCCACCGATGGCGAACTCGCCGTCGCGTAGGCAGGACGGTGCGGCGCCCTCCGCGCAGATGCCCATCGTCTCGAGGTATTGGAGCTCCTCGATGGCGAAGGCGTCGTGCAGTTCGACGATGTCGACGTCGGTCACCGAGACCCCGGCCTCGGTCAGGGCCTGCTGGGTGGTGGCGCCGGTGAGCTCCGCGTCGTAGCTGCGGGTGCCGTAGAGCTGTTCCGACTGCTGGGCGCTGGAGAGCACTCGCACCGCGCGCGCGGGGTCGATGCCCAGCCGCCGCATGCCCTCCTCGGACACCACGACGACGGCGGCGGCCCCCTCCCCGACGGGGCAGCACTCCAGGCGGGTGAGGGCGCCGGCAATGGGCCGGTCCGCGAGGATCTCCTCCAGCGTGCGGCGCTGCTGCCGGTGCGCGAACGGGTTGTCGGCAGCGTTGTTGTGGTTCTTCAGCGCGACCCGGGCCATGTCCTCGGCACCGGCGCCGCGGGAGCGGAGGTACTCCTCCGCCAGAAGCGCGAAGTGCACCGGGGGCGTGGTCAGGCCCTCGTCGAGCGGGGAGATCCCGGTCAGGGTCTCGGCCCGCAGGCCCGGCGCGGCCTTGTCGACGCCGATCGCCATGGCCACGTCGGCGAACCCGGCAGCGACGTCGCGCACCGCCAGCCGGAAGGCCGACGAGCCGGAGGCGGAGGCGTTCTCCACCTGGGTCATCGCGATGCCGGTGACGCCGAGATGGCGCAGCAGCGGGCGGGACACCGCCATGCCGAGGCGGGTCGAGCCGGTATAGGCGGTCTCGACCTCCGGCCAGGGGACACCCGCGTCGTCGAGCGCGGCGCGGACCGCGGTCAGCCCGAGGTCGACGAAGCTGGTGTCGGTCGCCCGCTGGAAGCGGTGCAGCCCGATCCCGACGACGTAGACAGGTCGCAGGTCGCTCAGCAGCACGGCCATCAGTGGTCCCCTCGCACGAAGAGCAGCCCGGCGTCGGTCTCGGTCGCCCGGACCCGGTCCTCGGCCACGACGTCGGCCGCGAGCAGGGCCCGCACCATGGGGCCCTCCTGCAGGTGGACCGAGCCGATCCGGACGGTCTCGCCGCCGGGTCGGTGCACGGTCACGGCGCCCAGCACGGTGCCTTCGCCGGTCAGGGGCCTGTCGGCCACGTCGGCGCCGTGCGCGCCGCAGCTCTCGCAGCCGAAGTGCTGCACGGGCGTCGCGACGTGACCGCAGCGTTCACAGTGGATGCCGCGGAGCGGCAAGAGCGGGGTGGGCATGTCGTCTCCGTGTTCGGTGGTCACCGGCGGACCACGGGGAAGGCGTAGCGGTGCGGGACGGTCGAGGTGTCCACCCGCTCGGGCTCGGCCAGGGCGAGGGCCTCGTGGACGTCGAGGACCCGGTGGGCGGGCACCCCGTGCCTCTCGAGACGGGCCAGGCAGTCCTCGCCGTCGAGCGCGCCGATCGCCGCGCGGAGGGCGGCGTTGATGTCCGCGGCGACCGTGCGGCGGGCTGCCGCCTCGTGCCAGCGGGGGTCGCGCCAGTTGGCCAGGTCCAGCGCCTCGACGATCCCGGTGAAGAAGTGGTCCTCCATCGCCGCGACGGCGATCGGTACACCGTCCGCGCTCGTGAAGGTGCCGTAGCCGGCGCGGTCGTGCAGGTAGGCGCGCTGCGCGGCGCGGTCGTCGAGCCCGTAGGCGTGGAAGTCGGCGAGCCGCGGGTTGAGCCAGTGCGCGAGGCAGGCGGTGATCGAGACGTCGAGGTGGCCGCCGCGGCCGCTCCGGTCGCGCTCGCGGAGCGCGGCCAGCACCGCAACGGCACCGTAGAGCGACGACGATAGGTCGGCGACCGGCAGCCCGGGGTTCCAGGCGGGCTGGTCCCCGTCGCCGGCCAGCGAGAGCGCACCGTTCGCCGCAGCGTAGGCGTTGTCGTGCCCGGGGGCGTCGCGCAGCGGGCCGGTCTGGCCGAAGCCGGAGATCGACACGACCACCAGCCGCGGGTGCCGCGCGCAGCACTCCGCGGGCCCCACACCCAGCCGGTCAAGCACCCCGGGCCGGAATCCCTCGACCAGCACATCCGCCGCCGCAAGCTCCTCGTGCAGGGCCTGGCGTCCGTCCTCGGTCTTGAGGTCAACCATTCCGCCGCGCTTGCCGCGACGCAGCATCTCGTAGATGCCGGGCGCGGTCTTGCGGGCGGTGTCCCCGGCGGGCCGTTCGAGCTTAAGGACGTCCGCGCCGAGGTCCGCGAGCACAGAGGTGAGGAACGGGCCGGGTAGCAGCTCGGACAGGTCGACGACCCGCAGCCCTTCTAGAGCGGACTTCATCGGGCCTCTACCTCGACCACGGCGTCGACCGCGAGCACCGTTTGTCCCTCAACGTCGGCGGGCCGGAGCACGACTGGGTTGAGTTCGAGCTGCGTCAGGTCGGGGTGGGCGGTGACCAGGTCGGACACCCGGACAAGCAGGTCGACGAGCGCGTTGATGTCGAGCCGCGGGCCGCCACGGTGACCCTGCAGCAGTGGGGCGACCCGCAGCTGCTGGACCATCTCCCGGGCGCCGTCGGCGTCGAGGGGGAGGAGCCTGCGCTGCACGTCGTCGAGCAGCTCGACGAGCACGCCGCCCGCGCCGACGGTGAGCAGGTGTCCGAACACCGGATCCACGTGCACCCCGACCAGCATCTCCAGGGCGACGTCGCCCACCATCTCCTCGACGAGAACTCCGTCGACCCGGGCGTGCGGGGCCAGCCGCCCGACTGACTCCAGGACGGCGGTGTACGCCGCCCGGACGGCGTCGTCGCCATGGATGCCGACCTGCACGCCTCCGACATCCGACTTGTGGGCGACGTCCGGGCTGACGATCTTGAGCACCGCCGGACCGGGGAGCTCGGCCGCCGCGGCGGCGGCCTCGTCGGCGGTCGTGGTCAGCCGGCCCGCAGGCACGGCGATTCCGCTCTCGGCGAGCCAGGCCTTGGCCTCGACCTCGGTCCGCACAGCCGGGGTGGGCGAGCCGGAGTCGGTGCGCAGCAGCAGGGGGAGCGGACCGGGCGGCGCTGCGCGCCACGCGCCGTACGACGCCCAGCGGGCCACGGCCTGCACGGCCTTGGAGATGCTGTGGATGGGGACCAGGCCTCCCTCGGTCATCGCCGTGTAGGCGGGACCGCGCCGGTCGCTCATCCAGATCGGGACGAGCGGTGCGGTCGTCTCGGCCTGCACCTCCACCATCGCCGTGGCCACAGGCACGGTGTCGGTGCCGTAGTCGAGCGGGTTCGGGTAGAGCACGATGTCCACACCGGGGTCGGCGGCGAGCACACGCAGGCTCGCCGCGACGAGCTCGGGCTCCGCCAGCGCCGTCGCTGTGGTGTCGACCGGGTTCTCGATCGCCGCGTAGCTCGGCAGGATCTCGGCCAGGCGCTTCTTCGTGTCGTCGGTGAGCTCGGCCAGCCGCAGTCCCGCCTGTCCGACGGCGTCGGCGCAGAGTGAGAGCGCGCCGCCGGAGAGGCCCCAGATCGCGATCCCCGCGTCCGCGGGCGGAACGGCGCGGCTGAGCAGTGAGGCCACGTCGGAGAGCTCATCGATGTCATCGACCTCGACGACGCCGAACTGCGCGAACACCGCCGAATTGACGTCGGCCTCGCCCGCCATCGCTGCGGTGTGCGACTCGATGGCGCGCCGTCCGTACTCGGAACGGCCGACCTTGAGCGTCACGACCGGCTTGCCCGCCGCGGTGGCCTTGCGGACAGCGGCGAGGAAACTGCGACCGTCGGGGATCCCTTCGAGGAGGGTGACGATCGTCGAGATCTGCGGGTCGTCGGCGAAGTGGGCGACGAGGTCCGGGACGTCGAGGTCCGCGGCGTTGCCCAACGACGCCCACACGCTGGTACCGAGCCCGCGCACCCCGGCCTGCAGGATGTTGCGCCCCAGGCCGCCGCCCTGGGTGGCCAGTCCGATCGTGCCGGGGGCGAGGTCCACCGGGAAGGCGGGGGAGAAGGTCATGCCGACGCGGTCCCGCACGTTCGTGAGCCCGGGGCAGTTGGGGCCGACGATCCGGATGCCGGTTTCCGCGGCGATCCGGGTGAGGGCGCGCTGCCACTTCGCACCCTCCTCACCCACCTCACCGAAGCCGGAGGTGAGGACGACGGCGAACGGGATGCCCGCGGCGGCGCACTCCTCGACCGCACCGACCACCCCCGCCGCCGGGATGACGACGACGGCGACGTCGACCGGGGGCAGGTCCGCGACGCGCGACACGCACGGCCTGCCGAGAACCTCCGCGCGGGTTGGGTTGACCAGGTGGAGCCCGCCGGCCAGCACGGAGTGGTCGGCGAGATTCTCCACCACGCGGCGGGCGAGGCTCCCGGGCCGCTCCGAGGCACCGACGACGGCCACCGAGGTCGGGGTGAGTAGACGGGTGAGATCGGGCACGGGTACTCCCTAGGCGCTAACGGAGGGCGGAGATGCCGAGCAGCTCGCGCCCGGCGATGAGGGTCTGGACCTCGGGCGTGCCCTCGGGGATGCTCGCCCACGGGTGTCCCGGAACAGTCGCTCGACCGGGTACTCGGTCGCGTAGCCGATGGCGCCGTGCACGGCGACGGCGTCGTCCGCCACCTCGTGGGCGACCTCGGTGGCGTACAGCTTGGCCAGCGAGGTCTCGAGCCGGGCGGACTCACCACGGTCCAGGGCCGCCGCGGCGTTGTAGCAGAGCGCGCGAGCGGCGTCGATCTTCATGCGCATCCGTACGATCTTCTGCTGGACGAGTTGGAAGGAGCCGATGGGCTTGCCGAACTGGTGGCGGGTCTTGGCGTACTCGAGCGACAGCTCGTACGCGCGCTGCGCCGCCCCCACGGCACCCATCGCCACGTTGATCCGGGCGGCCCCGATGAAGGCGAGGGTGTCCTTGAAGGCGGAGCCCTCGGTGCCGATCAGGTTCTCCTTGGGCAGGCGGACGCCGTCGAAGGCCAGCTCGGCGGTGCCGGACGAGCGCAGCACCATGGTCTCCACCTTGGACACCTCGAACGGTGTCTCCCGGCGGTCGACCAGGAAGGTGGACATGGCGCCGTCGGAGGTGGGGCTGTAGGTGCGGGCCAGCACGGTGCCCCAGTCGGCGAAGACTCCGCCGGTGATCCAGAGCTTGCGCCCGGTCAGCACCCACTCGTCCCCGTCGAGGACGGCCTTGGTGGTGATCGAGGAGACGTCCGAACCGGCGTCCGGCTCGGTGAACCCGTTGAACACCTTGCCGTCGCCCTGCAGCAGCGGAGCGAGGTACCGCTCCTTCTGGGCGGGCGTGCCCACCTGGGCCAGCCGCTCGATCGGACCGTTGGTGATGTTGAGCATCGTGCGGAGCGAGGGCCAGCAATAGCCGGCCTCCTCCATCATCATCGCCCAGGTCACCCGGCTGATCCCCAGACCGCCCTGCTCCTCGGGGAGGTACCCGCCGAGGTAGCCGAACGGGACTAGGCCACGGAGCACCTCGAAGGGGAACGTTCCGGCGCGTTCGTGCCGCTCCACGAGCGGAGCGACCTCCGTGGACAGGTACTTGCGGATCGCGGTGCGCAGCTCGGCCTGCTCGGCGTCCAGTGCGAAGTTCATCGGCGTACCCCCTTGTCGTCGTTGTCGCTCCAGTGCAACATACTTCCTATACGTCCAGCAAGGAAAGGGGAGCACGTGTCGGATCTTCTGGATCTCAAAGGCCGGACGGCCTTCATCACTGGCGCGGGGCAGGGTGTCGGGCGCCAGATCGCGCTGCACCTGGCCGAGCACGGCGCCGGTGCCGTCGTCGTCAACGACTTCCGACTCGAGCGTGCGGAGGCGGTGGCGAAGGAGGTCGAGGCGCTCGGTGTGCGCGCGCTGCCCCTGGCGGGCGACGTCGGTGACCACGTGGCGGTCGGGCAGCAGGTCGGGGCGGCGCTCGCGGAGTTCGGCGGCATCGACATCCTCGTGAACAACGCGGGGAACGCGGGTCCGAACCCGACCGAGGCGATGACCCGGCCGTTCTGGGAGCAGGGCCCCGAGGAGTGGGACGGCTACCTGCGGACCAACCTCTACGGCGTTCTGAACACCACGCGGTTCGTGGTCCCGTCGATGATCGAGCGCAAGTACGGGCGGATCGTGAACATGATCTCGGACGCCGCGCGCTACGGGGAGAAGGGCCGCGAAGGCTACTCCGCGGCGAAGGCCGGTTCGGCGGGCTTCACCCGCTCGCTGGCGGCCAGCCTCGGACGCTACACGATCACGGCGAACTGCGTCTCGCTCGCCGCGACCCTTACCCCGCGCACCGAGAAGCAGCTGACGGACGAGGTCGCGGCGAAGAAGTTGTTGTCGCACTACATCATCCGCCGGACCGGACAGCCGACCGACGCCGCGAACACCGTCCTGTTCCTGGTGTCGGACGCTGCGTCGTGGATGACCGGGCAGACCGTCCCGGTCAACGGCGGCTACTCGTTCGCGCTCTGAGGCGGAGCGGGAGATGCCTGTTATCCTCACCGAGAAGCGGGGCGACGTCGGGATCATCACCCTGAACCGTCCCGAGGTGCGCAACGCGTTGAACATCGAGGTCCGCACCGCGATGCGCGCCGCGCTCGACGCCTTCGACGTCGACCCCGACGTCCTCGTCGTCGTCCTCACGGGGGCTGGGGGGACGTTCTGCTCAGGCCGGGACCTCAAGGCCGCCCAAGCGGGCGAGCCCATGTACCCGAGCAGGCGCGCGGCGCTCGAGTCGTTCAACCGCACCACGATTGCGAAGCCCGTGATCGCCGCGGTCGAGGGTTGGGCCCTGGCGGGCGGATTCGAGCTGGCCCTGTCCTGCGACCTCATCGTGGCGGGGGAGGGCGCCCGGTTCGGCATACCCGAGGTCGCCCGCAACCTGGTCGCCATCGGCGGCGGACTGCTGCGCCTGCCCCGGCGGATGCCGTACCACCTGGCGATGGAGCTCGCCTTGATCGGCGAGCCGTGGACGGCTGCAGACCTCGCGAGGTGGGGCGTGGTCAACCGGGTTGTCCCGACCGGCGGGGCTCTCGAGGTCGCGGTGGCCCTGGCCGAGAAGATCGCCACGAATGGACCGAGCGCCGTGCGGGCGACGAAGGAGATCATTCAAGCCGGGTTCGACAGCCTGCCCGAGCGGCACGCCTTCGACGCCCAGGACGCGGCCGCGGCACCCGCCCTCAGCTCCCCCGATGGGGCGGAGGGGATCCGAGCGTTCAACGAGAAGCGGAAGCCGGTCTGGACCGACCGGTGAACCAGGGAGGAAGCGGCGGTGGACATCCGCGACCTAGAGGCGTTCGTCGCGGTGGCGGAGGAACTGCACTTCGGGCGGGCGGCGACTCGGCTGCACATGGCCCAGCCACCGTTGAGCACCCGGATCAGCCAGCTGGAGAAAGAGCTGCGGCTGCAGCTCTTCCAGCGCAGCACGCGCAGCGTCACCCTCACCGATGCAGGGCACCGACTGCTGACGCCTGCACGCCGGGTGCTCAGCCAGATGACCGCGATGCGCGGTGCCGCGGCTTCGATCGCGTCTGGAGAAGAAGGCCTCGTCCGGATCGGGTTCCTCGGGGCGTCGACCCAACACTGTCTGTCGCTGCTCACGAACGCGGTCCGGAGCGCCCATCCGGGCATCGAGCTGATCATGACGTCGCAGACGTACGTGGACACCGCCTTCGACCTGCTGGCTGCGGGGGACCTAGACCTGGCTTTCGTTCGCGCGCCGATCAGCCGTCCCGAGCTCAGCTTTCGCGTGGTTGAGATCGAGCAGGTTCTGTGCGCGCTCCCCGTCGGTCACCGCCTGGGCACGATGGACCGGGTCCGCTTGCGCGACCTCGTTCAGGACGGCTTTGTCAGCCTGCCCGAGATCAGCCCGTCCATGTTACGCGCCACGCTGCACAGTATGTGTCTGGATGCGGGCTTCTCACCGCGGATCGCGCAGGTCGCGCCGGACACGGCGACGCAACTGGCGCTCGTCGCCGCGGGCGCCGGGGTGACCATCACACTGAGCTCGATGTGTTCGGTGCAGGCTTCGGGCGTCGTCTACTTGCCGCTCGAGGGCACTTCGCCGACCCACATGTTTAAAGCCCTAGCCTGGCGCACCGAGGACACCGCGCCCGCGCTCGCCCGCGTCCTCGAGGTCAGCAGGTCCGCACTTCCGACCCCCGACCTGCACCCGCACGTGGCCGACGAGTCGGAGTTCCGAGTCAATCACCAGCAGTGACGGCCTTCCGGCCCGGGGCGACCCTGACGATTCTTCACTGCACGATATCGGTCTCGACTCGATCGGTATTTGTCTCCTCGCGATTCCCCAGTGAGAATCTCTCAGGAGAATCGCTTTGATCAAGCCACCTTGGGAGGACACCCGATGAAGCTGCGTCTCCATCACGTGAACGTCGTCTCGGACGACATGGAGGAACTGCACGCGTTCTACCGTGACGTGCTCGGCCTGGCTGAGCTCCCCATGATCATCGAGGACGTTAGCGGTCAGGCCCTGCCTACCGGCGACGAGGACGACGCAGACGCCCGACGGAGGGCCAACGCCGCCCTCTTCGACCAGTCGAACGCCGCGTTCTTCGACGTCAGCGGTCGTGACCAGCTCCAGGTCCACATCGGTCGGCGCCAGGCCTACCTCGGCGCGCGCCTGGGGCACGCAGTCAACCCGGTCCTCCATGGCCACATCGCCTTCCGGACGGACGACCTCAACGCGTGCCGCAAGGCGTTGAACGAGGCGGGCATCCCATTCTCCGACTACGGCGAGTGGGTCATCAAGGACTGGGACCAGATCTTCCTGACCGATCCGGCGGGCAACGTGGTCGAGATCCAGCAGGACCTCCGCGCCTGAGCCCCCTCAGCGGCATCAACGCCACCTCTCGGTGGCCGGGTAGCGAAGGAGCTACGTTGTCAGGTCGAACGGCGAGCGAGGGCCAGAGGCTTACCGCGGTCGTCGGATTAGGGGCGATGGGCGCCCGCATGGCAGGCCGGCTCATCGCCCATGGTTGCGCGGTTCACGGCGTCGATCCCAGCCCGCAGGCCCGGGCGCAGGCCGAGGGACTGGGGGTTGACGGTGTCGAGGACCTGGCGGCAGTGCCGCGCTGCGACGTCGTGCTCGTCATGGTGGCGACCGGGGACCAACTGCGCGAGACGGTGCGGGCGGGGATCCGCCGCGGTGTCCGCGGCGAGGTCTGGGTGATCTGCTCGACCGTTGGGCCCCAGAGTTGCCGCGAGGCGACGGCGGCGTTGACCGACGCCGGAGCTGCGGTGCTCGACGCACCCGTGACCGGAGGCATCGCCGGGGCGTCGAACGGCGCCCTGAACTTCCTGGTCGCCGGCGACCCGAGCGCGATCCGGAACGTCGACGAGGTGCTCTCCGCGCTCGGCACCGTCACCCCCGTCGGACGCCGGTGCGGTGACGGACAGTCGACCAAGATCGTGAACCAGCTGTGCAGCTCGGTGCACCTGGCCGCGGCGGCCGAAGCGATCGCCCTGGCCGCGCGGCTCGGGCTCGACCCTGCCTCCACCGTCGAGGTGCTCAGCCGGGGCCTGGGAGTCTCCCCATTCTTCAGCGACCGGGGACCACGAATGGCGCAGCTCGACGTCGCCCCTGCCGTCCTCACCAGGCTCGCGATCCTGGCGAAGGACAACGGCCTAGTGGAACAGGAAGCGGACGCCTGCGGGGCGCACGTGCCGCTGCTGAAGGCTGCAAAGAGCCAGTATCTCCGAGCATCCGAGCTCGATCTGCTCGAATGCGACGACAGTCAGATCATCCGCACCTACCTCAACTGATTCCGCCGTCGTTCGAGAGTCATCATCAACAAAGGGGTTGATATGAACGATCCTGATTCGGTCACTGAACCGGACGAGGAGGCCCAGCGGCGAATGTGGCGGAAAGTGGGCTTCCGTATCCTGCCGCTCATCGGCGTGGCCTACATCATCAGCTACATCGACCGGGCCAACCTCGGCTACGTGGCCGCCCCTATGAGCGCGGACCTCGGCATGACCACCGCCCAGGTGGGCCTCGCCGCGGGCCTGTTCTTCATCGGCTACATTCTCGTCGAGATCCCCAGCAACATGATGCTCCATCGGATCGGGGCCCGGCTCTGGATCAGCCGGATCCTCATCACCTGGGGCATCATCACAGGACTCACCGGCACGGTCCATTCGGCAGGCCATCTCTACATCGCGAGGGTCCTGCTGGGCCTAGCCGAAGCCGGTCTCGCGGCCGGAATCGTCCTCTACATCACTCTGTGGTTCCCCGAGCGGCAGCGGCGGTGGGCCATGTCGCTCTACCTGTTGACGATTCCGCTGTCGGGCATCATCGGCTCGCCGATCGCCGCGGCGTTGCTCAGTTGGGGCCCGAGAGTGCTGCATATCTCGGGATGGCGCTCGCTTTTCGTCGTGGAGGGGGCGCTGACGATTGCCATCGGGTTCGTGGTCCTCTGGCTCCTGCCCTCGCGGCCGGCGAAGGCCAAGTGGCTGACCGAGCCGGAGAAGCGGTTCGTTACCGCCGCACTCGAGCGTGAGGCCGCGACGAACGTCGCCCACGGGGCGAAGTCCCACGCGCGCTCGACGCTCCTGGACAAGCGGGTGTGGGTGCAGAGCTTCGTGTTTTTCACGATCGTCTTCGGCGTCTACCCCCTCGCGTTCTTCCTCCCCACCATGATCGACACCCTGAACCGCACGATCGGCGCGGACGGCAACGTGTCGAGCGTGCTGCTCGCCGCGATCCCCTCCGTCGCAGCCATGGTCGCCATGGTGATCTGGGCCCGAGTCGGCGCTCGGCGTACCGTGGCCTGGGCCACGGCCATCCCCATGATCGGCGGCGTGCTCGGTCTGGTCGTCGCGGCGCTCACTCAGAACGGGCTCCTGTTCGTGGTCGCCGTCTGTGTCAGCGTCTCCGGCATCTACACAGCGATCCCACAGTTCTGGCGGCTCCCGGCGCTCACCATGACCGGAGCCGGTGCGGCTGCTGGGATCGCCTTGATCAACTCGGTGGCCAATATCAGCGGCTTCGTGGGTCCCTACATGACCGGGAGCATCCAGACCGCCACGGGTAGCTTCACCCTCGCACTGCTGGTTGTGGCGGCCATTGTGGCTTTGGGCGTGGTCGTGATGCTGACCGCGGGGCGCGGCGCTGAGCGCGCCGCCCGCCGCGAACTCATCGAGGGCGACTCCGCCGCCGCGGTGCAGACCGCGCAGCTGAACCGGAACACATGAACGCGGCGGAGGACGCCGGAAAGACCGGAACTGACGAACTGGACGGCGGTGGGACGTGGGAACTCGGCTCGGGTCCAAGACGGCGCTGGTCACAGGCGCAGCTGGCGCGCTGGGCGGCGCGGTGGCGCGCTCCTTCGCCGACGAGGGGGTGGAGCGCCTGGTTCTCGTCGACCTCGATCCGGTCAGGGCGGAGAAGCTCGCCGGTGAGGACTGGGCCGCCGGGGTCGACGTGATCGCCGACGGGCTTGATGTCACCGACGGTGATGCCTACGACGCTCTCGTCGCCCGGATTGTCGCGGAGCACGGATCGGTCGACGTTGTCGTCAACGCCGCCGGGAACGTGTCTCCATACGCACCCATCCACGAACTCTCGACCGAGGACTTCGAGAAGTCCCTGCGCGCCCACCTGACGGGAACGTTCCACACGATCCGGGCCGTGGCCCGGGCACAGCGCGGCGCGGCGCCGGCGTCGATCGTCGCCATCGCCTCGGTGGCCGGAATGACGGTGTGGCCCAACGCCGCCCCCTACTCCGCCGCCAAGGCCGGGGTCATCCAGCTGAGCCGGGTCGCGGCGCGCGAGTACGCCGAGGACGGGATCCGAGTGAACGCAGTGTGCCCTGGCACGTTCCTGTCCTCGCGCCACGAAGCCATGTCCCAGTCCACACTGGAGGCCATCGGAGCCCGGCACCCTCTGGGCTTCGGATCTTCGGGCGACATCACGGGCGCGATTGTCTACCTGGCCTGCGACGAGTCCCGCTGGGTCACGGGCCACGCCCTGGTCGTCGACGGAGGGTGTGCCCTGGGTTGAGCGCTCAGCGATCCGCGCCCGGACTAGAGAGTCGATTTGCTGATGAACTCGCCAGGGCTAGCTCGACATTGACCTCCGCATCTCTATGGGGACAGGTAGTTCGGACCCACTCGATCGTCATGCTCGGCCCGCTGATCCATTACCGCGGGTTAGCCGACCGCGGGGCTGCCGACGACGAGGGCAGCCGGCTCGTCTGCACGTACGTCAACTAGACACTCCCGTCCTCCCGAAGGAGCAGGTTCGATGACGAATCCCGCCGGACTGGCAGCGGCTGTGCCGGACATCGAGGACCGCATCTACCGCAAGATGCGCCGTCGACTCATCCCCATAGTCATGCTCGGCCTGTTCATCTCCAACGTCGACCGGATCAACATTGGCGTCCTCGCGGGTCCGATGTCACTGGACCTCGGCCTGACCGCGGCCGCGTTCGGCCTGGCGGCTGGCCTGTTCGCCGTCGGTTACAGCCTCTTCGAGATCCCGTCGAACATGGCGCTGGCCAAGTTCGGCGCCCGCCGTTGGATCGCCCGCATCATGGTCTCCTGGGGTGCGGTCACGATGCTCCTGGGCACCGTGCAGAACGAGCTCTCCCTCCACATCCTGCGCGCCCTGCTCGGGGTCGCCGAGGCCGGGTTCGTCCCGGGAGTGCTGCTCTACATGGCGATCTGGTGCCCGCCGCGGATGCTGCCGAAGACGTACTCGATGATGAACCTCGCCGTCCCCGTCGCGCTCGCGCTCGGCTCCGTGCTGACCTCCACCCTGCTCGGCCTGCACGGGCTGCTCGGACTCGCGGGCTGGCGCTGGGCGTTCCTGCTGGAGGGAATACCCGCGGTCCTCCTCGGCGTCTACATCTGGTTCCGCTTCCCCAACACCCCGGCCGACGCGGGCTGGCTCGACGCCGACGAGAAGGCCTACCTCGCCGAGGCCGGCGTACAGACTGACAACACCCGCGCACACCGGTTCGAGCAGCTCGGGGCCGTGCTCCGGCGGCCCGCCGCATGGATGTTCACCCTCACCTACTTCTGCATGGGACTCGGCTACTGGACGACCATCTACTTCCTCCCCACCATCGTCCGCGAGCAGTTCGGCCTCGATGCCGCCGCGGCAGGCTTCGTCTCGGCCATCCCCTGGGCCTTCTCCGTGCTCGTCATGCTGGCGGTGATGCGCAGCGTGACCAGGACCGGCGACCGGACCTGGCACCTGACGATCCTGCAGCTCGTCGGAGCCGTGGGAGTGTTCGTCGCGGCCTCGACCGGCACTCCTGTCCTCGCCCTGATCGGCCTCAGCCTCGGCGGCGCGAGCTTCTTCGGCACCTTGTCGACCTGGCAGTCGATGCAAGCACAGGTCTTCGCCGGGGACCAGGCCGCGGTCGCGCTGGGCATGATCACAGGGTTCACGAGCCTCAGCGGCCTGCTCGGGCCCTCTGTCATGGGCGTGATCAAGGACGCGACCGGCTCCACCCACACCGGCCTGCTGATCATGTCCGGGTTCTTCGTCGCCGCCGCGGTCCTCATGTTCTTCGTGAGCCGCTGGACGGACCGGGTCACCGGCGGGCTGGCCGCCCGCGTGCCCGTGCCCGCCTGACCACTCGGAGGTACCAGTCGTGTCCGCCTTGTTCACCCCCTTCACGCTCCGCGGGGTCACCAGCCGCAACCGGATCTGGCTGGCGCCGATGTGCCAGTACTCGGTCACCGCCGAGGACGGGGTCCCCACCGACTGGCACCTCGCCCACCTGGGTACCCGTGCCGCGGGCGGGTTCGGCCTGGTCATGACCGAGGCCACCGGGGTGACCCCGGAGGGCCGGATCAGCCCGCGGGACACCGGGCTGTGGAACGACCGGCAGACCGCGGCCTGGGCCCGTATCGTCGGCTTCGTCCACGAGCAGGGTGCGGCGGCGGGCGTGCAGCTCGCGCACGCCGGCCGCAAGGGCGGCTCGTCGAACGGCTCGTGGTGGTTCGGCTCGCGTGTCCCGGCCTGGGAGACGATCGCCCCCTCGGCGGTAGTGTGGAACGGGTTCCCGGCGCCGCGCGCCATGGATGTCGCGGACATCGAGGCGGTGGTGCGGGCCTTCGCCGAGTCCGCCCGCCGTGCCGACCAGGCCGGGTTCGACGTCGTCGAGTTGCACGGGGCGCACGGCTATCTGCTGCACGAGTTCCTCTCGCCGCTGTCCAACCTGCGGACCGACGGGTACGGCGGCTCCTTCGCGAACCGCATCCGGTTCCTCGTCGAGGTCGTCGACGCCACCCGGGCGGCGCTTCCCGACGAGAAGGCCCTGGTCGTGCGGCTGTCGGCGACGGACTGGATCGACGGCGGCTGGGACGTGGCGGAGACCGTCGAGCTCGCCGCCCTGCTCCGTGACCACGGCGTGGACCTCGTCGACGCCAGCTCGGGAGGCCTCGACGAGCGGCAGCAGATCCCCGTCGGACCTGGCTACCAGGTGGACTTCGCCCAGGAGATCCGTGCCAAGTCCGGGGTACCGACCGGCGCGGTCGGGCTGCTGACCGATCCCGCCCAGGCCGAGGACGTGATCGTCACAGGCCGGGCGGACGTCGTCTCGATCGGCCGGGCCGCCCTCCGCGAACCGGCCTGGCCGCTACGTGCCGCGCACGAGCTCGGGCTGTCCCGGTTCGAGGCCCCCTACCCACCCGCCTACGCCAAGGGGGCCTGGCGACCCGCCGACGCCCCCGCCGAACGCTGAACGGAGAACCACGGATGAAGATGCGCCTGCACCACGTGAACGTCGTCTCGGACGACATGGAGGAGCTGAACGGCTTCTACAAGGACGTGCTCGGCCTCGACCAGATCCCGATGATCATCGAGGACGTGCAGGGTCGGACCGCCGTCGAGGGGGAGTCGGAGGAGGACGCACAGCGCCGATCCAACGCGGCCATGTTCAACCCCTCCAACGCCGCATTCTTCGACGTCAGCGGAAAGGACGAGCTGCAGATCCACATCGGCCGTCGGCAGGCCTACCTCGCGCACCGGCTGGGCCACACCGTCAACCCGGTCCTGAAGGGGCACTTCGCTTTTCGCACCGACGACCTCGACGCCGTCCGCAAGGCGCTCAACGAGGCCGGCATCCCCTTCTCCGACTACGGCGAGTGGGTCGTGAAGGGCTGGGACCAGATCTTCCTGACCGACCCCGCAGGCAACGTCGTGGAGATCCAGCAGGTACTCACGGACTGACCTCTTCTCGGAAGGATGCTGACGATGACGACAGCGAAACGCCTCATCCCCCTGGCGGGCGGGAGCATCACCCTCGACTCCGGCTTCCTCGTGATGGGTGGGAAGGAGGAGATCACCGCTCCGTGCCCGGTCTTCCTCATCGAGCACTCGCGCGGGCTCGTTCTGTTCGACACAGGGATGGCGCCTGACGCGTGGGAGGACCCGCGCGGGGTCTACGGCGACCTGATGGACACCCTTAAGCTCACCCTGCCCGCGGAGAACCGGCTGGACCGCCAGCTCGCCAACCACGGTTTCACCCCCGCGGACGTCACCCACGTCGTCATATCCCACGGACACTTCGACCATACCGGCGGGCTCGGGCTCTTCCCGCATGCGCAGATCTACATGTCGCTCGAGGACATCCGGTACGCCTTCTGGCCGGACCCGCTCTACTCGCAGTTCTTCGGGCGAGCGGACCTCGACCGGGCCCGCGCGTACGCCTGGAACCCGCTGAGCTGGGACCTCGACCTGTTCGGGGACGGCAGCGTGCAGATCATCCGGACACCCGGACACACCGACGGCGAGCTGTCGATGGTGGTGAAGCTGCCGTCCCGCTCCTTCCTCATCACCGCCGACGCCGTGCACGCGCGCGACCAGCTCGCCACCGTGATGCCCTGCCCGGTCGACATGAACGCCTCGGCCAGCGTGCAGTCGATCCACCGCATCAACCAGCTCGCCTTCGCCCACGACGCGGAGATCTGGGTCATGCACGACCCGGACGACTGGGCGCGGCTCGGCGGCACCGACTGCTACAGCTGAGGAGCGTGCCGTGCCCAAGAGCATGAGCTCGACGGATGTTCTCCGGCAGGCGATAGAGCGGCTGGGCCTCGACCACCTAGTCGAGGCCCAGCCGCGCGAGCGGGGTCTCCATCGCCTGCAGGTCGCGAGCGTGGCCGCAGGCGCGGCGGAGGGACAGGCGATCCTCTACGCGGCGGAGGTGATGCGCACCGCCGGGGGCGAGTCCGCGCTCGACACCGCGCAGGATCTCGCGTTCCGCGCCACCCGGATGCTCGCCCGCGACGAGCGCACGGGTGAGGTCCTGTGGTGTCTGTGGACGCTGCGGCGGCTCGTGCATCGACTCGCTCGCGCGCGGGAGCGCGCGCCCGACGACCACCTCGAAGCGGCGGGTGCTGCGCTCCACGCCGTCCACGCTTTCCTCTCCGCCTCCCTGTCCGAGACCGAGCCCCTGCAGAGCGCGCTGCGCGCGGAGGCCGCCCAGGGGCTGGACCGCGCCGCCGAGCACCTCGAATCGAAATGATCATGCACGGGGTGTGTCGCAAAGCAGAACACCTGCGGAAACGTCGGTGGGCGGGACCTACGCCACGTCGTTCTACGCCACCGCGGTCCTCGGCGGCGAAGGCCTCGACATGTACCTGGTCGCGGTCGCGGGCATCGCCGTCGGGGTCCTCACGGGGCGAACAGTGTATTCGTCGGGCTCTTCCGAGCGGCGGTCATCATCGTGACCCTCGGGTCGTACTCGATCGAAGTCGACCGCGGCGGGGTCGAGTTCGGGCTCGCCCGCTGTTGGTGACCTCCAGTCCAGCCACCCGGGCGGCGACTCGAGCCCGACGGGACACCAGCACCGTGTGCCGGGGGTGCAAAGCTGCCACCACCGCCAACACCGCGCTGCGGCGGTCGCGGTCCTCGCCGCGGAACCGGTATCAGTCGGCGGCGACGAGCACCATCGGCTGCAGCTGTGAGAGGCGGTCGACCGCGGCCTCGGGTGCGTAGTCCGCACCGACCGAGGCCCAGACCGCTCCGACGGCCGTGTTGGGAAGATAGCCGACGACGCGATCGCCCGTACCGACCCCGAGACCGCGCAGTGCGTCGGCGACGCCGGCCACCTGCCGTCGTAGGTCCTCGAAGGTCAGGACCTCGGCCGCCCTGGTCTCGTCGTGGGTGACGAATGCGGGCGCATCGGGGCTCGACGCACGGAGCAAGGGGTCCACGTAGTTGATCTGGACACCCGGGAACCATTAGGCGCCGGGTATGACGACGGCGTCCAGCACGTCCTGGTACTGGTTGCGGAACGAGACGTCGAGAAAGTCGTGCACGGCCGACCAGAACCCGGGGAGGCCGTTGAACGACCACCGCCAGAGTTGCTCGTAGTCGGCGAATCCGGCGGTGGCGGCTCAACCACCGGGTGAAGGCGCCGAGAGTGGAATCGTCGCGCTCGAGCGGTGTCATCCCGAGGTGCCCACCGCCGTGGCGGCTGCCTCGTCCGGATGACGACGATCGTGGGTGATCCATGGCATCTGGGCGTCCCCCTCTCGGTCCGTCACGTCGAATGCGTGCCGGCCATGTGTGCGGCGAGATCCTCCGGCTTCAGGAACGACGGAGGGGGAGGCGGCCCCCAGTTGTACAGACCGCGTGCCCCTTCGATGGTCTCCGGGCTCCAGAGCTGGTCCTGGACGATCTCGTCGAGGTCGGAGTAGTACTCGGAGAAGTTGCCCGCAGGGTCCTTGAGGTACCAGAAGAAGTTCGAGCCGATGTGGTGCCGTCCCAGGCCCCAGACGTGTCTTCCAGGGTCCTGTTCCAACATCGCCGTAGCGCCTCGGCCCACCTCGTCGACGTCGTCGACCTCCCAGGCCGTGTGGTGCAGGAACGTCGTCGGCGCGGCCTGCACCAGGACGTTGTGATGGTCGACCGAGCACCGCAGGAATGAGGCGAGGCCGGGGACCCGGTCGCTGAGCTTGAGTCCGAGACCGTCGCTGAAGAACCGTCGGCTGGCGTCCTCGTCGGGGCTCCCGATCACCACGTGACCGAGCTTTCGCGGGCGGACCCGCTCGGTGCGCTCGACCGCGGCGGCGCGGACGTCGGGCCTGTCAATCCGGCCCGGACCGTTGTAGAGCGGGGCCGGAGCGGGGGCGACCTCTCGACGCGGCGCGACTTTCAGGGTCACCCGCAGACCGGTGACCCGCTCGACCGCCTCGAGCCGGTCCTCGTCGTGGTGGTCGACCGGGATCTCCATGTCCCGCAGGCTGCGCGCCGCGCGGCCGAGATCGTCGGGATCGTCGACCTCGATCCGTAGCGCGTTCAGACGTCGGGCAGGGGCGCGGACGATGGTGAGCTGCTCGCCCCCGTCAGTGGTCGCGAAACGGCCCGGAGACGTCTCGGTCAAGCCGAAATCGCGGTAGTAGTCGCCGACAGCGGCGGGGTCCGGGACCCCCATCGTGACGGAGGCGAGGCGGTGCAGTGACATCATGAGCTCCTCTCTAGTCGGCGGCGAGGCAGGTCTGCTCGATCTCGCCGATCCCTTCCACTCGGCTGACGATCCGGTCACCGGGGGTGAGGAACCGCGGCGGGGTGCGCGCGGCGCCCACCCCCGCCGGTGTCCCGGTGAAGATCACGTCCCCTGGGTGCAGCGTGCAGATGCCGGAGAGCACCGACACGAGCTCCGGCACTGACCAGATCATCTGGGATGTCCGGCTCTTCTGGACCTCCTCGCCATTGACCGCGCAGGTCAGCAGCAGGTCGTCGGGGTCGGCGAGCTCGTCCGGTGTGACCAGCCAGGGGCCGATCGGGCCGAAGCCGGGGTAGGACTTCCCGAGCGAGAACTGCGGCGCCGGGCCCGCGCTCTGGACGGTCCGTTCGGAGAAGTCCTGGCCCACCGCGAGGCCCGCGACGGAGGACCACGCCTCGTCGACGGCCACGCCGGTAGCGGTTCTGCCGATGACGGCGACTAACTCCACCTCCCAGTCGACCGTCGGTCCCGCGAGGCGGAGCGGGCTGAAGGGCCCGGACAGCGAGGACGGGAACTTGGTGAATGTCGGCGGCACGAGCGTGCGCTCGGTGGCGAGGTTGGACTCCGCCGCGTGGTCCGCGTAGTTCAGCCCGACGGCGAACACTTGCGCCGGTCGTGGCGCCGGGTTACCGAGGCTCGCTCGGTCGAGAGCGACGACCTGGGCGTCGTCGATGTCCCCCGCCCACGCGACGAGGTCACTCCAGACCGGGTACAGGCTCGCGATGTCTGCGGAGAACCGGCCTCCACTCGCCTGCTCCACGTCCACACCCCTCAGCGGATCGGGATCGGTCACCACGTGGGCCCTGCCTCGCACTGTCGCCAGTCGCACCGGCCACCTCCTGGATGTCTCTCGTGCCCCGGCCGGCAGGCTGGGGCGATCAGTACTCTCGGAACGTCTTGCCGCCGTAGGCGACACCGTCGTCAGGCTGTCGACCGCTCCCGGACAAGCGCCTCTCGGTAGGGCCTGGACGGCCCTGCGGCATTCCAGGCGAGGACACCGGTCGGGGACGCGACGTCGCCGTCGTGGAAGACCGCGACGTACGCGGGCCCGCCGGGATCCCCGAACACGACGTCGACGTCGGCCGCGGACGACGTCGAGCCCCAGACCTGAATCTTGAGGTCGAACTGGTCGGTCCAGAAGAAAGGGATCGCACGGCCGGTGGCGGGTGCTCCGCAGATTGCGCGCGCCACCGCCTGGCCCTGCTCGACGGCGCTCGTACGGTGCTCGAACCGGACGTGCTGCCCGAGGTCGGGCCGGTACCAGCGCGCGACGTCCCCGACGGCCCAGACGTGGGGTGCCGCGCGACCCTCGCTGTCGCACAGCACACCGTCGTCCACCTCGAGGGAGGTACCCGCGAGCCACTCGACGGCGGGCACCGACCCCGCCGCGACCAGTACGAGATCTGCGGAGATCGTCGTGTCGTCGGACAGGCGAAGCAGCCAGAAGTCACGCTCGGCCACGCGCTGCGTCTGGCATACGGCTGTCCCGGTCAATACCCGGACGCCCCGGCTGCGGTGCTGGGCGACCAGCGACGACGCCGCGGCTGAGCCGAGCCGATCGGCCAGCGGATGCCGCTGCGGGTCGATCACGGTCACCGCGACCCCTCGGGCCAGAGCAGTGGCGGCGACCTCGAGGCCGAGGAAGCCCGCTCCGAGCACGACGAGGCTACGCGCCGTGCGGAGGCGCTCGCGGAGGGCCACACAGTCGTCGAGGGTGCGGAGCACGAGGGCGTCCCGGGCGAGGACGGGCAGCCGCCGGGCACGTACCCCGGTGGCGATCACCAGCTCGTCGTACGGATACGGACGGCCGTCGACCGTGACCACGAGCCGGTCGGCGCTGTGGAGCGCCGCCGCCGTCACCCCGAGCGCCCACTCGACGTCGGCCTCGGCGATCCGGTGGGCCGAGGCCAGCTGCGCGCGCCCTGGCTCCCACTCGCCGCTGAGCACCTGCTTCGACAGGGGCGGCCGGTCGTAAGGAAGGTGGACCTCGTCGGACAGTACTGTGATCCGGCCGTCGAAGCCGAACCGTCGTAGCGCTTCGACCGTGGACCAGCCGGCCGCGCCCGCACCGACGACGACGACCCGGGAGCGGGTCATGTGACCGCGCTGGCGGCGTGTCGTGCGCCGTCCGCGACGAGTTCGCCCAGCGCCGTGAGCGCACTGCTGTCGACGTACTCGTCGAGCCGGATCACGCGGCCGTCAGGTCCCAGCGTGATGTCGAAGGAGCTGTGGATGGTGAGGGCTGCCCCCGCGGCCGTCCGGAACGTCCACTCCTGAGTCTGCAGGAAACCCGTGTCCGTCACCCCGACCCGACCGACGCTGAGCGAGATGCTGCAGACCGCGCCGATGTCCACCACGGCCGTCACGAGCTCCGCGCCGGTCGACTCGACCTGGTCCGTGTTGTGCCAGAGGGTCGCAGCTGGGTCGATGACAGCCTCGAGCCGGTCTCGGTCGGCGCTCTGCAGGGCGTCCGTCAATGCCGCGGACACCCGCTCCGCCTCGGCCCGGCTCGTCGTCATGCCGTGCCCCCCGGCCACGCCTCGAAGCCGACCTCGGAGTAGTCCCCAGCCCCGGCGAACAGGTGCAGCACCACGCAGTCCGCGCCACTGAGGTTCCGGGCCTCGTGCCAGATGTGGCGGGGGACCAGGCTGGCCTGCCCCACACGGAGCTCAGTGGGGGTGCGGTGCTCGTCGTACATGGTGATCCATCCCTCCAGAGGGACGACGATCTGATCGGCGTGGAAGTGGCGATGCATGTGGTGGACGAAGCCCGCCTCGAACCTGATCACGTCAGCGACGAGCTGCGGGGTGCCGGACGAGGCCGCGTCGAAGAGGTGCCGGTTCCACTGCTTGCCCTCCGAGCCCAGCGGCACCACCGCCATCTCGGTGATGTCGGCGAACGTGAGGACCTTGGCGGAGGCGATGTCGGGTGGCATGGGGAACTCTCCTTACGGTTCCGCGCGAGCGTCCGGTGACGTCGCGGGTGCGGTCGTGGGGACGGACGGGGTCACCGCAGCCCGATCCGGCTCACGACGAGGTCATCGGCGCGGGTGATATCGCAGGGCTCGGCGAGCGCAGGGGCGAAGAGTGTCTTGATCCGCGTGCGGCTCGCGGCGCGGCTGAGGCCCTCCCGAGCCACGTCACGAAGCGGGAACGCCGTCGGCGCGACGTCGGCCCACCCGTCCTCTCGGGTCGCGAGGACCCGCAACGCCTCGGGCAGATCACGAGAGGGGTCGAGGGACACCGAACCCCGGACGTCGAGCTCGCCGAGGGCGATGTCGCGCGCCTCGACACCGACGCCCGGCGCCTGGATCCCGACGAGGACGAGGCGCCCCCCGCGGTCACAGAGCTCGACGGCCGCCGACAGCCCCTGCGGGGTGCCGGACGTCTCGAAGACGACGTCGAAGGACCGGGCCTGCGCGGTGGACCCTTGCCGCCCCCCGAGGGGGCCGCTCGACAGGGCGGTTGCTCCGAGCCGGCGCGCAAGTGCGATCCGGTCGTCGTCGACGTCGATCGCGAACACGTCGGCGCCGCTCTCCACGGCTGCATAGACCAGGAAGGCACCTATCCCGCCGGCGCCGACCACGGCCACCCGCCCACCCGCCGAAGGATCGCCACGGCGAAGGGCGTGGAGGGCGATCGCCATCGGCTGAGCCAGCGCAGCCGTGGACGGGCTCACCCTGAACGGAGTCGCGTCCAGACAAGCCCGTACGGGAATGGTGCAATAGGCCGCCAGTCCGCCGTTCCGGTGCATCCCGACGATGTGGTACCGCTCGCACAGGTTGGGCCGCCCGGCCGCACACTGCCTGCACCCGCCGCACGTCACACCGCCGGAGGAGGTGACGAGTGCGCCGACAGTGAGGCCGCCGTCGGCGGGGCTCTCGACAACGTAGCCCGACATCTCGTGCCCGAGGGTCACCGGACCGGTGTGGCCTGTGATCAGGTGCGGCAGCTCGGCGACGTGGGCGTTGAGCGGGCCGCTCTCGAACTCGGAGACGTCGCTGCCGCACACACCGCAGAACGCGAGCGCGACGAGCACCTCGTCCGGGCCCGGAACGGGCACGTCCACCTGTTCGACGCACACGTTCCCGCGCCCGCGAAAGCGGGCCGCCTCCATCCTGGGCGGGACTACCCTGGACACCAGGCTGCAATCTTGATCAGGATGACCACCACCTCAGACCCGAGACTGGTCGTGGACCTCGATGACGGCGGCCGGACAGGCTGCCGCGGCCTCCTCGACCTTCGCTCGCAGCTCGGCCGGCGGGGCGGCGTCGAGAACGACGATCACCCCCTCGTCGTCGAGATCGAAGACCTCGGGGCAGACCTGGGCGCACGCTCCACTGGCAATGCACTTGTCCGCGTCGACCTGGATGTTCATGATCTCACCGTCGCTTGTCGTGGTAGAGGGGAACGGCCTCGGGGCCCCTGGAGATGAAGGTGCTGCCGAAGGAGAAGTCCTCGGTGGCGAGCTGCCACTCGGGTGCGCGGTCCAGGAACCGGTTGAGGAAGAGCGAGACTTCCTTGCGGGCCAGGCTGACGCCGATGCAGTTGTGGGCGCCGAACCCGAAACCGATGTTTGTCTTGTACTCGCGGAAGATGTCGAAGTCATCCGGCCGCTCCCAGCGAGATGGATCGCGGTCGGCCGAACCGTGCAGCGACCAGACCCGAGCACCGTTCGGAATGTGGTACCCCTCGAGTTCCACGTCGCCGTGTCGGACGAGGCGGGGGAGGAACATAATGGAACCGGTGTGGCGGTTGGCCTCCTCCATCGCCTGTGGGAGCAGCTCTCGATCGTGCTCGATCGCGCGGCGCTGATCGGGGTGGCGGGCCAAGAGGATAAGCATGTTGCTCATCAGGTGCGCCGTGTTGTCCTGTGCGGCGAGGATGAGCTGTGAGATCTGCGCGACGAAGTCTGCCTCGGTGAAATGGGTGACGGCGTCGGGGTCGTCGCCTGCGCCCTGCTGGTCGGCCTCGCCGAGCGTCGACGTCGCCAGGGTGCTGATCAGGTCGTTCCCCGGGTTCCTCCGCCGCTCCCGGAGAAGCCGCCCACAGTACTCCTTAACCTCCTCCTGGGCTGCCAGGCCGTTGCGGAGAAGTTCCGCGGCAATCTCGGGATCGGCCTGTCCGTCGACGTCGGCGAGGCCGATGATCGCCGGCATCCAGGCCCGGAACCGTTCTCGACCTTCCGGCTCCAACCCGAGCATCTCGGTGATGACTGCCGCGGGGATGTAGTGAATCGCCGCGGTCACCGGGTCGACCGTCTCGCCGTCGAGCATGCGGTCGATCACCGGGTCCACCAGCTCATGGACCGTTCGAGTCATCCAACCCGACGCGTCGTCGATCGACCCGCGGGTAAGCTGTGGGCCGAGGACGGCGCGGATCCGGGTGTGGAAGGGCTTGCTCGTGGAGGTCAGCGTCTCCCCGCCCAGGAATCTGCGGCCGAACTCGACGTCCTGGCTGAAGCGGGCCTCGTCCCTGAGCACCGTTCGAGCAGCGCTGTAGGTCGTAGCCATGTAGGTCTTGATGGCCGGGTTGTACACCACAGGGGCCATCTCCCGGAGGGCGTTCAGCTCGGGAAACGGGTTCTTGTTCCGCTCCGGCTCCATGAAGTTGATGCTGTACTCCGGGGGCACGCTGGTCACCGTTAACGCATTGTGCATAATCAGGACGCTAGCACGTGCCCGAAGTCACCGGCAATACCTCTTGATGTCATGGGAGGTGGGCGACAGACCGTGCTGTACGGGCATGCCAAGACTGCAGTCGGTGCGCCGCGAAGCCCAGGTTTGGCTGCCTGGAGCGACGTCACGCCGGTTCGTGCATCGTGCACAGCCTGGTAATCTGCAGGTATGGCAACAGTGGGTATGCCGGTCACCCGTGCGAGCGCGATCACGCAGGAGCTGCGGCAGCTCATCCTGTCCGGAGCGCTGGCGCCCGGTACGCGGCTGCGGCAGATGGAGATCGCCGACCGCTTCGGTGTCAGCTCCACGCCGGTGCGGGAGGCCTTCACCGCGTTGGCCCGGGAGGGGCTCGTGCGGCAGTCCACCCACCGCGGCGTGATCGTCTTCGCGCCGTCGGTGGCGGACATCCGTGAGAACTTCGAGATCCGGATCGCTCTCGAGTCGCTCGCCGCGGAGCGTGCCGCCGAGGTCATCAGTGAGGACGCCTTGGCGGAGCTCGACGACTTGCTGGGGCGGATGAAGATCGCCCTCGTCGAGGATCCTGACATGCATTCGGCTGAGCTCAACCCACGGTTCCATGCAGTCATCAATGGAGCGGCCAAGCGGCCACGGCTCAACGCCATGATCGAATCCTTGCGTGATGCGTCGGTGGCCTATCACACGCAGTTCGCCCAGCCGATGCTCACGGCGGAGTATGCGTGCGCCATACAGGAGGAGCACGAAGAGATCGTCGCCGCATTGCGGGCACGGTCGCCCAAGCGAGCTGCTGAAGCTGTCGCGCACCACATTCGCCACAACGAGGAGACCGTACTGGCACACCTTCGGAGTGTCGGGGCGGCCACGGACCGAGGTTGAGACGACGAGGCCCGGGTCACCTCGGCGGCTCCCGGGCCGTCGTCGTCCTGGAGGCCGATCGCGGGCGAGCTACTTGCGCAGGCCGGCCTCGCGGAGCAGTGGCATGACCTTCTCGCCGAAGTCGGCCAGCTCCTCCTTGTAGTTCAGGAAGCCCAGCATGACGCCGTCGAGCCCGGTCCCACTCATCTCTTGGAGCTGCGCGGCGACCTGCTCAGGGGTTCCGACGACGCGGGCGGCGCCCCCGCCGGCCACGAAATACCTGGCGAACTCGCCCTTCAGCGTGTCCTCGGAGAACGACGCGCTCTGAAGTCCGAGCGCCGACATCCAGTTCGCCGCGCCCTCGACGTCGGCCATCTCGACGACTCGCTCGAGATCGCGGCGGGCCTCTGCCTCGGTGTCGCGGCAGATCACGAACGCGTAGGTCAGGACCCCGATGTCGCGCTCGTACTTCTCCCTCGCGAGCCGCTTGATGTCGGCCACGTACTTCGTGCCGGCCTCTGGTGAGGCATAGCTGGCGAAGTTGAAGTCGGCGTGGCGGGCCGCCCATTCCGCCCCGGTCGGCGACGAACCCGCGTTGAGAACGACCGGACGTGGCTGGATCGGCTTCGGGGCCGACTCCGCATTCTTGAGCGTGAAGTGCTCGCCCGCGAAGTCGAACTCCGCGGTCTCGTTCCACAGCCGGTCGACGATCTCGAGCCACTCCGAACCGAAGGCATATCGAGCCTGGTGGTCCCGCTGGGTCAGCCCGAACATGTCGAACTCCCGGGTCAGCCAGCCCATGACGACGTTCAGTCCTGCCCGGCCGCCGGAGATGTGGTCGATCGTCGTGATCATTTTGGCTGCCGCGATGGGTGAGACGACGGGGGCGTGTACGGTCGCGAAGGTCATGATCTCCTTCGTGCTCGCCGCGATCGCGGCGGCGAAGGTCATCGGCTCGAAGTTCTCGCCCAGATAGTTGATCTTCCCTCCGGCGCCCTTCCAGCGCGCGATGGGAATGTACGCCTCCAAGCCCAACCGGTCGGCGAGCTGGGCCAGCTCCAGTTGGTGGTCCCATTCGATCCGTAACGTGGACTCAGCGGTAGAGATGGCCATCCCGCCGCTGCAGTTCATCCCGAAGACACCGAGCTTGAGCGCGTTCTCGTTATAGAGCGGCAGGGTCTGCCGCCGGAACTCTCGCAGCTCGGCGTCGCTCTCTGGCCGGTGAGCGGAGGTGCGCTGCCGACCGGCGTCTACCATTGACGCATTGTGCATAATCGTCAAGTTAGCAGTGTTCTGACTGCCCGGCAACCCGCCCAGTGCTCGTCGGGGCTCCGCGGGAGGTCGACCTCTGTTGCAGCGTCGTGATGCCGAAGAGGGCGACCATCCGGTAGGATTACCAACTGATCAGTCAGTCTAAGGTGGAGGTCTCCGGGTCCTTCGCGCCACCGGAACCAGCCGCGTGACGGACTCAATAGCCTGCCTCGCAAGTTGGTCGACGCGCCGCCGTATCGCTGCGGTCGACCTGGCCGAGTCAGCTGATCTTGATCAGCTGACTCGATCCTCGACTCAGCGATGGGACTGCTTCTGGGGTTTCGGACTCGGTGTCATGCGTCGTTCCGCTAGGCGCGTTTGCCCGACGTCTCCCAGTGGTCCACTGTCGACCACGCCTTCATCTTCGGGGCGTAGACGGCCACGTCGTTCGGGTCTGCTGTTCCTGCGCCTCCGGAGGTGTGGTGGCCGCCGTCGATGGCGAGGTTCAGGCCGTTGATCCAGGACGCCTCGTCGGAAGCCAGGTACACGACGGCGCTCGCGATGTCGTCGGGTTCACCGAGGCGTTTGGTCAGGTGGGCGTTCATGACCACCTGGCGGTCGGCGGTTCCCTCTGCGCCGTAGAAGTTCAGGCCTCTTGGCGTGGCGACGCACCCGGGGGAGATGGTGTTCGTCCGGATGTTCCATGGTGCCAGCTCGTGCGCCAGGTAGGAGGCAAGTCGGATCACCCCGGCCTTTGCCACCGAGTAGGCGGGATGAAGAGGCAGGTTTCCTGGGTAGCCGGTGCCGAGGTTCGCGCCGGCGACGGAGCCCATGTAGCTCATGCTGCCGCCGCCGCGCGCCCGAAGGTGAGGAATGGCGTGCTTGGAGACGAGGAAGGGGATCAGCAGGGTGTGGTCGATCGTGAACTGCCAATCGTCCAGGCTCGAGTCCTCGACTGCTCCCAGTCTCATCTGCATTGCATTGTGATGCACGACGTCCACGCCACCGAACTTGTCGGCGGCGAACTCCAGTAGGTGGTGGGCGTGTTGCTCGTTGGTCAGGTCGATCGGATGGAGTGACTCCATCCTTCCTCCGGCCGCTCGCACGATGTCGAGAGTCTCCTGGGCGTCCTCGCCCAGGATGTCGCATCCGATGACGGACGCGCCTTCGGCCACGCAGCGGAGGGCGACCTGCCTGGCCATCCCGATTCCGGTTCCGGTGATGACGACGACTTTGCCTTCCAGGCGACCTGGCACCGCGCTCTCCCTCGTCGGTGTGGCGGGATCGAACGCGTTCAGCCCGGCCCGGCCGATTTTGACCACATGGTCGGCTTACTGAACGCGTGGTTGGTCATCGTGATGCGGGGCGCGGGGGGTGTCAAGACGCTGCCCGTCGTCCGCTTGCGGCTGTTGACAGGAGCGCGAGCCGCACCCTAATTTGACCTAGCAGTTGGATTGCCAACTCACTGGTTACATCCGCTGAGCATGACGCTCGGCCGCGTCCCCGGGCCCAGTCCCGGGCGCGCCCATCCCGACGAGGACACGTTGCGGTGTCCGTACGGAGGTCACTGAGGTGGCGAGTCTCGAGGGCAAGGTCGGACGAGCTCATCCGGTACCACTCGCGAGCCATCCGCTTCCACAGCGAGCGTGTCGAAGCGCTTGCCGCCGAATAGCGCGGCCGTCATGAGTACGGAATCGACACTTCCGGGATGGCTCGCGACGGCGATCGACGCCCTTTCGGGCGGCGATCTCGACGGATGGCTGGCCATGTTCGCCCCGGACGGCGTCCACGAACTGCCGTGGGCGCCCGAGCATCGAGTTCGCAGGTTGGAAGGCCACGCGGCGATGCGCGCCACATGAGTCGACTGGCCGAACGCCTCGAGATCGGGACCTTCCGCGACGTGCAGACCCTTCAGGCTGGCGACGACACCGTCGTGCGCGCCACCGGCCACCACAGGCTCCTCGACGGAACGCCTGTGGTCCTGCACTACATCTGGTTCATCACCCGTCGGAACGGCAAGGTCACGCATCTACAGGACTACATCAATCCGCAGGCAGCGCCTCGACGCGGAGGCGGAGAGGGAGTGCTCGTTGACGGACGATCATGACGTGGACCGGACCCGGATCGTGGTCGTCGGGCTCGGAGGGATCGGCGGCGGAATGGCCCGGCGGCTCGCCGACTGCGACAGAGACGTCGTCGGACTCGATGTCGACGCCCTGCGGGCCGGCGCGTGGAGCGCGAGTTCGGGGACTCCCGCAGTCTCCGTGTTCGAGGACATCGACTGGCAGACCGTCCGCTGCGTCGTGATCGCGGTGCGTACGGCACCGCAGGTCGAATCGGTGCTCTCCCGCCCGGAGGTGTCCTCGGTCCTCGTGGACGGGGCGAGCGTCTTCATCGTCACCACGATGACACCGTCCGCAGCACGTGCCGTGATCGGCGGCGGGCCCGCAGGTCTCCGCCTGTTCGAGCTCCCCGTCTCGGGCGGAGAGGTCAAGGCGGCGCAGGGGGAGCTCACCGGTCTCCTCGCCGGCCCAGAGCCGGACGAGTTCGAGCGCGACCTCCTCCGTGATCTCTTCGCGAGGACCTTCACTCTCGATGCGGTCGGTCAGCCCTCCCTGCTCAAGTTGATCAACAATGGTCTCGCGACCCACAATGCGCTGGCCGCAGCGGTCGCGCTCGCCACGGCGCACGAGGGTGGAATCGACGCGTCGGTCGCGTGCAGCGTGATTCGGACGTCCTCGGGATCGAGCGTGATCGGAGACGGTCTGGCCGTGCTCTCGGACAACCAGGTGGATCTGCTGGTGAAGGACCTGCAGTTGCTCAGCGACGAGCTGATGGGTTCGCCGTTCGCGGACATGAGCGTCGACGAGATCAAGCCGAGGGTCGTCGCAGCACGTGCGCTGCTGAGCGCCACGTCGGAAGGAGACCAGCTATGATCGAGGAATGGCGGGACGGGACGGTGCTCCCGCACCTGATGAGCCCCACGCGGATCGGGTCGCGCGCCGTGAAGAACCGCATCGTCTCGCCGCCCCACGGCACCTACTTCGCCGCCGGCGGCCTGGTCACCGACCGCCAGATCGCTTACTACGCCGAACGCGCCGCCGGTGGCGTCGGCATGATCGTTGCGGGGAACTTCGCCGCATGGGACCGCTCGAAGACCGGTGGCGCTCAGAACTACGCCTTCGCCCCCGAGGCGCTCGAAGGGCATCGTAGACTCGCACAGACCGTGCAGGCGCACGACGCGCTGATGGTCGCACAGCTCTGGGACGGCGGACGTCAGGGCTCGTCACTGCAGAGCAGACTGCCCCTGCTGTCGGCGTCACCGCTTCCGGATCCGGTCGTCCGCGAGACTCCGAAACAGCTCGAGGCGTTCGAGATCGAGGAGATGATCGCGAGCTTCGCGCGGTCGGCCGGGCTCATGGCCGAAGCGGGTTGGGACGGCGTCGAGCTCCTCGCCGCCCAGGGCTACGGTCTCGCCCAGTTCGTCTCGCCCCAGATGAACCGCCGCACCGACGGGTGGGGCGGGTCGCACGAGGGTCGGGCGAGGATCGTGTGCGAGATCGTGCGCCGCATCCGGACGGCCGTCCCTGCGGACTTCCTCGTGGGCGTGCGCATCAACGGCGACGACATGATCCCCGGTGGTGTCACGCCGGCCGATGCCGTCATCACCGCGAGACTGCTGGAGCAGGTGGGAGGGGTCGACTACCTCAACGTCAGCGGGGCGAGCAACGAGAACTATCCCCTGTGGATCGCCGACATGTCCCACGACGCCGGACTCTTCGTCAGCGCTGCGCAGATGATCAAAGATGCGGTGTCGCTGCCGGTGATGGTGGCTACCCGTGTCAAGGACCCGCTTATGGCTGAGCGGTTGGTGGCCGACGGCGAGGCCGACCTGGTGGGGATGAACCGAGCACTGATCGCCGATCCCACACTGCCGAAGAAGATCGCGGATGGGCGACTCAGCAGTGCCGTCCCGTGCATCAGCTGCAACCAGGGTTGCGTGGGTCGGAGCGCGATGGGCGCGGCGATGAGCTGCACGGTCAACCCACGGGTGGGCTTCGAGGACATACCGTTCCACGGTGCCCTCCCGCATCGGTCCGTCGGGGTGGTGGGCGGGGGACCGGCGGGTCTCAAGGCGGCAGTCACGGTCGCCGAGGCCGGTGCCGAGGTGGTGCTCTTCGAGTCCGGTCCGAGACTGGGCGGACAGATCGAACTCGCCTCCCGCTGCGCGAGCCGCGCGGAGCTCCACCTGATCGTCGAGCACCTCAGCCGTCGGCTGGCGGACCTCGGGGTCGACGTGCGGCTGGGTGTCACCGCCACCGTCGCAGACCTCAGGGTATTCGACCATGTACTCCTGGCGGCCGGATCGCGGCCGTTGCGCACCGGCTTCTCCACCGCCCGCCCCGATGTCCTGGCCCTGCAGGGGCATGATCTCCCCCACGTGAAGTCCGTATGGGATGTCCTCGAGGCACCGGACTTGGTCGGGGCTCGGGTCCTCGTCGTCGAGGACGAGTTCCAGGGGCAGGCGACTACCGCGGCCGAGTTCCTCGCCCAGCACGGGCGCGCTGTGACCGTTGTGTCGAGGTCGATGTCGGTCGGCCTGTGGAGCGGGCCCAACCAGGAGTTCCTGTACAAGCGTCTGCGCCGGGCCGGCATCGAACTCAGGCCCCATACGTGGATCTCGGCCATCCAGGACCGGGGTGTGCACGCCTACGACGTCTTCGCGGGCGACACCGTCGACCTGGGTGAGTTCGACACCGTCGTCCTCGCGACGGGGAACGTCGTCAACGACGACCTGTATCGGCAGATGAGCGACGACCCGCGCGTCGTCCGCATCGGCGACTGTCTGGCGCCTCGTCGACTCGACAACGCCATCTGGGACGGCTTCCACGCCGTCGACCACATGACGACGGTGACTCGAACTGCAGATCGCGTGCCGTCCTGAGGCAGCGCCGTAGTCCGTGAACGTCGCCGCCCGCCGTCGGCGGGTGGTTCCACAGTCGCGCCGGGGCACAGCGAGAGGCAAAGAGGCCGAATCATGAGATCAAACAGGTTGTGGGTGCTCGTCGGGGCCCTGGCATCGTCCATCGCGGTGCTGGCAGGCTGCGGCGCGTCACCGAGTCCCGCCGGAGCCGAAGGGCTCACCGGGGACCCCTTGGTGATCGGCGTCATCGAGGACACCTCGGGCGCCGCGTCGTTCTACTCCCAACAGGGCGTCAGGATGATCGAGTACGCCGCGGAGCAGGTGAACCGGGGCGAGTACCCCGCAGAGATCGCGGCTCTCTTCGGTACCAACAGCCGAGGTGTCGCAGGCCGACCGATCCAGCTCGTCACCGAGGACGACGGGAACGACCCCAACCGGGCGGTCCAAGCAGCCCGCAAGCTCGTCGGTGCAGGCGCCAAGGCGATCATCACCACGTCGAGCTCGGCCTCGACCATCCAGGCACGCGTCGTGTGTCAGGAGGAGGAGATTCCGTGCATCGCGTCGGCGAACGCATCGGCGGACATCGTGAAGAACCCGAACGCCGACTTCGTCTTCACGATCTCCCCTAATTCGACGCTCATTGCGGCCGTCTACAGCTCCTTCTTCAAGGCGAAGGGCTACCGGACTGTCGCCTTCGTCGCCGACAGCACTCCGTCGTCGAAGGCAGTGACCGACGCTTATCGTGCCGCTCTCGAGGGGGCCGGGATGACCGTGGTCGCGCAGGAGGTGATCCCGGTCGGCAGCACGGATGCCACGGCCCAGGTGTCACGGGTGGCCGCGGCGGCACCCGCCGTCGTCTTCACGACCTGTTCGTCAGCGCCCGAGGAGGGCCTGTTCTACAAGTACGCAGGCGACCGCTTGGCGACGACCCCTAAGTGGGGCACCAACAACCTGACCCTGGCCGATGAGACAGTGGAGATCGCAGGCCCGGCTATCAACGGGGCCAAGGCGGCGGATCTCCGGTCACCGGACAACAAGTACTCCACGGAGGTCGCCGAGGGATTCGCCCGGGCGCAGGGTGGCGACAGTCACCTCGCCTGGACGTCACTGACCCACTGGGACGCCGTGATGCTGCTGAAGCGGGCGTTCGAGAGCGCGGGCACCGACGAGGGGCCGCGAGTGGTCCAGGAGATCGAGGGCATCCGCGACTTCCCGGTCGCCCACGGACAGCCCGGCTACACCGTCTCGTTCAGCGCGGAGAACCACAACGGCGCCAGTGCGCGGGCAATCGTCCCGGTCGTCTTCGAGAACGAGCACACCGTCGTCGCGAAGGACGAACAGATGCCCCAGTAGGGCGGAGCGCTTCCAGGCCCAGACAAAGGAGTCGTTCATGGCCATTCATTGGATCGATGCTCTTTCGGCCGTGCGGGTGGGCCTCATGTATGCGCTGCTGGCGCTCGCATACTTCCTGTTCGCGCGGACCACCGGCACCATCAACTTCGCGATCGGCGGCTATGCGATGGTTGCGGGTCTGCTCTACGGCAGCGTCGTCACCCGAGTGGGCGTGCCCCCGGTTCTGGCGCTGGTCGCGGCCGTGGTGGTCGCGACGGCACTCGGCAGCCTGACCGAGGCACTTGTGATCCGACCCATCGCGGCCCGGCACCGCGACGAGTTCGTGGTAGTCCTGGCCATCGCGGCGCTGCTGTTCGTTCTGCAGCAACTCGCGGGGATGCTCTTCGGCCGACGGGCCGTCGTGGCGAGGCCGCTCACGGACTCCGCTTTCACCGTGGCGGGTCAGACCGTCGGTGTGCACGACGTCATCACCATCGTGCTGTCGTTGGCCGTCGTCGTGCTCGTCGGACTGTGGGTCGCCCGTGGCCGTTCGGGTCGGATGACGCGTGCCATCGGTGACAACGAGGACGCCGCGAGGGCCCTCGGGATCCCCGTGCAGCGAATCCGCATGCTCACGGCCAGCACCGCAGGCGGGATCGCCGGGCTCGCGGGCGCGCTGGCCGCGCCGCAGGCCGGGCTGACCATCCAGTCGGGCGTCACGCTGTCGATCGTGGGATTCATCGCGCTCGTGATCGGAGGAACGGGCACTGCCTACGCCCCGCTGGTCGGCGGGATTGTGCTGAGCGTCCTCGAGGCGGGGGCGTCGCTGATCTTCGGCAGCGCGAGCCGCGACTACCTGATGCTGGCGGCTGTGCTGCTGGTCTTCGCGATCAGACCCGAAGGACTGTTCAGTACGAGAGTGAGGACCACATGACCTCCACGCAGATCGCGACGGCTCTTCCGCGCGACCGAAGAGTGCTCGGGGTTCAGACCTGGACCGTAGCGGCCGTCGCTCTCGCGGCCCTCGCCCTGGCCTACTTCGGGTTTGCGGTCACCTCGCCCTACCGGCTCGACATCGCCATGACCTTCACGATGTACTCGCTGCTGGCCTTGGGCATGTACGTGCCGCTGTTCCTCGGCGGGAACATCGACCTCGCCTACAACGCCTACTACGCGGCCGGGGCCTACTCGGTCGCCCTGGTCGGTGCCCGTACGCACCTGCCGCTGCTTGTGGCGGTGCCGATCGGTGCTCTAATCGCTGCGGTGCTCGCGCTCGTCGTGGGCCTCGCCACGACTCATCTGTCCGGATTCCATCTCGCCCTCGCGACGATGCTGGCGGGCCTGGCCGTCTACCGGTGGATCAGCAGCACCGGCGCGGAGATCACCGGCGGAGCGGACGGGATCGGCGGCATCCCGCGGCTGGAGGTCCTTGGGGTGGAGTTCGACCGGGAGCTCCTCGTCGCGGTGGGCTTCCTGGCGGTGTGGCTGGTCGCGCTGTGCCTGAGCCGGTTCCGCCGGGCACTGCCTGGTCTGTCCGTCAGGCTCAACCGCGCGTCGCCCGCCGCGGCGGAGGCCGCCGGGGTCCCCACCCGCTCCATGAAGCTGATGTCGCTGATGTCCGGGGCGGCCATCGCCTCCCTCGGCGGGACGTTCATCGCATTGATGAACCAGTTCATCCTGGCCGACTCGTTCTCCCACGACATCGTCTTCCTGATCCTGTTCCTGCCGATGCTCGGCGGCATCGCCAGCCCCTGGGGCGCCGTCATCGGTGCGGCCCTGCTGGTCCTGCTCAACGAGGCCTCGTCACTCCTCGAGGGGCCGGGACCGCTGATCTTCGGTGGGGCGTCGCTGCTCATCCTCATCCTGCTGCCGGGCGGGCTCCTCGGCATCGCGGCGACGACATGGTCGACATGGGCGAGGCGGTCGAGGGGGAGCTTCGATGACTGAGCTGCTGGCGTGTCGTGACATCGGGAAGCTCTACGGCGGCGTCGTGGCCCTGAAGAAGATCGACCTCGCGGTCGACGCGGGCGAGATCGTCGGCCTGGTCGGCGCGAACGGAGCAGGCAAGTCGACGCTGATCGACATCATCAGCGGCAACACCCGCCAGTCGCGCGGCGCGGTCCACCTGAGGGGCGCCGAAGTCCGCGGCGGACCCGCCAAGCGGGCCAGGGCGGGCATCTCACGCACCTTCCAGCTGCCACAGGTCGCGCACGACCTGTCACTGCGGGAGAACATCGCGTGCGGCCTCGCCGCACCCCGCTTCCGGTCGCCCTACCGGCTCGCAGCCGAATGGTTCCACTCGGCGGTGCACGACACCACGGATTGGGGCCTGGTCGAGGAAGTGTCGAGGTCGATCGGACTGTCCGGACTCGAGCGCGCGGCCGGGACGGTGTCCTTCGGCGATCTCCGGTTGACCGAGGTGGCTCGCGCGCTGGTGCAGCAACCGGACTTCATCATGCTGGACGAGCCGTTCCCGGGCGTCGACGACGACGGCGTCGCGGGCGTGCTCGCGGCCCTGCGCGAGCTGAGCGCGCAGGGGAAGGGCGTGCTGCTCGTGGACCACAACGTCGACATCGTCGCCTCGATCGCCGACTCGCTGGTGCTGATCGCGGAGGGCGAGGTCGCGATCGAGGGGAGCGTGGAGGACTGCATGGCGAGTCAGGTGTTCCGTCATCGCTACATCGGGGTCGCGTGATGAGTGCGGAGCTGAGCGTCACCGGCGCCACCGTGACCTACGGACGCGCCAGGGCGGTCGCCGGGGCCACGCTGACGGTGCGGGCCGGGGATCTGTGCGCACTCGTCGGGCCGAACGGTGCGGGGAAGTCCTCACTGGTCAGGTTCCTGGTGGGGGCTGTCCCGGGAGAGGCCACGCAGCTGACGCTGGACGGTGAGGACCTACGAGGCTTCTCGGTCGCCGAGCGCTCGAGGCTGGGGCTGACGCTGGTGCCGCAGGGACGGCAGCTGTTCCCGCGCCTGACCGTCGTCGAGAATCTCAAGGTGATCGCGGACGCCCTGCGCCTCGACCGGGGAGTGGTTGACGAGGCCCTCGATCGCTTCCCCATCCTGCGTACCCGGCACGGTGCGCTCGCGGGAGTGCTGTCCGGAGGCGAGCAACAGATGTTGGCCCTGGCGCGCGGGCTGATGTGCCGACCGCGGATCCTGGTCCTCGACGAGCCGACGCTGGGGCTCGCGCCCGTGATCGTCGGTGAGCTGCTCAGGACGATCGTCGCGCTCCAGGACGACGGCGTCGGTGTGCTGATCGTCGAGCCGTCGATGCATGCCGTCCCCGACGAGGTCGCGCACGGCGCCGTGATGCTCCGCGGCCGGACGACCCTCGTGGAGGGGCACGAGGCGCTGGGCGATCAGTACCGCGCACTGCTCGGCCTGGACTCCCCCGTGGAGCAGGGGCGACCCGAATGACCGGACCGCGCGCTCCGAAGCTCGGGCTCGTCCTCCCGGATGACCAGCCGGTCGACGAGGACATCCGCGCGGCCCGGCTGGCCGAGGACGCGGGTTTCTCGACCATCTGGTGCTACGAGCTGTCACGAGACTCGCAGGTCCGCGCTGCGTGCGTCGCGCAGCACACGACGCGCATCGATGTCGGTACCTGCGTCTCGCTGTGGCATTCCACGCCCGTCGCGACGGCGATGCGTGTCGCGGAGATCCAAAGGTGGTCGGGCGGACGCTTCGTGTTCGGCCTCGGCGTCGGGACCGAGGCGTCGAGCCGCGACCACCACGACACGCCGTACTCCCGGCCCGTCGGTCGGATGCGGGAGTACCTGCAGATAGTCCAGGGTTCCTGGCGGGCGAGCGCTGACCTGCCGCTGTCGTTCGACGGCCACTCCTTCAACGTGCAGAACTTCTCCGGGGCCGACCTCGCCGGACACCCGATGCCGCCCGTCCTACTGGCGGCAATGGGACCTGCGATGGTCAGGCTCGCCTTCACCGGTGCTGATGGCGTCGTTCTGAGTCCCTCGGCGACACCGCGGTACACCGAAGACGTCGTCCATCCGCCATATCGCGAGCTCATGCGGACCCGAGCGGCTGCCGGTCATCCGGTCCGGACGGTCGCAGTGGCCCGCTGCTCGATCGACTCCGACCGTCAAGCGGCCCGGGAGCGAGCTCGGCGCAGCATCGCCTGGTACGCGCGTCTCCCCGCCCATGCTCGGATCGCCGAGATGCACGGCTTCGGCGCGGAGGCCGCGGTAATCTCCGCGGCGTGGGATCGAGGGGACCCCAACGGCGCGGTGGCCGCGGTCTCCAACGAGATGGTTGAGACGTTCTCGCTAGCGGGGACGCCTGACGACGTACGCCGAGCGATCCGCCGGTGGGACGGCGTGGTCGACTCCTTGGCGCTGATGACGCCGACGGAGGGTGCATCGGCCGACGAGATTTCAGCGAATGTGGTTGCGATCGCAGAGAGCCTCGCTTGACCGGGTTCTCCACGGCATCCTCAGCGGCTCGTGACTGCGTCGGTGTCCGGTCGTAAGCGAGCCTGAGCTTGACGGCCTCGGCGTGGCGATCTCCCGACATGCCGAGGTCGAAGGTGTTCCCGCCAAGGTCTCCGAGGACCAGAACTGGAGCCGAGCACGGTGGAATCCTGGCCAGGTGTCGCTGCTGACGGCGAGCCCCTCCGCGAGGGCAGTTCGGTTGGTGCCGCGGACGCGCTCGTGATGAATCGCAGCGAGTCGACCGGCGTGCTTGCTCCACGAGCCGGAGGACGTCGCGGGCTGTAGGGCTCCGGGCTCGAGCACGGCGGAGGCCCCGAAAGGGGCAAGGCCTCTCGTGCCAGGGTCGGCCGCGAGCTCGAAAAGGCCAGCGCCGGCGAAGTGGAGGAGGGTGCCGGTGATCTTCCCGCGACCGGTTAGCGTGCCGCGCTCGGTGCTCGACACCGTGCCCATCGTCGAGGGATCGACTGCCCGAGTAGCCCTCGCGAATACGCTCGACCTGGCGCAGCGTGCGGGCCGACTCGGCTACCGGCGCTACTGGGTCCCGGGGCATCACGGCATGCCGGGAGTAGCCGGCTCGGCAACCAGCGTGATCATCGAAGCGGATCGTCTCGCTGACCGAGCGGATCAGGGTCCTCGCTCCGGTGGCGTGCTCCTACCGAACCACTCGTCTCTGGTGCTGGCCGAGCAGTTCGGCATGTTGTGAGCCTTCCATCCCGGACAGCACACCTAGGTCGAGCTCTCGGAGGGCGACAGCCAGTAGTCGACTGCGTCCGGCCCGCGGCGGAGCGCACCGCGAAGCCGTTCGAGGAACAGCTGGACGAGTTGGTCTCCCACGCCCGCTGTGGGCAACAGGCGCCTGGCAGTCGCACGCTGGTACCTCTGGCTCAGCCACCGGCAGAGGGTGGGAGGACGTCCACTACGGCCTCGGCAGGGAGGGGACGGTGCCGGGTGCTGGCGGCGGACCCTATCGATCACCGCCGGGCGTGGGCGGTCGAGCACGGGGCTGAGGCCGTCGACGCGACTGACGCGATGGCCTCGATCAAGGTCGCGCATGGCGGGTGATCGTGCCCGGTCGATCGGGTCAGTGGCCGCCCGGTGCGGTGAGGCCGGTCAGGAGCAGGTCGATCATGTCCCGGGAGCGGTAGTCGGGGAAGGTGTCGGCGCCGATGCAGAGGTTCCCGATCGCGAGCATGAGGTCGTAGGCGCGGACGTCCTCACGGACTTGCCCGTTCTTGGCGCAGTCCTGCAGCAAGGCGTCGAGGACGGGGAGCAGCCTGTCGACGAACTCGGCGTGCAAACTCTCGAATCCGGCCTGGTCGGAGTGCAGGGCTTCGGCCAGGCCGTGTTTGGTGATCAGGAAGTCGGCGAACCTGCCCACCCAGGAGCGCAACGCGTCGAGCGGCGTCCCACCATCGGCTCCGTCCGACGCGGCGGCGAGGGCGTCCAGTTGGTGGCGGAACACGGCGACGACGAGGTCGGCCCGGGTGGGGAAGTGGCGGTAGATCGTGGCGATGCCGACGCCGGCCCGCGAGGCGATCTCGCGGACGGTCGCGTCGATACCGGTCGCGACGAAGGCGGCGGCAGCCGCGTCGAGCAGGGCCTGCTCGTTGCGCCGGGCGTCGGACCGCTTCCTCGGTCCTGCTCCGCTCGTCGCCGGTGTCTTCCCGGGCATTGCGCCTCCTCCCGTCGCACACTTGCGAAGCGGAACGGTGCTCCGTATATTGGTTATCGGATCGCTGATCCGCTCTCCGATGCTCGCATACTGCCCCCCGCCTGAGCAGGCGTGGGCCATTCCACCACTCTCGAGGAGCAAGAAATGTCTCATCCCGATGAGGTCCTGCCCGCGCCCGCTCCGGTCCTGTCGATGAGCCCGGTGACGATCGCGGCGCCGGAGCGCGGCGACGATCTGCAGGTGCGGGTAACGGTCCCGGCGGCCGGTGACGGCCTGCCGGTCGTGGTGTTCTCGCACGGCATGACCCTGACCCAGGACGACTACGTGCCGCTGGCCGCCTACTGGGCCGCGCGTGGTTTCGTGGTCGTCCAACCGACCCACCTCGACTCGCTCGGGCTCGCGCCCGCGGATCCGCGCACCCCGCGGATCTGGCGCATCCGCACCGACGACCTGACCGGCATCCTGGACCGGCTCGACGTCATCGAGGCCGCCGTGCCTGGGCTCGACGGTCGTGTCGACCGCGACCGCATTGCGGTCGCGGGCCACTCCTGGGGCGCACAGACCGCGAGCACGCTCGTCGGTGCCCGGGTCCTCGATTCCCAGGGGGTGGCGGGGGAGAGCATGACCGATCCCCGAGTGCGGGCGGCGGTGTTGCTGTGCCTGCCGGGGACCGGCGGTGCCGACCTCTCCCCGATGGGGGCGGAGTACTTCCCGTTCATGAGCCCCGACTTCACTGATCTCAAGGCGCCCAGCCTCATCGTCGCGGGCGATCAGGACCAGTCGCCACTGTCGGTGCGCGGGCCAGAGTGGTTCACCGACGGCTACCGCCTCGCGCCGGGCGCCACGGACCTGGTGACCCTGGCCGGCGGCGAGCACGGCCTCGGCGGCATCCAGGGCGCGCACGACACTCGTACCACCGACGAGAGCCCCGAACGCGTCGCGATCGTGCAGCAGGCGACAACCGCGTACCTGCGCACCGCCCTAGGACTCGACGACAACGCGTGGCCCGCAGTCCGCGCCGCGCTGGCCGACGATCCGCAGGTTGCCGTCGAATCAAGGTGAACACCCGGCTCGTGGCGGCCCTCAGCTCCCGAATGTGCGCCGGTCGGCGGTAGGGCTGGTGTTCAGCGCGCCGGAAATGCAGTCGCAGTGTCCTGACGGCGGATCAGCCGGGGCCCTCGCTCGCGGCGGCGAGCAGCGGCACCACGACGTCGCTGACCGGGGTGGGGATCGCACGAGCCCGGCCGAGCCGGCGAATCACCCCGTTGCGGACGCTCCACTCCAGCGCCCGCCCGGCCTCGCGGTCCGCGAGGATGGAGGTCCCCATGTCCGGCGGGCCGCTGCGGAACCGGCCGACGATCTCCGCCGCAACCGCGTCCGGCAGGTCAGCGCCCTCTGCGCGGGCGACGGCCAGGCACTCCCGCAGGTAGGCGCGGGCGAGCTCGTCGACATCGTCCCGGCGGAACATGCCGCCCCGCCGGCCGCTGAGCGCCATCAGCCCGGCGACCGCGTTCTGCAGCAGCTTCTGCCAGGCGAGGGTCCTGAAGTCGGCTGCGGCCTCGATCGCGCACCTGGTGCCGAGCATCGCCCGGACGACGATCGCGGCGGCCGGGACGTCGGGCACGGACAGGCGCGGCGCGGCCCGCAGCCACACCGACCCGTCGGGCCGGGCCTGGGCTGGGAACCAGACCACGGACGGCAGGACCGGGCCGGGCACGAGCGGGCCGACCATCGCCTCCTGCTCCACGCCGTTCTGCAGCACGCAGACCACGGTCTCCTCGTGGCACAGCGCCGTCAGCCACGGCGTCGCCGCTTCGACCTGCGTGGCCTTGACGGCGAGGAGTACGAGATCCACCGGTCCCGGCAGCGTCGCGGGATCCGTCCGCACCGGGCCCGGCACCACGACGTCGCCGTCATCCGTGCTCAGCTCGAGCCGGTCCCGCGCGGTCCGGCCGCAGATCAGGGGTGTCCGGCCCGCCTCGTGCAGCGCCGCGGCGACGGTGGTCCCGATGGCTCCCGGGCCCACGACCGCCACGCTCTGAAAGGGTTCTGCAGACACCATGGTCGAATGTTATCGTATTTCAGGTGAGCAGCAATCTGAGTAACCAGGTTTCGACAGCGCTCACCCGCTGGCTCGGCACCGTCCAGGCCCGCAGCGCTGACCTCCCCGCGAGCGAGTCCAAGGTCGTGCGCCTGCTGCTCACCGACCCGCTGTTCGTCGGGACGAGCACCACCGCGCAGGTCGCCGACCGCGCCGGGGTGTCAGCGCCGAGCGTCGTGCGTGCCGCGCGCGCGATCGGGTTCAGCGGGTTCACCGAGCTCAAACTCGAGATCGCCCGGGCCCGCGGGACGACCGAGTTCTTCGCGCCGCCTGGGGAGCTCGCTCGGGACGCCCCGATGGCCACGGTGGTCGAGACCGCCGTGCGGTCCGGCACAGACGCGCTGACCGCCCTCGTCGGGGCCCTCGACCCTGTGGCCCTCGAGGCCGCGGTCGACGCGCTGCGGGGCGCGGGCCAGGTCCTCGTCGCCGGGGCGGGCACCTCCGCCGCGGTCGCGGCCGACGCCGTTTTCCGGCTGCGCACGCTCGGCGTGCGGGTGGTCCGGATCGCCGACCACGAGTCGGCGATGATCGCGACCCGCCTGCTCGGGTCCGGCGACGTCGTCCTCGCCGTCAGCTCCACGGGCCGCACCGCCACCACCCTCGCCGTGGCCGACGCCGCCACCTCCGCCGGAGCGACGCTCGTCGCGATCACCAACCAGTACGACACCCCCCTCGCGGCCCTCGCCGGGATCGCCCTGGTCGTCGGGGGCGCCCCCTTGTCTACCCAGGTGGCGGCGGGCGGCAGTCGGCTGGCCCACCTCGTCGTCGTCGACGCGTTGGTGACTGGGCTCTCGCTCCGGGACCCGGATCGCAGCCGGCGGGCCGAGCATGCCGGGATCGATCTCCCCGACATCGTCTGATGCCGGCCGGCACGGTCGCCCTGGTCCTGGTCGCCGCGGTGGCGCACGCGGTGTGGAACACGGTCTCGAAGTACAAGCAAGGCGACACGGTTGTCTTCGTCTGGGCCTACACCGGTGCGATGGCGCTGGTCTGCGTCCCGGTCGGCCTGGTGCCGGTCCTGACCGGCTCCCAGCCGCTGACCTGGTCACTCCTCGCCGCGTCGCTCGTGTCGGCCGTGCTGCACATGGCGTACTCGATGATCCTGCAGACCGGATACGACCGCTTCGCCCTCGGGATTGTCTATCCCGTCGCCCGCGGAACCGGACCGCTCCTGACGATGCTGTTCGCCGTCCTCCTCCTCGCCGAGCGTCCCGGCGTGACCGTGGCGCTCGGCGCGGTCGCGGTGGTCGCGGGCATCCTTGTCGTGGCGGGCAACCCCGGGCGGACCGACGGCGACCGTCCGGTGCGGGGTGTCCTTTGGGGCGCCGCGACCGGCGCCACGATCGCCGGCTACACCCTCTGGGACGACCACTCGGTCACCACGCTGCACCTGGCGCCCGTGACCTACTTCCTGGGTACGTACCTGGTGCAGAGCCTGCTCCTGACCCCGGGCGCCCTCCGCAGGCGCGAGCACGTCCCCGGCTCCCTGCGCCTCGACCGGTGGCCCGTCCTCGCCGTCGCGGTCCTCTCCCCCCTGGCCTACATCCTGGTCCTGACGGCCATGCAGAGCGCGCCCGTCGCCCTCGTCGCGCCACTGCGGGAGTCCTCGATCGTCGTCGGGTCGCTGCTGGCCTGGCGGCTCTTCGGCGAGGGTCACCTCGCACGCAAGCTCGCAGGCACCGCGATCGTCCTGGCCGGCATCGCGGCGATCTGCATCTGAACCACGTCACGTCGCCAAGCCGAGCACGATCCCGCGGCGGCGACGACGAGGACGCCGCCGATCAGACAGGCGAAGTCGCTGGGGTCAGGCGGCGCACGATCCGGCGGGCGCCCAGCGACCCCGTCAGCAGGGCCACGCCGATCAGCAGGCCCTCGTCACGACCTGCGTGGTCAGCGCGCCGGAGATCCGACGGTCACCATCTTCGCTCTGTAGAGCAGGAGCGACGCGGCCGCCTTGGAGCTGAGGAACGCCCCACCGCTGAGCCCGTACCCGGTGAACAGCGGCACGCTCAGCGGCCTCGGCGACGATAAGGCACGGCCAGCTTCGGTCACAGCAACGACTGCGGCCGTACATGTCAGCGAAATAGAGTTCGCCGTCGTGGCACCTCGGGCTCTCTGCGCACGCGAAGCCTTCAGCCACTACTCGAGGTGACCCGATACAGGAGATCATCAGTGCTCGGTCCCCTCTCCGCTCGCGATCAACCGGCACCTGGTAGATCGCGCTCGCACGCGACAAGCACCGGCCAGCGTCGTACTTGCACCATCAGCCCTGCGCAGTCGGTCGCACGACGATCTCGCCGACGTCGACACCAGGCGGTTGCTCGATCGCGAATGCGACGGCACGGGCAATCGCATCCGGCGGCATGGCGATCGCGTCGCGCATGGCGATGAGGTCCGTGGCCGTCGCCGGGCTGCCCCCTTTGCCGATGCCCTCTGTGTGGGTGAAGCCCGGTGACACCAGAGTCACACGGAGGTTTGGCCCAGCTTCCTGACGGAGACCTTCTGTAAGAACCTTCACTGCCGACTTCGTCGCTGCATACACGGCTTGTGATGGGACAACCTTGTAAGCCGCCGTAGATGCTGTGTGGACGAAATGCCCGGTCGTCTGGCTGCGGAACACGGGGAGCGCAGCTGCGATGCCATGGAGCACCCCCTTGATGTTGGTGTCGACCATTAGCTCCCAGTCATCGACGCGCAGTTCGTCATAGCTCGACACCGCCATGCTCCCAGCATTGCTGAACATCACGTCCAACCGACCGAACTCCTGCTGAGCGGCACTCACAAGCTGGGCGACATCCTCTCCTCGCCGTACGTCAGCCTGTACGGGGACGGCTACCCCGCCGAGATCTGCGACCCGCGAAGCCAGCTCATTGAGGAGTTCCACTCGCCGCCCCCCAAGTACAAGCCTTGCCCCCCGCCGCGCCAGCTGCACCGCCGTTGCCTCGCCGATGCCACTGCTGGCCCCAGCGACTACCACGACCTTGTTTGCAACCCCATCCATCCGAGCTCCTCTACCGTACGCTGTTGTGGACACATGTCCGGATCGACGGAGAGGTTAGCGGACACATGTCCACTTCGCAATCCAGTGCTGGTCCGCGGAGGCGGCAGCGACGTGCGGACGCCGAGCAGAACCGGCGCCGCCTCCTCGAGGTGGCCAGAGTGGCGCTTGAGAGTTCCGGCGAGACGACTCTCCAAGCGATCGCGAAGGCTGCGGGAGTTGGTCAGGGAACGCTGTATCGGCACTTCCCAACACGAGAATCTCTGCTGCTCGAGGTCTATGAGGAAGACTTCTCTCAGTTAGTGAACGCCGCGCAAGGACTGATTGACGGGTTTCGTCCGTCGGTCGCTCTGCGTCGGTGGCTCGACGAGCTGGCGGTCTTCGGTCGCAAGAAGCGCGCACTTGCCGAGGTACTGGAGGCTGCTACACGCGAGGAACTACACAGTGAGCACTACGACCGGATCCTGGCCGCCATCGAGAGTCTCCTGAAGGCAGGCGTGGACGGAGGGGAGATACGTCAGGACGTCCGCGCAGACGAGTTACTGCCGCTCGTCAGTTTCCTGTGGCACCTCGACACTCGGCAGCACGCCCGGATCCCCCACCTGCTGGACATTGTCATGGACGGGCTGACGGCCAGCCGCCCCCACCAGCAAGCCGCGCCATGCCGGGATGTCCATCATGAGTAGCGCTGAACCCTGGGACCCCGGGCCGATCAAGTCCCGGATGTCCTTACATGATCTCGTGCCGGATGGATCGGCCTCCAACCACCCGGACGCACATCATGCGGGTCCTCCTGCTCGGCGCTGGCTACCTCATCAAGACCTTCGACAATACTATCTTCGGATACCTCGCTCCAGCTATTCGCCTGCAGTTGGGCCGATCCATCCCGGAAGTTGGCGTGCTGATTTCAGCCTGTTCTGCGGTATGGCGATTGGCGCCGCGGTGGGAGGCCGTCTCGTCGACCGGGTCGGACGCAGGACGGTCTTAATCTGGGCATCTCTCGCCTACTCTGCAGTCAGAGTGATCTGTGTGGTCGCGCCGAACTTTGCGATCCTCTTCGCAGTGCAGAGTGCTAACCAGAGTCGGATTCCATGCGACAACCGGGCCGTACTCGTTTACGCAGCGAGATGTTCCCGGGACTTTCGCGCGGCTGATTCTTCGCGATGTTCGTCTTCTTTGGCACCCTTGGTGCGCCTGGAACGTCGATCATCGCAGCGCTGATCGCTCCTACGGGACCCAGCGCATGGCGGTGGGTCTTCGCCCTCGGTGCCATCGGTCTAAACCTTCTCGCCGTTCGCGCTGCGTGCGCTCACCGACGCCCGCCGAGCTGCAAACCGGCTGCGTTGAATGCGCTTCGCACAATCGCGCCAGTCGACCCGCCCGCGCACAGCCCGAGTGGGCTGGCGGCATGACAAGGATGGCACCAAGAACCTCTGAGAACCGGCCGCGATCATCGCGACCATCCCCGGGACGGCCGCCACCTGCTCCACCGGAGGCGGGCCGAGGACTCGCCGATGTTCGAGGGAGCTGGCCCCACCGCAGGACGGCGGGGCCAGGGGAGCACTGGCCGTCAGGTGCCCTGACGGATTTCGCCGGCCGGGTCGCCGACGGACGTCGTGACCCGGTGGGGGGCCCGCCAGGTCACCTTCAGCGGGATCGGCCCGTTCGGCAGCCAGGGCTGCTGCTCGACGGCGTCGGCCACCTTCCACTCGCCCCGCTCGACGACGCCGAGGGCGGCGTCGATGAGTTGGTAGCGCTGGACGCGCGAGTGGATGGCCTGTGACTCGACCCAGCAGACGACGAACTCGCCAGGTGCAAAGCCTACGCGGCGCTGGATGGCGTTGATCAGGTCGATGTTGTGCAGGTGGCCGTCGCCGAAGTTGAAGCCGATGATCGAGTTGCAGGCGAACTCGCCCTCGCGGATGGTGCGGGACTCCAGGTCGTCCAGCCGGGCGGCGAGGACGGAGAACAGCCCACGGCCCTGGGAGTGCATCGATCGCCAGGCGATCGTCTGCTGCATCGTGATCTCGGCGACCGCGGGCGGGTAGCCCATGGCCTGCAGCTGGTTGACCTGGTTCTTCGTCGGCCGGTGCGCCAGTGTGTTGAGCTTCTGCTCGGCACCGGGGGTGAACGTCCACAGTGCCGAGGCCCAGTTGCCGGCGTACTGGCGCATCGAGGGCAGGAACGACACCAGGTCGGGGCGCAGGTTCCCCAGGACCGGGAAGAACGCCAGGGCCGCGGCGATGCCGATCGTGAGCCACGGCGAGCTCATGTCGGTGATGCCGAACCCGGACTGGTTGGGGAACCCGAGGAACAGGAACACGGCGAGGTAGCCGAACAGCAGGTTCCACTCCAGGGGCACCGCGAGCGGGAAGGTCGAGGTGATGAACAGGTGGAACACCACCATCAGCACCACCCCGGCGAGGCTCACCCAGTGGTTGGTGGAGAACAGCAGCACCAGCGGGGTGATCACCTCGACGGTGGTCCCGCCGACGTGGGCCATGAAGGCCGCGAGCTTCGACGGGCGGATGTCGGAGGGGAAGCCGCGGTAGTGGGCGCGCCTGATCCAGCGACCGGGCATGCAGGGGCTGTTGGACACCATCGGCGGCACCACGTTGGTGAAGTGCAGGCCGAACTTCGACACCCCGGCCCCGATCCAGACGATGCAGATCAGCAGCTTCGCGGCGATGATCAGGTCGACGAACGGCAGCAGACCGAAGAAGACCATCGCAGGTAGGTACTGCTCACCGCGGGAGGCGAGGAACAGCGTCTTGTCCCGCAGACCGCAGAGGATCAGCAGCGCGATCGGCGCGATCATCAGCCACGGCGCCACGAGCCCGGAGGTGTTCTCTGGCAGTACCGCCGACAGCGACGCGCTCGGCACGCCCGGGAGCACTACCGCGAGCAGCAGAGACGCCAGGAACAGCAGGTAGATCGCCACGTCGAACACGGTCCGCGTGTCCCCGTTCGTGCCGGGGACCGCCTTCCACGGGCGTAGCCGGATCGTGCCCGGGCGCGCCCAGAACAGCACGCCGCCGGTCATCGGCTTGAACTTCCCCGCGATGGGGCCCCACGAGCCCGCGACGCCCAGCGCCTCCAGGAACACGGTCCAGAGGACCAGCTTCTGGTAGACGACCGGCTGGTTCCACCAGCCCGCGACGTCCCAGAACGGGCCGACGCCGGAGGTCCAGGTGATCATCGTGGTGCCCACGAGGATGTAGAGGAACAGCAGCTTCACGACGTAGGTCGCCGGAATCATCTTCGGTGAGCCGAAGCCGTACTCCACCCAGTGCAGGGCCAGAGCCCTGATCCGCTCGAACAGCGGCTTGTCCAAGAAGGTCTCGAGATCGACCGGAGGGAAGGCCCCCGTCTTGAACCCCATCGTTCAGTCCCCTCTCCTCCGCGCGGTGCGCGGTGGAAACGGACCGACCGACCCGGAACGGGGCCGGTCGGTCTGGTGCGCGTCTGGTCTGCGGGTGTTCCCGGACCGGGAGCGCGGGGATCTCCCGCACCGGTGCGGACCCGACGACGCCGGCGGCAGCGCGGCCGCACGACGACGTGGGAGGAACCCTAGGAACGGTGCTGTGACCGGCGCCATGGGACAGCGCCACCAATCGGCCATTCGGGCTTGTGCCCGGGGCACAACGGCGGTCAGAGCCTGCCGCGTAGCTGGGCCGCCGCGCGCAGCGCCACCTCGACCGCGAGCCGGTCTGCGCCCACCGGGCGGCCGCGCAGGTCCTCGGCCTTGCGGACCCGGTAGTGCACGGTGTTCTTGTGCAGGTGCAGCCGGGCCGCGGCCTGGGTGTAGCTCCCGTTGCACTCCAGGAACACTTGCAGCGTCTCCCGCAGTTGCCGGATGCCGGGGTCGTCCCCGGTCAGGCCCGGCAGGACCCGGTCGACCCAGTGCCGGAGGTCGCCCGAGTGGTCGGTGAGCAGAGCCGCGACGGCGACGTCGTCGAAGTCCGTCACGACGGGCCGGTCCTCGGCGGTCTCGGCCACCGTCCGGGCGCGCCGGGCCTCGGCGAGCGACCCGCGGAACCCGTCGAGCCCGCGGGAGGGCGCCCCCAGTGCGATGCGCAGCCGGGCCGGGGTCCGGGCCCGCAGCAGGTCCAGGTCCAGCGGCGGGGGCTCTGCGGCCGACAGCCAGACCCACAGGGTGCGGCTGTCCGCGAGCACCGCGAGCGGTGACCTGCCCGAGGCCTCCTGCAGCACCCGGGCGCCGACCTGCAGGACGGTGTCGTCGAAGGTCGCGTCGGCGGGCGCTGGTGTCCACACGACGGCGGCGCGGTGCCAGGCGGTCATCGGGATGCCGAGCAGTTCGCTTGCCGCCTCGTCGGTCAGCTGCTCGGTCTCCAACACCATCCGCACCCGGGTGGCCTGGCCCGCCCCCGTGCGTGTGGTCCACCGCCGGCGCTCGGTCTCGTAGATGTCGATCAGGGCCTCGATCACCTGGTCGATGTAGCGGTTCGTCCGGCTGCTGAGCTCGGCGACGGCGTCGAGCACGCATGGGCTGTCGTGGAGGCCGAGCCTGCGCAGGCTGGCCAGAGCCCACTGGCCGAACATCTGCTCGCCGAGCCGGTAGGCCCGCAGCAGCGCCTCCAGGGACAGCTCGTGCTGGGCGAAGCGGCGCGCGTACTCGGCCGCTGCCGCGGGCACGGCGATCTGTTCGAGGGGGATCGAGTGCGCCAGCATGTCGACGATCTCGGTGAGGTTGGCCGAGGTGCTGGCCACCATCAGCCGGCGGACCGTCTCGTCGTGTCGGAACTCGGGGATGACCTCGGCGAACCAGTCGGTCATCTCCACGGTGAGCCCCGGGAGGCGGGCGTCGATGTCGCGGGCGACGGCCGCGACCATCGTCAGGACGTCCGCCCCGTCGGCGTCGGCGAGCATGGCGGAGAACCTACCTCCGTCTTCGACCCTTTGTGCTGGCGGCACAACGACCGGCCAGGACTTCATCGCGAACACCCATGGTCGTAGCCCGGGGCCGGCTCCTAACTTCGGGGCCTGTTCAGCCCTGTCGGAGGAGAGGAACTCGATGCACATCGCTGTGCTCCCCGAGGCGCGTGCGCGTACCGCACCCGCGGCGCCGTGTCTCGCGGACGACGTGACCTCGCTGGACAACGCGGCTTTCGCGGCCCGGGTCGAGGCCGCGGCCGCGACCCTGCACGGCGCGGGCGTCGGGCGTGGCGACGTGGTCGCGGTCGTGCTGCCGAACCGGGTCGAGCTCGTCGTCACGCTGTTCGCCGCCTGGCGGCTGGGCGCCGTCGTGACCCCGGTCAACCCTGGTCTCACCGCCGACGAGGCGGGGTTCCAGATCGCTGATGCCGGAGCCCTGGTCGTGGTGGGGGACAAGGGCTCCTCGGAGCTCGTGACGCTCGACATCGCGGACCTCGGCACGGGCGCGGGCCCGGTCCCCGAGCCGGTCGCGGACCCCGAGCTGCTGGCGCTGCTGATCTACACCAGCGGCACCACCGGGCGACCCAAGGGTGTCATGCTCACCCAGGCGAACCTGCTCGCCATGGCCGAGATGATCGTCGCCGGGATCGGGCTGGCCGCGGACGACCACAGCCTGCTGGTCCTGCCGCTGTTCCACGTCAACGGGATCGTGGTGTCGGTGCTCTCGCCGCTGCTCGCGGGTGGCCGCGCCACGATCGCCGGACGGTTCTCGGCGTCGGGCTTCTTCGACGTCGTCGAGGGAGTCCGGCCGACCTACTTCTCGGCGGTCCCGGCGATCTACGCGATGCTCGCCGCGCTGCCCGCGGACGTGGTGCCGGACACCGGGTCCCTGCGTCGGGCGATCTGTGGTGCCGCGCCGATGCCCGCCGAGCTCATCCACCGGTTCGAGGAGCGGTACGGCGTGCCGGTCCTGGAGGGGTACGGGCTCTCCGAGGGCACGTGCGCCTCGACGCTGAACCCGGCCGCCGGTCCGCGCCGACCCGGCACCGTGGGGCTGCCGCTGCCGGGGCAGCGCGTCGCGCTGATGGGGCCGGACGGCACCCTGCTCGACGAGGGCCCCGGCGAGGTCGTGGTCAGCGGACCGAACGTGATGCGCGGTTACCTGAACCAGCCCGAGGCGACCGCGGAGACGATCCGGGACGGCTGGCTGCACACCGGTGACGTCGGGCGGTTCGACGCGGACGGATACCTCGTCCTGGTCGACCGGATCAAGGACATGATCATTCGGGGTGGGGAGAACCTGTACCCCAAGGAGATCGAGAACGCCCTGCACACCCACCCCGCGGTGCTCGAGGCGGCCGTCGTCGGAGCCCCGGACCCTGTGCTCGGCGAGGTCCCAGTGGCACACGTCGCCCTGTACCCCGGGAGCGACACCACCGAGCAGCAGCTGATCGACCACTGTGCTGGGCGGCTCGCCCGGATGAAGGTCCCCGCTCGCGTCCTGCTCGTCGAGGCCCTGCCGAAGAACCCCGTCGGCAAGATCGACAAGCCCACCCTCCGCCGGTCGGCAGTGCCGACCCGCTCGTCCGCATTCTCGACGAGGAGAAGCCCATGAGCACCGCACTGGACCACAAGGTCGCGATCGTCACCGGCGCAGGCAAGGGCCTGGGCCGGGCCATCGCGGAACGGCTGGGCGCCGAAGGGGCGACCGTCGTCGTCTCCGACATCGACCTGCCTGCCGCCGAGAAGGTCGCCGCTGACATCACCGGCGCCACGGCCCTGGCCTGCGACGTCCGCGAGGAGGAGCAGGTCAAGGCGCTGGTGGCGCAGACCCTCGAACAGCACGGCAGCCTCCACATCATGGTGCCGAACGCCGGCGTCGGACGGCCGCAGGCCTTGCTGGCGATGGACCTCGCAGCCTGGCGGGCCGTCACCTCGGTCAACCTCGACGGCGTCTTCCTCTCGATCCGCTACGCGGCGCCCGCGATCATCGCGTCCGGCGGCGGCACGATCGTCACCCTCGCCTCGGTCACCGCGACGACGGGCTCGCCGCTGATCGGCCACTACGCCGCGGCGAAGGCGGCGGTCGTGAACCTGACCAAGACGGCGGCCACCGAGCTCCGCCCACACGGCGTGCGGGTCAACGCCCTCCTGCCGGGCTTCATCGCCACCGACCTCGTCACCGCCGCCGCCCCCGACTTCGAGGCCGCGCTCGGTCTGCCCGCGGGCGGGTTCGACGGGCTGATCGAGCAGAAGCAGGGCCGTTACGGGACGCCGCAGGACGTGGCCGAGGCCGCACTCTTCTTTGCGAGCGACCGCTCCGCCTTCTGCACGGGCAGCACGCTGGTGCTCGACGGCGGCCTGGACGCCTCGCTCATCTGATGTCCCATCCCCGTCGACGAGGAGAACGAGAGAGATGACCCGACTGCAGGACAAGGTCGTGCTGGTGACCGGTGCCGCCACCGGGATCGGTGCGGCGGTGGCGGAGCGGTTCGCCGCGGAAGGCGCGGTCGTGGTGGCGACCGACGTCGACGAGCTCGGCGGCAAGACCGTCGTCGAACGGATCACCGTGGCGGGCGGCCGCGCCGAGTTCCACGTGCAGGATGTGGTGAGCGAGGACCGCTGGCGGGAGCTCGCCGACCAGGTGCGTGCCACGCACGGCCGGATCGACGTGCTGGTCAACAACGCCGGCATCTACATCATCGCGCCGCTCGCCGAGACCACGGTCGAGGACTGGAACCGGCTGATGGCGGTCAACGTCACCGGTACCTTCCTCGGGATGAAGCACGTCGTGCCCGGCATGGCCGAGACCGGCGGCGGGGCCGTGCTCAACCTGTCCTCGATCGCGGGGCTCGTCGGCGTCGCGGGCCACACCCTCTACGGGGCCAGCAAGGGCGCCGTCCGCACCATGAGCAAGGACGTCGCGGCCGAGTACGCCGCCGCGAACGTGCGGGTGAACTCAGTGCACCCGACGTATGTGAAGACGGCCATGGCGGACTACGGGGCACAGACCCTGGGCACCACCGTGGACGAGCTCGGCCCGGCTCTCTCGCCGTTGGGCAGGCTGGCCGGCGTCGCTGACGTCGCAAACCTGTTGACCTTCCTGGCGTCCGACGAGGCCGAGTACATCACCGGGTCGGAGTACAACCTGGACGGCGGGGGTTCCACCCTGTTGTCTGTCGGCTGAGCCCGGGCACGGGAGGACGTATGAGCACCGCGACCGTCGTTGGGGCGGGCCCAAACGGGCTCGTCGCCGCGGCCGTACTCGCGAGGGCAGGGGTCGAGGTCACCGTGCTCGAGGCGGGCCCGGAGATCGGCGGGGGGACCCGCACCGTCGAGGGCATCGTCCCCGGGCTGGTGATCGACCACTGCTCGGCCGTGCATCCAATGGCGGTCGGTTCCACGGTCCTGCGCGAGCTCGGCCTCGACCGGTACGGGCTCCGCTGGCGGCTGTCCGAGGTCGACTGCGCCCACCCGCTCGACGACGGCGAGGCGGGGGTGCTGTACCGCTCCGTCGAGGACACCGCGGCCGGGCTCGGCGCCGACGGCAGGCTGTGGCGGGCACTGTTCGACAGCCCGTCGCGGCACTACGACGCACTCGCCGAGGACATCCTCGGGCCGCTGCTCGGCGTGCCCCGCCATCCGCTTCTGCTCGCGCGATTCGGCGCCCCGACCGCGCTCCCCGCGGAGGTCCTGGCCAGGGCCTTCCGCACGGAGCGCGGGCGGGCGCTGTTCCTCGGGACGGCCGCGCACGCATTCCGCCCGCTGAACCGGCCGCTGTCCTCGGCGATCGGGATGGGCATCCTCACCGCCGGCCACAGGCACGGCTGGGGTGTCGCGGAGGGCGGGTCGCAGGCGATCGTGGACGCTCTCGCCGGGGTTCTGGCCGACCACGGCGCGAAGATCGAGACCGGAGTCCTCGTCCGGTCGGCGGCCGAGCTCCCGCCGTCGGACGTCACGGTCTGGGACGTCGGCCCGGACCAGCTGCCGTCCTTGCTGGGGGACCGGCTGCCGGGCCGGATCGCGCGGGCCTACCGACGCTTCCGCTATGGGCCCGCCGCATACAAGGTCGACTTCGCTGTGCAGGGCGGCATCCCCTGGACAGCGGAGCCCGCCCGCCGCGCCGGCACCGTGCACGTCGTCGGGTCGGCGGCGGAGAACACGCTGGCCGAGCGCGAGGTGCACGCCGGACGCATGCCCGAGCGACCGTTCGTGCTGGTGGGCCAGCAGTACCTGGCCGACCCGGGGCGTTCGGTGGGTGACATCCACCCCGTCTACGCCTACGCCCACGTCCCGCGCGGCTACGCGGGCGACGCCACCGAGGTGATCACCGCGCAGATCGAGCGCTTCGCTCCCGGATTCCGGGACCGCGTCATCGGCACGCTCGTCACCGACCCGGCCGCGTTCGCGGCCAACCCGAACTTCGTGGGTGGCAACATCCTCACCGGCGCCAAGGACATCCCGCAGCTGGTCTTCGGGCCACGCCCCACGCTGTATCCGTACGACACCGGGGTCCCCGGGCACTTCCTGTGCTCGGCGGCCACCCCGCCCGGGCCGGGCGCGCACGGCATGTGCGGCGCCCATGCCGCGCGTCGGGCGCTCACTCACCTGGGCGCCTCCACCTGAACCCCGCACATCCCACTGCCTCGCAGGAGAGACCTATGCCCGGTGCCCAGCTACTCGGCTACGTGCCGCCCACCTCCCCGAAGCACGAGGATGCCTTCAACAGGTGGTACGACGAGATCCACATCCCGCAGGCCGTGGAACGCGCCCGGGTGTGGTCGGCGGCAACCGCTGTCGGCTGACTCCGGCCCCAGCTCGTCCCCGAGGGTGAACTGCCGACCCGGCGCTACCTTTCGGTTTACGAGCTGCGGACGGACGACCTGCCCGCACTCGCGGCCCGGCTGGCCGAGGCCCTGGGCGACGGCACCCTCGACCTGACCGACGCCATCGATGTATGGGGGATCAAGGCCCGATCCTGCGCTTCTACGAGCCGGTCGGACCCGCCGCCGACAGATAGAGCCTCGCTCGACAGTCCCGTGGACCACTCACAGGGGCCGCGCGCCGGGCGCTCTGCCCCGCGCGGTGATCAGCAGATGGGGTCAGGCCACCACGCGACTCAACGGCGGGTGGCCGGCTGCTGACCGACGCGGCGCGCCGTACGGGCCGTGAGGTCCACCGCAAGGCAGGGATCACCGAGCCCGGCGAGTGTTCGTCGCCGTCCCACACCGCCTCGGCGGCGGCGGTGCTGGCGGCCCCGGCGGTCCCCGGCCACCTCGTCGCCACGTTGCTGGCGAACTTCAGCCCGAGCTCCGCCGGGCCCACGAGGCCCGGGCGGCTGTCGTGACTGCGCACCAGCTCGCGCTCGACGGTCTCGCCCGAGGTCGTCCGCACGCGCAACCGGGTGTGTATCGTGCCGGGCGGCGCGTCCTCGGCGACCTCGAACCTGACCCGTCGGAGAAGGCGGCCGCTCGCGGGTCCCGCACGGCCTCAGGGGCGAGGCTCGCCACGTCGAGGACGCCGTCGAGGGCGATCCGGGCGAGACAGTAGGGCATGCTTAACCGCGCCTGGTGCGAGGTCGACGGGCGCCTCTTCGGCTCGATCGGGTCCAGCGTCAGGCGGGCCGTGAAGGGGGGCGACCACGCAGGTCAGCTCGGCGACGTCGTCGACGGGGTCGATCCCGGGCGCGCAGCTCGCCGACCATCTCGGCCCAGAGGTCGGCCGGGCCGTGGATGCCGTGACAGACGGGGTAGGGGTTGATCGCGAGCCCGAGCACGGAGTAGCCGTGCCATGGGTCGAGACGGGTTGCCAGCTCGTGGCCCGCGAAGGAGCGGAAGATGCCGAAGCGGCCCGCGAGCACCGTGGGCGGCCCGCCGGCCCGCGAGCGCGAGGTCCAGGGCGAACAGTGCGGACTGGGCCGCCCACTCGACCTGCAGCGGTTTGGCGTCATCGCCGGATTCCAGGAACTCCATCAGCCCGGACGCGAGGCTCTCGGTCAGCCCGACGGCGTCGAGCGCGGTGTCCACGTCCGTCCGCCGCAGACGGGCGGCGGTCACCATCCCCCGCGACGGTCCCGAGGAGCGAGGAGGACTGGAAGCCGTGGGCCTTGAACCGCGCCGGAGTCTGTCCGTCCAGGAAGTCTCGGTCGGCGGTCCGTCGCCCGCTACTGGGCCTGGGTGCTCCGGACCATCGCAGCTGGTTACTCCGGCTGACCCGCTGAGGGTAAACCGTTCACGGTCACGATCCGCAGGCCCGCGGTCGCGGGACAGGGAATCCTGCCGGCGCCTCAACCCCATGACGCGTACAGTTTTACGTACGTCGAGCGGAGGTGGGGCTGTGAGGACCATGTCGCACTCCGAGTCCAGGGCCCGGTACGCGCGCATCGCGCCTGCGCTGAAAGAAGAGAATGACGGCCGCGATCGTCAAAGTCCGGCTGGACCACGAAAATCCACCTCGCCTGTAAGCAGGGCCGCCGCCCGCTGGCCGCGCTGCTGACCGCCGGCCAACGCGGGGACAGCCCGCAGTTCATCCCGGTGCTCGAGTCGATCCGCGTGCCCCGGCTCGGGGTGGGCGGCCGCAGACCCGACCGGACCGGGCGCTGGCCGATAAGGCCTACTCCTCGCGGGCCAACCGCGCCTACCTACGCCGGCGCAAGATCGCTGCCACGATCCCGGTCAAGGCCGATCAGCAGACCCACCGGCAGGCCCGCGGCTCGGCCGGAGGCCGCCCGCCGACGTTCGACCCCGAGGTCTACCGGCGCGCCACGCCGTGGAGTGCGGCACCGACCTGCTCAAACAGCACCGGGCGATCAACACCCGCTTTGACAAGCTCGCCCTGCGCTACGAGGCCACCCTGCACATCGCCGCGATCAACATCTGGCTCCGCGCCCTCGCCAGAAGACCTTTATGGACACGTCCTAGTACGCGAACCGATCATTCTTGAGGAGCGTGGTGCGGGCTGCATCATCGCGGTGTGCGTCGATGATGGCGTCGTAGCCCGCGTCGGTCATGCGGAGGATTCGCTCCTCTGGTACGTAGGGGAGGGCCCAGCGGGGGTTGTCGGAGTCGATCTCGCGGGCCAGTCGGTGGCCGTCGAAGATGGCATCGGCCACCTGCTGTCGGGGAGCCCAGCAGTCGCCGACGCGGTAGAGCCCGCGGATACCGGCGCGTTCTAGTGTCCTGCGCCAGGAATTCGGTCAAGATATGCGGCGAGTCGTTCCAGGACCTCGTCGGCGGTTTTGGTCCAGGCGAACGGGCGCGGGTGGTCGTTCCAGGCTGAGATCCAGGCTCGGATGTCACGTTCGAGGGCGTGCAGGTTCTTGTGCACTCCGCGGCGGAGCTGCTT
>NZ_JAJSOK010000027.1 GCF_021283305.1 Pseudonocardia kujensis
GTTCGTGACCCCGCAGAACGTCGGCCAGTACAAGGCCGAGTACTGATGGCGGGGCCCGTGCCCGCGATCGAGTGCGTCGGCGCGTCCAAGAGGTTCGCGGGAAAGTACGCGGTCCACGGCGCCGACCTGGTGGTGGAGCCCGGCACGATCCACGCCCTGGTCGGCGAGAACGGCGCGGGCAAGTCCACCCTGCTCGGCATGATCTCCGGGCGGCTCGCCCCCGACGAGGGCGTCGTGCGGATCTTCGGCGACGAGCTCACCTCGGCCGGTCCCCGGGACTCGCGCAGGCACGGGCTCGTCGCCGTCTACCAGGAGCTGACGATGGTGCCGGCGTTCACCGCCGCGCAGAACGTCTTCCTGGGCCAGATGCGCTCCCGCGGCGGAGCCGTCCTGGACGCCGCGATGCGCCGCCGGTATCTCGAGCTGTGCGCCGAGTTCGACGTGCACATCGACCCGGACACCCCGGCCCGCGACCTGTCGGTCTCGCAGCGGCAGATCGTCGAGATCATGCGCGGGGTCCAGGCGCAGTCCCGGGTGCTGATGCTGGACGAACCCAGCGCCGCACTGGCCGAGCACGAGCGCGAGGTGCTCTACCGGATCCTGAACCGGCTGCGGGACAACGGCACGACTGTCGTCTTCGTGAGCCACAACCTGGACGAGGTGCTGCTGCTCAGCGACCGGATCACGGTCATGCGGGACAGCCGCGTCGTGGTCTCGGCCCCGCGCGCGGAGTGGCCGTCGAAGCAGTCGATCGTGCAGCGGATGGTCGGCCGCGCGGTGGTGATCGAGAGGCGCACGGAGTTCCCGCCACTCGGCGAGGAGTCCCTCGCCGTGCGGGACGTGACGCTGCCCGGGGTGCTCAACGGCATGGCGTTGACCGCCCGGGCCGGCGAGATCGTCGGGCTGTGGGGACTGGTCGGCTCCGGCCGGACGACGTTCTTCCGGTCGCTGTGCGGCCTGGAGCGCCGCTCGACCGGCGGTCTGCGACTCGGCGGTGAGGAGCGCCCGTGGCCGCGGTCCATGCGCGCCGCGGTGGCCGAGGGGATCGTCATGGTCCCCGAGAGTCGGCGGCACGCGCTGGTCATGGAGATGGACGCGACCGCCAACTACTGGTTGGGCCGGCGCGGTCCGGGCCGGGGCCTGCTGTCCCCGCGCCGCGAGCGGGAGGACGCCGTGCGGGACGCGACGTTCTTCGGCTTCGACCGCAGGCGGGTGCAGGAGCCGGTGCGCACGCTGTCCGGCGGCAACCAGCAGAAGGTGCTGCTGGCCAAGTGGGCGGGTCACCGCCCGCGGGTGTTCCTCGTCGACGAGCCCACCCGGGGCATCGACGTGGGGGCCAAGGCGGAGGTGCTGGCGTCGCTGGTGCGCCTGGCCGAGGACGGGGCGACGATCGTCGTCACCTCGTCGGAGCTGGAGGAGGTGCTCGCCATCTGCGACCGCCTCCTCGTGGTGGCGCACGGCGAGATCGTCCGTGAGCTGTCCACCCGGGACACCGAGGTGTCGGTGGAGGAGATCGTGCGGTACGGGTTCGGAGAGGGTGATGCGGCATGAGCGGGACCACGGGGACCGAGGAGGAGGCTCGGACCGCGCCCGCGGTGGCGCGAGTGTCCGACGGAGTGGCGGCGAGCCGGTTCTCGTTCAGCCGCTTCGCCTCCCGCTACAGCATGGTCGGGGTGCTGGTGCTGCTGGTGATCGCTGCCAGCGTGCTGTACCCGGGCTTCCTGCGCGGGGCGAACATCGGCAACATCCTCACCCAGAACTCGGCCGTGGGGCTGATCGCGATCGGCATGACGTTCGTGATCATCAGCGGCGGGTTCGACCTGTCCGTCGGCGCCACGTACGCCCTGGGCGCCACCCTGTTCGCCGGGCTCACCCTGGCCACCGGCTCGATCGTCGTCGCCGGGCTCGGGGCGCTCGCGGCGGGCGTGATCGTCGGGCTCGTCAACGGCCTGGTCGTGGCGCGGCTGGGGATCAACCCCTTCGTGGCCACACTCGGAACGTCATCGGTGGTCAGCGGCATCGCCTACATCTACTCGAACTCGTCGCCGTTCATCGTGAACTCGGTGCCGGAGTTCCAGGACCTGGCACTGTCGACCATCGCGGGCGTCCGGCTGCCGATCTGGATCCTGGTGATCGTGTTCGTCGTCGCGGGATTCCTGCTGGCCAAGACCACCTACGGGCGCAACATCGCCGCCGTGGGCGGCAACTACGAGGCGGCGTGGCTCACCGGGCTGCGGGTCAAGGGCCTGAACGCGAGCGTCTACGTCCTCACCGGCGTGCTCTCGGCGCTGGCCGGGATGATGGACGCCTCGCGGCTGGGCGTGGGGCAGGCGGACGTCGGCGGCGCAATGGCGCTCGACGCCATCGCGATCGTGGTCGTCGGCGGTACGTCGCTGCGCGGCGGGGAGGGCGCGATCTGGCGCTCGGCCGTCGGTCTGCTCATCCTGGCGACCCTGACGAACGTGTTCTACAGCCTCAACGTGTCGCAGAACTGGCAGCTCATCGCCAAGGGCTGCATCGTCGTCGCCGCGGTGGCAGTGGACGCCCTGGTGAGGAGGCGGCGCGGCGCATGAGCGAGCAGCACTACGAGGTCGCCGGGCTGGGCGCCGAGGTCGAGATCCTCGTCGACACCTGGGGCGTGCCCCACCTGTACGCGGCGTCGGCCGACGACGTGTACCTGGCCCAGGGCTTCAACGCCGCCCGCGACCGGCTCTTCCAGATCGACCTGTGGCGGCGGCGGGGCAACGGCCTGTTGGCGGAGGCGTTCGGGCCGGCGTTCGTGGAGCAGGACCGGGCGAACCGCTTGTTCCGCTACCGCGGCGACATGCGCTCGGAGTGGCTGGCCTACGGCACGGCCGCGCGGCGCATCGTCACCCGGTTCACCCAGGGGATCAACGCGTACGTGCGGTGGGTGCTGGAGCACCCGGAGCACCTCCCGCCCGAATTCGCGGCGCACGGCCACCGGCCCGCGTTCTGGGAGGCGGAGGACGTGGTGCGGTTCCGGACCCACGGGTTGTTCTACAACGTGGAGAAGGAGCTGGCCCGGGCCGAGACGCTGCGGGACGCCGGCGCAGTCGTCGAACAGGTGCGCCACGACCGGCAGGTCGCCGTCCCTGTCGAGGTGCCCGAGGGCACGGACCTGGACCTGCTCACCGACGACGTGCTCGCGGTCTACCGGCTCGCCTTCGCGCCGGTGGACCTGTCCGGCGTCCCCGGGCCCGGGGACTGGCGGGAGGGAATCAGCGGCAGCAACAACTGGGTCGTCGCGGCGGAGCGGACCGCGACCGGCCGTCCCCTGCTGGCCAACGACCCGCACCGCGCCGTCACGCTGCCCTCGCTGCGGTACCTCGCGCACCTGGAGGCGCCGGGGCTCAGTGTGATCGGTGCCGGGGAGCCGGGCCTGCCGGGTGTCTCCATCGGACACAACGAGCGCGTCGCGTTCGGCCTGACGATCTGGCCCGCCGACCACGAGGACCTCTACCTCTACGAGCTGGACCCGGAGGACCCCGACCGCTACCGCTACCGGGACGGCTGGGAGCGGTTCACCACGGTCACCGAGACCGTGGCGGTGGCGGGCGCCGAGCCGGTCCCGGTGGAGCTGCGGTTCACCCGGCACGGGCCGGTGGTGTGGCAGGACGCCACCCGCGCCGTCGCCGTCCGGGCGGTGTGGCTCGAACCGGGCATGACGCCCTATCTGGCCAGCCTGGAGTACCAGCGGGCCGGCACGGCGGAGGAGTTCGTCGAGGCCCTCGGCCGGTGGGGAGCCCCGGGGGTGAACCAGGTCTACGCCACGGTGGACGGCGACATCGGCTGGCAGGCTGCGGCGCTCGTCCCCCGGCGCGCGGGCTGGGACGGCGGGCTGCCCGTCCCCGGGGACGGCCGCTACGAGTGGGACGGGTTCGCCACCCTGCCCGACCTGCCGTCCGTCCGGAATCCGGAACGCGGCTGGTTCGCCACCGCCAACGAGCGCAACCTGCCCGCGGACCACGATCCGGCCCTGCCGATCACCCACGACTGGTACTCGCCTGCCCGCTACGAGCGGCTCGCCGACTGGCTCGACGCGGCGGACGCGGTGTCCGTCGAGGACAGCCTGCGGATGCAGGGCGACTCGCTGAGCGTCCACGCCCTGCGGATCTGCGCCGCGCTGGCCGCGGTGCCCGCCGAAGGGGTGCGGGATCGGGAGGTGCTGGCCCGGCTCGTCGCCTGGGACGGCGACGAGGCGATCGGGTCCTTCGAGGCGCTGGTCTTCGAGGTGTGGCTGCGCCGGCACCTCCGGCCGTGGCTGCTGGAGGACCTGCTGGACCGCGAGAAGGTGGACCCCGCGGGCCGGGAGACCGCCCGCCGCACCGTGCTGCGCGACGAGTCCATGGACTCCGACCTGCGCGGCGACCTGCGCATGCTCACGGGCTACGCGCTCGACGAACCCACCGAGGCGGCACGGCTGGCCGCCGGCGTCGACGAGACGCTGCACGCGGCGCTCGCCGAGATCGCGGAGCTGCTCGGGCCCGACCGGAGCGGGTGGACCTGGGGCGCGCTGCACCACGCCCGGCTGGTCAACGTCGGGCTGGCCGGGGTGCCGGACGTGCCTGCGGGGTGGGCGGGCACCGACCGAGCCCCGCGAGCGGGCAGCGCCGACACCGTCGGGAACGCCGGGTACGGGCCGGACTTCCGGCAGACCGTGGGCTCCACCTTCCGCATGGTGCTCGACGTCGGCGCCTGGGACGCTTGCCGCGTGGTCAACTCCCCCGGCCAGTCCGGAGATCCACGGTCGCCGCACTACACGGACCTGTTCGCGATGTGGGCGGCGGGCGAGAGCTTCCCGCTGCTCTACAGCCGCAAGGCCGTCGAGGACCACGTCGGGACCCGGATCGTGCTGCGGCCGGCGAGGGCGTCGTGACGGTCCGCCGGGGGACGGTCGGCGGCCGCACCTTCGAGTTCGGCTCGCTCGCCGAGCTTCTGGCGAAGGCCACCCCGGCGCGTTCCGGGGACGTCCTCGCCGGGTGCGCGGCGGACTCGGCCGCCGAGCGGGTGGCGGCCCAGAGCGTGCTCGCCGACCTGCCGCTGGCGACGTTCCTGGAGGAGCAGGTCGTCGGCTATGACGAGGACGACGTCACCCGGCTCATCCTGGACACCCACGACCGCGCCGCCTTCGCTCCCGTCGCCTCCCTCACGGTCGGCGGGTTCCGGGACCGGCTGCTCGGCTGGGCCGCGCAGGGTGACGAGGCGGCGATCACCGGGTTGGCGCGCGGCCTCACCCCGGAGATGGTCGCCGCGACGGCGAAGCTGATGCGCAACGCCGACCTGGTCGCCGTCGGGCGGCGGGCCCGGGTGGTCACCGGCCTGCGGAGCACGATCGGCCTGCCCGGCCGACTCGCCGCGCGGCTGCAGCCCAACCATCCCACGGACGATCCCCGGGGGGTCATGGCGTCCGTCGTGGACGGGCTGCTGCACGGCAGCGGCGACGCGGTGATCGGGATCAACCCGGCGACGGACTCGCCCACCCGCACCACGGCGCTGCTGGAGCTGCTGGACGAGACGATCACCCGATACGCGATCCCCACCCAGTCCTGCGTGCTCGCGCACGTCACCACCACCTTGCAGGTGCTCGAGCAGGGCGCGCCGGTCGACCTCGTCTTCCAGTCCATCGCGGGCACCCAGGCGGGCAACCGCGGCTTCGGCGTCACCCTGGACCTGCTGGTCGAGGCCCAGGCCGCCGCGGTCGCGCTCGGCCGGGGCACCGTCGGACGCAACGTCATGTACTTCGAGACGGGCCAGGGCGCGGCGCTGTCCGCGGACGCCCACCGCGGGATCGACGGGGTCCCGGTGGACCAGCAGACCCTCGAGGCCAGGGCCTACGCGGTGGCCAGGGCGTTCGATCCGCTGCTGGTCAACACGGTCGTCGGCTTCATCGGACCGGAGTACCTCTACGACGGCAAGCAAGTGCTGCGGGCCGGGCTGGAGGACCACTTCTGTGGCAAGCTGCTCGGCCTGCCGATGGGCGTGGACGTCTGTTACACCAACCACGCCGAGGTCGACGGGGACGACACCGACTCGCTGATGCTCCTGCTCGGCGCCGCGGGCTGCGCCTTCCTGATCACCGTGCCGGGCGCGGACGACGTGATGCTGCACTACCAGTCGCTGTCCTTCTCCGACGTGCTCACCGTCCGGCAGGTGCTGGGCCTGCGCCCGGCACCGGAGTTCGAGGAGTGGCTCCTCCGCATGGACCTGCTCGACGACAGCGGCCGCGTCCGGGACGTCACCGCCGACCCGCGCCCCGCGCGGACCCTGCTCGCGGCGGCCGAGCTGTGACCGGGCAGCCTGCGCCGCGGGACGCCTTCGCCGTGCTGCGCGAGGCCACCCAGGCCCGGGTGGCGCTCGGCCGGGCGGGCGACGCCTTGCCCACCAGCCGGGAGCTGGCCTTCCGCGTCGCGCACGCCGCCGCACGGGACGCCGTGCACGCGCCGTTGGACACCGCGGCGCTCCGGGAGGCCCTCGGCGAGGCGCTGGAGGTCCGCTCCGCCGCCCCGGACCGGGCCGTCTACCTGCAGCGACCGGATCTCGGACGGCGGTTGGCGGAGGGGACCGCGCTGCCGTCCACCAGCGCCGACCTGGCCGTGGTGCTCGGCGACGGGCTGTCCCCGCGCGCCCTGCAGGAGCACGGCCCGGGCACGCTCGCGGCGCTGCGCGAGCGGCTGCCGGGGTGGTCGATCGCGCCCCCCGTCGTCGCGCGGCAGGCGCGGGTGGCGCTGGGCGACGAGATCGGGGCGCGGCTCGGGGTGCGCGCGGTGGTGGTGCTGATCGGCGAACGCCCCGGCCTCACCGCCGCGGACTCCCTCGGTGCGTACCTCACCTGGGCCCCGCGCCCGGGCCGCGCGGACAGCGAGCGCAACTGCGTCTCCAACATCCGCCCGCCGCACGGCACCGACTACGCGCAGGCAGCCGACACCCTCGCCGGCCTGCTGGTCTCGGCCCGGGCGCTCGGCGCCTCCGGCGTCGCGCTCAAGGACCAGGGCGCGAAGCCACCCACCGCTGGTCTCGACAGATCGCCTCCGAAGGAGATCCGGTGACCCGGGACCACTCGCTCCGGCCCTGACGGTCGACGATACGGAGGGCGCCTGCCGGAGCCTGCGCTCCGCGGCTGCATGGAGCGCTCCGCCTGCAGCAAGTCCACGAGCAGCTCCGGCCACGTTCCGCACGTGGTCAGCCTGCAGGTGTGCTGTCGGCGTGCCGGTCGCGCGGACGGGTACCGGCGTAGAGCTCTTCGATGACGGCACGATTGCTCTCCTCGACCGTCCCCCGGCGTAGCTTGTGGGTCGGGGTGAGCTCTCCGGAGTCGCTGGTCCAGGGCCGTGCCAGGACGGCATGGGCACGAACCTTCTCGGCCTTGCCGAGCTTCTCGTTCGCGGTATCGAGCGCTGTCTCGAGGAGTGTGCGGGTCCGCGGGTCGGCGACGAGCTCCTCGGGGTCGCCGTGGAGGCCGCGAAGGGCGAGCTCTGCGAAGTCGGGAACCACGAGGGCGACGAGGAAGGGCCTTCCGTCGCCGATGACGAGGACTTGGTCGACCAGGGGTGACTGCGCGACGACGTCCTCGATCCGGCTGGGCGAGATGTTCTCGCCGCCCGCGGTGATGATGAGGTCCTTCTTCCGGCCGGTGACCGTGAGGAACTCGCCTCGCCACTCCCCGAGGTCGCCGGTGTGGAACCAACCGTCGACGAAGGACGCCGCTGTCGCCCGTGGATCGTCGAGGTAGCCGCGGGCGAGGTGCGGGCCCCGAACCAGGATCTCGCCGTCGCCTGCCAGCCGGACGGCGGTACCGGGAAGCGGACGACCGACCGTCCCGACCCTGGTCCGGAAGGCGTCGTCGGGTCCGGTGTAGGTCGCGACGGCAGTGGTCTCGCTCAGGCCCCAGAGGTCGTGCAGGGGGAGACCGACCGAGGCGAAGAACTCGTGTGTCGAGGCCGGCAGCGGCGCCGATCCCGTGATCAGCCAGTGCGCGCCGTCGAGCCCGAACCGGGAGGCCACCTGCTCGTGCGTGGCACCGTCGCGGAGCATGCCTCGCATGAGCCGTTCGATGCGCTGCCAGATCCGGGGGACGGAGGTGAACAGGCGGGGTTGCACGCGCTGGAGGACGTCGAACAGCGTCGTGGGGTCGGCCACGGTCGTGACGCTCGTCCCGCCGATCAGCCCGGCGTAGTGGCCGACCACCCGGTCGACGATGTGCGCGTGCGGGAGGTAGGACACCGTTGCGCCGCCGTCCAGGCGGACGATCGAGTCCAGGGCGCGGAGCTGGAAGACGATCGCAGCGTGCGTGAGCTCCACGCCCTTGGGCTTGCCGGTCGTCCCGGAGGTGAAGATGAGGGTCGCGACGTCGTCCGGCTCCGGCGCGTGGGCCACGAACGAGGCATCGGTCTGCAGCCGGTCCAGCTCGTCGACGGTGACGACCGGGACGCCGGTGGGGACGTGGTCGTCCTGCAGCAGCTCGGGATCGGCGACGATGAGACGGGCGCGTGCCCGGGTGACCAGTTCGGCGGACTCCGCCGGGGGCGCGGTGATGTACAAGGAGAACGGTGTCGCGCCCACCAGGAGAGCCGCGAGGTCGCTGAGCTGCCACTCCGGCCGGTTCCCGATCAGGAGCGCGACGCTGTCCCCGGGACGGACCCCGAGGGCGCTGAACGCCGAGGCCAGGCGCGCCGCCTTCTGCGCCAACTCGCGCCGGGTCCAGCGCACCGTGCCGTCGCCCGAGCTGAGGGCGATCGCGTGGGGGTGGGCGGTGACGTGTGCGTCGAAGACTGAGACCACGGTGTCCGGCATCTCCGGGACGCTAAGTCGGTCGGGATCCACCGGCCATGTGCCTTTCCACCACCGCACGGTGGTGCCTGACGCCATGGTCGGGCGTGGGCATCGCCTTCAGATTGGGAAGGTGCCTCATTCCGTCGTTCTCGCCCAGCGGCCCCATGGTCGAGTCAGGGTCTCCGACTTCGAGCAGGTCGAGGTCCCCCGCCAGCCCTGCCCGGAGGGCGGCGTACGGGCACGGACTCGACACATCAGCATCGATCCGGCCATCCGCGGCTGGCTCGACGACCGCCCGAGCTACCTCCCGCCGATGGGTGTCGGCGAGGTCGTCCGCTCCCTGGGCATCGCCGTGGTCGAGGAGTCTCGGCACCCGGAGTTCGTTCCCGGTGACGTGGTCCGCGGGTTCACCGGCTGGCAGGAGGAGGTGCTGATCGAGGACCTGAAGGGATGGGACCGGCTGCCGGACGCGACGACCGCCCGGCTCGGCATCCTCGGCATGACGGGGCTGACCGCGTGGGTGGGCATGGGCGACATCTGTTCGCCGCGGGCCGGGGAGACGGTGTTCGTCTCCGCCGCCGCGGGCGCAGTCGGTTCGGCCGCAGTCCAACTGGCCCGACTCGCCGGGGCGCGCGTCGTCGCGAGTGCGGGCGGGCCGCGCAAGTGTGCGTTGCTCGCCGACGAGCTCGGTGTCGACGCTGTCGTGGACCATCGGGCCGACGACTGGGCGGACCAGCTCCGCGACGCGACCCCGGACGGGATCGACGCGGTGTTCGAGAACGTCGGCGGCCCGCTGATGGAAGCCGTCCTCGACCGGATGAACAACGGGGGCCGGATCGCGTTGTGCGGGCTGATCTCCGGCTACAACGACGTCGTCCGGCCTCCGGGCCCGCGCAACTTCGGCCTGCTGGTGACCAAGCGCATCCGGGCGGAGGGCTTCGTGGTGGTCGACCACACCCACCGCGCGGCGCGCTGCGAGGCCGAGCTCGGTGAACACCTCGAGGCCGGCCGGCTACGAGCTTTCGAGACCGTGGTGGAGGGCTTCGACACCGTCGTCCCGACGTTCGTCGGGTCGTTCGACGGTGGGCACGTCGGGAAGCTGGTGGTCAGCCTCGGGTGAGCGGTGCGAGCTCGACCGCGACCCGGAGCACCGCCGACCTCGGATCCAGCGGGACCGGGAGCAGCGTCGCGATCCGTTCCAACCGTTTCACGACCGTGTTGGGATGCACGGTGAGCCGCCGCGCGGCGCGGGTCGGGCTGCCCAGCTCGGCCAGCCAGATCGCGAGGGTGCGCAGCAGGTCGGAGTGCGCGGGGTCGGCGAGGGCGCCGAGCCGGGCGGTGGCCCAGGGCACGGCGAGTCCGGGGGTGCCGTCGGCGAGTGCCAGCACCACCACCTCGTCGAACCGGACCAACGGACCGTCGACCCAGCGCGTCGCGAGCCGCCAGGCCTCCGCGGCCTCCTGGTGCGAGGCCCGCAGTCCGGCGAGGCCCTGGTGCGGGCTGCCGAGCGCGAGGCGCAGCCCGGACGTGCCGGACGCCCAACCGTCGACCTCACCTCCCGAGAACCAGCCGTGGACAGCCGTGGGGCCGTCCGGAACCGCGACGAGCTGGCGCGGACGGGCGACGGCGCGGAGCCGGGCGACGGCTCGGTCGAGCTCGGCCGAGGTGGCGTGCGCGCCCCAGACGACGAAGGCGGTATGGGTGTCCGCGAAGCGGTAACCGAGGCGCGCCTCGGCGGATGCGATGTCCGCGGTCCCCGCCAGCACCTCTGACATCATGGACCGCAGGTCCGAGGCGTCGCGCTGGCGTAGCAGGTCGCCTTCCTGGACGTACGCCGCCGTCGCGGCGGCGCAGGCGGCGCGCAGGTAGCGGAAGAGCCGGTCGAAGACGGTCTCGAGGGCCTCCGCCCGGCGGGCGTCGGACACGCGTGTCTCACGCAGGTGCGCCGCGAACGCCGAGAAGAGGACGTCGGCCGCGGCATCGTAGGCGAGGACCAGGTCGGCCAGGTCGGTCTCGGCCCGGGCGAGACGGCGGGCCCAGCGCTCCGCGGGCCGGCCCAGTTGCACGCCCACCCGGGGCGTCGCCGCCTGAGCGGCCTCCCGCAGCAGCGGCATGTGGGAGTCCAGTGCCTCGCGGAGCAGGCGCTCGTCCGCATCGTCGCGCACCACGGAGGGCGTGGCGGCGACGACCGCGGCGAACATGTCGTCGACGATGCGGGCGACGCGCTGGTCGAGCCAGGTGACGAACTCCGCGACGGGTGGGTGCGACGGCGTCGTCGACGTGGCCCCGGTCACGGAGTTCGGCATGGGCGCATCGTAGGGTCGCTCGCGGTCCGGTCGGGTGTGTCGCGACCACACCGGGCGGTGTGGGCCGGGCGCGTCGCGCGGTCCGTGTGGCGTCCCCCACGCTCGACCCATGACCGAGACCACCGCGCTCATCGACGAGAGCGGACGCGCGCAGGAGCCACTCCGGCTCGCCGTCACGCTCGACGACCCGTTCATGTGGAAAGGGGCCGGCTTCCCTCCCGGCTACGACCCCGACATCGTGCTCGGCCGCATGTGCGATGCGTTCGAGCAGTACGGGGTCCCGGAGGTGTACGCCTTCACGTCGACCTCTCCGGTGGAGGACCATCCGGAGTGGCTCTCGGCCCTCGACCGCTGGACCGAACGCGGCCACCACGTCGCAGCGCACACCCACTCCCACGCCAGCTTGAACTGGACCGATGCCGCGACGTACATCGCCGACCTCGACCGCAACGTCGAGCTGCTGGAACCCTGGTTGGCGAAGGCCCCCACCCGGTACTTCCGCTACGCCTTCGACATGTGGGGCGACGCGCGGGACAAGACCGACCAGGTGCAGACCCACCTCGTCCGTCGCGGCCTGCTGCCCGCGCCGATCACCCACTGGTTCTACGACGTGCAGTTCCTCGTGGCCTACCTGCGAACCCTGGTCTCCGGCGACGCCGAGGCCGCGGCCTGGGTGCGGCGGTGCTTCGCCGAGACGGCGGTCGACGCACTCCGCAACCAGGCCGCCGCCGCCCAGGAGGTGTTCGGCCGGCAGCCTCCACACATCGCGCTCATCCACGGCACCCCGATCGCCGCCGACGCCTACGCCGAGGTCCTCGCCGCCTACGCGGCCGCCGGTGTCCAGTTCGTCACCCTCGAGGAGGCGATGAGCGACCCGGCCAACCAGATCGTGCCCCCGACCATGACCCGGTACTTCCGCAACTCCACACAGAAGTGGGCCGAGCACGCCGGGATCGACATCGTCGACACGCCCCCGCGGATCCTCAACGAGGTGCAGCGCTGTTGTCCCGTCGAGGGAATGGACGAGTCCGACCTGCTCGGTCCGGCGCTCGTCGCCGCAGCGCTGGCCGTCGGTTCCGAGCCGGTGGCCGGCGACCTGGACTGGAACCCGCCGGTGGACCGGTGACGAAGGACCTGTTCGACGTCGACGGCCGGACGGTCCTCGTCACCGGTGGAACCCGGGGGATCGGCGCGATGGTCGCCGAAGGTCTGGTCGAGGCCGGGGCCCGGGTCCTGGTGACCTCCCGCAAGCCCGAGGCCTGCCGGACTGCGAGCGAGAAACTCGGCTGTCCCGCGGTGCCCGCGGACGTGGGCACCCCCGAAGGAGTCAGGGCCGTGGTCGAAGGCGTGAACGCGGAGTTCGACGGATCCCTGGACGTGCTGGTCAACAACGCAGGCGTGACATGGGGGGCCCCGCTCGACGCCTTCCCCCGCAAGGGTTGGGACCGCGTGCTGAGTACCAATGTGGTCGGTCTGTTCGAACTCACCACGGCGCTGCTGCCCGCGCTGCGCCGGGCGGCGACGGCCGGACGTCCGGCACGGGTGGTGAACGTCGGGTCGGTCGACGGGCTCCGAGTACCGGTGTTCGAGAACTACTCCTACTCAGCCTCCAAGGCTGCTGTGCACATGATGACCCGCCACCTCGCCGCGGTCCTCGCACAGGACGGCGTGCTCGTCAACGCGGTCGCGCCGGGCGCGTTCCCGAGCGACATGACGGCCGCTGCCCTCGCATCCGACTCCGGGCGGGCGCTGATCGAGAAGGCCATCCCGCTCCGACGGCTCGGTACTGCGGACGACATCGTCGGCGCGGTCCGATACCTCGCCTCGCCGGCCGGGTCCTATCTTACCGGCGTCGTCCTGCCTGTGGACGGCGGCATCGCGGGGTGCAGCGCATGACCCGACGCAGCCGGCCGGTGCCGCTTCGCCACGATCCACCGCGGCGGCGCACAGCCGAAAACGGCCCGGGAAGCGACGGGACCCAGGCGTCGGTCTCCTCCCGGCGTCCGCGCCGCTTCAGCCGAGTGACCAGGGGGAACCCGGCGATCGAGCACAGCGCAGATCGGCGACGACCGCGAACCTGACCAACGGACACCGCCGCTCGGTCCCGGTGCCCGACGGCGGCCGGCTGCGCAGCTGGTGGGAGGACCGCCCCGAGCGGGCCGACGCCCCGTTGCTCCAGGCCCGTCCCGAGCAGGACCGGGCCTGATCGTCAGGCGAAGGCGGGACCATGCAGCGTCTGCCCCGGGGAGCAGCCGAAACGCGCTCCGTAGGCCGCCACGAACGGCTGCGGCCGGAATCCCCACGATCTCGCGACCGCGGTCACCGTGATCTCTCCAGGCCGGTAGAACTGCAGATCACGGTGTGCCCGCCCGAGCCGGACCCGGCCGACGTCGTGCCCGGGGGGCACGTCCCGATGCCGCAGCCAACATCCTTCGAGGGCTCGGACACTCAGCCCGGCATCCTCGGCGAGGCCCGTCAGCGTCAGCGGGCGCTCCGGATGGGCCTCGACGTAGTCGACACATCGGCGCACGGCCCGGGGACCCCACGTGGGTACGCGTTCGTCGAGCGCGTCGCGGTGCGGGTGGTCGGCCGCGAGCAGCAGCCGAACCAGCAGAGCGTCCTGCAGCGGCTCGGCGCTCATCGGGTTGTCCAGCACCGAGGATGTGTCGGTGGTGGCTTCGGCGACCAGCCGCACCGTGCCCGCCCACGTCCGGCCTGCCGCGGAGCTCACGGTCATCGAGGTGAGCAGCCGCAGGGGGCGGGGCACGGTCCGGCCGAGCAACGTCTCCAGCATGTCCTCCAACGCGGCCGACCCGACGTCGACCAGCAGCATGTCGAAGCGGTCGCCGGTGATCACCGTGGTCTCCGGCCACGGGGTGAAGACGGCGGCACGGCCCGGACCCAGGTCCAGCTCCTTGCCGCGGTGGTCGGCGTGCAGCGGCCCGCGCAGCGGCAGCCCGACCTGGTAGCTCGGCCGATCGGGCAGCCGCAGGTGGATTCCGTCGCTGCCGCGGGTCTCCTCGACGACCAGCGGGCCACGCGTGACTCGGTGGGTGTGGAATGCGAACGGCGCCGTCGGGACATGATCGAGGTGCACGGTCTGCGGGAGCTGGGCGTCTGCCCGGCCGATGTCGGCCACATGGACGTCGGCGAACCGGGGAGTAGTCATCAGGACACCTGCCGTAGGAGGTCGGTGACGGGGTTCCGGTGTTCCGTGGACGGGTCGACGACCTCGGGGTCACCGATGCCGAAGGTCCGGGCGAAGGCGATGCTCAGGCCGCCGAACAGCTCCGGCAGCACTTCCTCGGTCTCCTCGGAGAAGGTCATGCCGGCAGGCGGTCGGCGCACGCCCTCCGCCAGCACGGCGCGGACGTCGACGTCCAGCTTGGTGAACTCGCGCATCCGCTCCCGAAACCCCTTCGTGATCGGCAGGTCCATCGGAGCGACGACGTCCCGATCGCTCCACCTGACGGAGTTCCGGCCCGCGATGGCGATGTCGTCGACCATCTCGTCGACGAACGCGCGGAACTGCTTCACGTCGTTCTCGTCCACCTTGAGCTGCGCCACCGAGCGGAAGAACCGCCCGAACACCGGAACGCTCGACGGGCCTGCCATCCCCGCGCCTCCTCGCCATCCCACCTGCGCCAGATGCTCGTGCACCAGGCGGACCGCATCGCTCCGCCGCCGACCGCGGACGCCACCCGCTCGATCGATCCGTCCCGGATCCACGCCACGTGCGGACCGGTGACCACCGGCTGGGGGGCGGTCACCGGCGGTCTCCCAGTGCCAGCGCCGCCCCGATGGCCACCAGCCAGGAGTCCTTGGCCAGCGCGATGCCGTCCTGCGTGGGGAAGACCGTGCCGGGCCTGCGCATCCCCGGTGTCCGCGCGTACAGGCCGAGCAGCCCGGCCCCGAACCCGAGCAGCCCGAGGCCTGCCAGTCGTGCCGGGACGAGCGGGACGACGAGCGCGGCCCCGATCAGCATCTCGGCCGTAGCCAGCGACTTGGCGAAGGTGACCGGCTCGACGGCGTCCAGGAACGGGTAGGCCCCGCTGGCGAAACCGTGCAGGTACTTCGCCGTCTCCTCGTCGGGATCCCGCTTGTGCAGGCCCGAGTCCAGGACGTACGTGCCTGCGGTCAGCCGCAACGGCAGCTGCCAGGCGAGGTCGTGTCCCTTCATGACGGCTCCTTCTCTTCGGAGGGTTTCGGTTCGGCGGGGCGTCGTCCGGCCAGCGCCGTAACACCGCCACGGGAGCGGCCCCGCCCACCGGGCGGCGACCTCCCCGCCGCGCAGCACCAGCAGCGTGGGCACGGCCGGGATCGGGAATGGGGTGGTGCGGGTCCCCTCGGCGTGGGGATGGCGTCGGCCTCGCCGCCCTCCCCGGCGGCGGTGACGGCCCGGTCGCGACACTTCGCCCGCCGGTGCTCGAGCCACGCGCAGCGGCCGGGAGGCGACGGCCTCCTCCGGCGCCGCGCCCCGGTCGTCGGACACCGCGACGAACGTGATCCACTCGAAGGGCGACGGGGACGTGCCGGACCGTGCCGAAGGCCTGCAGTTCGTGGCCGTGCTGGTGCAGCCAGGGTGGCGAAGGGGCCGCGAGCTTCGAGGTCGTGGTCATGAGCCCTCCCGGTGACGTCAGGGACCTCCAGTCTCGGCCGTGTCAACCGCGTGGATCCCCGGTCCGGCGGGCTGAAATCGACTGATCGGACTCGGCCCGACGTCGCAACCGCCCCCACGGCCTTGGCCGGCCTGCCCTGCCGCTGGGCATGCAGGTCGTCAGGGCATCGAGTGGCCGGGATGCAGAGCCGGGTGCTGCCGCTGCTGATCTTGACATCGCCGGGCAGATCGCCCAGCCGCGACAGCACTCCCGTCCGGGCGGGGAGCCCGCCGAGGAGCAGGACCAGGCCGCCGCCGAGCCACGGACCTCCCTCACCGGGGACGGGTCGGCGACCTCCGCACCGCACGTCTCCACCGCACTCTCCTCCGGTCGCGGCCAGCCGTTCTGACCCTCCCGGGAGGAACGCGCGGTCCGAGTCCGCCCTCGTGGGCCGGGCCCGGCCCGCGCTGCCGCGTGCCAGCGTGGGATATGACAATGGCCGCGCACGACGAGCGTCACGCCCTTCTCGAGGAACTGGAGCTGCTGCGGACCCGCCGTCGCGAGCTCCGGGAGAGCCTCGTGGCCGACGACCACCAGCCACACGACTTCGGCGAGCACGGCTCCATCACCGAGCTCCGTGACGAGATCGACTGGATCGAGCGGCGCATTCGCGATCTCGTGCACTACCTCTCGAAGACGGGTCGGCCGGACGGGGACCTGTCCGAGCGGGTCGGCTCGTACAGCGTGGTGACGCTCCGCTACCCGGACGGGTCCCGGGAGGCCGTGCAGGTCACCCGGTTTCCCGACGAGGACGTCCCGGCGGTCACGCCCGAGAGCCCTCTCGGACGAGCACTGCTCGGGGCCCGGCCGGGGGAGGAGATCGAGTGGACCGCCCCCGAGGGGAGCCTGCGGGCACGTGTCGAACGGGTGCGCCGACCCGTGTAGTCGGCTGTCTGCGCGAATCTGGCAGGTGTCGTGCACCGCGGCGGCACCCAGCGCCGGGGGCGGCCGACCGACCTCTGCGTGGGGATGCCTGGCCGGCCACGTGCACCGACACGGCCTTTTCCGATCTACCGGATCCTCGGGCCACCCGGCGCGTCGCCGTTCGGATATTCGGGACAGGGCCCGGGGGCCGGCTGAGGGTCGCGTAGAAGAGTGCCGTCCGGGGAGGCAGTGCAGCTGGGAACTGGGTGAGCCTGATGCCGACGTTCGTGGTGGCGTCGACGCTGTCGTCCGTTGTGGACCGGCTGACCTACGTCGGCTCGCACGCACCAGACCGCCGACGGTGCCTCGATCTTCGCTGCCCGCGACGCCGTCCGGAACTCGGCCGGCCGGCGTCGGCCCGTGGTCCGGCCCCATCACCTCTGCGGCGCGTCCGGCCACCGCGAGCTCGTTCGTCCGCGTCGCGGCGTACCTCTGCGCGAAACGGGCCCGTGGTGAGCCAGGTACTCGGAGCGGCCGAGCATGCAGGCGTGTTGTTCCGGACCGTTGGTAACCTTGGGTGGTCCGCCGTCAGCGGAGGTCGACAATGGATCAGGCGACGGGCGAGGCCGTCGCGGTGCGATGCACCGCGGTCGACGACGCCCAGCGGTTCGGGACGTCCGTCTACTTCCCTCATCGCCTCGTTCCCCTCGACGACACGCGCCCCTTCGACATGTCCTTGTGTGCCGTCTCCCACGGCGCGGTGACGGTCGGGCTGCTCAGCTACTCGGAACCGGTACGGATCGAGACCGGGGACCAGGAGACGGCCTACGAGGTCAACATCCCGCTCGTGGGGTCCGTGGACAGCTGGTCGGGGCCCGACCACGTCGTGGCGTCGTCCGGGCGGGCCGTCGTATTCCGGCCCTACGGCGCCACGGCCATGCAGGGCTTCGGGCGGGACCGTCCGCTCCTCGGGCTCAAGCTGGACCGTACAGCGCTCGAGGCCCAGCTCGCCGACCTCGTCGGCAGAAGGATCCGAGGCCCGGTCGACCTGGCGTCCTCCCTCGACCTCAGGGCAGGCCGAGGCTCGGCGTGGTGGGCCGTGGCTCGATCCGTCGCCGAGCTGTTCGCGGCGCCCGACGACGGGTTGGCCCTGCTCAACAACGAACTGGTCATGCGCCCGCTGACCCAGAGCCTCCTGGTCGGATTCCTGCACGCCGTCGAGCACCCCTACCTCGTGGACGTCCTGGAGAAGCCGAGCGAGGCCGCAGTGCCCGCGGTGCTGCGCCGCGCGAAGGCCTACATGGAGGAGCACGTCGCCGAGCCGCTGACGATCACCGAGGTGGCGGCCGCGGTGGGGTCGAGTGTCCGAGGCTTGCAGGTCGGCTTCCGACAGCACCTCCAACGGACGCCGATGGAGCATCTCCGTGAGCTCCGGTTGCGCCGCGCGCACACCGAGCTCATCAACGCCGACCCCGATCAGAGCTCCGTCGCGGAGATCGCCCATCGGTGGGGCTTCACCCATCTGGGTCGCTTCGCCGCCCGGCACCGCGCGGCCTACGGCCAGACGCCGTCGGAGGCGCTTGGCACCGGGCGCTGAGCCCGCGGCGCTCGTGCGCCTTCTGGACAGCGCCCGTGCGCGTGCCGGATCGCGGACCGGTGACCTGCTTCATAGCCTCGACGAGGCGATCACGACCGCAGGACGCAGGTCCGCGGCCGTCTCGCACGTGACAACACCGTCGTTGGATCGCAGGAAGGACAGCCGGAATGCTGCAGACTGTCCAGAAGATCGGGCCCGTTCTCGATCTCTTCACGATCGATCGCCCGGAGTGGGGCGTCTCCGAGGTCGCGGAGGCCATCGGGGTCCCCCGTTCGAGTGCCCACGCCCTGCTCTCCAGCCTGGTGGAGACGGGGCTGCTGCAGTGCCGCACGCGAGGCCGGTACCGCATCGGCTGGCGGATCGTCGAGCTGAGCGAAACTCTCCGCGGGACGGTCGACGTCCGGTCCGCAGCCGCGCCGGTGCTCCAGGATCTCGTGGAACGCTACGGCGAAACCAGCCACCTGGCTGTGATGGAGCGCCACAAGGTGCTGTACGTCGACAAGATCGTCGGTAATCACGTCATCAACGTCGTCGGGGCACGGATCGGCGCTCAACTCGACGCCCACTGCAGCGCGGTCGGCAAGGTCCTGTTGGCCAACCGGGATCCCGAGGAGGTCCGTCGGTTCGTCACCGACAAGCCGCTGCGCAGGCTGACCCCGAGCACGATCACCAACCCTCGCGCCCTGGAGCGCGAGCTGGAGGCCGTGCGACGCGGTGGGTGCGCCTTCGACCAGGCGGAGGCGGTCCAGGAGGTGCACTGCGTGGCGGCCCCGGTCCGCGACGACCTCGGCGGGGTCGTGGCGGCGGTCAGCATGACCGTTCCAGCCAGCCGCTTCGCCCCGGCGCGGAACGAGTTCAAGCGTGCCGTGATCGCCGCGGCCTCGGAGGTCTCGCGCCGCGTCGCGGCGGCCACCGGCCCCACGCCTCGCCTGTCCGTGGTCCGTGACGACCCCACGACACCGGCGGTTGCCGTCGGCTCGTGAGCCCCGGTCCTCCCACTCCTTGAACGCCGACCCGAGGACGGTTGATGAACGTCGACGATGTGGCCGAGACGGCCACGAGACTGCTCGCCGCGTACGAGGCGGGCTCGCCCACCCACCCCGTGATCGCCGATCACCCCGACGCCACCCTGACCGACGCGTACGCGATCCAGCAGGCACAGGTCGAGGAGTGGACGCGCCGCAGCGACTCGGTCCGCGGGCACAAGGTCGGGCTGGCCTCGCGGGCGATCCAGCGTCAGATGAACGTGGGCCAGCCGGATTTCGGGCACCTGACGCAGTCGATGTTCCATCTGGAGAACGAGCCCGTTCCGAGCGCGACCTACCTGCAGCCGCGGATCGAGCCCGAGGTCGCCTTCGTCCTGGGACGGCCGCTCAAGGGCCCCGGTGTGACGGTCGCGGACGCGGTGCGCGCTGTCGAGTTCGTCCTGCCGGCACTCGAGATCGTCGACTCGCGCATCAGCGACTGGAAGATCTCCATCGTCGACACTGTCGCGGACAACGCCTCCTCCGGCGGCGTGATCCTCGGCAGCCGTCCCGTCCCCTTGGCCGAGCTGGACCTGCGCCTGGTCGGATGCACGCTGCACCGCAACGGAGAGCTGGTGGAGACCGGGGCGGGCGGGGCGGTGCTGGGGTCACCGCTCAACTCGCTGGTCTGGCTGGCCAACACCGTGGGGGCACTCGGGGTGACGCTCGAACCGGGTCACGTCGTGTTGCCCGGGTCGATGACCAAGGCGGTTCCCCTGGCCCCCGGCGACACCGCCGTCACCACGATCGCCGGCCTCGGCACGGTCACCGCCCTGCTGGGCCCCGAGGAGGACTAGCGCAATGAGCAGCAGCACGGACCAGGAGTGGTCGGCCGGACGGGTCGCAACCATCCTGCTCGAGGCCGAGGACACGACCTCCGCCCGCGGATCCATCCAGGCCGAATGGCCCGGGCTCGACCTGGCGACCGCCTACGCCGCCCAGGACGACGCCCTGGCCCGCAGGGTCGCGCGGGGCGAGACCGTGACCGGGCTCAAACTGGGGCTGACCTCCCGCGCCAAGCAACGCCAGATGGGGGTGGATGCCCCCTCGGTGGCATGGCTGACCGACGCCATGGCGCTTCCCGCAGGCGACCCGGTTCCTCGGTCCCGGCTCATCCACCCGCGGGCCGAACCGGAGATCGTCTTCGTGATGAAGCGCCGGCTGGCCGGGCCGGGCGTGACGGCGACGTCGGCGATGGCCGCCGTGGGGCACGTGTACGCGGGGATCGAGATCATCGACAGCCGGTACTCGGGATTCACGTTCACCCTGGCCGACGCGGTGGCCGACAACAACTCGTCCGGCGTCTACGTCACCGGCGCGGTCGGACTGCCGCCGGAGAGCCTCGACCTGGCGCTGGAGGCCTGCCTCCTGGAGGTCGACGGCCAGGTCATGGACAGCGCCACCGGTGCCGCGGTGCTCGGGCACCCGGGCGAGGCGCTCGCCTTCGCCGCCAACACCCTCGCTGAGCGCGGCCTGGCCATCGAGGCGGGCTGGACCGTGCTGACCGGTGGGATGACCGACGCGGTACCCGTGGCCCCCGGATCGCGGGTGGCCGCACACTTCACCCACCTCGGATCGATCACCCTCGCTGGAGGCTGAGATGCCGTTCATCGACGTCACCCTCGCGGAGGGACGCTCCCCCGAACAGCTCCGCGCGCTGATCAGGGAGCTCACCGAGGCTGCGCACCGCGCGGTCGACGCACCGGTGAACTCGATCAGGGTCGTCGTCCGCGAGTGCCCGCCCACGCACTGGGCCGCCGGTGATGTGACGATCGCCGAGCGCCGCGCCGCGCAGTAGGACTGCACCGGCGACGGCCCGGGCGGTGTTCCGCAACCCTGGACACGACCCGTGCCGTCGCCCTTCCTGTTCCCTTCTGCGGACAGCGGGTTGTCTCCCCTGCCGATGTCGGGCTGGCTGTGGGGGTCGCGTGCGCAACCGCCGCGACAGGCCGATGTCAGTGGCGAGCAGGAGAGCTCACGTGACCGCAGTCGACGACCAGAGCACCAGGACGAGCGAGCGGCCTGCGGGGCCGGAGCGCGTGGCGGATCGGCTCTACCACGATCTGTGGGCCCCCGAGGAGATCCGCGCGGTCCGGGCCCGCGTTCGCAAGGCCGCGAGCGAGACCGTGGCGCCGGTGGCCGCGCGGATCGCGAACGGCGACGAACGCACCGACGGGTTCCCGCGCGACGTCTTCGACGCCCTCGCCGAGCGCGGTGTCTTCAGGATCCCGTTCGGCACCGACGTCGGCGGCGACGGGTTCGTCCACCCGGCCGCGGCCACCGCGGTGGCGGTCGAGGAGCTCGCCTACTACTCCAACAGCGTCGCCGCGATCTTCGACGTGCACTGCATCCTCGCCGGCAACGCGCTCAACCAGGGCAGCCCCGAGCAGCGTGAACGCTGGCTGCAGCCGATCGTCGCCGGCGAGATCGTCGGGGCCTTCGCGACCAGCGAGCCCGGCGCCTCCAGTGATCTGTCTCCGGCTGCGGTGCAGACCGTCGCGGTGCGGGACGGGGAGGAATGGGTCCTCAACGGCCGCAAGCGCTGGATCACCAACTCCGTCGTGGCAGGGGTGATCGTGGTGCTGGCCCGTACCGGCGAGCGGCTGACCACGTTCGTCGTGCCCAGTACTGCTCCGGGTCTCAGCATCGGCACGCCGGACCGCAAGCTGGGCAACCGTGGCCAGATCACCGCCGACGTCGTGCTCGACGATGTTCGGCTCGGCCCGGAGGCCGTGCTCGGTGTCGAGGGTGGCGGGCTGAAGATCGCCCTGCAGACCCTGACGTACGGCCGGATCGGGATCGCCGCGGCCGGTGTCGGTATGGCTCAGGCGGCCTTCGACCACATGGTCGAGCACCTGCGCACCCGGGAGGCGTTCGGCGGACCGCTCGGGGGCAGGCAGCACTGGCAGTTCCTCATGGCGGACCGTGCGACCGAGCTCGAGGTGGCCCGAGACCTGTACCTGAAGGCGGCCTTGCGGCTGGACTCCGGCATCCCGTTCCCGGAGCCCGAGGCCGCGATGGCCAAGCTGATCGGCACCCGGCTGTCGGCTGACATCGCCCGAGACGCCGTGCAGGTGTTCGGCGGCTTCGGCTTCACCACGCAGCGGGGCGCCGACGACGCTCCCGGCCCGGTGGAGGCGATCTACCGGGACTGCAAGATCGGCGAGATCTACGAGGGCGCCAACGAGATCCAGAAGTGGGTCATCGCGCGGCAGATCCTCGGCCGCGACATCACGGGGTGATCTCCGGGCCGTCCGGTGGGCAACCCGTACAAGGGTCCCTCGGGAGGGCTCGTTGTCCACCATGCCGGAACACGCGTTGTGACGCCGATCGCGCACGTCGAACCTACAGCCAGTGCACGAGCGCCAGCCAACGTCGGCAGGCCCGACCCGAACGAGGAGCACCGTGACCATCACTCCGGACTTCGTCAACGACATCACCATCGAGGAGCTCGAAGCCGACCCGTACCCGTTCTACGAGCGGCTGCGGAAGGAGGCTCCGGTGGCGTTCGTGCCCGCGCTGGGGATGCACCTGGTCTCCACCCGTGAGCTGTGCGAGCAGATCTCCCGCGACGACGAGAACTGGCCGGCGGTGATCTCCGCGGCGGGCGGCCGGACGTTCGGGCCGGGCGCGCTGCTCAACACCAACGGTGAGGAGCACCGCGAGCTCCGCGACATGGTCGAGCCCCACCTGCAGCCCACGGCGGTGGACAAGTACATCGACGACCTGGTGCGGCCCTTCGCCCGCGAGCGGATCGCCGCCTTCGAGAACGACGGCCACGCCGACATCGTCGCGGCCTACTGCGAGCCCGTCAGCGTCCGCGCGCTCGGCGACCTGCTCGGCCTCGACGACGTCAGTACGGACAAGCTGCGCGAGTGGTTCCACAAGCTCAGCGTGTCCTTCACCAACGCCGCGGTGGACGAGAACGGCGAGTTCGCCAACCCCGAGGGCTTCCGGCCGGGTGACGAGGCCAAGGCGGAGATCATCGCCCACGTCGACCCGAAGATCGACAAGTGGATCACCGAGCCCGACCACACCGCGATCTCGCACTGGCTCCACGACGGCATGCCCGAGGGGCAGACCCGCAGCCGGGACGTCATCTACCCCAACCTCTACGTCTTCCTGCTCGGGGCGATGCAGGAGCCCGGGCACGCGATGGCCACCACCCTGGCCGGTCTGTTCAGCAGGCCCGAGCAGCTGGAGCGCGTCGTCGACGACCCGGAGCTGATCCCGCGTGCGGTCGCCGAGGGCATGCGCTGGGTCGCCCCGATCTGGTCCGCGGTCGTCAAGCGGGCCGCGCGGGACGTCACGGTCGGCGGCGTGGACCTGCCGGAGGGCTCGATCGTGATGCTCACCTACGGCTCGGCGAACCACGACGAGCACGCCTATGACGCGCCGAGCCGGTACGACATGGACCGACCGGTCAAGCCGACGATGACCTTCGGCGGCGGCAAGCACGCGTGCGCCGGTACCTACTTCGCCAACGCCGTCGTCCGCATCGCACTCGAGGAGCTCTTCGAGTCCATCCCCAACCTCGAGCGCGACACCGACCACGAGGTCGACTTCTGGGGCTGGGGCTTCCGCGGACCCAAGCAGCTGTTCGTGAAGTGGGAGGTCTAGGAGCCCGCCCACTGCGGGTGCAACGGAGCTGGAGCGGAGTCGTTCGAAGATGGCGGACAAGTACACGGTTCGGGTCACGGGCAAGAACGTGGACATCGCGGTCGGAGAGGACCAGTCGGTCCTCGACGGCGCCTTGCGCGCGAACCAATGGTTGCCCCACTCGTGCACCCAGGGCACCTGTGGCACCTGCAAGCTCAAGGTCCTCTGCGGTCAGGTGGACCACCGCGACTCACCCGAGTACACCCTGACCTCGGAGGAACGCGACTCGGGGCTGGTCCTGGCCTGCCGGGTCACCCCCCGCTCGGACCTCGTGGTCGAGCCACTGGGCGCCGTCGACGACCGGGTTCCCCACCACCCGTTGCGCGATCACGAGGGGACCGTCGTCGTGCTCGACGACATCGCCGCCGCGACCCGGCGGCTGGTCGTCGCGCTCGACGAGGAGATGCACTTCAACGCGGGCCAGTACGCGGAGCTGCTGATACCCGGAACGGCGCTCGCCCGGCAGTACTCGATGGCGAATCCGCCGTCGGAGGCCCGCCTGCTGGAGTTCCACATCAAGCTGACCGAGGGCGGTGCCGCCACGGAGGGCTGGATCTTCCGCTCGCTGGCGGTGGGGGACCGGATATCCCTGCGCGGCCCCCTCGGCCAGTTCCACCTCGTCGACAAGGTCGAGGGTCCGGTGATCCTCATCGGGGGCGGCACGGGGCTCGCCCCGCTGAAGTCGATCGTGCAGCACGCACTCGCCGAGGACCTGGCGCCGGAGCTGTACGTCTACCACGGTGGCCGGCGCGAGGTCGACCTCTACGACGTCGAGTTCTTCCGGGAGCTCGACGCCCGCCACGAGCACGTCCACTACCGGCCGGTGCTCAGCGAGCAGGACTGGGGCGGCGCGACCGGCATGGTGACCGACGCCGTGGTGGCCGATTTCGCCTCCTGCAAGGGGATGAGCGCCTACCTGTGCGGCCCGCCGGCGATGGTGACCGCGGCGGTGAAGGCCCTCAAGCGCAGGCGCATGTCCCCGCGCCTCATCTTCAAGGAGGAGTTCACCGTCGCGCCTCCCTTGCCCGACGCCGACGCCGCGGCCTCCTGAACACGTCCTCCTGCCACACCCCGCGATCGACCACGGCGGATTCCAGGGGTCGTTGCCACACCGTGGATCGTCAGGCGGACGGTAGTCGACGCAGGCGGGATGACGTTCCCGTCCCGGGCGGCGACACGACTGCTTCCCGAGCCGACCCCCCCGACCCACATCCCGCCCCACAACGGCCGCGGTCGCTGCAACTCCTCATGTTCGAGGTGTCGCAGCGACCGCGAGAACCGGGCGAGGGGCAGCGACGGGCCGGGCCCCTCGGCCCCGTCAGTGCATGCGCAGGGTGACCGCCCGCGGGTTGGTGAAGAACTCCCGCGAGTAGGTACCGCCCTCGCGGCCGACGCCGCTCTGCCCTTCGCCGCCGAAGGGCAGCCGCAGGTCGCGCTCGAAGAAGCAGTTGATCCACACCATGCCGGCCTGCCATCTCGAGGCCAGCCGATGGGCGCGGTCGAGGTTCTGGGTGCAGAGGATCCCGGCCAGTCCGTACGGGCTGTCGTTGGCGATGGCGAGGGCCTCGTCCTCGGTGTCGAACGGGATCACCGTCTGGACCGGGCCGAAGATCTCCTCGCGCGCCGTGCGGGCCTGGTTGGTCAAACCGGTGATGATCGTCGGCGGGTAGTAGAAGCCGCTCGCGAGGTCACCCCCGAGCCGGGTACCACCGGTGAGGACCTTGCCGCCCTCGGTCTGGGCGAGCTCCACGTAGCCGTGGACCTTGTCCAGGTGTGGTCCCTCGATCAGCGGGCCCATGCGTGTGCCCTCGGCCTTGGGATCGCCGACGGTGAGAGCTCGGGCCTTCTCCGTGAACCGGGCGAGGAAGTCGTCGAGGATGCCCCGCTGGACGAGCAGCCGGGTGCCCGCGAGGCAGACCTGGCCGCTACCGGCGAAGACGCCCTTGATCGCCACGTCCGTCGCGACCTCGAGATCCGCGTCGTCGAACACGACGTTGGCGGATTTGCCCCCCAGCTCGGCCGAGACCGGGGTGAGGTTCTGCGCCGCCGCCGCCATGACCTTGCGCCCGGTCGCGGTCGAGCCGGTGAAGGTGATCCGGTCGACGCGGGGGTCGGAGGTGAGGGGGCCCGCCACCTCGTCCCCGCCGAAGCCCTGCACGACGTTGAGCACGCCCTCCGGGAGCCCCGCCTCGAGCGCGAGCTCGGCGAACCGCGCAGCGGACAGGGGGGTCTGCGGGGCGGGCTTGAGCACCACGGTGTTGCCGAAGGCCAGCGCCGGGGCGAACTTCCAGGACGCGAGCATCAGCGGCGCGTTCCACGGGCTGATCGCGGAGACGACACCCGCTGGTGGGGTCAGGACGTAGGACAGCAACGGCCCGTCGGGGTAGGCCTCGTTCGAGGCCATCGCCGCGAAGTCCGCGAAGAACCGCAGGTTGTGCGCCACCCGCGGAATCTCCGCGTGGAGCATGTGCGAGAGCACCTTGCCGCCGTCGCGGGTCTCGAGCATCGCCAGCTCGTCGCGATGTGCGTCGACCGCATCGGCCACGGCGTGCAGGATCCGCGCCCGCTCCTTCGGCGTCATCGACGGCCACGGGCCTTCGTCGAAGGCCGTGCGGGCAGCGGTGACGGCCCGCGTGCCGTCCTCGACGGTGCCGCGGGCGACGGTGCCCAGGAGGGACTGGTCGTGAGGGTCGTGGGTCTCGAACGTCCCACCGTCGGAGGAGTCGACCCACTCCCCGCCGATCAGGTGCCGGACGCGCGTAGGTACCGGCATCAGGCGTCCACCTTCTCGGGCAGCGTCGCGTGCTCGCCCAGACCGGCCAGCTCGGCGGCCACGTCGATGATCATGTCCTCCTGGCCCCCGATCACACCGCGCCTGCCGAGCTCCATCAGGATGTCGCGCTCCTTGACGCCGTACTTCTTCGCCGCCCGCTTGGTGGGGTGGAAGAAGGTCGAGTACACCCCGGCGTAGCCGAGGACGAGCGCGGTCTCGTCGACGATCTGCGGCTCCTTCATGAGGGGCGCCACGACGTGCTCGGCGGTGTCGATCAGCGGGAACAGGTCCACGCCGGTGTCGTATCCGGCGCGCTCGAAGGCGGCGGCGAGGACCTCGGTCTGTGCGTTGCCCGCGGAGGCGCCGAGGCCGCGCAGGGAGCCGTCGATGAAGGTCGCGCCCTCCTCGGCGGCCGTCAGCGCATTGGCGATCCCGACCCCGAGGTTGTTGTGGGCGTGGAAGCCCAGATCGGCGCTCACCGCCTCCCGCACGGCGGCGACCCGGGCGCCGGCCGCCTTCGGGACCATCGCCCCCGCGGAGTCGACCACGTAGATGACCTGGGCGCCGTAGGAGTCGAGCTTCGCGGCCTGCTCGGCCAGGGCGCCCGGCTCGAGCTTGTGGCTCATCATGAGGAAGCTCATCACCCGCATACCGTGCTCGCGCGCCCAGACGACGGGCTGCTCGGCACAGTCGGCCTCGGTGCAGTGCACCGCGACGCGCACGGTCTTCGCGCCGGCGTCGATCGCGGCCTCGAGCTCGGCGAGGGTGGCGATGCCCGGCACGTAGAGCACCGCGATGTCTGCCTGGCTCGTGGCCTCCACGGCCGCCCGCACGTACTCCGGGTCGGTGGCCGCGGCGAACCCGTACTGGATCGAGGACGCGCCGAGCCCGATGCCGTGGGCGACCTCGATCGTGGTGATGCCCGCCTTGTCGAGGCCCCTGGAGATCTCCGCAACCTGCTGGGGCGTGAACTTGTGCGAGACGCTGCTCATCCCGTCGCGCAGGCTGGTGTCGACGAGGGTGACCTTGGGGCGCTGGGTGTCGCTCATGCGGGGACTCCGTCCGTGAGGGTCTTGCGCGCCATCGCCTCGGCGACCTGGACGGCGGCGGCGGTGATGATGTCGAGATTCCCGGCGTACGTGGGCAGGAAGTCGCCCGCACCCTCCACCTCGAGCATGACGGTGGCCTGGTCGCCCTCGACCTCGACGAAGCGAAGGCGGTAGCCGGGGACGTACTGCTGGACCTTGGCGACCATGTCGCGGACGGCCTGCTCGATGCGGGTGGCGTCGGGGTTGCGGACCTTCGCGTACACGGTGTCCCGCATGATCATGGGCGGCTCGGCGGGGTTGATCACCGAGATGGCCTTCGCCCGGTCGGCCCCGGCGACCTGGGCCAGTGCGCGGCCCGTCTTCTCGCTGAACTCGCTGAGGTTCTGCCGGGTGCCGGGGCCTGCGCTCGCACTGGCGATGGCGGCGACGATCTCGCCGTACGCGACGTCCGCGGCCTCGTTGACGGCCCACAGGATCGGGATCGTCGCCTGGCCGGCGCAGCTGACCATGTTCACGTTCGGAGCGTCGACGTGCTCGTCGAGGTTGACGGCGGGCACGACGTAGGGGCCGACGGAGGCAGGGGTCAGGTCGATCGCGCGGATCCCGGCCTCGGCGTAGCGTGGCGCGGCTGCGGCGTGCACCTTCGCCGATGTCGCCTCGAACACGATCTGCGGGGGCTCCGGCCGCGAGAGCAGCCAGTCGACCCCCTCGGCCGAGGTCTCCAGACCCAGGTCCCCCGCGCGCTCGAGTCCCTCGCTGGCCGGGTCGATGCCGATCATGTAGCGGGGCTCCACGAGCGCGGAGCGCTGAAGCTTGTAGAGCAGGTCGGTTCCGATGTTGCCGGAACCGACGATCGCTGCCTGTACTCGCGCAGTCATCGTCACCTTTCCTGTTCCGGACCCCAGATGGGCCCCGATGCCGCGAAGCTAGGCGCCGGGACGGGCCGGCCAGGCCGGCCTTCCGGATGGTCGAACAGTGCCCGGGGGTGCGGCCGCCGGGTTCGGATATCGATGACGACGGCCCGCGGTCGAGGCGTCAGCGGCGAGACTGCGCTCTCATGCCGATCCTGACGCTGCACCTGGTCGACGGCCGCCATCGGCCCGACGACATCCGCGCCCTGGTGGCCGCCTGCGCCGCCACCTACGCGCACGAGCTGGACTCGCCCATGGACCGGGTGCGGGTCTTCGTCCGCTTCCACGATCCGGCGCTGACGTTCGTGGCGGGCGCGTTCGTCGACGACGTGGAGGCCTCGCTCGAAGACCCGACCGATCTCACCGCGCCGTTCTTCGAGTTCATCGTGCTGAAGGGCCGTCCGCTCGCCCAACGACAGAACCTGCTGGCCGCGTTCACCGACCTGGTGGTGAGCCACCTCGGTGTGAGACGCGAGCTCGTCCGGGGCCGCGCCATCGAGGTCGACCCGCAGGACTGGGGCATCGGCGGGGTCCCGGCGTTCACGACCCGCGCCTCCGAGATCGCTGCCCGAGCGGCTGCGGGGACCCCGCAGTGAGCTCTTCGGGCGCCGGTGGGCAGGCCGTCGTCGTCGGGGCGACCGGGGCCGTCGGCGGGGCCGTCCTCCGCCGACTCCGCAAGGCCGGGCTCGCGGTCGTGGCGGTTGCGCGCGACGAGGGCAGGCTTGCCGGGCTGGCCGCGGACGATCCGGCGGTGCTCCCGTGCCCCGCCGACGTGGGCGACGACCGCTGTGGGGCGCTGGTCGCGGCGGCGTGCGAGCGGGTCGGCGAGCCGGTGCGGATGGTCGTCCAGGCGGCCGGCCTCCCGGTGAGCGGGCCGCTGTCCTCGGTCGACCCCGGCCTCCTCGGGACGTTGGTGGGTCTGAAGCTGGGGGGCCTGCTGCGGGTCGTTCGGGCGACCGAGCCCCTGCTCGGCCCCGGCAGCAGGATCGTCGCGGTGGGAGGGCACTTCGGCTCCGAACCCCAACCGCAGGCGTGCGGTGCGGGAGTGACCAACGCGGCGCTGGCCAACCTCGTGCGTCAGCTCGCCGACCACTACGGACCGCGCGGGGTGACCGCGCACCTCGTCGCGCCCGGGCCGCTGGACACCGCGCGGCTGAGAGGCCTCGCCGAGGCCGCGGCCGCTCACCGGGGCGTCACGCGTGAGGAGGTCCTCGACGAGTACCGCGAGCATTCCCCGATGCACCGCCTGACGACGGTGGGCGAGGTGGCGTGGGCCGTCGCGCTGCTGCTCGACCCGGAGGCCGTCGCCCTCCACGGTGCCACCCTCGCTCTCGACAGCGGCGCCCGGCGCGGCCTGTTCTGACGGGCTGCCCTTCCGTGAGTGCGGAAAGGGACGGCCGCCGCGAACGTCGGTGTCCGCGGTGGCCGGATGCGCGTGGCCAGGCCGCAGGCGGTCTGCGACGTTCACCGGCATGGCAGCACCGACGACGAGGTCACCCGATCGGCGCGGGGGTGCTCGGTGGGTGTCCGCTTCGCCGCACGGCCCGCGGCGCCCACCTCGTCACTGCCCGCCCGCTTCCGGCATGTCGGAACTGATCTTCCGGCTCAGCGGGCACGTCCACGGCGGTGCCCGGCACCGCACCACGTTCCGAGGAGAGAACGATGAGTGAGACCAGTCCCCGACACGAGGTGGCCCACCTCGCCCGTACCGAGCTGTTCACGCCGGACCCCGACGGCACCCTCTGGTTCTTCACCAAGCTGCTCGGGATGTACGAGACCCGCCGCGAGGGCCAGTCGGTCTACCTGCGGGCGTACGAGGACCCCTACCAGTGGAGCATCAAGATCACCGAGGCTCCTCGGGCCGGCCTCGGTCACGCTGCGCTGCGCACCAGCTCGCCCGAGGCGCTCGACCGCCGCGCCAAGGCGCTGAAGGACACGGGCGCCGACGTCACCTGGACCGAGAACGAGTTCGGCTACGGCAAGACCCTGCAGTTCCAGTCGCCCGACGGGCACAACCTCTCCCTGGTCTGGGAGGCCGAGAAGTACCAGGCGCCGCCGGAGCTGCAGAGCAAGATCCTCAGCCGTCCGTCGAAGAAGCCGCTGCAGGGGCTCCCGGTCAAGCGCATCGACCACATCAACCTCATGGCCAGCGACGTCAGCCCGGTCAGGGACTCGTTCGAGCGTCACCTCGGCTTCCGCACCACCGAGCGGGTCGTGGACGGCCAGGTCGAGATCGGCGCGTGGATGAGCTCCAACATCCTCGGCCACGAGGTCGCCTGCATGCGCGACACGCTCGGCGAGCGGGGCCGCCTGCACCACGTCGCCATGTACTACGGGATCCCGCAGCACAACATCGACGCGGCGGAGATGTTCCGCGACTACGACATCCAGATCGAGACCGGTCCGGACAAGCACGGCATCACCCAGGGCTCGTTCCTCTACGTCTTCGAGCCCGGCGGCAACCGGATCGAGCTCTTCGGCGACACCGGAGTGCTGTCGCTGGAGCCGGACTGGGAGACCCGCACCTGGCAGATGTCGGACATCGACACCGGCCTGGCGATCGGCGGGGCGAAGCTGCCCTTCGAGACCTACTTCACCTACGGCACGCCGAGCAAGCTCACGCTCACCGACCACATCGTGCAGTTCGCGGGCGGCCCGCACCCCACCCCCGAGGCGGAGTCCGCTGCCGCCGCCGTCCCGGACGCCGTCGAGCAGTCGCCGCACGTCTCGGGCGTGCCTGCGCACTAGCAGCTCCCGTGCCGGGTGACGGGTGCGTGCTTCGGCCGCGCCCGTCACCCGCGCCGACCGGCCCCGCCGAGGACGTCGAGCCGGCCGCGCCGGCCGGGTGCACCGGCACGACACCACGCAGCTCGGAGGACGCCCGGGACGGCACGATCGTCTCTCGGCTCGTCGCGGCCGGTGCCGACCGCCTCTCCCTTCGTCCGAGCATGACCGCCGCCATCGGCAGAACGACCGATTGCCGTCGTCGCCCGCCGGAACGAACGTGGGCCCTCTGCGCAGGGACGACGGAGAGCGGTGACGATGGGCGCCTCACTGCCGGAGAAGTGGAATCCGGAGAACGAACCGGCACGCGTCGGCGCGGGCGCGGTGACCCTGGTCGAAGGTTCGTCCTTCTGCATCTGCACGTCCGGCGGGGACATCGGCGGCACCGGGCCGTGCGGCGTCTTCTTCCGTGACACCCGCATCCTTTCCCGCTGGGACCTGCGGGTCGACGGCGAGATCCCCGACCCGCTGGTGGCGATGACCCCCGACCCCTACCGTGCGACCTTCCTCGGCCGGCTCGCCCGCCGTTTCGGCCGGACCGACACCAACCTCCTGGTGCAGCGTGACCGGCGGATCGGCAACGGGCTCCGGGAGGACCTGGTGCTGCGCAACCCGGGGGCCGAGCCGACGACGTGCACCGTCACGGTCGCCGTCGAGGCGGACTTCGCGGACCTCTTCGAGGTCAAGGAGGGGCGCGTCCACCCGCGCGGCGAGCCGCGGGTGCAGGCCCAGGACGACCGCCTCTACCTGGGTCTGCAGTAGCGGGGAACCCATCGGGGGGCGATGGTCGAGGCGCCCGGCGGCACGGTGGTTGCGTCCAGGGGCGGTGTGGGAGCGGGGAGCATCCGGTACGACGCCCTCGTCCCCGCGCGCGGTCAGTGGTCGGCGTCGCTGCTGGTGCGGCCCGTCCTGGACGGCGAGGCGGTCGAAGCCGCCTTCCCGCTGAACCGGCCGGAACGGGAAGCCCTGCCGGCCCTTCGGTTGCAGCGATGGCGGGAGACCACCCCGATCGCCACGGCCGGGAACGACAGCCTGCAGCGGACGTTGCGGCGCAGCCAGGAGGACGTGGGGGCGTTGCGCATCTTCGACCCCGAGGACCCTGCACTCGCCGCGGTCGCCGCGGGAGCTCCCTGGTTCATGGCGTTGTTCGGCCGGGACTCGCTGCTGACCGCCTACATGGCGCTGCCGGTCGACCGGAGCCTGGCGCTCGGCACCCTGAGGACCCTCGCACGCCACCAGGGGCGCGCCATCGACCCGGTGACCGAGGAGGAGCCCGGCCGGATCCTGCACGAGGTGCGACCGGGCGTGGACTCCGGTCTGTCCCTGGGGGGCGGCAGCATCTACTACGGGACGGTGGACGCCACGCCGCTGTTCGTGGTGCTGCTCGGGGAGTTCGCCCGGTGGGGCGGCGAGCGGCAGTCGGTCGAGGAGCTGCTGCCGCACGCGGACCGGGCGCTGGCGTGGATGGAGCACCACGGCGACCGCGACGGGGACGGGTTCATCGAATACCGCCGGGCGACCGACCGCGGGCTGCAGAACCAGGGCTGGAAGGACTCCTGGGACGGGATCACGTTCGCCGACGGCCGCCCGGCCGAGGCACCGATCGCGCTCTGCGAGGTCCAGGGTTACGCCTACGACGCCTTCCGCGCCCGCGCCGAGCTCGCCCGTTGGCTGGACGACGAGGCGGGGGCGCGGCGTTGGTCCGAGCGGGCGTCGGCACTCAAGACGGCCTTCAACGAGCGGTTCTGGCTACCGGAGCGGGGCTGGTACGCCCTGGCCCTGGACCGGGACAAGAACCCGGTCGACGCCTGCGCATCGAACATGGGTCACTGTCTGTGGAGCGGCATCGTGGACGCCGACAAGGCACCCCTGGTTGCCGAGCACCTGGTCTCCCCGGCGATGTTCACGGGCTGGGGTGTGCGCACGCTCAGCAGCGCCATGGGTGCCTACGACCCGGTCAGCTACCACAACGGCTCGGTCTGGCCGCACGACAACGCCTTCGTCGTCGCCGGGCTCATGCGCTACGGCTTCGTGGCGTCGGCGCAGCGCATCGCGGAGGCGCTTCTCGAGGCGGCGGAGCACTTCGGGGGCCGGCTGCCGGAACTGTTCTGCGGCTTCGACCGCGGTGAGTTCCCCGAGCCGGTGCCCTACCCGACCTCCTGCTCGCCGCAGGCGTGGGCCTCGGCCACCCCGGTCCAGCTCGTCCGGACGTTGCTGCGGTTCGACCCGGAGCTTCCCCGGGGGCGGCTGTGGGTCGACCCCGTGCTCCCCCGGGCCTTCGCCCCGCTGCGGGTCGAGGGGGTGGCCCTCGGGGCCGGCCGCCTCAGCGTGGAGGTGACCGGTGCCGAGACGCTGGTGGAGGGCGTGCCCTCAGGCGTCGACCTGCGCTGCGAGCCCTGTCTGCTGGAGGACTCGTTCCCTGCGTGACGCCGAGTCGGCTCCCGGTCGGCGCCGGGCCGGCTCAGGTCGCTCCCGTCATCGCGGGCGGAATGCGTACCCCGCCGCGCAGGGCCCGCACCGTGGCCGCCGTGAGATCGACGCCGAAGACTTCTCAGAGCGTCCCCGTGGAGATCACCGTCTCGGCCAGCTCTCGTACCTTCATGTTGCGGTGCTGGCTCTCGGCCTTGAGGGTCGCGATGGCCTGGTCGTCCGTGAGCTGGCGCTGGCACATCAGGATGCCGATCGCGATGCCGATCCGTCGGTTGGTGGCCAGCGCGCGCTCCAGGTTGTCCGCCCTGTCCTCCGCCGACCTGGCCCGCGCCTGCAGCTGGTCGAGCTCGATGCGGACGTCGGAGCGCTGCGCCGGCGTGGCCGGTGCCTCCGCTGGCAAGCTGAGGGTCATCGAGTCCTGGTCCTCCTCCTCGTAGGCCCACGTGTGCGGACCGGCCGGTGCGCCGTCGTCGCCGGTCTCCCGTGAACGTCTGTGCCTCGGACGTCCAGGGTGCGGGTGCGTTCGGCCGTCCGACATCGGCAGAGCGACCGATCCGCGGACGCCGCGGTCCGGAATAGGCATGTCTGCCGATACCGCTTCGTCTGCGCCTGGGGTCGGATGGATCAGCGCCCGGCGTCGCCACTGCGGCGATGTTCGGCGCCGCCCAAGGACCGACAGCGACGAGGAGGCAACGTGAAGGCAGTCGTCTATGACGGACCCCGTAAGGTCAGCGTCACGGATGTTCCGGATGCCCGTATCGAGCGACCGACGGACGTGCTCGTGCGGATCACCACAACCAACATCTGCGGCTCCGACCTGCACATGTACGAGGGCCGGACGGACTTCGAGCAGGGTCGATGGTTCGGGCACGAGAACATGGGCGAGGTCGTCGAGGTCGGTGACGGCGTCGACAAGGTCCAGGTGGGCGAGCGTGTCGTCCTCCCCTTCAACGTGGCCTGTGGGCACTGCAAGAACTGCGAGCGCGGCCTGACGAACTACTGCCTGACCGCCCAGCCGGTCAAGGAGTGGGCCGGCGCCGCCTACGGGTTCGCCGACATGGGACCGTGGCCCGGTGGCCAGGCCGAACTGCTCCGGGTGCCCTGGGGCGACTTCAACTGCCTGCGTCTGGGGGAGGACGCGGACGAGAAGGCCTCCGACTACGTGATGCTGGCCGACATCTGGCCGACCGGCTATCACGCCACCGAGCTGGCCGGCGTCTCACCCGGGGACCAGACGGTGATCTACGGCTCCGGCCCTGTCGGGCTGATGGCCGCACTCTCGGCCACCATCCGCGGGGCCAGCAAGGTGATGGTCGTCGACCGTCATCCCGACCGGCTGCGGCTGGCCGAATCGATCGGCGCGATCCCGATCGACGACTCCAAGGTCGACCCGGTGGAGGCCGTGCTGGAGCAGACGATGGGTCTCGGTGCGGACAACGGCTGCGAGTGCGTGGGCTACCAGGCCCACGACCCCGAGGGCAACGAGCACCCGAACGACACCCTGAACAAGCTGGTGAAGTCGGTGCGCTTCACCGGCCGGATCGGCTCCATCGGCGTCTTCGTGCCGCAGGACCCCGGGGGTCCCGACGAGCTGGCCAAGAACGGCCAGGTGGCCTTCGACTACGGCATGTACTGGTTCAAGGGCCAGCACATCGGCAGCGGCCAGGCGCCGGTGAAGAGGTACAACCGGCAGCTGCGCGACCTGATCGCCGCGGGCAAGGCCGAGCCGTCGTTCATCGTCAGCCACGAGTTGCCGCTGAGCGAGGCGCCGGAGGCGTACAAGCACTTCGATGCCAGGGACGAGGGCTGGACCAAGGTCGTCCTCAAGCCGGCGATGGCGGGGGCCTGACATGGCAGGCGAGCTGGACGGACGGCGGGTCGCCGTCCTCGCGGCCGACGGTGTGGAGCGGGTGGAGCTCGAGAAGCCGCGACAGGCCCTCGACCGGGCCGGGGCTGCGACCACGCTGCTCTCGATCCACGACGGCGAGATCGCGGCACGCGACCACGACCTCGACGACGCCGGCACGTTCACCGTCGACAAGCTGGTCGGGGATGTGTCACCGGACGACTTCGACGCCCTGGTGCTGCCGGGGGGCACGGTGAACCCGGACCAGCTGCGGATGAACCAGACCGCGATGAGCTTCGTCCGCAGTTTCGTGGACTCCGGCAAGCCGGTGGCCTCGATCTGCCACGGACCGTGGAGCCTGGTCGAGGTCGACCGCGTCCGCGGCCGGCGGCTGACCTCCTGGCCGAGCGTGCGCACCGACCTGCGCAACGCCGGCGCCGAGGTGGTCGACGAGGAGGTCGTGACCGACGGCAACATCACGACCAGCCGCTCGCCGGACGACCTGCCCGCCTTCTGCGAGCGCATCGTCCAGGAGTTCGCCGGTGCGGGCGCGTCGGCCGGTGGGCGTGACTCGTCCTCCTGAGCCGGGAGCGTCGGGTGGGGGCGGCCCGGGTGGTCGCGGTGCTTCCGCGGCGAGCCCCGCCGGGGCGGTGGGAGGGCCGGAACGCCGGATCATCTCCTGGCGCCGCCTGGCGGTGTCGCTCGCCGCGGGCGCCGCGGCTGCGGTCGCCGTGGCCCTGCTCGGCCCGGCCCGGCTGGCGGTCCTCGTCGGCTGGGCCGTTGCCGCGTCGGTCGTACTGGTGTGGGTCAGCCGCATCAGCTGGCCGCAGGACCAGCGGGGCACCAAGCGCCTGGCGGAGGAAGAGGGGCGGTCCCACGTCACGGACACGGCGGTTCTCGTCGCGGCCTTGGCGAGCCTGGTCGCAGTTCTCCAGGCCGTCGCCAGCGCCAGCCAGCACGACGCGGTGGCGGTCGCGGTCGTCGTCCTCGCCGTCGTCGACGCGATCCTGTCCTGGGCGCTGGTGAACACGGTCTTCGCCCTCAAGTACGCACGGCTCTACTTCGCGGGCAACGACGGCGGCATCGAGTTCGGCCAGGACGAGCCGCCGGTGTACGCCGATTTCGCCTACGTCGCGTTCACCACCGGTATGACCTACGCCGTTTCCGAGACCCGGCTGGAGACCACGCAGATGCGCAAGGTGGGTCTGGGGCACGCGCTCCTGTCCTACCTGTTCGGGACGGTGGTGATCGCCGTCGCCGTCAGCCTGCTGACCAACCTGTGACACTGCGCCGGGGTGGTATCCGGCTTCAAAACGGGGCGCTCGCGACCGATCGTCGTGGAGCTGGACGCCGCCGCGGCGGCCGACCGGAGGAGAGGGCATGCGTGCAGAAGATCTGTCAGGAGCGGATGCCGCCGTGTACCGCGCCGTTGCCGAGCGGGAGGTCGGCGCGGGTGCGCCCCATCTGCAGGACATCGCCCGCCAGGCAGGGTTGAGCCTGGAGGCGACCCGCACGGCCGTTCATCGGCTCCTGCACAGCGAGCCGAAGATCCTGCACGAGGTCCCCGACACCGGTCGGACCGACCTGGGGCCGTTCTACGAACTCGCGCCCCGCACCTGACTCCGCCCGCAGGGTTCCGGTCCTCCGGCCCGGAACCGGCTCACGCCCGGTCCTCTCGCGGAGTGCGCATGTGCTCTGCGACGCGCGGAGGTGCGTCGGTGCGCGCCTGCTCGGCAGCCAGGCCGGACGGGCGCCGGGGGGCCGGGTCCACTCGCACCGAGCGCACGACCTCCGCGCGGCTGCGGTAGTCGACCGGCGGGATGGCTCGCAGGCTCCGGAGCACCTCGTCGGGCGCCCCCGCCCGCTCGGCGGCGCTCACGAGGGCGTCCTTGTCCGCCGGGTAGTCGACCTCCGCCAGGTAGTCGAGGACCTGCTCCGGGGTCAACGGGGCGGCCACTACCGCGCCCCGGCCATGAGGACGTCCAGCTCCCGCCCCATCTGCGAGGCGACGTCCTCCCACTCGCCGGGGCTGACGGCCTCCCGTGTCGTCGTGAGAACCGCGGCCACGGCCTTCCGGGCCTCGCCCTCGTCGACCCGCGCCTGCTCCGCCACCCGGCGCACGAAGTCCTGCGTCTCGAGCGGCTGCGCCTCCTGGGTCGGCGGGATCAGGTCGGGCTGCAGCTCCTTCGGCAGCTGCGACGCGAGGTCCTTGGCCTCCCCGCCGGTGAGCCGCTCCGCCAGCACCCGCAGCGTCGCGTGCGTCAGCGATTCGGCGATCTCCGGCGGCCGCCCGGTGCGGGCCGAAGCGGCTCCGATGAACTCCTCGTACTGCACATGCCCTCCTCGTGGGATGCGATTGCCCCCGCTGCCGGTCCCATCGAAGCCTCGGACCAGGCGCGGGTCCATCCGGAGAACTGCCGATATCTCCCCGCTCCACCGTCCCGGTTCCGTCAGCGCCCGCCTTGCCGGCGCTGACGAAGATGGGCAGTTCTGCCGACGACGCCGGGCACCGGCCCGAGGACCCTGGAGGACCGGCGGCCGGCCGGGGACGCAAGCGGGCGATCCCTCAGCGGCTCCGCACCGTGATGCCGTGCCACCCACCTCGGCGGTTGAGTCTGTGCGACGAGGGGAGGTGGCCGCGTGCTCCCGCTGGCGTCACGGGCGGTCTGCACCCGCCGTCGGAACCTCGCGGGCTGTGGGTGGTGAATCCTTTGGGCGAGCCGATGCAACTGCTGCCGGCCCGGGAGCAGATGGCGTTCACGCTCGGCTTCCACATCATCCTGGTGCCGTTCGGGATGGCGTTCACGGTGCTGATGCTGATTGCGGAGTACCGGGGCATCAGGCAAGGGGACGACGTGGCGCTGCTGCTGGCCCGTCGGTGGTCGCAGGTGGCCGGGGTCCTGTTCGCCGTCGGCGCCGTCTCGGGGACCGTGCTCTCGTTCGAACTCGGACTGCTGTGGCCCGGGCTGATGGGCCGGTTCGGGGCCGCGTACGGCATCCCCTTCGCGGTCGAGGGACTCTTCTTCTTCCTCGAGGCGATCTTCGTGGCGATCTACATCTACGGGTGGGGCCGGCTCCGCGGGTGGACGCACTTCTGGAGCGGGGTACCGGTCCCGCTGGCCGGGATCGGGGGTACGTGCTCGGTGGTCGCCGCGAACGGCTGGATGAACGAGCCGGCGGGGGTGGTGCTGCGCAGCGGGCAGGTGGCCGCGGTGCATCCCCTGCAGGTCTACTTCAACGGAGCCTTCTGGTTCGAGGCGCTGCACATGCTGCTGGCCGGCTACATGGTCGCCGGCTTCGTGGTCGCCGGCGTCTACGCCGTCGGCCTGCTGCGCGGGCGACGGGACCGCTACCACCGGCTGGGCCTGATCATTCCGTTCACGGTGGCCGCCGCGATGACACCGCTGCAGATCCTCGTCGGTGACGTCGCCGCCCGGGAGGTGTTCCACCGGGAGCCGGCCAAGTTCGCCGCGATCGAACTCCTCCCACGTACGGGCAGCCACGTTCCGGAGGTGCTGGGCGGCGTCCTGGTCGACGGGCAGCAGCGTTACGGGCTGCCCGTTCCGGCGGCCGCCTCCCTCCTGTCGGGTTCCTCCCCGTCGACGGTGATCAGAGGGCTGGACGCGGTCCCGGTGGACGTGCGGCCCCGCGACGACCTCGTGTCGATGGTCCACCTGTCCTTCGACGTCATGGTCGGGATCGGCTTCCTGCTGCTGGCGCTGTCGCTGTGGTTCGCCGTGTCGTGGTGGCGGCGGCGCAGCTCCCCGGCCAGCCGGTGGTTCCTGCGGCTGACCGCGATCGCCGGTGTGCTGGCGGTGATCGCCCTGGAGGCCGGCTGGGTGACCACCGAGGTGGGCCGGCAACCCTGGACGGTCGTGGGTCTGCTCCTCACCCGCGACGCGGTGACCACCGCCGGGAACCCATGGCCGTTGCTCGTGGGCACTCTGGCGCTCTACGCCGCCGTGGCCTACGGCACGGTGATGGCACTGCGGCTGCTGCGGCGGCGCTGGGCCGGACACGGCGAACCGGCCGGCGAGGGCTCTGTCTCCTCCGTCCCCTACGGCCCCTCGCGGACCCCGGAGCGTCGGGCCCCGATCGGCGGCCGGTCGTGAGCACGTTCGCGGCCGCTGTGTTGTTCCTCGGCGTCCTCGCCTACGCCGTCCTCGGCGGCGCCGACTACGGTGCCGGTTTCTGGGACCTCACCGCGGGCGGTGCAGCGCGGGGTCGGCGTCCCCGCCACCTGGTGGACGAGGCGCTGGCCCCCGTGTGGGAAGCCAACCACGTGTGGCTGATCTTCTGCCTGGTCATGCTCTGGACCGGCTTCCCGCAGGCGTTCGCCGCGATCATGACGACGCTGTACATCCCGCTCGGGCTGGCCGCGCTGGGCGTCGTCGTGCGCGGCTGCGGGTTCGCCTTCCGCTCCGTGATGGTCCGGACCGACCAGCAGCGGGTCGCCGGGGCTGCGTTCGCGGTGTCCTCGATCCTGGTGCCGTTCTTCCTCGGGACGGTGGCGGGTGCCCTCGCATCCGGGCGGGTCCCGTCCGCCGGCAACGGGGACCCGGTGCACAGCTGGGTCAACCCGACCTCGTTGCTCGGAGGTGTCCTCGCCGTGCTCGTGGCCGCTCTCGTGGCCGGTGTCTTCCTGACCGCTGAGGCGAGCCGCCGCGGCGATGCGACACTGGCCCGGTGGTTCGCCCGCCGGGCCCGGCTGGCCGCGGCGGGCGCCGGCGCCGTGGCGCTGGCCGGGATCGGCATCCTCCGCGCCGACGCGCCCCGGCTCTTCCACGAGCTGCTCACCCGGGGGCTGGCGCTGGTCGTGCTGTCGGCCGGCCTCGTGCTCGTCACCGTCCTGTTGCTATGGCGGCTGCCCCCGCGGGTGCTGCAGGGTCTCGCCGCGGGAGCCGCGGCCACGATCATTCTGGGTTGGGGGGTCGCGCAGTACCCCTACCTGCTGGGAACCCACCTCCCGATCGCTGCCGCCGCGGCCCCGACTCCCACGCTGTCCGCCTTGACCGTGGTCGCCGCCGCGGCGCTGGTCCTCGTGGTGCCGTCCATGGGGCTGCTGTTCGCGTTGCAGCAGCGCGGGCGTCTGGGCAAAGCCCCGTAGCGATACGCCCCCGGGACGTACCGGAGGACCGCACGGGGCGCACGTTCGATGGTCCGGCCCCACCGCGTGCCACCCCATTGGCAGAACGACCGATTGCCGTCGTCGGGGCGGCAGGCGAGCGTGGACGGCACAGTGCGGCCGGACTTCGATGTGGCCACCGCGCGATCGGCGGCTCACCGTTGACCTCTCTGCGGCAGGAGGAACGATCCGTGACTCTGAAGGACCCGACCGGCTCCCGGGGAGGTGCCGCTGTCCACCCGTGGTCTCCCGGTAGTCCCGGCGCCTCGCCCCGCTCGGCGCGGCGGACCGTCGCCTCCTACACCAACTACGCGGACGCCGAGCGTGCGGTCGACCGGCTCGCCGACCTCGACTTCCCGGTCGAGCGGGTCGCCATCGTCGGCCAGGACCTGCAGACCGTCGAGCAGGTGACCGGAAAGCTGGACTATCCCACTGCCGCCTGGCGGGGTGCGGTGAGCGGTGCCGTCCCGGGCGCGCTGCTCGGCTGGATCTTCGGACTCTTCGGCTGGGCCGATCCGTTGGTGAGCGGGCTTCTGCTCGCCCTCTACGGACTCCTCATCGGAGCGGTGATCGGAGCGATCATCGCGGTGATCGTCTACGCGCTCCAGGGAGGTCGCCGGGACTTCGCGTCGGTGGCCTTCATGCGTCCCCAGCGGTTCGAACTGGTTGTCGACGACGAGGTGGCCGACCAGGCCGCCCGGCTGCTTGCAGAGAGGGTCTGAGATGGCGCGCGCGGTGGGTATCGATCTCGGGACGACGAACTCGGTCATCGCCGCATGGGAGGGCGGTGAGGCCTCGGTCGTCCCCAACGCCGAGGGGGCTCGCACGACGCCGTCGGTGGTGGCGTTCACCGAGAACGGGGAGCGTCTGGTCGGCCAGTTGGCCCGCCGGCAGGCGATCCTCAACCCCAAGGGGACGATCTACTCGGTCAAGCGGTTCGTCGGCCGCAGGTTCGAGGAGGTCGAGGAGGAGGCCGGTCAGGTCACCTACGACGTGGTTCCCGATGCGAACGGGCTCGCCCGGGTCAAGGTGCGGGACAAGCTCTATGCGCCCGAGGAGATCTCCGCGCTGATCCTGCGCAAACTCGCCGACGACGCCGGACGGCACCTCGGCGAGCGGGTCACCGAGGCGGTGATCACCGTCCCCGCCTACTTCAACGACGCGCAGCGAACCGCAACCCGCGATGCGGGGAAGATCGCCGGCCTCGAGGTCCTGCGGATCATCAACGAGCCGACCGCCGCGGCGCTCGCCTACGGGATGGAGAAGGGCCAGCACGAGACGGTGCTGGTGTTCGACCTCGGCGGCGGGACGTTCGACGTCAGCGTCCTCGACGTCGGCGACGGCGTCGTCGAGGTGCGTGCCACCGCCGGTGACACCCACCTCGGAGGTGACGACTTCGACCGGCGGATCGTCGACCACCTCGCCGAGGAGTTCCAGAAGGAGAACGGCATCGACCTGCGCAAGGACCCGCAGGCGCTGCAGCGGCTGTACGAGGCCGCCGAGAAGGCGAAGGTCGAGCTGAGCTCGGTCAGCCAGACCCAGGTCAACCTGCCCTTCGTCACCGCGGACGCCAACGGGCCGAAGCACCTGACGATGACGCTGATGCGCTCGAAGTTCGAGCAGCTCACGGCGGACCTCGTGGAGCGGACGATGGGGCCGGTGCGTCAGGCCATGTCGGACGCCAAGGTGGGGGCGGACGACGTCGACGAGGTCATCCTGGTCGGCGGGTCGACCCGGATACCGGCGGTGCAGGCGCTCGTGCGCCGGCTGACCGGTGGCAAGGAACCGAACATGACCGTCAACCCCGACGAGGTCGTGGCGGTCGGCGCCGCGATCCAGGCGGGGGTGCTCAAGGGTGAGGTCTCCGACGTCCTCCTGCTCGACGTCACGCCGCTGTCCCTGGGGGTGGAGACCCAGGGCGGGCTGATGACCAAGATCGTCGAACGGAACTCCACGATCCCGGTCCGGCGCAGCGAGGTCTTCTCGACGGCCGCGGACAACCAGCCTGCCGTCGACGTCGTCGTGCTGCAGGGGGAGCGCGAGCGCGCGGCGGACAACCGGGTGCTCGGGCGGTTCCAGCTCACCGGCATCCGACCGGCGCCACGCGGGGAGCCGCAGATCGAGGTCATCTTCGACATCGACGCCAACGGCATCGTCAACGTGACGGCCCGCGACAAGGACACCGGCGCCGAGCAGGGCATCACGATCTCGGAGAGCGCCAACCTGGACAGCGCCGAGGTCGAGCGGATGGTCACGGAGGCCGAGCGGAACAGGGCCTCGGACCAGCAACTCCGGCAGGAGGTCGACGCGCGCAACCAGTTGGACAGCGTCGCCTACCAGGTGCAACGCCGACTCGACGAGCTGGGCGACTCGGCACCAGCGCACGAGCGGGCTCGGGCCGAGATGCTGGTGACCGAGGCCCGGCAGGCGGTCGCCGATCAGGCGCCGCTCGATCGTGTCCGCGAGCTGACCGGCGAGTTGCAGCAGGTGGTGGCCGGGCTCCAGGCGGCGGCGACCAACTCTGCCGCGGGCGCCGGTGAGGCAACCGACGGCGACGGGGCGGCCGCGGACGACGACGTCATCGACGCCGAGTTCGACCGGAAGTGAGCCCTGGCGATGGGAGAGCCCGGACCGAAGACGCCGTTCGCCCGGCCGGAGGGTGGACCGGCTGCGGACGCGGAGGTCTCCGAGGCACCGCCTCACCCGGAGGGCGGACCTCCGCGGGAGGCGGCGCCCCCGTCGGCGGACGGCGCGACGGCAGGCCCCACCCAGCGCGCGCTCGACGCCGCCGAGGACCGCTGGCGGCGCGCCGCGGCAGACCTGGACAACCTGCGCAAGCGCTACGCGCGGGAGGTCGCACGCGAGCGCGAGATCGAGCGGGAGCTGGTCACGTCGGCGTTCCTCCCGGTGCTCGACACCATCGACCGCGCGCTCGAACACGCCGCGGCGGACCCCGAATCCATCGTCGAGGGCATCCGCACCCTCCGTGAGCAGGCTCTCGCGGTCGTCTCGGGGCTCGGCTACGGACGGGAGGACGAACCCGGAGTGCCGTTCGACCCGGCGCGGCACGAGGTGGTGGGGGTGGTGGACGCCGACGGGGCCGGGACCCCGCCCGGTTCGGTGGCCTCCGTGGTCCGGCCCGGCTACGGCGCCCCGGGACGTCAGCTCCGGCCAGCTGCCGTCACCGTGGCGCAGCGGCAGGGGAGCTGACCGATGGCCCGCGACTTCTACGAGGTCCTGGGGGTGTCCCGGGACGCCGGCGCCGACGAGATGCAGCAGGCGTTCCGGCGGTTGGCGCGGCAGAACCATCCGGACGTGAACAAGGATCCGGGGGCGGAGGAGCGGTTCAAGGAGATCAACGAGGCGTACTCCGTGCTGTCGGACCCGGAGCTCCGCAAGCGCTACGACCGTTTCGGGGAGGACTTCCGGCGGGTTCCCGAGGACTGGGAGGAGCGCGTCGGAGCCGGGGCGGGCGGATCCGGTGGCCGGGCCGGTCGTGGTCGCCGGGCGACCTGGACCACGGAGGGCGCCGACGTCGGCGCGGGATTCGGCGGCGGGGGCTTCGACGGCTTCGACGGCATCGACATCGAGGACCTCCTGGGAGGCATGTTCGGTGGCCGGGGCCGTGGCCGCGGCCCGCGGGTGGCCCGCACCGCGGGAGCGGATCAGGAGGCCGAGCTCCCCCTCACCGTGGAGGAGGCCTATCGCGGTGGACGCAAGGAGATCACGCTCAACGGTCCGGAGGGCCCGCGCAGCTACACGGTCACCATCCCACCCGGCGTCACCGACGGCCGGCGGATCAGGCTGGCCGGCGAGGGAGGGCGGGGGCTCGGCGACGGCTCGGCCGGAGACCTCTACCTGGTGGTGCGGCTGTTGCCGCACCCGCTCTTCCGCCTGGAGGGCCGGAACATCCACGTCGACCTGAAGCTCGCCCCGTGGGAGGCGGCGCTCGGCGCGACCGTCCCGGTTGCCGCGCCCGGGGGCGAGACCAAGGTGACCGTGCCTTCCGGCTCCTCGTCGGGACGACGCCTCCGGCTGCGTGGACAGGGCATGCCGGACCCGGCCGGGCACCCGGGCGACCTGTTCGCCGAGATCAGGATCATGGTGCCGGCACGGCTCAGCGATCGCGAACGCGAGCTGTACTCCGAACTCGCCTCGTCGTCGACGTTCGATCCGCGCCGCGCCACGACCGAGGACGCGAGGCGCCGCCGATGAACCCACAGAGTCGTCCGCTTCACTACCCGCTGGTCCGGAGTCCGAGACCCGCCCTGCTCGACGAGGAGGAGTTCGCCCGGCGTTGCGGCCTGCACCCCGAACTGGTGCGGCGGTTCTGGGCGCTGGGGCTGATCCCGGCCGGGCGTCGCGTCGACGGATCCCTCTGGTTCAGCCCGGCGCAGGTACCGGCCGTCGCACGGTTGCAGCGCTTGCGCGCCGCCCTGCCGCTCAACTACGCCGCCCTCGGACTCGTGTGCGACCTCCTCGACCGGATCACCGAGCTCGAGACGGCCCTGCGCGTTCGCGGGCGCGCCGAACCGGTGCGGCGACGCGCCACCACCCAGCGACCGACCGTCGACCGACCGGAGAGGAGTCAGCGATGGACCTGAACCGCCTGACCCAGAAGTCCCAGCAGGCACTGTCCGACGCGCAGGACCTGGCGATCCGTGCGGGCCACACCGAGGTCGACAGCGAGCACCTGCTGGCCGCCCTCCTCGACCAACCGGAGGGGTTGGTGCCCCGCCTGCTCGGGGAGATGGGCGTCGACGTCCGGGCGCTGCGCTCCGACCTGGAGGAAGAGCTCGGCCGCAAGCCCCGCACGACCCGGCCGGGGCCCCAACCGGGCCAGGTCGCGGTCACCCGGCGGCTGGCGAACGTGCTCGACATCGCCGACCGAGAGGCACGGCGGATGAAGGACGAGTACGTGTCGGTCGAACACCTGCTCGTGGCGCTGGCGGACGAGGGGTCCGCCGGCGGTGCGGGCCGGGTGCTCGCCCGGCACGGCGTCACCCGCGAGGCCTTCCTCGCCGCGCTGACGCAGGTACGCGGCAACCAGCGCGTCACCTCCGCCACTCCGGAAGGGTCGTACGAGGCCTTGACGAAGTACGGGATGGACCTGGTGGAGTCGGCCCGCTCCGGTCGGCTGGACCCGGTGATCGGCCGCGACGCCGAGATCCGCCGGGTCGTCCAGATCCTGTCCCGGAAGTCGAAGAACAACCCCGTGCTGCTCGGCGAGCCCGGAGTCGGCAAGACCGCCATCGTCGAGGGTCTGGCCCAGCGCATCGTCGACGGGGACGTTCCCGAAGGCCTGCGCGAACGCACCATCTTCGCCCTGGACATGGGGCTGCTGGTGGCCGGGGCGAAGTACCGCGGCGAGTTCGAGGAACGGCTGCAGGCGGTGCTGTCGGAGGTCAAGGCGGCGGAGGGCCGGATCCTGCTGTTCGTCGACGAGCTGCACAACGTCGTCGGTGCAGGGGCGTCCGAGGGATCGATGGATGCCGGCAACATGCTCAAGCCGATGCTCGCCCGCGGTGAGCTGCACATGATCGGTGCGACCACACTCACCGAGTACCGCCAGCACGTCGAGAAGGACGCCGCGCTCGAGCGCAGGTTCCAGCCCGTCTTCGTCGACGAGCCCACCGTCGAGGACTCGGTGTCCATCCTGCGCGGGTTGCGCGAGCGGTTCGAGGTGTTCCACGGCGTCCGGATCCTCGACGGGGCGCTGATCGCGGCGGCCACGTTGAGCCACCGTTACCTCACCGACCGTTTCCTGCCCGACAAGGCCATCGACCTTGTCGACGAGGCGTGCGCCCGGCTGCGCACCGAGATCGACTCCATGCCCGCCGAGCTCGACGAGATCACCCGCAAGGTGATGCGGCTGGAGATCGAGGAGGCGGCGCTCGCCCAGGAGGAGGACGCCGCATCCCGTGCGCGGCTCGACCAGCTCCGCCGTGAGCTGGCCGACCTGCGCGGCGAGGCCGACGCCATGCGCGCCCAGTGGAATGCCGAACGGCAGGCGATCAAGCGGGTTCAGGAGCTCCGGGCGGAGCTGGAACAGGTCCGCCACGACATCCAGGAGGCCGAGCGCGCCTACGACCTCAACCGCGCCGCGGAGCTGCGCTTCACGAAGCAGGCCGACCTCGAGCGCAAGCTCGAGGCGGAGGAGCACCGGCTCGTCGAGAAGCAGGGCGAGCACCGGCTGCTGCGCGAGGTGGTGACGGCGGAGGAGATCGCAGAGATCGTCTCGGTGTGGACCGGCATCCCCGTCGCCCGGCTCACCGAGGGCGAGCGGGAGAAGCTGCTGCGCCTCGACGAGGTGCTGCACCGGCGGGTGGTAGGCCAGGACGAGGCCGTGCAGGCGGTCGCGGACGCGATCATCCGGGCCAGGTCCGGGGTGAAGGACCCGCGACGGCCGACCGGCTCGTTCATCTTCCTCGGCCCGACCGGTGTCGGGAAGACGGAGCTGGCCAAGGCGCTGGCCGAGGCGCTGTTCGACTCCGAGGACAACATCGTCCGGATCGACATGAGCGAGTACCAGGAGCGGCACACCGTGTCCCGGCTGGTCGGCGCCCCGCCCGGCTACGTCGGCTACGAGGAGGGCGGCCAGCTCACCGAGGCGGTCCGCCGCCGTCCGTACGCCGTCGTCCTCTTCGACGAGATCGAGAAGGCGCACCCGGACGTCTTCAACACCCTGCTGCAGGTCCTCGACGACGGTCGGCTCACCGACGCGCAGGGGCGCACCGTCGACTTCCGCAACACCGTCATCATCATGACGTCGAACATCGGGTCGCAGCACCTGCTCGACGGCGTCACCGACGACGGCCGGCTCAAGCCGGAGGCACGTGATCTCGTGATGGCCGAGCTGCGGGCCCACTTCCGGCCCGAGTTCCTCAACCGGGTCGACGACACCGTGCTGTTCACGCCGCTGAGCCAGGGCGAGATCGAGAACATCGTCGAGCTCATGCTGTCCGACCTGCGCGTGCGGCTCGCCGAGCGCAACATCACCATGGAGATCGGCGAGGGCGCCCGTCGCTTCATCGCGCACGAGGGCTACGACCCGGTGTACGGGGCCCGTCCGCTGCGCCGGTTCATCGCCCGCGAGGTCGAGACCCAGGTCGCCCGCGCGCTGCTGCGCGACGGGGCCATCGAAGGGTCCACCGTGCGGGTCGACGTGGGCGACGACCAGCTCGTCGTCTCCCACGAGCCCGTCGGGGCGCAGGCGTGAGCGCCTCGGCGACGGCGCGGACGAGCACCATCGCCTGCCCGCACTGCGGGAAGCGGAACCGGGTACCGGTGTCCGCAGGCTCGGTGCCGAAGTGCGGCAACTGCCACCAGCTCCTGCCCTGGATCGCCGACTCGGGCGACGACGACTTCGCCGAGGTCGCGGAGCGGGCCCCGGTCCCGGTACTCGTGGATCTGTGGGCGACCTGGTGCGGCCCGTGCCGGATGGTGAGTCCCGTCCTCGAACGGCTGGCCACCGAGCGAGCCGGTGAGCTCAAGCTGGTCAAGGTCGACGTCGACCGGGCGCCCCGGCTCTCCCAGCGGTTCGAGGTGCGCGCCGTCCCCACGCTGATGGTCCTGCGGGACGGCGAGGTACTCGCCCGCCAGCCCGGAGCCGCTCCGGAACCGGCGTTGCGAAGCTGGCTGGACCAGGCTCTGCTCTCGAAGGGAACCGGCGACCGATGAACGTTCCTGTCGGGCTCGACCCGCACCTGGCCTTCGTCCGCGACGACGTCGAGCCCCGCACGCCCGAGGGATGCGAGGAGTGCCTGCGGATCGGATCCCCCTGGGTCCATCTGCGGCTGTGTCTGACCTGCGGGCACGTCGGCTGTTGCGACCAGTCCCCGGGCAGGCATGCGCGCCGGCACGCCGGCCTGGTCGGCCACCCGATCATCCGGTCGTTCGAGCCGGGCGAGGACTGGCGCTGGTGCTTCGTCGACGAGGCACCGGTGTGACCGCCCGAGAGTCGGCCGACCGGAAGAGCCCCGGCGTCGAGCGACTGCTGGCCGACGTGCCGCCCGGGGAGACGCCGGACGTGTCCGGGGCCTTCCCCCGCCTCGAGGAGACGCGCCTCCGGGAGCTGGAGGCGTGGGGGGAGCGTCGGCCCACGACACGCGGGGACGTGCTCGTCGCCGAGGGCGAGGCGGAGGACACCTTCTACGTCCTGCTCTCCGGCCGGGTCGCCGTCGTCGAAGCGCTCGGGACGCCCGACCAGCGTGTGGCGCGGTTGCACGGGCCCGGCCGCTTCCTCGGCGAGCTCGGTGTCCTCACGCGGCAGCCGGCCTTCCTGAGCGACGTCGTCGTCGACCCGGGTGAGGTCCTGGCGGTTCCGGCCGAGCGGCTGCGTGCCCTCGCGGCCCGGGACCATGCCTTCGGTGATCTCGTGCTGCGGGCCTACCTCGTCCGACGATGGCTGACGCTGGGCGAGGGCATCGGGTTCCGGATCATCGGCTCCAGGTACTCGGCCACCACCAGGCAGCTGCGCGAGTTCGCCGCCCGCAACCGGCTGCCGCACCGGTTCCTGGACCTGGAGACCGACGCCACGGCCGAGCAGCTGCTCCGCTCGCTCGGGCTCGGTCCCGGCGACACGCCGATCGTGCTGTACCGGGACCGGCTGCTGCGTAACCCCGCGACCACCGAACTTGCGCCGATTTTCGGACTCCGCGACATCGGTGACGGCCGGGAGATCTGCGATCTCGTGGTCGTGGGGGCCGGCCCTGCCGGGCTCGCGGCGGCCGTGTACGGCGCCTCGGAGGGCCTGGACACCGCGCTGCTCGACGGCGTCGCGCCGGGCGGGCAGGCGGCGCGGACCTCGTGCATCGAGAACTACCTCGGCTTCCCCTCCGGGATCTCCGGGGGCGAGCTGGCCGAGCGCGCCGTGTTGCAGGCGGAGAAGTTCGGGGCGCGGCGGTCCGTCCCGTCGGAGGTGGTGGGGTTGGAGGAGCGGGAAGGGAACCACGTGCTGCGGTTCGCCGACGGCGGTGAGCTGGCCACCCGCACGGTGATCGTCGCGTCCGGCGTGCGCGTCCGCCGGCTCCCGGTTCCCGGACTGGAGCAGTTCGAGGACACCTGCGTGTACTACGCGGCCACGCCCCTCGAAGCCCAGCAGTGCGTCGGAGACCCGGTGGTCGTCGTGGGTGGGGGCAACTCGGCCGGCCAGGCCGCGGTCTTCCTCGCCGGCCATGCGGCCGAGGTCCACCTCGTGGTCAGGGAACACGAACTCGACGAGAACATGTCGCGCTACCTCGCCGACCGGATCGTCCAGGATCCGCGCATCGAGGTGCACCTGCACACCACGGTGAAGGACCTGGAGGGCGAGGGTGGCCGCCTCGAGGCCGTCGTCGTGACGGACGCGGTGACCGGCGAGCAGCAGCGTCTGCCCGCGCGCGACCTCATGGTGTTCATCGGGGGCGAGCCCAGTACGTCGTGGTTGCCGGACTCGGTCGCCCTGGACTCCGGCGGCTACGTGCTGACCGGGCCGGAAACGCGCCGGCCGGCGCAGCGGGGGGTGTCCGGCGGGCTCGATCCGCTGCTGCTCGAGACCAGCCTGCCCGGCGTCTTCGCCGCCGGTGACGTGCGCAGCGGCTCGGTGAAGCGGGTCGCCTCGGCGGCGGGGGAGGGCGCGATGGCGGTCCGCATGGTGCACGAGCACCTCGCCAAGGCCCGGTGACCGACGAGCCCCCCACCCGTCGGCGGGCGGGTCAGCCGAGCGCGGCGATCGCCGCGTCGATCCGCCGGGCGAGCTCGACGTCCATGTCGGTCACGCGGTCGAGCGAATGCGTCCAGACCTCGAAGGTGACTGCGTCCTGCAGTTGCTCGACGCGCGCGTGGTGGGTCATGTCGCGCTCGGCGCGGGCGACGGCATCGCGCAGCGGCCGCTGGCGCTCGGGCGGGAGGACGACGGTGCGGCGCAGGCGGTGTTCGTCGCCCTCCCAGCCCTCCAGGGCAGCGAGCGCGCGGTCGATCTCCTCCCGCTCGAGCAGTCGCGGGGTCAGCGCGGTCGGCACCCCGGAACCGCGCGGCGGAACCCCTTGGTCGATGGGTGAGAACAGCTCCTCACCGTCCGGCAGTCGCCGGGCGAGGACGCCGGCCAGTTCCGGTTCGGAGCCGGCCAGCGTGGACAGGACCGCCTGGGTGTAGAAGCGGGCCCGCTCGGCCGGGCATCCGAGCCTGGTGCTCACCGCGGAGACCAGGGCGGCGCCGCTGTCGGGGTGCAGGGCCGGCCCCCGGATCACGGCGGCGCCCTGGAGGGAGCCGGGCAGGACCGCGGCCAACCTGTCGCGGTCGGACTCCTCCAGCGACGCGGCCACGGCGACGACGACCGCCTCCACCGCGCGCCGGGCCTCCTCGGTGTCGGCCGCGCCGGCCTGCTCTCCCACGGTTCGGACGAACGTCGCGTACTGGATCATCGGGCTCCTCCCGATCGGGTGCGGCGTCTCCGCCGGTGCCTCGGCGCCGGCGGGCTCAGGCCATCGGCCCGACCAGCTCCCGGTGCTCGTGGGGTCGCCGGGACGGGACGTCGTCGAGCTTCTCGAGCTTGACCGGCCCCCGCACCGTCGTCAGTGCGGCGGCGGTTCCGCTCCGCGACTCGATGCGCTCCCCCGTCTCCTGGGGCAGCCCGGCCCGCTCGGCCGTGGTCCGCGTGAACCGTCACGTCGGCCATGTCTGCTCCCGGAGGCGCCGTCCAACGCCGGTCGTAGGGATTCGGCCGTAGGCATTCGGTCGTGCGACCGCCGCTCCGACGCTAGGGCCCGTCCAGGGGTGTGGACATCGGTCGATCGGCCGATGTCGTCCGCACTCCCACTTCCACGAGCCCTGCACCGCCGGTCCGGTCCTCCGGTGTGTGGAGGGTGGCACCGGTGGGCCCGTGCTGCGGCGCCGACTCATGCATGCCCGCCGGCGAGAGGGGCCGGAACGTAGAGGCCGTCTCGTTCTGCGCGGACCGCGGCGAGTGTCCTCGTCGGTGCCCCGAGCTTGCCGAGGACGTGCTCCAGATGGGCGGCCACGGTCCGTGGCGCCACCACCAGCGTGCGGGCGATCTCCTGGTTGGAGCACCCCTCGACCAGGAGGCCGAGCACTTCCAGTTCCCGTGGGGTGAGCCCGCGGAGCTCGGTCGCCGGTGACAGCAGGGCCAGACCGGTCAGCCTCGGGGGGGTGTCCTCGGGTGCGGCCAGGGCGGTCACGCGCACGTGTCCGCCGGGGGCGTGGGGGCCACCCATCGGCCAGAGGAACGAGGAGTAGACGTGCCCGTCGCCGATCCGTTCGCGGGCGGCGGCCAGGACGGGGGAGGACGGGGTCAGCAGCTCGTCCGCGGGAAGGCCCGGCAGCGCCTGGCAGCCTTCGTCCGTGCAGAGCACCACGCCGGCGGTGGCGCCACGTACCAGGCGTGCGGCGGTGAGTAGTGAACGCATCGGGTCGATGCCGTGCGCGAGCACCGGCCCGAGCCGTCCGAGCCTGCGGCGCAGGTGCGGGGACGGTGGGCGCCGGTCGCCGGAGAGCAGCGCGAGGAAGCCGACGTGCCGTCCCGATGGTGCGAAAAGGCCGAGGGCCAGTGCTTCGTGGATCCCGGACGGGATCAGGCACTCGGCCCAGGTCCGCAGTTCCTGGGCCGGGTAGGGCAGGTCCGAGGGGCTCAACGGCGGACGTGCCCGGTTGGTGCCGGTCGTTTCGATGTCGCGCGCATTCAGCGGGCCGGAGAGGAACTCCACGGTCGGGCCGTCGAGGTCGACGCTGGCCAGGGAGTGGTAGCCGTGGCCCACCGGGTCGGCGAGCGCCAGCCATGCACCGTCGAACGGGACGAGCCGGCGGAGGACCTCGAGCATGGCCTGCGCGCGCTCGGAGGTGGTGGCGGACGAGGCGGCGGTCTCGGCCAGCAGCAGCTCACCGGCCCGGTGCGAGCACATGTGTCCTCCAAACGAACTCTGCGTTGAGGGGCCCGAGCCCGGCCATCACCGGAACGGCTGCCGAATGGGCGGGGAGGACACCGAGGCAATCCATACCCTAGGAAGCCGTCCGACTACCGCGTGCGCAATGACGTAGAACCACATGCCCGTGAGGCGCGGCTCTACACGTCCCGGCGGACCCTGTCTCCGGCGGTAGCCTGCCTTGTGGACCTGCGGCAGCTCAGGTACTTCCTCACCGTGGCCGAGGAGCGGCGCTTCTCCGCTGCGGCGCGCCGGTTGCACGTCGCCGCCCCGTCGCTCTCGCAGCAGATCCGTGCGCTGGAGCGGGACCTGCGCGTCACGCTCTTCGATCGCACTCCTCGCGGGGCCGAGCTGACGCCGGCGGGGCACGTCCTGGCGGAGCGGGCGCGAGTGATCCTGGCCGAGGTCGACCGGGCCCGCGAGGACGTCCGATCCGCAAGGCCCTCGGGGCGGGAGCAGGTGACCTTGCGGGTCTGCACCATGGCCGACCGGGTCCTCGGTGGCCCGCTACGAGCGGTGGGACTCGCCATACCGGGCGTCGAGGTCTTCGTGACGTCCAGTCCGGGGGACGATGCCGTCGAGGCGGTCCGGCAGGCACGGGCCGATGCGGCGGTCGTCTGGCTCCGGCCGCAGGAGCACCGTGACCTCGACGGTGTCGTCCTCGGTTCGGTGCTGTTCGGCGTCGTCCTGCCGCTGGGGCACCCGCTCGCCGACCGGACGCAGATCCTGGTGGAGAGTCTCGATCACGAACCCGTGGTGATGTTCCCCTGGTCGCCCTTCGCCGGCATCTGGCAGCGCACGGTGGACCATCTGCTGCCGAGTGGAGCGCAGCCGGGACAGGTCCTCGTCGAGTCGAACCTCATCAACAGTCCCGAGGCGATGGTGCGAGCGGTCGCAGCGGGGTCCGGCGTCGCCCCGGGGATCCTCGGGGTCGCCGAGCACATGGATGTCAACGGGATCGTCGTGCTGCCGCTCGATCCTCCGTTGTTCGTCGACCTCGAGGTCGTCTGGCGCCGGCCGGCCCGCCCGGCCGTCCGCCGCCTCGTCGACTTCCTCGCCGCGGCGGTCGACGCCCCGGAGGTCCTCGTCTCGGCTCCTCGTCGCCCCCGCGGGGGCGGGGGCCCCAGCCCCCGCGGCGGGGGCGGCCTCAGCTTCGCGGCCACCTTCTCGCAGCCGTACGCCGTGTTCTGATGACCTCGTCGCCGTGCGAGAACCCGATCAGGGGCCGGCCACGAGTGCTCCGGAGACGCGGGGCCGCCGGGCAGGCCTGACAGGAGGGCGGGCGGCGCGACGGGGTGCCACCGCATGGTCGCGCATGCGCGGGCGGACGAGCGCGTCGCGGGGTGCCCGGAGCGCCGGGGTGCTCCGCGAGGCTCCTCGGCGCTCAGGCCGCGGGAACCGACGGCCTGCTGATCATCCGGTAGCAGGGCGCCGGACCGAGCAGGAGTTCCTCGTAGAGCCGGATGTGCTCGGCGACCATTCGCCCGGTGCTGAAGCGGCGGGCAGCGACCGCCCGGCAGGCCGCGCGGTCGAGCCGCGAGGCGTCCAGGAGCGCCGCGGCCAGCGGGAGGCCGCCCGAGCGCAGGAAACCGGTGACCCCCTCGTCCACGATCTCGGGGGCGGAACCGACCGGCGTGGCGACGACGGGGGTACCGGTGGCCAGTGCCTCGATCATCACCAGACCGAACGGCTCCGCCCACTGCATGGGGTTCACGAGGGCGAACGAGCCCCCGACGAGCTCCAGCCTCTCGGCGCAGCCCAGTTCCCCGAGGAACTCGACGTCCGAGCACAGCAGCGGCTTGACCTGCGCGTCGAAGTACTCGCGCTCGCCCGGCTCCCGGAGCTTGGCGGCCATCCGCAGCGGGACGCCCGCCGCCCGGGCCACGAGGGCGGCCTCGCGAGGTCCCTTCTCCGGGGACATGCGCCCCGGGAAGCTCGCGTACCCGCCGTCCCCGCGGCCCACCGGGACCGACTCCACGTCCAGGCCGTGGTGGATCACGCCGGCGAGCGGGACCCCGTCGGCGGTGGCCGCCTGGTGGTGCGAGATGGCCACCACGGCGACTCCGCGCATCGCGCGGTAGACCGGGCCCGACGTCGCGTCGAAGGGGCCGTGGGCGGTGGTCACCACGGGCGTGCGGGTCGGAGGACGCCGGTACAGCGGGCCGGCCAACGTGTGGTCGTGCACGACGTCCACGTCGCTCATGGCGGCGTAGCTCGTGATGGCGTGGCGCAGCTCGGTCACCGTGTCGGCGCACACGGGGCCCGCCTTCCCGGCCTCGTCGGTTCCTCCCACCCGTGGCACCGGGCAGGCGCTGTCGGCCGCGGCGGCGAGCAGCACCTCGTGACCGGCGCGAACCAGTCCGCGGGCCAGCCGATCGATGACCGACTCCGTGCCGCCGTAGGCGAGAGGGGGGACGGGGACGCCCGGAGGGGCGATGAGACCGATGCGCATGGAGGTACGTCCTCGAGAAGTGGCGCGGGCCGTGGCTCGCGGCGGAGCGGATACGGTCTCCATGGCAACGCTCGGTGACCGTTCCGGCCATCGGCAGAGCGACCCATTCCGGCGACGGTCGTCGCTGTACTCCGGGCACGTCCGCCCGGGCAGTCGTTCGCTCAGGACGCACACGGAATCGGCATGTCTGCCGATTTCCCGGCCCACGCTCCGCCCGGTGCAATGGGGTCCCCCGGTGCCCTGAGCGGGAGGGCACCCAGCCACGAAGAGGGAGGCAGCGTGAGAGCAGCGGTCTACGAGGGCGACGCCGGGGCAGAGGAGGTCGACCAGCAGGTCGTCACGGACGGCAACATCACGACGAGCCGTTCGCCCGACGACCTGCCGGCCTGCTGTGAGGGCATCGCGCAGGAGTGCGCCGGCGCCCGGCAGCCCGCAGGTGCGGGAGGTCGGGCATGACCGCCGCCCTCGGGAACGTGGCGTCGCTCGCCGCCCGCGCCGGTGGAAGCGTCGTCCGCCAGGTGCGATCGGCCCTCGACCCGTCCAGTGCCCGGCCGGCCGGCGCGGCTCAGCCGGCGTCCGGGTGGCTCGTGGTCACCGTGTTCCGGGAGCCGTCCGAGATCGACACCGCCAAGCCTCCCCTGGCCGAGTTCGGCGAGCAGATCGAGATCCGTGTCCGCCCGGCCGCCGACGGCAAGGGCACGGAGGTGGCGGCCCGGCGACGTGATCGGCAGTCGTCGGGCACCGCGGCGAGCCGGCTGAGCGGCAGCGACCCGCAGGCGGATCTGCGCTCCGCGCTCCGGCGGGCCAAGCAGCTCATCGAGGTGGGTGAGGTGCTGGCGGTCGATCCCGCCCCGCACGGCGAGCGGACGCCGACTCCGGGCGGGACGCTCCTCGAGATGTGGACCAGGGTGGCACCGAAGGCAGGTGTGCGATGAAGGCCGTGACCTGGCGCGGGGTCAACGAGATCGGCGTCGAGGACGTCCCCGAGCCCACGATCCTCAACAGCCACGACGTCATCGTGGAGGTGGGGCTGAGCGCGACCTGCGGCTCGGACCTGCACCTGATGGGGGGCTACATCCCGGCCATGCGCGCGGGGGACGTGCTCGGGCACGAGTTCATGGGCACGGTCGCCGAGGTCGGGTCCGGCGTCACGAAGCACCGGGTGGGCGACCGGGTGGTCGTCGTCTCCTTCATCGGCTGCGGCCAGTGCTGGTACTGCCGGCAGGGGCTGTGGTCGCTGTGCGACAACGGCAACCCCAACCCGGGGATCACCGAGGCACTGTGGGGTCAGTCCATCGGCGGCTGCTACGGCTACTCGCACGCACTGGGTGGGTGGGCGGGCAGCCACGCGCGCTACATCCGGGTGCCCTATGCCGACCAGGGGGCCTTCGCCATCCCTGACGGCGTCTCAGACGACCGGGCGCTGTTCGCCTCCGATGCGGCGCCGACCGGCTGGACGGGGGCGCACCAGGCCGAGGTGCGGCCGGGTGACGTCGTCGCGGTGTGGGGGGCCGGCGGCGTGGGCCAGATGGCCGCCCGCGCGGCCATGATCATGGGCGCCGAGCGGGTCGTCGTCATCGACCGGTACGACAACCGGCTCGAGCAGGTCCGCACCCACATCGGGGCGGAGACCCTCGACTACGAGGAGGTGAACGTCCCCGCGGAGCTGCGCGAGATGACCGGGGGCCGGGGACCGGACGTCTGCATCGAGGCGGTGGGCATGGAGGCGCACCACCCGGGCCCGCAGTACCTCTACGACCAGGTCAAGCAGCAGATGCGGCTGCAGACCGACCGGCCCACGGCGGTGCGCGAGGCGATCTACGCGTGCCGCAAGGGCGGGACGGTGTTCACCCTGGGCGTCTTCGCCGGTCTCGTGGACAAGTTCCCCCTCGGTGCGGTCATGAACAAGGCGCTGACCCTGCGTGGCGCCCAGCAGCACGGGCACCGCTACATCCCGGAGATCCTCGACCTCATGGGCCGGGACGAGGTGCGGACCGAGCACCTCGCCACCCACGTGATGCCGCTCGACGACGGCCCCGAGGGCTACCGGATGTTCAAGGAGAAGGAGGACGGGTGCGTCCGTGCCGTCTTCCGCCCGGGTGGGTGACCGCCCGCCCGGATTCCGGCCGTCGGCCGCGCGGGGTTGCGCCGGATCCGTCCGAACTGACCCACGGGTTCGGGTGTGCACGGGCGTGTGGGTGGTACGCGTCGGGTCCGCGGTGGTCCCTTTCGCGTGCGACGGCCGGGTCCACCGGACCCGGCCGTCCGAGGAGGCTCGATGGATCTGACAGCGACGACGACGGTGCGCAGACCCGTGGGGGAGGTGTACGCGTTCTGGCGGCTCCTGGAGAACCTGCCGACGTTCATGGAGCACCTCGACGAGGTGCGGACGACGGACGCGAAGTCCAGCACCTGGGTGGCGAGCGCCCCGTTCGACCGCAAGGTCGAGTGGGAAGCCGTGCTGATCGAGGACGTGGTGGACGAGCGGATCGGATGGCGCTCGGCCGAGGAGGCCGACGTCCCGAACCAGGGCACGGTGTCCTTCGTCCTCGCGCCCGACGGGGTGAGCACCGAGGTGCACGTGCACCTGGCCTACGAGATCGGGGCGGGGAAGCTGGGCAAGGCGGTCGCGAAGTACTTCGGGGAGGAGCCTCACCAGCAGCTCGACGACGACCTGCGCCGGCTCAAGCAGGTCCTGGAGACCGGTGAGGTCGTCCGCTCCGACGGTGCCCCGTGGGGCAAGCGCGCGCGCAAGGAGTTCCCGCAGCGCCCGGCCCAGCCGCTGACGGCCGACGAACGGCGGGAGGTGCTGGGGGTATGAGGGCGAACTGCTGGGCCGGCCGCAACGAGGTCGAGGTCCGGGACGTGCCGGATCCGACCATCCTGAACAGCCGCGACGCGATCGTGCGGATCACGTCGACGGCGATCTGCGGCTCGGATCTGCACCTGCTCGACGGGTACGTGCCGACCATGCAGGACGGCGACGTCATGGGCCACGAGTTCATGGGCGAGGTCGTCGGGGTCGGCACCGGTGTCGATCCGGCACGACTGCGGGTCGGTGACCGCGTGGTGGTGCCCTTCCCGATCGCCTGCGGTGCGTGCGGGGCCTGCGCGGCGCAGCTGTACTCCTGCTGCGAGAACAGCAACCCGAACGCCGGGATCGCGGAGAAGATGTTCGGCCACCCCCTGGCGGGGATGTTCGGCTACGCGCATCTCACCGGCGGGTTCGCCGGCGGACAGGCACAGTACGCCCGCGTCCCCTTCGCGGACGTGGGACCGCTGAAGATCGAGTCTGACCTCACCGACGAGCAGGTGCTCTTCCTGTCCGACATCCTGCCCACCGGCTACATGGGTGCCGAGATGTGCGACATCCAGCCCAGCGACGTGGTCGCCGTGTGGGGCGCGGGTCCGGTCGGCCAGTTCGCCATGGACAGCGCCCGGGTGCTCGGCGCCGCTTCGGTGATCGCGATCGACAAGGAGCCGTACCGGTTGCGGATGGCCGAGGAGGCCGGGCACATCCCGGTGAACTTCGAGGAGGTCGACGTCCGGTCCCGGTTGCTGGAGCTCTCCGGCGGCCGCGGCCCGGACAAGTGCATCGACGCCGTCGGGTTGGAGGCGACCCACGGCAGCGCACACATCCAGGCCTTCGATCGCGTCAAGCAGGCCGTCCGGTCGGAGACCGACCGCCCCCACGCGTTGCGTCAGGCGATCTTGTCCTGTCGCAGCGGCGGGATCGTGTCGGTCATCGGGGTGTACGGCGGGGTGGTGGACAAGTTCCCGGCCGGGGCCTGGATGAACCGGTCGCTGACCCTGCGGACCGGACAGTGCCACGTGCAGCGGTACATGGCGCCGCTGCTGCGGCGGATCGAGCGCGGTGAGCTCGACCCGACGCGGGTCATCACCCACCGTCTGTCCCTGGAGGAGGCCCCGCGCGGCTACGACATCTTCAAGAACAAGCAGGAGGACTGCGAGAAGGTCGTCCTCACACCCTGACGGGCTGCCGCTCGGGGAGGATGGCGGCCGGTCCGCCCGGCCGCCACCCACATCGCCGTTGCCCCGGAAGCGACGCGTGCATGAGGGGGCGCGTACATCGAAGGCCTCAGCGCCTCGACGAGCCAAGGAGGGGCGCCATGGACGACCGAGCGCGTGACCGTTCGCCGGACCGGACGGACGGCGGGTCCACCCGAGAGCGGCGGCAACGCGGACGCCGGGTCCGGGTCGGTCTGCTGGCCGATCCCGGTCCCCCTACCGATCTCACCGCCGCCCTCGTGCCCGACCTGTCCACGGTGCTGGCCGCACAGGTCGACGACGCGACCGAGTGGGTCGTCAGCACCGAGAGCCGCGAGATTCCGCTCGACGACGAGGGCCTGGTCCCGCTGGAGTCACTCGCGCGGGAGCACCGCGAGCGCCGGGAGTGGGACGTCATGATCGTGGTGACCGACCTGCCCCGCCGGATCGGGACCCGCCCCGTCGCCACCGTCCTGAGCGACCGCGCGAGCACCGGGCTGGTCTCGCTGCCCGGGCTCGGAGCCCTGGGCGTGCGCCGACGGGCGCGGCGGGCCGTCGTGCACCTCGTGCGGGCCCTCACCGGGCACGAACAGCGCTCCGACGGAGAACGCCCCCCGGACATCCCGCGGTTGAGCCCGCTGCGCCGCGTCGGCGCCGAGGAGGAGGACACCGACGCGCATCTCGCCCTGGTCGGGCTGCGCGGCAGGCTGCGGCTACTCGCCGGGATGGTGCGCGACAACCGCCCGTGGCGGCTGGTCCCCCACCTGTCCAGCGCCACCGCGGCGGCGGCCGCGACCGGCGCCTATGCAATCGTGACCACGACCTTCTGGATGATGGCGAGCTCGCTGTCGTCGCTGCGGCTGCTGCTCATCTCCGTGGTGGCGATCGTGGCCATGGCGACCTGGCTGATCACCTACAACCATCTCTGGGACCGGCCGCCCGAGCAGGACGCGCGGGCGAAGGCGGTGCTCTACAACGCCGCCACGGTGATCACGATGATCCTCGGGGTCACCTGTATGTACGTGCTCCTCTATCTCGCCGGGCTGCTCGCGGCTCTCGCGTTGATCGATCCCGGCTACTTCTCCTCGCAGCTGCACCGGCCCCCCTCGTTCGGCGCCTACCTCAAGCTGGTGTGGCTGGCGAGCTCGGTCGGCATCGTGGCCGGGGCGCTCGGCTCCAGCCTCGAGAGCGAGGAGGCCGTCCGGAACGCGACCTACGGCAGGAGGGAGCGCGAGCGGCAGCGCGGCCGCAACGCAAGTTCGAAGTAGCTGCAGCGCTCGCGCCGGTCGTGTCCCAAGGCGCTCCGCTCGCCCGACGAGGCACTGATCGTGTTGGCTTCGTGAGTTCGTCGCGTTCACCACGGACAACCACGGGGTGGTGACGTCCATGGTGAAGGCGATCGAGGAGCCCGAGTCCGAGCTGCACGCCTCCTGCGTCGCCCTGCGAGCGGCCGGCGCCCGGCTGCTCACCCGTGCGCAGGCGGCCGACATGGCCCGGTCCGACCTGGATGGCGCGGACCTCTTCGCGCTGGTGTCGACCCTGGCCTGGCTCGGCGATCAACCTGGGCACGAAGCACGCGCCGAGCGGCTCTTCGACGTGGTGATGGGCGCGGTCCTGACGGATCGAGCGGCCTGACGCGCGGACGTCCGTCTCCTCGAGCTGCGCACGTGGCGCGCGACGCAGCAAGGCCGTGATGGGCGCCGGAGGGTGGCCGGTCGTCTCTGTTCCACCGTCCGCCCTGTATGGCGGCCTCAAGGAACCCGAAGCCGAGCAGCAAGGTGTAGCGCGAGTTCGGTGGCCAGCCGATCCTCGTCGATCGGGTGCCCGAGCAGGGCCGCCGTGCGCTCGAGGCGGTAGCGGACGGTGTTGTGGTGCACTCCGATCTTGGCCGCGGCCGCGCGGGCGTTGCTGTTGCACTGGTAGTAGACGCGCAGGGTCTCGGCGAGTCGCCGCTCGTGTCCGGTGTCGCTGAGGAGATCGCCCAGCTTGCTCTCGAGGAAGTGGTGCACGGCCGCCACGTCTCTGCTGCAGAGCGTCGCGAGCTCCACGTCCCCGAAGCGCGTCACGGGATCCGCGTCCGTTCCCGCCAGGTGAGCGACTCGCAACGCCTCGCCGGCCTCGTGGTGCGAGCGTCGGAAGCCCGCCAGCCCCTTCGCCGGTTCGCCCTGCCCCACCCGGACGGAGCTCGGAGGGTTCCTCGCCTTCCGGGGGTGGGGTGTCGGTACCCAGCACCACATGGTGGCCGCGTCGACATGGACGAACAGAGGCCTGCCGGGGCCGACGCCGCGGGCCAGCTCGTGTGCCACGCCTTCCAGGCGTACCTGGTCGGCCGGTTCGTGCTGGGTCAGGACCAACGCCGTGTGCGGGCCGGTCAGATCGTAGCCGAGTCGCCGGCCTGCACCCTGGATGTCGACGACGTCGCCGTCGAGCAGCTGTCGGACGAAGGCGACGCGCGCGAGCGACCCCTCCCGGGCGACCCGCTCGGTCTCGTCCCGCAGTTCGGCGGTCAGCCGGGCGACCACCACCTCCAGCCAGCTGAGCAGGAAGCTCACCCCGTGGTTGAGGACGGCCACGGCGAGGGCGGGCTCGTCGCAGTGCTGCCCGACCACGCAGGCCCATTTGTCCGCCCAGAAGCTCGTTCCCAGGTGGTAGGTCCGGATCGCGTCCTCGTGCGCGACGCCGTGCTGGACCAGTGCGCGGGTGGAGTCGATCACGTCGGCGCCCGGCTCCAGGTCCGACGGCGTGGCGCCGTGCACCAGGCCGTACAGCAACGTGGTGCAGTTGGCCTCGCACGCGGCGCGACCGAGCTCGAGCACCTCCGGCCTGTTGAGCTCGGGCATCGACTCACGGATCCGCGACAGGATGCTCTCGCTCAGCGCCGGGAGTTCGGGCAGCAGGCCGAGCGCGAGCTGCCGGGTGGTGTGCCGGACCCGCTCGTCCTTCGAGGGCGCCATCTTCGGACTGTAGCGCGGCCCCGATGCACCGACTGGTCAAATCGATCTCCGCGGTTCGACCGTGTGTCCGATGACCTCCGTGTGGCCCTGCTCCTACCGTCGCGGCAGTTCACGTCACTCGTTGAGGAGAGTCGATGGATCGGGAACACGACGTCGTGGTCATCGGGGCAGGATTCGCGGGACTGTACGCAGTACACAAGTTCCGTGATCAGCTCGGCCTCCGGGTGCAGGGGTTCGAGGCGGCCGACGGGCCGGGCGGCACGTGGTGGTGGAACCGCTACCCGGGAGCGCGGTGCGACTTCGAGTCGGTTCACTACAGCTACTCGTTCTCCGCCGATCTGCAGCGGGAGTGGGAGTGGACGGAGCGCTTCGCCGCGCAACCGGAGATCCTCTCCTACCTGGAGTGGGTGGCCGACCGGCTGGACGTCCGGCGGTCGTTCCGCTTCAGCACGAAGGTCGCGGGGCTGACCTGGGACGAGGCCCGGTCGCGATGGTCGGTCGCGCTGGACGACGGGAGCCGCTGCACGGCCCGGTTCGTCGTCACGTGCGTCGGCAACCTCTCGGTTCCGAAGGAGCCGGAGTTCCCGGGCGCCGAGAACTTCGCGGGCGAGATCTACCAGACCAGTCGGTGGCCGCACGGCGACGTCGACTTCCGCGGCAAGCGGGTCGGGGTCGTCGGCACCGGGTCGACCGGGATCCAGGTCATCCCGGAGATCGCCCGGCAGGCGGCGCACCTGACCGTGTTCCAGCGCACCCCGAACTTCGCCGCCCCGCTGCGCAATGCCGTCGTCGAACCCGCCGAGCGCCGGTGGAACGCGGAGAACCACGCCGAGGTGCGGCGTGGCACGCGGGACTCCTTCCTGGGAGCCCCCTACCCGGCCCCGTCGGGGTCCGCGCGGACGGCGAGCAGCGAGGAGCGCCGGCGGATCTACGACGAGTACTGGGCCCAAGGGGGCTTCCGGTTCGTCGCGTCCACGTTCGACGACCTCCTCTTCGACGAGGAGGCCAACGCCACGGCAGCCGACTACATCCGCGAGCGGATCCGGGAGCGGGTGGCCGATCCGGCCGTCGCCGACCTCCTCTCGCCCCACGACCACCCGTACGCCAGCAAGCGCCCACCGTTCGAGACCGACTACTACGAGACCTTCAACCTCGAGCACGTCGACCTGGTCGACGTCCGCTCCGCACCCATCGAGCGCATCGTCGAGAACGGACTGCGGACCACCGAGCGGCTCCACGAGCTCGACGTCATCGTTCTCGCCACGGGCTTCGACGCCGCCACCGGGCCACTGCTGGCGCTGGGGCCCGTCGGCCGTGACGGCCAGACGCTCGACGCGAAGTGGGTCGACGGCCCGAACACCTATCTCGGCCTGCAGACCGCCGGGTTCCCCAACCTCTTCATGATCACGGGCCCCCTCAGTGCCGCCGGGCTGTACAACAACCCGCTGGCGATCGAGGATCACCTCGACTTCCTGGGCGAGCTCCTCCACCACGCCCTCGAGCGGGGTGCCCGGACCATCGAGGCCTCACCCGAGGCCGAGGACAGGTGGGGTGCCCTGTGCACCGGGTTGCTGAACCACACCGTCATCCCGAAGGCGAAGAGCTCCTGGTACATGGGGGCGAACATCCCGGGCAAGCCGCGGGCGACCTACCTGTTCGCCGGCGGGGCCCCGCTGTTCCGGGCGATCACGGCGGAGGTCGCCGATCGGGACTACGCCGGCTTCGCGATCGACGGCCACGAGACGCGGATCCCGCCGATGGTGAAGCTCGACCCCTCCGTCGCCCTCGCCCTGGGGGCGATGCTCCTGCAGAAGGTGAAGCCCCTGGACCAGTGCACCCTGGAGGAGAGCCGAGCGATGATCGACTCGCTCGCGGCCCTGCAGGCGCCCGGACCCGAAACCCGGGTGACGAACCTCCAGGACCCCCGGGGGCGGCTGTACCGGCCGGAGGGAACGGGCCCCTTCCCGGTGGTCGTGCACTGTCACGGCGGGGGATGGGTCGCCGGTTCGGTCGACCTCGCGGACGCCTTCTGTCGTCGGGTCGCGGTCGGGGCCGGGGTGATGGTCCTGTCCGTGGACTACCGGCTGGCTCCCGAGCATCCGTTTCCGGCGGCTCCGGACGACGTGTTCGAGGCGCTCCGGTGGGCGAGGAGCCATGTCGCGGAGTTCGGTGGGGACCCCGAACGTCTGGCGATCATGGGCGACAGCGCCGGCGGCAATCTCGCCGCGGCCACGGCGCTGCGCGCCCGGGACAGCGGGATCCGGCTGAGTGGTCAGGTCCTCGTCTACCCGGCACTGGATCCGGACGCCTCCACGCCGTCCCGCACGGAGTTCGTCGACGGTCCCTTCATCTCCGTCGCCGCCGGCGAGCAGATGTGGCACAGCTACCTGAGGGGCGCCGAGGTGACCCCGCTCGCGGCGCCCAACCGGGCCGAGTCGCTGGCCGATCTGGCACCCGCGCTGGTCCTCACGGTCGAGTGCGACCCGCTCCGCGACGAGGGCGAGGACTACGCCGACGCCCTCGCGGCCGCTGCCGTGCCCGTCGTCCGTCGTCGCTTCGACGGACTCGTCCACGGTGTCCTCGACATGAGCGCGCTCGTTCCCCGGGTGGCCGAGATGCACGGCGCGATCAGCACCTTCCTCGGCGAGATCTTCGGATCCGGCGACGCTTCCCGCCCGGACCGCGAGGCGGTGTCGGCGAAGGGGTGAGGCCGGGCCCCTCGACGGCGCTGGGACGCCGTTTCCCCCACGCAGCAGAACACAGAGCAGAAGGACAGGAACCAGTGTCACGACTCAGGGGCAAGGTCGCCCTCATCACCGGTGCGGCACGCGGGCAAGGTCGCTCGCACGCCGTCCGCCTCGCGGAGGAGGGTGCGGACATCATCGCGGTCGACCTCTGCCGCGACATCGACACGGTGCCCTTCCCGGGTGCGACCGAGGACGATCTCGCGGAGACGGTCGCGCAGGTCGAGGCTCTCGATCGTCGGGTCGTCGCTCGGCAGGCGGACGTGCGCGACCTGAGCGCCCTCACCAGGGCGGTCGGGGAAGGGGCCGAGGCCCTGGGAGGCGTGGACATCGTCTGCGCGAACGCCGGCATCGCCAGCTTCGGGTCCACGATCGAGCTCGACGAGACCGTCTGGCAGGACATGCTCGACATCAACCTGACCGGTGTCTGGAAGACGGTGAAGGCCGCCGTGCCTCGGATGATCGAGCAGGGCCGCGGAGGGTCGGTGATCCTGACCAGCTCGGTGGCGGGCCTGACGGCGTTCTCGCAACTCGCGCACTACTCGGCGGCGAAGCACGGCGTCGTCGGCCTGATGCGGGTCCTCGCCGTGGAGCTCGCCCCGCACCGCATCCGGGTCAACTCCGTCCATCCCGGGAACACCCACACGCCGATGATCGACAACGACGCGGCGCGAACGCTGTTCCTCGGTGACCCACGGATCGAGGGTCGCGAGGACGAGGTGCGGCGCAACTTCATGGCGATGAACGCCTTGCCGGTCCCGTGGGTCGACCCGGTCGACATCAGCAACGCCGTCCTCCACCTCGCATCGGACGAGGCCCGGTACGTGACCGGGACCACCGCTGTCGTCGACGCCGGCCTCCTGCTCCCGTTCAAGGTCCCCCACTCATGACCAATCTCGCCGAGACGCTCGCGAGGAGCGCACAACGATGGGGGCCTCGCCCCGCACTCCGGCACGACGACCTGGTCCTCACCTACGGCGATCTCGCGACAGCCGCTGCCGGTGCGGCGGACGTCCTGAAGGATCACGGCGTCGGAGCCGGCGACCGGGTCGCCCTGGCCCTGCCGAACGGGCCGGAGTTCCCGGTCTTCTTCTACGGAGCGCTGTGTCTGGGCGCGATCGTCGTGCCGTTGAACCCGCGGCTGAAGGCCGGTGAGCTCACCTATCATCTCAGCGACTCGGACGCGCGCATCCTCGTGGGAGAGGGCGAGGAGATCGCAACCGCGGCACGGACCGTTGCGGTGGACGTCGTCGCAGGCAGGATCGCGGATCCGCTCCGGAGTACCTCCGTCCCGTTCGCGCCGGTGGATCGGAGCGACTCCGACACAGCCGTGATCCTCTACACCTCGGGCACCACCGGCCCGTCGAAGGGCGCCGAGCTCACGCATCGGAACCTCGACTCGAATGCCGCCATCGTGGCGCAGTCGCTTCTGCACCTCACCACCGACGACGTCGTCTTCGGCGCGCTGCCGCTCTTCCACGTCTTCGGGCTGACCGCGGGACTCAACGCCAGTCTCCGGGCGGGTGCCTGCCTGGCGCTGATGACCAGGTTCGACGCGGATGCAGCGCGCCAGGTCATCGCCCGCCACGGGGTCAGCGTGTTCCAGGGCGTCCCGACCATGTATGCGGCCCTCGTCCGGTCCGGTTCGGAGGGCGGACTCGACTCGCTCAGGATCGGGATGGTCGGGGGCGCGCCGATGCCCCTCGAAGTACTCCGTGAGTTCGAGCAGCGGTTCGGTTGCCTGATCCTCGAGGGCTACGGACTCTCGGAGACCTCGTGCGTCGCCTCCTTCAACCAGCCCGACCGTCCGCGGAAGCCCGGCACCGTCGGGTTCCCGGTGCGCGGCTGCGAGATGCGCGTCGTCGACGACGTCGGCGACGAGGTCGGGCCCGGCGTGCGAGGCGAGATCGTGGTGCGGGGCGAGAATCTCATGAAGGGGTACTGGAACCGGCCCGACGCCACCGCCGAGGCCGTACGGGACGGATGGTTCCACACCGGCGACATCGCCACGCGGGACACGGACGGCTACTACTCGATCGTCGACCGCAAGAAGGACCTGATCATCCGCGGCGGCTACAACGTGTACCCACGCGAGGTGGAGGAGGCCCTCTACCAGCATCCCGCCGTCGCCGAAGCCGCGGTGATCGGCGTGCCGGATGCCGCCCTCGGCGAGGAGATCGGCGCCGCCGTGGCGCTCGAGGCCGGAGCAGAGGCCGACCCGGTCGAGCTGATCGAGTTCGTCCGCGAGCGCCTCGCCGCCTACAAGTGCCCCCGGCTGGTCTGGTTCCTCGACAGCCTCCCGAAGGGACCCAGCGGCAAGATCCTCCGTCGGGCGGTGGCGCCGCCCGCGGTGAAGAATTGACCGCGCCACAGCGAGAGAGCGAACGAGTGGCCGGCGACACCTGCCGTTCGGGCGGTGTCATCGACGTGAAGGTCCGGAGCCGGGTCGCCCGGGTCACCGTGAACAGGCCGGAGAAGCGCAATGCCCTCACGGTCGGGATGTGGGCGGACCTGCGCCGTGCTCTCGAGGAACTGGACGACCGCGGCGACCTCGTTGCCGTCGTCCTCCGCGGCGCCGGGGGAAGCTTCTCGGCCGGCTCGGACCTCGAGGGGGTGCGGAGCTCGGACCCGGAGCGCTTCGGTGAGCTCCAGGAACTCGCCGAGAGCACCGTCCTGCGGCTGCGGGACCTGCGCTCGGCCACCTTCGCGGAGATCGACGGGCCGTGCTTCGGGGCGGGTTGCAGCCTGGCCCTGGCCTGTGACGTCCGGGTCTGCTCGCCGCGTTCGCGGTTCGGTATCCCCGTGCTGCGACACGGCATCGTGTACGAACCCGTTCACGTGCAGCGGCTCGTCGAGGTCGTGGGGCCGGGCCCGGCCGGTCTCCTGCTGTACGGAGGGGAGGAATGGACGCCGCAGGAGGCGGTCACCCGACGGCTGGTCGACCGGTGCAGCGAAGACCCGGCGTCGGCGCTCGAGCAGGTTCTCGCCGGCCTGACCTCGGCCACGACGTCGACCATCAGTGCGACCACGATCTCGATCCGCGCGCATCCGAGGTGACTGAGGGTCGACACGGGACGACCTCATGAGCAGTCGTCGACGCCACGGCGTCGCCCGCCGCCTCGCCGAACCGCTCGGACCGAGGGGCCAGGAAGCAGGGCTGCCTGCCGCTCCTCCGCGGCGGACCACACGTCCCTGACCTGGACGGGGGCGACGGCGGAGCGGGAGGAGGGCCTGCACGGACGCTCCTGCTCAGTCGATGGTCAGGACGACCTTGCCGAAACGCTCCGGTGAGTCGAGCCGGGCCTGGGCCTCGGCCGCGTCGGCCAGCGGGTGGACGGAGTCGATCACCGGCGTCAGAGTGCCGTCGGCCAGGAGCGGGAGGAACTCGTCGATCTCGGCTCGACGAGAGGCGTGGCATCCGATCAGGCTGATCTCGCGGCGGTACAGGACCGAGAGGTCGAGCTCGGCGAGCCTGCCGGTGTGCGAGCCCATGCCGACGACACGTCCACCGTGGCGCACCGACTGCACGGATCTCCGGACGGTCGAGTTGCCGACCGTCTCGTGCACGACATCCGCGCCCCGGCCGTCGGTCAGCGCGCGCGCGGCCAGGTCGAAGTCCGGCTCCGAGCGGTAGTCGATCACCTCGTCGGCACCCAGCCCGCGGACGCGCTCGACCTTCCGCTCGCCTCCGGTCGTCGCGATCACCTTCGCGCCCAGCACCTTCGCAACCTGCACGGCCGCGCTCGCGACGCCGCTGCCCGCACCGACGACGAGCACCGTCTCGCCGGGGCGGACGGCCGCGCGGGTCTTGAGCATGTGCCAGGCCGTCATGTGGGCGAGGAGTCCCGCGGCCAGCTGCCGGTCGTCCAGCTCGGCCGGGGCCGGTACGAGGCCGTGCACCGGGACCGCGATGTACTCGGCGAAGGTCCCGTCGAAGTGCTCGCCGACGAACCGCAGGCCCGCGCAGGCGCTGTCCCGGCCGAGCCGGCAGTTCTCGCACTCTCCGCAGGTCCGCATCGGATTGACGACGACCCGGTCCCCGACGGCGATCCCGGCGACTCCCCCGCCGAGCGCGGCGACCTCGCCCGCGCCTTCCACACCCAGGGTCATCGGCGGCGGTGGGGCCTCCGGGAAACGACCCTCCCGGACCAGGACGTCGGCGCGGTTCAGGGCGGCCGCGCGAAGGCGGACGAGAACCTCGCCCACAGCAGGCTCCGGGGTGGGGACGTCGACGACCGCGAAGACCTCCGGCCCGCCGAACCCCGAGATCCGGGCAGCTTTCATGACTCCTCCGATGTGCCTACAGACGATACGCCGTACACGATAGAGGAACAGTCGTCTCGTTCCTAGATGCGAGACGGCCGTGCCGGAGTGTTACGCTCCCAGCCCCGACCAGGCACGACGAAGGCGCGAAGGTGACGGCGACGGAGAAGCCGGCCGGCAGTGTGCGGCCCCTGAGCAGTGCGTTGAGCACCCTTCGTGTCCTCGAGGAGGTCGCTGCTCGTCAGCCCATCGGTGTGTCCGAGCTGGCGCGGGTCACGGCGATGCCGAAGAGCTCCGTGCAGCGCTGCCTGGTCACGTTGCAGCAGGCGGGATGGCTGCGGATCGTCGATCCTGACCGCACCCGGTGGGGCGTGACGATGAAAGCGCTCACCATCGGCCTGCGCGGCACCGGCGAGCAGGACCTGCGCGACCTCGCCCGACCGGTCGTCAAGCGGCTGGCGGCGGAGACGGACGAGACCGTGCACTTCTCGCTGCGGGACGGTGACGACATCGTGGTCATCGCGCGGGAGGACAGCACCCACGCGGTCCGGGTGTTCATCGAGGTCGGCAGCCGGGTGCCGCTGCGGGCCTCGTCGACGGGCCTGGCGATCCTCGCGGGACTCGCCGCGGAGGAGGTCGACGAGGTGCTGCGGCATCCGGTCGACAGCTTCCCCGAGCCGGTCCCGACCGCCCGGGAACTGCGAGCGGAGATCGCCCGGACGGCCGAGCGGGGTTACGCGCTCAACGGGTCCTCGTGGTTCCGGCCGCACGTGACCTCCCTCGGCGCGGCGGTGCGCAACGCGGCGGGGCGCCCCTTCGCCGGCCTGACGCTGGCGATCCCGGAGATGCGGTTCGCGCCCTCGGACGAGGAACACCTGGCCCGGCTGACCGTGGCGGCGGCCGAGGAGATCAGTGAGCTGATCTCCTCGGCCTGAGGCGTCGGTAGCGTCAGAAGGCCCGGTGGTACTGCCGGGGCCAGGACTCGGTGCCTCGGGTGCGCAGTGCCCAGTAGGGGTCGCGCAGCAGTGCGCGCCCGACGAGCACGGCGTCCACGAGCTCGGGGACCGCCTCGTCGAGGTGGTGGGCCTCGCAGACCGCCCCGGACGCGGCGACGGGCACTCCGGCCGTGCGGAACAGCGGGCCGTACCGGGCGTTGTGCAACGGCTCGGTGAGGCGCCCGGCCTCGGGGACCAGCGCCCCGGAGGACAGGTCGATCATGTCGACGCCGCTCGACCCCAGTGCGGCGGCGACGACGGTCATGTCCGCGGTGGTGAGCCCGCCCGCGAGCAGGTCCTCGGCGGGCAGCCGGACGACGAGTGGCTTGTCCGCCGGCCACCCGGAACGCAGGGCACGCACCATCTCGAGCGGGAACCGCATGCGGGCCTGCAGGTCTCCGCCCCAGTCATCGGTGCGGCGGTTGGTCAGCGGCGACAGGAACTCGTGGAACAGGTAGCCGTTGGCGCCGTGCAGTTCCAGCAGTCGGTACCCGGCGTGATGGGCGTTCCGCGCCGCGCGGTCCAGGTCCTCGAGCACCCTCGTCCCGTCCGCGGACGTCATCTCGCGGGGGGCGGCGAGCCCGGCGAAGGGCGCCGCGGAGGGGGCCAGGGGCTGCCACCCGCCGTCCTCCGGTGCGATTGCGTTGCGCGTGCCGGCGTTGTCCCACGGCACGCCGTGCGAGCTCTTCCGCCCGGCGACGCCGAGCTGGACCGCGGGCACCGATCCGCCCGCCTCGATCACCTCGACGAGCCTGCGGTGCCCGGCGAGTTGCTGCTCGTTCCACAGGCCGAGGTCGCGGGCGGTGGTGCGCATGTCCGGCGCGACGGCCGTGCACTCGACCATCACCAGGCCGAGGCCGCCGGCCGCCCGTGCGCCGTAGTGCGCGAGGTGCCAGTCGGTCGGGGTGCCGCCTGCGTCCGCGGAGTACTGACACATCGGGGAGAGCCACACCCGGTTGGGCAGCGTCACGTCCCGCAGTCGGAGCGGCGTCCACACCGTCATGCAGTCGTCCGCGCGGCCAGGAGGAGGGTCGCGGTCCCGGCCGGCTGCTCGAGGAGGAAGTGGTGGCTGCCCAGCTCGTGGACGACGAAGTCGATCCGGTCGCCGTACCGCTCGGGCGCGGCGGGGTCGAGCAGCCCACGAACCGCGAGGGTCGAGACCGGATGGGGGACGGCGGCCAGCGCCTCGTCCATGTCCCACCGCAGCATCGCCGCGAGAGCGCCGACACCGACGGCGGGTGCGACGCTCGACATCTTCGCGAAGACCGTCTCGCCGAACGCCGGATCGGTGTCGGGCACCGAGCCCATGACGACCAGACTGCGCACTCCTGCCGAGAAGTCGTCCTCGAAGGTCTGCAGCAACCCACGCGCCGCGGTGTCGTCGACCGCGGGATAGAGGCCCAGATAGTGGAACGAGTCCAGGCCGACGACCTGGGTGACCGTGTCGGGGCGCAGGCGGGCCAGCTCGAGCGCCACGGCGCCGCCCATCGAGTGTCCGACGACGACGCACCGGGCGACCGACTCGGCGTCGAGCACTGCGGCGACGTCGCGGGCGAACTCCGCCATCGTCCAGTCGGTGCGCGCGCTCGTGGAGTCGCCGTGCCCGGCGAGGTCGACGGAGATGACCCGGTCGGAGGCGGGCAGGAACGCGGCGGCGGGCGCGAAGTCCGTCCGCCGGCATCCCCAGCCGTGGATGCACACCCACGTGGATCCGCCCGCCGGGCCCTCGACGGTGTAGCTGATCGTCGTGTCCTCGGCGCGGGACACCGTGCGGACGGACTCGTCGACGCTGGTCATGGCCACCTCATCAATTGTGTCGCAGAAGTGCACGGCGTACCGGATGACGGCACGTTAGGGTGCGGAGTCCGGGGCGTCAACCGGGGACATCCGGATGACCGCTCCGAAGGAGACGAGCCCTGCGTCGTCCACGCGCACGCCCGGGTCGATCTCGCGCGAGGACTCCTCGACGAGGGTGCGGATCCGGCGGGCGTCCGCGAGGTCGGCGACCCGGGGCTCGCCCGCGGGGTCGAGCACGATCGGGACGAGCCGTAGGCGGGGCGGCTCCCCCACCGGCAGGTCGACCTCGAACACGGCGCTGTCGAACCACGGCCTCCCCTCGAACAGCCGCGACGCCCGGTAGGGCAGCCCGAAGAAGGTGTCCGGCTGCTGCAGCTCGCCCGTGTGGAACAGGAAGTTGCCGAGCGAGTAGAGGATCAGTCCGTCGTTCCAGCGCTCCACGGGGTGCAGGCAGTGCGGGTGGGTGCCCGCGACGACGTCCGCCCCTGCGTCGACCAGGCGCCGGCCGAGTTCCTGCTGGTACTGCGCGAGCGGTCCCTGGTTGGGCGGGAGGTACGCGAACGGCACGCCCCAGTGCAGGCACACCACGACCCGGTCGGCCTCCGCTCGCGCCTCCCGCACCCGCTGCTCGACGCGCCGGACGTCCGTCTCCTGGGCGATGCTGCGGACGAACGGCGGGGTCCCCGGCTGCTCGTGGAGCAGGGTCCCGTCGAGGGCGAAGCTCTGGTCGACCCGCAGCGGGGCGATGCCGGGCCGGGTCGCGGTCGCGTTGGCGCCCGGCGGGAGCGTCGCGCAGAAGCTGAGCACGGCGAGCCGGCCACCCGCTGCCTCGACGACCACCCCGGCGTCCGCATCGGCCAGCGTCCGGCCACCCCCGGCGTGCCGGACCCCGGCACGATCGAGGGCGTCCAGGGTGCTGAGCAGTCCCTCGACGCCGTGGTCGAGAGCGTGGTTGGTGGCGAGCGACACGACGTCGATCCCCATGGCGCGCACCGGGTGAGCGGCCGAGGTGGGCAGCCTGATCGTCATCTCCTTCTCGGTCGGGTGGTCACCGTCCACGAGCGGCGCCTCGAGGTTCGCGATCACGACGTCGCCGGTCAGGACGGGTACGTCCGGGCGCGGCGCCGGAGGTCGGGCGAGGACGGTGTCGCCGACCAGAACGATCTTCATGGTGATGTCTCCGTAACAGCCGGGCGGTTGACGGGATGCGAGATTGTGCCGCAAAGTAGCACCGCTGTGCCGCAATGATGAACAGTTGCCGGAGTTCCGGAGGCGAGACCAGCGATGCCCACCACCCGCTACAGCGGATACCAGTCCTTCTCCTACCTGCAGGCGGGAACGGACTACGACGAGTTCGAACCTTCGCCGGACGTCGACCGGCTCCCGGCGTACGACCTCGGCCTGACCGACGAGGAGTCGGCGCGCGCCGAGCGGCTGCTCGCCGAGAACGTGGTGGTGTCCCTGCACGACCACCCGGTGAAGCTGCCCCGCCATGCCCGCACCGAGCTGCTGGACTGGAACCGCGGGGCGCGCCTGGCCTACGGCTACGGCGGGCTCGCCCGTTCCGGGCTCGACGCCGTGTTCGACAACCTGGGTTGGGGGGCGTGCGAGTCCCGCAACGGCTGGAAGTGGGACGACGTCATCACCGACCTCGGGATGCGGTTCTGCGACTTCGCCCATCAGGACTACGCCTTCCGTGCCGAGTCGGTCGACGACCTGCGCCGGGCGCACGCGGAGGGCAGGCTCGCCGTGGTCGCGGGCCTCGAGGGCGGAGCCCTGATCGAGAACGAGATCGACCGCCTGGACGTGCTGTACGGCCTGGGGGTGCGCCAGATGGGCATCGCCTACAGCGACGCCAACGCCCTCGGCAGCGGCCTGCGGGAGAAGGGCGATGGCGGGCTCACCGGGCTCGGCCGCAAGGCCGTCCGCCGGATGAACCAGCTCGGCATGGCCATCGACGTCTCCCACTCCGGGGATCGGACCGCCCTCGACGTGATCGAGGCGAGCGAGAGACCGGTCCTCATCACCCACGCCGGCGCACGGGCGGTGTGGGACACCCCGCGGATGAAGCCGGACGAGGTGATCCGTGCCTGCGCGGAGTCCGGCGGCGTCATCGGGATCGAGGCCGCGCCGTACACGACCGTGAGCACCGAACACCGTGCCCACAGCATCGAGTCCGTCATGGACCACTTCCGGTACTGCGTGGACCTGGTCGGGATCGAGCACGTCGCCTTCGGGCCGGACACCTTCTTCGGCGACCACCTCGACATGCACCACGTGATGAGCGCGAAGTGGGCCGTCGAGGACACCATCCGCTCCGGCCCGGAGTTCGAGCCGGTCGAGTCGGTCGCCGGGCTGGAGAACCCCGGGGAGTGCTTCCGCAACATCACCGGGTGGCTGGTCCGAGAGGGCTACGCGGACGACGAGATCGCCGCCGTGATCGGCGGGAACGTCCTGCGGGTGCTGGAGAAGATCTGGTGACCGCGCCCCTGAAGCGGAGCCGGGTCCTGCCCGCCGCGATGGTCGGCCACGGCGTCGAGTCCTACGACTTCGTCATCTACGGGGCCTCGGCGACGATCATCGCGAAGCACTTCTTCCCGGCGGGCGACCCCGCGCTCGCGATCCTCTCCTCGCTCGCGGTCTACGGCCTCGCGTTCGTGGTGCGCCCGCTGGGCGCCGCGATCTTCGGCAGCATCGGCGACCGCCTGGGTCGACGCACGGCGCTGTCCACCGTGGTGCTGATCATGGCCGTCTCCACCGCGGCGATCGCGGTGCTGCCGACCTACGCGTCGGTCGGCGTCCTCGCCCCGATCCTGCTGCTGGTCTGTCGGCTGGCCCAGGGCATCTCGATGGGGGCCGAGTACACCAGCGCCGCCTCCTACGTGATGGAGCAGGCACCGCCGGGCAAGCGCGGAACGTGGCTCAGCGCCGTCGGCAGCGCGACCTACGTCGGCTCCGCGCTGGCCTCCTTCGCGCTGTTGGCGCTGCGGCTGGTCTCCGAGTCGGCCTACGAGGACTGGAGCTGGCGGCTCGCGTTCCTCGCGGGAGGGCTGATGGCGCTGGTCGGGCTCTACATGCGGCTGAAGCTGGACGAGACACGGACCTTCCGGGAGCTGGAGTCGGCGGGGGAGACCGCGGCCCGCCCGATCCGCGACACCTTCCGCAGCTGGCGGGTGTTCCTGCTGTTGTTCACGATGTTCGCCCTGCTCGCGGTCGTGGTGCACAACCTGCTCGGCTATCTCCCCACCTACCTGACGACGACCGGCGGCGTCCCCGCCGACACGGTTCTCGTCTCCGGCGGGGTCGCGCTGCTCGTGTGCGCGGTGCTCTGTCTCCCGGCCGGGGTCGTCGCCGACCGGGTCGGGCGCAAACCGGTACTGGTCGCAGGCGTCGCGGCCGCCGTCGTCGGCTCGCTGCCCGCCTACCTGCTGGCGAGTGGCGGCACCCTGGCGACCACGCTCGCGACGCAGATCATCCTGGTGCTCCCGGCGGCGCTCGTCACGGTGGGCTCGACCGTCGTCGCCGTCGAGATCGTCTCCGCCAGGATCCGGGCGACCAGTACCGCCCTGGCCTACAACGTGGCCTACGCGATCTTCGGCGGGACCGCCCCGATCCTCGGCGCGCTGCTCACCGGGTGGTTCGGCAGGCTCGCCCCGGGTGGGTACATCACCGCACTCGCGGTCGTCGCGCTCGTCGTCGTGGTGGGGGCGCTCCCGGAGACCCGCGAGCGCGTCCGGGTCCACGAGGAGGTGCTGCGGTGACGGCGGTGAAGGACCGCATCGCCGCCGAGTTCGCTCGGCACGAACCCGCGGTCGTGGCGCTGTCGCGGCGGATGGGCGCGGACCCCGAGGTGGCCTTCGAGGAACACCGCACGGCTGCCGCCGTCGTCGGGCTCCTGCGCGAGCACGGCGGGTTCACCGTCGAGGAGGGGGTGGCCGGACTCGACACGGCGTTCACCGCCACCGTCGGCTCCGGGTCCCTGGCCGTCGGGCTCTGCGCCGAGCTCGACGCGCTGCCCGGAATCGGGCACGGGTGCGCGCACAACGTCATCACCGCGACCTCGCTCGGCGCGGCGCTCGCGCTGGCCCCGCTGGCCGACGAGCTGGACCTGACGATCCGCCTGCTGGGGACGCCCGCCGAGGAGGTGCTGGCCGGCAAGGCGATCATGCTGCGGGAGGGCGCCTTCGACGGGCTGCACGCCGCGTTGATGACCCACCCCACCCTCAAGGACATGGCCACCCCGACCATTCGCGCGGTCCGCCACTGGTCGATCTCCTACCGCGGACGCACGGCACACGCCTCCCGCCCGTTCGAGGCGCTCAACGCGGCCGACGCCGTGACCGTCGCGCAGGTCGGCATCGGGCTGCTCCGCCAACAGAAGCGCGACGCCGACCGGGTGCACACCTGGGTCAAGGAGGCGGGCACGGCGGTCAACGTCATCGCCGGCGTCGCCGTCGTGGAGTGCATGGTCCGGGCGGACACCCTCGACGAGGTCGACCTGCTCTGGCCGCGGGTCCGGGCCTGCTTCGAGGCGGGTGCGCTCGCTGCGGGCGTCGAGGTGGAGATCGTCGAGCTTGCGTCCGCGCACGGCTTCCGCCACGACCGCGACCTCGCCGGGCTGTTCCAGACGAACGCCGAGACCCTCGGCCGGACCTTCCCCGACCACCCCGACAAGGCCATCGGGTCCACGGACATGGCCGAGGTGTCGGTCCGCATACCCAGCATCCACCCCGTGCTGTCCTTCGACTCGCCACCCGAGGAGGGCAACCACACCGCCGCGTTCGCCCGGACCGCGGCGGGGCCGGAGGGGGCGCGTGCGATTCACGACGGCGGCCTGGCCCTCGCCTGGACCGTCGCCGACGCCGCACAGGACACCGCGCTCCGGCGCCGGCTCACCGAGCCCGGCCCCTTCGCGTGGGCAGAGCGAGGAGAGGACACGTGACCTACGACCCGAAGACCTTCGAGCCCCTGCGTTTTCACACCGCGACCGCGGCCTTCCGCGACGGCACCGACTCCCCGCGCGACTACCTCGAGCGCTGCCTGGAGACGATCGAGGACCGTGAGCCGATCGTCCGGGCGTGGGTGCTGCTCAACGAGGAGGGCGCGCGGGCGCAGGCCGACGCCAGCACCGAACGCTGGCGGCGGGGCGACCCCCGCTCGCCGATCGACGGGATGCCGATCGGGATCAAGGATCTCCTGGAGACCCAGGACATGCCCACGCAGATGGGCTGCGCGGCCTTCGCCGGCAACTTCCCCCGCCGGGACAACGCCGCGGTGTGGGCGCTGCGGCAGGCCGGGGCCGTCGTCCTGGGCAAGACCGTGACGACGGAGCTCGGCGGGCCCGAGCCGAGCCCCACGACCAACCCGTTCGACCCCCGACGCACCCCCGGCGGCTCGTCGTCCGGGTCCGGCGCCGCCGTCGGCGCGCGGATGGTCCCGGCGACGATCGCGACGCAGACCGGCGGCTCCCTGATGCGCCCGGCGAGCTTCAACGGCGTGTGGGGCCTCAAGCCCTCCCAGGGGGCGATCAACCGGGGCGAGCGGCAGACGGCCAGCACGACCACGCACGGCGTGCACGCCGGGTCGGCGGAGGACATGTGGCTGGTGGCGATCGCCGTCGCGTCCCGGGCCGGGGGCGACCCCGGCAGGCCGGCCCTCCACGGCCCCGCCGCACCACCTCCGGGCCGGCCGCCCGGCACGGTCGCGGTGATCGAGACAGAGGCCTGGGAGCGCCTGGACCCGATGAGCCGCAGCGCGTTCGAGCAGGTCGTCGCCCAGGTCGAGGCCGCGGGGGTGCGGGTGCTGCGGCGGACCGAGGACGCGGTCGTCGAGCGCTTCGAGCGCGCCCTCGTCGGCGCGACCGAGATCGGCAGCGGGATCCTCGCCTGGGAGCACGCGTGGGCCTTCCGGGACCTCGCCGAGGCCCGGCCGGACGACTTCAGCGACCGGGTCAAGCGGTTCTTCTTCGACACTGCCGCGCGCCTCGGTCCCGAGGGCTACGAGGAGGCTCTCCGCGACCGCGCCGTGCTCGCGGCCGCCTACGCCGCACTGGCGACCCGGGCAGACGCCGTCGTGCTCCCCACCTCCAGCGGCCCGGCCCCGATCTGGACCGGTGACGTGCCGGGCGAGCCCCCGGTCCGGTGGCCGACCGGGGACCCCGGGTTCAACTTCCCCAGCTCGCTGCTGGGCGCGCCGGCGGTGAACGTCCCGCTCATGGCGGTCGGCGGTATGCCGTTCGGACTGCAGGTCATGGGGCAGCCGGGGACGGACGCGCGCACCGTCGCGATCGCGCGCTGGATGGGGATGGACCTCGAACCGGTCGGCGTCTGACAGCCGCTCGACGGTGTGGATCGGATACCCGCATCAGACGCCCTCGACGGCAGGCACCCGCCCGGTTCGAACGGCCTCCACGAACTCCGCGTAGTCCTGCTCGTTCCGATCTGCGTAACGCAGCGAGAAGTCGGTGATCGCCTGGTCGAACGCGTCGTCGTCGCCCAGGTAGGTGGAGATCGCGATGGGATCCCCCGAGCGGGCGTGGGCCCGGGCCAGGGTCCACCCGCACGTGCGGGCGTAGTAGGTGAGCCCGAACGGTGCCATCGTCTCGACCTCGGCCGAGCCCTTCATGTCGCGCAGTTGCCGCCAGTAGTAGTGGCGGTTCTCGTCCAGGCCCTTGGTCCAGCCGAGGAAGATGTCGCTGGCGGCCTGCATCATCCGCTGGCCCTGCACGACACGCTCGCCGTGCTGCCGGTATCGGCTCCTCGGCAGATGATCCTCCAATACGGACGAGGTCGCCTCCTTGACCTGCAGGAACAGCGGGTCACCCGCGTCGCGGCCCTGGAGCAACGCGATGAACGCGCGGGTGCCGACGCTTCCGACCCCGACGACCTTGCGGGCGGTGTCCACGAGTTCGAAGCGCTCCAGCAGCTGCCGCCGATCATCCTGCAGGGTCCTGCGGTACGCGCGCAGCTGGTCGCGGACCGCTTGTCCGACCTCGTCCGCGGACATCCCGTAGGTGGCGCCGAGCTCCCGCTCGGGGACGACGATCGGAGGCTGGGAAACGATCCGATACCGGCCGTCGACCTGCTCACCGAGCTTGGACAGGGCCTGCAGACTGTCGCGGGTGTGGGCCTTCTCGCGGGTCTTCTCCGCGGTCTTCTCGGCCCGTCGTGCGGCTTTGCCCTGCTCGTCCTTCTTGTGCTCCTTGTCCTTCGAGCCCCGGTGGTGCCGCTTCTTGCCCTTGCTGTGCTTCTCCGCGTCGGCGACCGTGGCCCGGATGCTGCGCATCAGCTCGTGCTCGTCGAGGTGGGCGTACCAGATGTCCATCGTCCGCATGCCGGCGAACTCCGCCATGGCTTCGCGGTAGGCCGTGACCGACGCCAGTGTCGATGCCAGCGTGTCCGGCTTCGAGAACCCGTTGTTGCGGGCGGCGATGGTGAAGCTGGCCGCCATGCGTTTCACGTCGTACTCGAACGGGCCCGGCAACGTCTCGTCGAAGTCGTTGAGATCGAACAACAGGCGCCGCTCCGGGGAGGCGAACACGCCGAAGTTGGACAGGTGGGCGTCGCCGCACAGCTGCACCACCAGCCCGGAGGTCGGGGTGCCGTCCAGGTCCGTGGCCATGATCTTGGCCGCGCCGCGGTAGAACGTGAAGGGCGAGACCATCATCCGGCCGTGGCGCACCGGCACGAGATCGGGTTCGCGGGTGAGGTTCTGCTGCTCGAGCAGGGCCACCGGGTCGGGCCGGTCCGTGGCAGGTCGCCAACCGGCGTGACTCGACACCGGGGTCAGCTCCCGAGCGTCGGCGCCTCGCGCCCTGCGGTCGTCGATGCTCGGGTGCGCGATACGTGTCCCGGTCACGGGCCCTACCTCCATTCGGAGCTCGACCTCCGGCAGCCGGACGACGCGTCGGCCCGGTTCTCGAGTCTCAGGAGCCGCACAAGGTAGGGGCGGCGCCGCCGTACCGCCCTCACCCGGGCGAGGCGAGATGCGCGCCAGCGCCCCTCAGCGGGTCCATCCGCGATTCGGACGCCGGTGTGTGCAGGCCGCCGCCCCCGGCCTCTGTCACCGGCGTCGTCGCCTTCCGGAGGCGCGTCGAAGCCCCGCCATGCCGTGAAACTGCTGTGCCGGTGAAACTGCTGTGCCGGTGAACTGCGGTGCCGGTGAACTGCGGTGCCGGTGAACTGCGGTGCCGGTGAACTGCGGTGCCGGTGAAACTGCGGTGTGCCGACAGCCCCGAAGCACTATTGCGGCGGGCACCGCGGACGTAGCGTGGTGTGTGCTCGTCCAGCCGATGGCTTCCCTGACCGACCTCGCGCTCGGGCTCGTCACCCTCTACCTCGCTCCCCGGCTGCCCCGGGACATCGAGGGGGCGCGGTACTGGCGCGCGGCGTTCGCCTGGGCGGCGGTGACCGCGCTGGTCGGCGCGGTGTACCACGGCTTCCTCGTCGGCGTTCCGCAGGTGGGCGAGGTCACGTGGGCGGTCATGAGCACCATGGTCGTCCTCGTCATGTCGTTCCTGCTGGCGGCGTCCGTCGTGCAGGTCCTCGGGCGCAGCCGCGCCGTCGTGTTCTGGCCGCTGCGGCTGCTCGGCGTCCTTGCCTACGTCGTCCTCGCCGCCATGGGTTACTCCAGCATCACGGCGATCATGTTCTGCGAGAGCCTCACGATGGCCTGCGTCATCGGGCTGTGGGTGTGGGCGTGGCTGCGCCGGCATCCGGCGGGTCGCCCGATGCTGGTGGCCATCGGGGTGAGCATCGCGGGCGCACTGCTGCGGCTGGTGCCGGGCGCGGCGGCGCCGCTGCGACTGGACCCCGACTCCGCCTACCACATCGGGCAGATCGTCGGGATGGTGCTGCTGTTCCGGGCCGCGGCCGGCAGCGGATCGCGCTGCGAGGCCGTCGGCGACACCCCGGCCGGGCGAAGCCCTCAGGCGGTCGTCGCATCACCCACCTCCGGCGACGGCCGCCGGCTGCCGACCAGGCGGATCAAGAAAGCACTGTCGCGGTGCCTGCGTCCACTCGCCCGGGGTTAGTGCCGTAGCAGCCGGTTGCCCGCTCTTCCTCGCCCGCTCGTGATCGGCGTGGCACAGATCGGCAAGCGCAGGAAATGCCACGCCGGGGTCAGAGGTGGCTGAACCCGCCCGATTCCTGCTTCGTCATGGGAACGGTGACCGGGTGCTTGCCGAAATGGGCGACGGCGTCCCGGAAGTCGTCGAGCAGCAGCGAGGCCATGTCGCGGCTGACGCCGAGGCGGACCAGGACGCGCTGGACGGCGATGTCGGCGGCGGTTCCGGTGAGGGTGTAGGCGGGCACCTGCCACCCCTTGTTGCGCAGCCGGTCGGCCAGGTCGAACAGGCTGTAGCCGGGGTCCTCGCCCTCGCGGATCCGCCACGTGACCGTCGGGATCCCGGTGCCGGGCCGGCTGTCGCACAGCAACTCGAAGGGACCGAGTTTGACGATCTCGGCCGCAAGGTACTGGCCGATGTCGTAGGACGCCTGGTGGATGCGGCGATAGCCCTCATGGCCGAGGCGGAGGAAGTTGTAGTAGCTGGCGACGATCTGGCCGGCAGGCCGGGAGAAGTTGATCTGGAACACCGGCATGTCGCCGCCCAGGTAGTTGACGTGGAACACCAGATCGTCGGGTAACTCGCCGGCATCGCGCCAGACGACCCAGCCGACACCGAGCGGTGCCAGCCCGAACTTGTGCCCGGAGGCGCTGATCGACTTGACCCGGGGGAGCCGGAAGTCGAACGCCAGTTCGGGCGCGCAGAACGGGGCGAGAAAGCCCCCGCTGGCGGCGTCCACGTGGATGTCGACGTCGAGACCGGTGTCGGCCTGCAGCTGGTCGAGGGCCAGCGACAGGTCGGCCACCGGCTCGTAGGCACCGGTGTAGGTGACCCCGAGGGTCGGCACGACCATGATCGTGTTCTCGTCGACCCGTTCGAGCATCGTGGCCGGGTCCATGGCGTAGCGGCCGGGGGCCATCGGGACCTCGCGCATCTCGATGTCCCAGTAGCGGGCGAACTTGTGCCACACCACCTGCACCGGTCCGCACACCATGTTCGGGTTGTCCACGGGCTTGCCCGCCGCCCGCCGCTTCGCCCGCCACCGCCACTTGGCCGCCATCCCCGCCAGCATGCAGGCCTCCGACGAGCCGATCGCCGAGGCGCCCACGGTGTTGGCCGCCTCGGGCGCGTTCCACAGGTCGGCCATCATGTGCACGCAGCGCCGCTCGATCTCGGCGGTCTGCGGGTACTCGTCCTTGTCGATCATGTTCTTGCTCACCGACAGCGCCATCAGGCCCATCACCTCGGGCTCCACCCAGGTCTGGCAGAAGGTGGCCAGGTTCTGGCGCGCATTGCCGTCGAGCATCAGCTCGTCGGACACCAGCTGGGAGACGTCCCTCGGGAGGCTCTCCTGCTGAGGGAACCGGTACTTGGTGACGGGCCTGGTCAGGTCGCGGTCGACGAACACGCAGTCGTCGAGCTCGTCACGGACCGTGTCGCGGTCGTGTAGCGGCATTCTCGGCATCCCCTCTGATCGGAGCCACCCGCGTCGGCCTGCACGGTGGTCACCGCGGCTCGGGGGCGCAGCCTTGCCTCGAGCACCCCGTCGGGTTCCGACCGTGGCCGCCGGCGGCGCACACCGTCATCACCCAGCGGGGGTGGGACGCCGGCGCGCACATCGCTCGAGCCGAGCTTTCGCCCGGGCCGGGCGGTCCCGCCGGCTCGTCGTGCCCGGGACGATCGGCGGATGAGCCTGGGAGACGCTTTCGAGTTGCCACCGGACGCCCGGGTCCGGCACACGGGCGGTCGTGGCCCCCTGCTCAGCCGGGTGCAGTGGCAGCACGCCGACGGCTCGACCGCCACCTGGGAGTCCCGGCTGGCCCGCAAGCGGGGCTTCATCGAGGTGGTCCGGGACGGCACCGTCACGCGGATCCTGGCGCGGCCGGCCGTCGCCGTCCGCCTGCGGCGTTGCAACGATCTCTCGGGGGTGTCGTTCTTCCTCGGCGGCGCGCTTTTCACCCTGGGTGCGCTGCTGGCGCAGTACGGCGGGGCGCCGCTGTCCGCCCTCGACTGGACGTTCCTGATCGGAGGGTTCTGGTTCTCCACCGGCGCCTATGCGGCTCTGGTCCAGGAGCTGAACTCGCCTCGCAAGATCGGCGAGGACGGAGCGCTGGCCGCCCGCCCCTGGCGGTGGTGGGCGTACGAGCCGGCTCGACCCGGGTGGGTGGCCGCGTTCGTCCTGTTCTGTGGCACCTTGGCGTTCGCGATCAGCCTGCTCGACGCGTTCCTGTCGGGCCTGAGCACGCGTCAGGTCGACCGGGTGGTCTGGGCGCCGGAGGTGGTCGGCTGCGTCCTGTTCCTGCTGTCCGGACACGTCGCCATCCTGGAGGTCTGCCACGGTCGGTTCCGTGTCATGACCTCGTCGCTCGGCTGGTGGATCGTCATCGTCAACCAGGTCGGGTCGTGGCTGTTCATGCTGTCCGGGCTCGCCGCGTTCGTGCGGCCCGTCACCGGTGAAGCGATCAGCGTCGGGGTGATCAACTGGGGCACCGCGGTGGGCGCGGCGTGCTTCAGCGCGGCCGGGCTGGCCCAGTTGTTCGAGCGTCCCGCGGTTGCGCGTCCTGTCGTCCGTGACCCGGGCGCCGGCAGAGCGCCGCAGGCCGTACCGGGCAGGGGCACGGCCACCCGCAAGCCACCCCCGGATTCGGTGCCTGGACGGTGACCGGGCAGCCGTTGTCCAGAATCCCGTGCACGTGGTCGACCCGAGGTGGTGAACGAACTCCGCGGCCTGGACGGGGGCGATGTCAGCGACGGGGTCCGCTCCGAAACTCCATGGCCACAAGCACCGCACACTCGCGAGGCCTCACCCGCGTCGGGCGAGGCCGACCGGGGGTGGGCGGGTCAGGCTCGGCCTCGCTCCTGGAGCCGAATTCAGAGGCTGCGCCGGACGGACCGGTGGGCCGCCACGGGTTCCGGGACCGGTGGGTGCACCACAGGCCCAGGGACGACGAGGCCCTCAGGCGGGGCGGCCCGCGACACGGATCGCGGGTCCGGGGCCCACGACTGCAGCTTGCGGGAGCTGGCATGGCTGAGCGCGAGATGGGCCGCGAACCGATCACGACGCCTGCAGCGGAAGCGACACCCGCCCAGCGCGTAGCGCCCCCGGAGCCGCCTCCGCCCGGCAACGGTCCCCGGCACGGGTGGCGCCGGATCGTCACCGCCCTGGCGATGGTCGCGATCGTGCAGGTGCTGCTGGCGCTGTGTCTGGTCAGCGCCGACCAGAAGCTGGAGCCGCACAATCTGCCGTTCGGGGTGACCGGCTCCTCGCCCGTCACGTCGGCGGTGGCGTCGAAGCTGTCACTGACGCTGACCAGCTACCCGAACCAGGCGGCGGCCCTGCAGGCGGTCGGCAACGGGGAGATCTACGGCGCCTACGTGCCCGGTGGCCCCTCGGACATGTTGGTCATCGCGCCGCAGAAGAGCTTCTTCGCCGCGGTCATCCTCGGCGCAGCCTTCGAGGACGCCGCGCACAAGGCAGGGCGCCCGGTGACCGTGGAGAACGCCAAACCCCTGCCGCTGCGCGACCGGACCGGCAGCGTCACCGGCCTGCTGCTGCTGCCGCTGCTGATCGGCGGCTTCCTCGTGGCCGTCTTCGTCCTGAAGGCGACCGGCCGCGCGGCCGCCCGGTGGCGGGTGACCATCCTTCTCGGCTACTCCGTGATCGGCGCGCTGCTGACCGACCTGATCGCCGGCCCGGGCATCGGGGCCTTCAGCTCCGACCGGTTCTGGCCCCTGCTGCCCTGCTTCATCCTCGTCATCGCCGCGGTGGCGATCTCGGCAGCGGCGATCCAGCGGCTCGCCGGCCGACTCGGCACCCTGATCGTGGTGCTGGTGTTCATCGTGCTGGGGCTCGCCTCGTCCGGCGGGCTCGGGCTGTCCCTGCTACCGGTGTACTGGCAGACCATCGGCACCGCGCTGCCCCCACAGCACGCGGTCACCCTCATTCGCAACACGCTGTACTTCGGCGGGCACCGCCTCACCGTCCCGCTGCTGGTGCTCTTCGCGTACGTCATCGTGGGCACCGCGGTCCTCGGCTACTTCGAGTGGTTCCGCGACGCCCGCCCGCACCCGCCGGGCGTGGCGCAGGATCCCACCACGGCCACCCCGCCCGGTTCGACGGGCACGTCGCACCGCCGTGCGGCCGCTCCGTCGGCCCGGCGGACGGCAGCGGTGGCCATCCTCGGCGCGCTGGCGACCGCGGCGATGATGCAGGCCCTGTTCTCCACCACCTACATGGCGTCGGGCCACTCGCCGGTCGCCGACCAGATGCCCGTCGGCGTGGTCGGCACCTCACCGCTGATCGGCCAGGTGCAGCAGCAGGGCTATTCGCTCGCGGTGCACCAGTACTCCAGCACCGCGGAGGCCCAGCAGGCGATCGACCAGGGCGAACTGTTCGCCGCGGTGGTGCCCGGCGCGTCACCGGCGACCAGCATCCTGCTGGTGGTGCCCACGCAGAGCGACCTCGCGCCGCTGGACCTCGCCGACCAGTTCGAGCGCGCCGCTGCTGCGACCGGCCAACAGCTGCAGGTCCAGGCGTCCGAACCGACACCGCTGGCCTCCGGCGACCCGTACGGGATCGTCCTGTCGATCATGCTCGCGCCGCTGCTGATCGGCGGCTACAACGCCTCCACCGCGCTGATGGGGGCCACCGCCACGGCCACCGCTCCGTGGCGGGTGGGAATCCTGTGCGGCTTCGCCGTCGCCGGGGGCCTGCTGGTCAGCCTGATCGTGGGCCCGCTGCTGCACGGCTACCCGCCGGGTTCGTTCTGGCTGGTCTGGCCGATCGCCGCGCTGATCATCGCCGTGGTGGCGCTGTTCGCCTCGGTGCTGCAGAAGCTGCTCGGCCCGGTCGGCACCCTGCTCACGGTCTTCGTGGTCATGCTGCTGGGCAATCCGTCCTCGGGCGGCGCCAACGGGGTGCCGTACCTGCCCGGCTTCTGGCGCGACCTCGGCCCGTACCTGCCGCCACGCAACGCCTACCTGCTGCTGCGCAACACCGTCTACTTCGACGGCCACGGCATCGCCCCCCACCTCTGGGTCCTGCTCGGATACCTGGTCGCCGCCGGCGTGATCAGCAGCCTGCTCGGCTGGTTCCGCACCCCGCGCAGCCCGATCTCCTCCGAGACCGAGAGCCAGGCCACGGCCATGACCAACGCGGCCGCCGCCGCGCCGCCGTGATCGGTGAATCCACTGCGCCACCCGACCCGCCCCGGTAGCTCCGGCAGCCATGGCCGCCATCGTGGTGATCTGCCCTCCTGCTCGCCACCCCGCTCCTGGCTGCCGGGGCGGGCGACCGATGTGATCCATCTCTCGGGAGGGCCCCTCGCGATGGTGCGGCGGGAGCCGGGCGGCCTGCGCGGGTGCGGCGGCCGACGGAGCCGGTCTCCCCTCGTGGCCGCGGCGTGTCGAGGAGAAGAGCCCGGCCGGGCGCGTGGGGCGGGAGTCCGTCACGGCCCGATCGGTGCACCGAAATAGGCCGAGCAGTGCAACCCTGCGTTGTTCGACAAGCCACGATCACTCTGCTTCGATAGCGCACGCCTCCGGCGAGCGATCGACCCGGCACACAGGGTGACGAACGGCTGAGGCGTCGGCGACAGGTTTTCGGACAGCGGTGACAGCAGAGGTGGGCGCATGGCGACGCGGGCGCGGGCTCGTGAGATCTTCGATCGATCCCGGGTGATGCTGGGCCGCTCGGCCGTAGCGGCCGCGCACCTGCTGGATCCCGACCGGCATCCGCCGCTGAAGGCCGTCGACGCGACCCCGGCCCGTCCGGCCTCGCCGGCTCCCGCGACGACGACCGCAGACCCCGCACCGACGCCGGCGGCGCCGGTTCAGGACGAGTCGCTCGTCGAGGTCTGCGCGAGCATCGCGCTGCGGGATCTGAACCTCATCGACACGCTGCTGTCCGACCTCGAGCTGATGGAGCGCCACGAGGACGACAGCAACCGGCTCGACCAGCTCTACCGGCTCGACCACCTGGCCGCGCGACTGCGCCGCAACGCGGAGAACCTCCGCGTGCTCGCCAACCACGACGCGGACTCCGACGCCGGGGAGACCATCTCGATCCTCGACACCGTCCGCGCGGCGATGTCCTCGATCGACCAGTACGCCAAGGTCGGGATCGGGCGGATGGCGCCGCTGGGCGTCGTGGGGTTCGCCGCGAACGACCTGAGCCGGGTCCTCACCGAGCTCCTCGACAACGCCGCCAACCATTCGCCGCCGAACGCCGACGTGCGAGTGAGCTCCCATCTGACCGAGCAGGGCAGCGTCCTCATCCGGATCGAGGACGACGGGATCGGCCTCCCCCCGGAACGGCTGGCCGAGCTCAACGACCGGCTCTCCCGGGCATCGCGGCTCGACGACGCCGCGGTGCGGCACATGGGCCTTGCCGTGGTCCGCAGGCTCGCCGAGCGCCACGGCCTGCAGATCTCGCTCGACCATCGGCTCCCGAACGGCACCACCGCCACCATCCTGGTCCCGTCGTCGCTCGTGGTCGACGTGCCCGACACGACCTGGACGGGCGTGCAGACCGTGCCGGTGAGGGGCAGGCACCACCGCGGGCAGCCGGAGGTCGACGGCGCCTCCCCGGCTCCGGAGTTCGTCGCGAGCGGCGTCGAGGCGCCCGCGGCCCTGCCGCATCGCGGCGCAGCGCCACCCCAGCGTGCGGCGGTCGACCCGGCGCCGGGCCCGACGCCCGCACCATGGCCGCCCTCGCCGTCACCTGCGGTCGCCGGCACCACGGACACAGGCCTGCCTCGGCGCGTCTCCCGCAGCATCAAGCCGGGCGGCGGGGTGGCCGCGCCCAGCGAGTTCACGTCGGACTCCGACGGACAGGACGCCTTCCTGGCCGACCTCGACAGCTTCACCGACGGGGAGAAGGCGGCGAACGCCGCCGACGCCCCCGCCGAGTGCGGCGACGTCGCAGGTGGGGACGTCGGGGACGTCACGGAGGAGGACGTCACGGACCGGGCCGGCGCGGATCGGTCCAGCCTCCGGGACGCCGGCAGTCCGAAGGCCGAGGGCGGCGTCGCCGCTGACGAGGATGCGAGATGATGGCGGAGTCCATGACCTCTCCCCAGGACTTCGCCTGGCTCGTCGACGACTTCGTCGGCCGCGTGCACGGCGTCACGCACGCCCTCGTCATGTCCTCCGACGGGTTCCCGCTGACCGCGTCGCACTCCGTCACCACCGAGGACGCCGAGCAGCTCGCGGCCATCGCCTGCGGCCTGTTGAGCCTCGCCCACAACGGGGCCGCGATGTTCGGCAAGGGTGCCTGCGAGCAGATCATGATCAGGATGTCCGACGGGTACTTCCTGTTCATGGGCATCGGTTCAGGCGCCGGCTTCGCGGTGCTGACCGGCCCCGGGTGCGACATGAAGGTCGTCGGCTACGAGATGACGCAGTTCGTGCGCAACGCAGGCCACGTCCTGACCCCCGAAGTCCGTGCCGACCTGCGCCGCGTGCTCTCCGCGCGCCGGGCGCAGGACTGACCGGGAGGTGAGCGCGATGTCGGTCGGACCATCGCCCGAGAACAGCACCGGGCGCCCGAGGAGCCGCAGTCGGCGGATCCGGCCCTACACCCTCACGGGGGGTCGGACCCGGGCCCGCCACGAGCTGTTGGTCGAGGCCCTGATCTCGGTGCCGCAGTACGACCCCGGCCTACCCGAGACGCTGATGCCCGAGTCGCGGATGCTGTACGAGCACGCGCGGTCGCGGGCGTCGATCGCCGAGCTGTCGGTGGCCATCGCCGCCCCGCTCGGCGTCGTCCGGGTGTTGATCAGCGACCTGGCGGCGCAGGGCGCGGTGTACATCCACCCCACCGCGCACAGCTACCACCACGATCGCGAGATGCTTGGAAGGATCCTCGATGGTCTCGAACGGCTATCCGTCTGAGCGGCCGGTCGCCGTCCCGCCTCCCGGCCCGCTCGCGGTCTCCGCGAAGATCGTCGTCGCCGGGGGCTTCAGCGTCGGCAAGACGACGTTCGTGGGCTCGGTGTCGGAGATCCCGCCGCTCAACACCGAGGCGTGGATGACCGAGGCGAGCGTGGGCATCGACGGGCCGGTCGAGCCGGGCAAGTCCACCACGACCGTGGCGATGGACTTCGGTCGCATCACCCTGCACTCGGACCTGCTGCTGTACCTGTTCGGGACCCCGGGCCAGCCGCGCTTCTGGTTCCTCTGGGACGACCTGACGCGCGGTGCCCTCGGCGCCATCGTGCTGGTCGACACCCGCAGGCTCGAACGCTCCTTCGCCGCCATCAACTACTTCGAGAACGACTCGGAGCTGCCGTTCATCGTCGCGGTGAACACGTTCCACGGGGAGCTGCACCACAACCTCGACGACGTGCGCGAGGCACTCGCTCTCTCCCCTGATGTCCCGCTGGTCACCGTCGACGCCCGTGAGCCCGCGTCGACGGTCGGCACCCTGCGCCAGCTCGTGAGGTACGTGCTGTCGCTGGGCGAGATCACACCCCCAGGAAGGGTCCGAACCTATGCCTAAGATCCTCGTCGTCGGCGCAGGCCAGTCCGGCCTCCAGCTCGCGCTGACCCTGCGGGAACACGGCTACGACGTCACGCTGATGTCGGCACGCACCCCGGACGAGATCCGGCGCGGCCGGGTCATGTCCACCCAGTGCATGTTCGGGGATGCGCTGGAGATCGAGCGCAGCCACAAGCTCAACCTGTGGGAGAACGACGCCGTGCAGGTCGAGGGCCTCGGGGTCTCGATCGCAGGTCCGGACTCGAGCAGGGTGATGGACTGGTGGGGTCGGCTCGACGCCTACGGCCAGTCGGTGGACCAGCGGGTGAAGATGGCGGGTTGGCTGGAGCTTCTCGAGGAGCGCGGCGGCAAGGTCATCACGCACGGCGTCACGACCGCCGACCTGGACCGGCTCACCTCCCTGTACGACCTCGTCGTCGTCGCGGCCGGCAAGGGCGAGCTGGTGCAGCTGTTCGACCGGGATCCCGAGCGCTCGGTCTTCACCCGGCCGCAGCGGTCCCTCGCGATCGCCTACGTGCACGGCCTGGAGCGGCGCCCGGAGCACCCGGACTCCTCTGCCGTGCGGTTCAACATCGTCCCGGGGGTCGGCGAGCTCTTCGTCATCCCCGCTTACACGTTGAGCGGCAACTGCGAGATCCTCTTCTTCGAGGGGGTGCCGGGCGGGCCCTTCGACGTCTTCGGCGACCGGCCCACGCCGCAGGAGCATCTCGACCGGACGCTCGGGCTGATGCAGAAGTACCTCCCCTGGGAGTACGACCGGGCCCGCAACGTCACGCTGACCGACCAGAACGCCACCCTCGCCGGCGGGTACACGCCGATGGTGCGCAACCCGATCGGGGAGCTGCCCTCGGGCGGCCGCGTGCTCGGGATGGCCGACGTCGTCGTGGCCAACGACCCGATCACCGGCCAGGGGGCGAACAACGCCGCCAAGTGCGCCGAGTTCTACCTCAACAGCATCCTCGAGCGGGGCGACAAGCCTTTCGACGAGGAGTGGATGACGGCGACGTTCGAGCGGTACTGGGACTACGCCCAGCACGTCACGAACTGGACCAACGCGCTGCTCGGCCCGCCGCCGGAGCACGTGCTGAAGCTCCTCGGGACCGCCCAGGTCAATGACACGGTGGCGCGCCGCTTCGTCAACGGCTTCAGCGACCCTTCGGACTTCCAGCATTGGTTCATGGATCCGGTCAAGGCCGACGCCTACCTGGCCGAGGTGTCCTGAACGACGGCTCCCTCGGGGCGCCTGCCGTCCACGGCAGGCGCCCTTCGGCTGCTCCTCGTCGGAGTTCACGACGCCGACCTCGGGCCCCGGACTCCGCGGCCGCCACCACCTTCCGCCGGCGGTGCCGGCCGACCCTCGAGCGTGCCCGTCCGAGCCCGACCCGGCGCACCGGGCCGGATCGCTCGGTGGCGCGGGCGAAACGGACGCCGAGGCCCTTCGTCGGCACGGATCGAAAGGGGCGGGGCGCGCAGGCGATGATTTTCGCGCCTCGTCGGCGTCTCCTTCCCGACGAGCCGACAAGGAGGCACCGATGAGCAGCGGTATCAGGGTCCTGGTGGCGGGGGCGAGCATCGCGGGGCCCGCGCTGGCCCACTGGTTGCGCCGGCGGGGTGCCGAGGTGACCGTGGTGGAGCGGGCCCCTGAGCTCCGTCCCGGCGGCCAGGCGGTCGACGCGCGCGGTGTGGCCAAGGAGGTCATCCGGCGGATGGGGCTGGACGCGGAGGTGCGCGCGGCCTGCACCGACACCGCCGGCGCGTACACCGTCGACGCGGACGGGAAGGTGCTGGAGACCTACCGCGCGGACGACGACGGGGGAGACGGCTACATCTCGGAGATCGAGATCCTGCGCGGGGACCTGTCCCGGGTGCTCTACGACGACACCCGCGACGGTGTCGAGTACGTCTTCGGCGACCGGATCGCCGAGCTCACCCAGGACGCGGACGGCGTCGACGTGCTCTTCGCCGGCGGCGACCGGCGGCGCTTCGACCTGGTGATCGGGGCGGACGGGCTGCACTCGGCGCTGCGGGCGGCGGTGTTCGGTCCGCGAGAGGAGTTCATCCGCCACCTCGGGCTCGTGCTGGCCTTCTACACCGTGCCCAACGAATTCGGCCTGGACCGCTGGCTGATCGACTACCAGTCCGGGGGCCGCTCGGCCGGCCTGCGACCCGTCAAGGACGCGACCCGGGCGATCGCGATGTTGTCGTTCCCCGCGGCCGACTTCGACGTCGACTACCGGGACGTCGAGGCCCAGAAGCGGCTGCTGCGCGAGCGGATGGCCGACTTCGGGTGGCTGACGCCGCGCATCCTCGACCACGTGGACGACACCCCGGACTTCTACCTCGACCAGGTCGCGCAGGTCGTGATGGAGCGCTGGTCGAGCGGGCGGGTCGGGCTGCTCGGGGACGCGGCGTTCAGCTCGTCGCCGATGTCCGGGCAGGGCACCGGGCTCGCCCTGGTCGGCGCCTACGTGCTGGCCGGGGAGCTGGCCGCCGCCGGGTGGGACCCGGAGGCCGGGTTCGCGGCCTACGAGGCGCGAATGCGCCCGTTCGTCGAGGCCAACCAGGAGATCGGCCGGTGGCACGTGCACAGCCTCGGTGTCGCCGCGCCGGACCCGGGACCGAGCCCGGAGCTCGACGCCGAAGGGCTCACCGAGCTGGTCGAGCGCGCGATCAACGGCCTCGAGCTCCCCGACTACGCCGGAGTACCGGACTCCGCGCCCCCGGCCGGACCGCCGATCACCTCGTCGGCTCGGCCGTAGGCCAGCACCTCGGACCGCGACCCACCGCGCCGGGAGCCGGACCCGCGGTGGTCGGCGATCGCCGCTCGGTGCGCGCCGCCCCTTCGTCCGGCGGGCCCTTGACACGGTCGACGGGGGCGGCGCACGGTCACGGCGAGGGGGGAGACCGCTCATGGTGGTGCAGTCCCGGTGACCGAAGCCCAGGGCGTCGGTACGGTGGGCACGGGCGCGGACCGCGACGTGCTGCTGGCCACGAAGCTCCGGCCGCCTCCCCTGCGGGACGGGTTCGTCGCCCGGCCCCGGCTGTCCGCATCGTTGGCCGGTGCGGTGAGCCGGGAGCTGGTGGTGGTCTCGGCGCCGGCCGGGTTCGGCAAGTCCAGCGCGATCGCCGAGTGGGCCGCCCACTGCGGGACGCCGGTGGCGTGGCTGTCCCTGGACGACGCCGACAACGACCCGGTCCGCTTCTGGCGCCACGTCGCGGCGGCTCTGGACGTCGCGCGGCCTGGCATCGCGGCGGCCGTCGCCGCGCGCTCGGGCGGGCTGTCCACGCCGTCGTCCCACGCGGCCGTGGCGGCTCTGGTCAACGAGCTCGCCGAGAGCGCCGAGACGCTCGTACTGGTGCTGGACGACTACCACGTCGTCGACTCGGCGGCGGTCCACGCCTCGCTGACCGACCTGCTCGAGCACCTCCCGGCTGCGCTGCGGCTGCTGGTGGCCACCCGGGCCGACCCTCCGCTCCCGCTGGCCCGCATGCGGGCGCGCGGGCGGCTCGCCGAGCTGCGCGCCGAGGACCTGCGGTTCACCGTCGCGGAGTCGGGAGCACTGCTCGGCGCCGCCACCGCCCGCTCGTTGCCACCGGAGGCGACGGCGGCTCTCGCGGCCCGGACCGAGGGCTGGGCGGCGGGGCTCCAGCTCGCCGCGTTGTCGCTGGCCCGCCGGGCGGACGTGGAACGCTTCGTCGCCGAGTTCTCCGGCAGCAACCGGTTCGTGCTCGACTACCTGACGGAGGAGGTGCTCGACGGCCAGCCGGCTGCCGTGCGCCAGTTCCTGCTGGAGACGTCGGTGCTGGAACGGCTGTCGGGGCCGCTGTGCGACGCGGTCCGCGGGCGCGACGACAGCCAGCAGCTGCTCGAGCAGATCGAGCAGGCCAACCTGTTCCTCCACCCGCTCGACGACGTCCGCCGGTGGTGGCGCTACCACCACCTGTTCGCCGACCTGCTCCGCGTACGCCTGGCCCGCGAGCAGCCCGGCCGCGTCGTGGCCCTGCACCGCGCCGCCGGTGACTGGTACGCCCGTCACCGGCTGGCCGACCAGGCGGTGCACCATCTCCTCGCGGTCGGCGACCACGAGCGGGCCGCCGACATCGTCGGCGAGCACGCGCAGACACGGCTCCGCCGGCGGGAAGCGGCGACCCTGTACCGGTGGCTGGCCGCCCTCCCCGACGAGCTGCTGCGCCGACGTCCCCACCTCTGCGCGACGAAGGCCCTCGCGGCGCTGGTCAGCGGACGGGTCGAGGAGGTCGAACCGCTGCTCGCCGAGGCGGAGGGTGCCTCCGACGCCGGGGCGGAGCCCGGGTGCGCGCTGGGTCCGGTGCCCGGCCTCGTCGCCCTGGTCCGCGCCGAGCTGGCCCTGCGGACCGGGAGCGGCGGGGCCGCGGTCCGGCACGCCCGCGCCGGCCTCGCCCTCGTCGACCACGCCGGCGGCTACCTCGGGTACTTCCTCCGCTACGACCTGGCGGCCGGGTTCCTGCTCGAGGGGGCGGCCGACGCCGCCGAGCCGCTGCTCGACGAGCTCGCCGTGCACCCGTGGGCCGCGCGCGCCGACCCGTTCTTCGCCGCCCGCACGCTCTCCCTGGTCGGCTGGATGCGGGTGGTCCAGGGCCGGCTCGACGAGGCCCTCCGGATCTACCGCAGCGCCCTCGACACGTGGGCCCGGCCGGCCGACCACGCGCACCTGCCCGACGCCGGCGTCGCCCGCGCGCGTCTGGCCCAGGTCTCCTACCTGCGCGGCGAGCTGGACGCGGCGGCCGAGCAGGCCGAGGCCGCCGTCGAGCTGTGCCGCCGGCTCGGTCGGCCCCGCTGGCTGGTCACCGCGCTGGTCGTCGCCGCCCGGGTCCGGCATGCCCGCGGTGAGCACGACCGGGCGGCCGAGGCCCTGGACGACGCGGGCAGGCTCGCGGCGGGGCCCGGCGTCGCCGCGCCGATCGCGGCGTCGGTGGGGGTGCAGGCGGCGCGGATCGCACTCGCCCTCGGCCGGACCGAGGAGGTCGCGGCCTGGGTGCGGAGCCGGGGCCTCGCCCCGGCCGACGCTCCGTACTCCCCGCGCG
>NZ_JAJSOK010000028.1 GCF_021283305.1 Pseudonocardia kujensis
CCTCGGCGGTGGTGAGCGCGCGACTCGGCAGCCCGGAAGTCCCGACTCGCGCTGCTAGAACTCGCGACTCGCGGGGGGGCGGGGCCGGCCGGCGGGGTCAGGCGGGGGTGGTGCGGCGGGCGGTGGCGAAGCGGGGGCGGCCGCCCAGGTCGCGGTGCTCCTGGACGTCCGTGAGCACCTTGCGGCGCCGGAGCAGGGCCGGGACGGCCTCGCCGTGGGTGTCGTCGTGTTCGATCGCGAGCCCGCCGCCGTAGCGCAGCAGGGTCGCGGCCAGGGAGATCACCGCGGGGATGAGGGCGAGCCCGTCGGCTCCGCCGAAGACGGCGACGGCCGGGTCCCAGTCGGCGACCTCGGGCGGCACCGGGGTGCCCTCCGGCACGTACGGCGGGTTGCACACCACGAGGTCGACGCGGGCCTCGAGCTCGGGCAGCGGGTCCCGCCAGCGGACGTCGGCGGCGTGCAGCGTCACGCGGTCGCCGTGCGCCGCGATGTTGCGCCGCGCCCAGCTCAGGGCGCCGGGATCGATGTCGACGGCGTGCACCCGCGCGTCGGGCCGGCTCTCGGCAAAGGCGAGGGCGAGCGCCCCCGAGCCGGTGCACAGGTCCACGACCAGCGGGTTCTCCACCGCGCGCAGCTCGCGCAGGCCCCACTCGAGGAGCAGCTCGGTCTCCGGGCGCGGCGTGAAGACCCCGCGCCCGACGGCGACCTCGACCGGTCCGAGCACCGCCGTGCCCAGGACGTGCTGCAGCGGCTCCCGGGTGGTGCGTCGGGCGACGAGCCGGCGCAGCTCCTCCACCTGCGGCGGGTCGACGAGCGGGTGCAGCATCAGCCGCCCGCGGGGCACGCCGACGACGTACGAGGCCAGGAACTCCGCCTCCGCCCGGGGTGACTCGATGCCCGCGCCCGCCAGCGCCCGTTCGGCCTCCGCGATCGCCACGCGCAGCGACTGCCGGCTCACGCGCACCCCGCGCGCAGGACGGCCCCGGGACGCACCCGCCTCACGCACCCTCCTCGGCGGCGGCGATCGCCTCGGCCCGGTCGGCCCGGGACAGGGCGGCGACGACGTCGTCGAGGTCCCCGTCGAGCACCGCGGAGAGGTTGTGCGCCTTGTAGCCGACCCGGTGGTCGGAGATCCGGTTCTCCGGGAAGTTGTAGGTCCGGATGCGCTCGGACCGGTCGACCGTCCTGACCTGCGACTTCCGCTCCGCCGACGCCGCCGCCGCCTGCTCGGCCTCGTGCAGCGCCTGCAGCCGCGAGCGCAGCACCTCCATGGCGCGGGCCCGGTTCTGCAGCTGCGAGCGCTCGTTCTGGCAGCTCACGACGATCCCGGTGGGCAGGTGCGTGATCCGCACCGCGGAGTCCGTGGTGTTGACGCTCTGCCCGCCGTGCCCGGACGAGCGGAAGACGTCGACCCGGAGGTCGTTCTCGTCGATCTCGACTTCGGCGTCCTCCCCGGTGTCGGGGTAGACGAGCACGCCGGCCGCGGAGGTGTGGATGCGCCCCTGCGACTCGGTGACCGGGACGCGCTGCACACGGTGCACCCCGCCCTCGAACTTCAGCGCCGACCACACCCCGTCGGCGGTGGGTGTGCGGGACCGCAGGATCAGGGTGATGTCCTTGTACCCGCCGAGGTCGGAGGTGACGGCGTCGAGCACCTCGACCTTCCACCCGTGGCGCTCGGCGAAGCGCGTGTACATCCGCACGAGGTCACCCGCGAACAGCGCCGACTCCTCGCCGCCCTCGCCGGACTTGACCTCCATGACGACGTCGTCGCCGTCGTGCGGGTCGCGCGGGACCAGCAGCTCGGCGAGCCGCGCCTCCAGGGCCGGGATCCGCGCCGCGATCTCGTCCGCCTCCTCGGCGAACGCCCGGTCCTCGGCGGCCAGCTCGCGGGCGGCGGCCTCGTCCGACCGCGCCCCGGCCAGCTCGCGGGCCACGGCGACGACCGGGCCGAGCTCGGCGTAGCGCCGGCCGAGCTTGCGGGCCGTGGCCGCGTCGGCGTGCACGGCCGGGTCGGCCAGCCGGGCCTCCAGCTCGGCGTACTCGTCGATCAGCGCGTCCACACCTGCCGCGCTGCTGCTCACCGCCACCACGTGCTCCCGTTCTCCCTCGTCGTCACCCCTTGACATGCGAACGGCGCCCGGCCCCGGAGACGGGGACGGGCGCCGGGCGGAGAAGCTACTTGGCGGCCTTGCGCTTGCCGTAGCGCGCCTCGAAGCGGGCGACACGGCCACCGGAGTCCAGGATCCGCTGCTTGCCCGTGTAGAAGGGGTGGCAGGCGGAGCAGGTCTCGACGGTCATCACGCCGCTGGTCTTGGTGCTGCGGGTGGTGAACGAGTTGCCGCAGCCGCAGGTGACCTGGGTCTCGACGTACTGGGGGTGAATGCCCTCACGCATGGGGATGTTCCTCTCGAAGATCGGCCGCCGGGTCTCACACCCCTCGCTGTTCGGGGGTTTCCGGGGGCGGAGCCCCCGGATGTGGGTGAACCGGAGCCGGATGCGTACGAACCCATTCAACCACCCGGCCCCGGCGGGGATTCCCACCGGGGCCGGGTGCGTCGACGCGGGTCAGTCCTCGTTGCCGAAGTTCCCCGGCGTGGTCTTCTGGACCTGCATGAGGAACTCGATGTTGGTGCGGGTCTTGCGGAGCTGGCCCAGGACCAGGTCGATCGCCGCCTGGTGGTCCAGGGCGGACAGCACCCGGCGGAGCTTGACGCTGATCGCGAACTCGTCCGCGGACATCAGCAGCTCCTCCTTCCGGGTGCCGGAGGCGTCGACGTCGATCGCCGGGAAGATCCGCTTGTCCGCGAGCTTGCGGTCCAGCTTGAGCTCGGCGTTGCCGGTGCCCTTGAACTCCTCGAAGATCACCGTGTCCATCGTCGAGCCGGTCTCGACCAGCGCGGTGGCGAAGATGGTCAGCGAACCGCCGTCCTCGATGTTGCGCGCCGCGCCCAGGAACCGCTTGGGCGGGTAGAGCGCGGTCGAGTCGACACCACCGGACAGGATCCGGCCCGACGCGGGGGCGGCCAGGTTGTAGGCACGGCCCAGCCGGGTGATCGAGTCCAGCAGGACGACGACGTCGTGCCCCAGCTCCACCAGCCGCTTGGCGCGCTCGATGGCGAGCTCGGCGACGGCCGTGTGGTCCGACGGCGGGCGGTCGAAGGTCGAGGCGATGACCTCGCCCTTCACCGACCGCTGCATGTCGGTGACCTCCTCCGGCCGCTCGTCGACGAGGACGACCATGAGGTGGCACTCGGGGTTGTTGGTGGTGATCGCGTTGGCGATCGACTGCAGCACCATCGTCTTGCCCGCCTTCGGCGGCGAGACGATCAGCGCGCGCTGGCCCTTGCCGACCGGCATGACCAGGTCGATGACCCGGGTGGTGAGCTTCGACGGCTCGGTCTCCAGGCGCAGCCGCTCGTTCGGGTAGAGCGGGGTGAGCTTGGTGAACTCCGGCCGCTGCTTGCCCGACTCCGGGTCCCGCCCGTTGATGGTGTCGATGCGCACCAGCGGGTTGAACTTCTGCCGCTGCTGCTCGCCCTCACGGGGCTGCCGGACGGCGCCGGTGATCGCGTCGCCGCGGCGCAGGCCGTGCTTGCGGACCATCGACAGCGACACGTAGACGTCGTTCGGGCCGGACAGGTAGCCGGTGGTCCGGACGAACGCGTAGTTGTCCAGGATGTCGACGATGCCGGCCACCGGGAGGAGGACGTCGTCGTCGCGCACCTCGGTGTCGACGGTGCGGTCACCGCCGCCGCGCGTGTCGCGGTCGCGGCCCCGCCGGCGGTCCCGGAACCGGCGGCCGCGGCGGCCGCGGCCGTCGCCGTCGTCGTCGCCGTCGTCGTCGACCCGGGAGTCCCGCGGCTCGTTCCGGCCGTCGCCACGGTTGTCGGCGCGGTCGTTCCGGTCGGGCCGGTCGTTGCGGTCGGCCCGGTCGTTCCGGTCGGGCCGGTCGTTGCGGTCGGCCCGGTCGTTGCGGTCGGCCCGGTCGTTGCGGTTGCGTCCGCCGCCCTCGTTCCGCTCGTTGCGGTTGCGGTTGCGGTTGCGGTTGCCGCCCTCGCCGTCGCGGTCGGACCGCTCGCCGCGGTCGGTCTTCTCCTTCTCGGGCGCGCCGACGCTCGCGGCCACCGCCTCGAGGGTGTCCGACTGCGGCTCGACACCGGAGCGGCGGCGGGTCTGCCGGCGGCGGCCGCCCTCCTCGCCCTCCGTGGCGGCGGTCTCGCCGGGCTGGTCGGCGGCCGGGGCGGCACCGTTGGCGGTCTGCTCGGGCGCGTGCCCGTTGACCTGTTCGGTCACCTCGGCGGCCGGGGTGACCCCGTTGACGCCGGGGGTCGGCTTGGGGTCCGGGGCGCCCGCGGGCCGGCTCGCCGCGCGGCGGCGCCGGGTCGGGGCGGGGGCCTCGGCGGCCTGCTCGGCCGGGGCCTCGGCGGGCTTCTCGGCCGGGGTGGCGGTGTCGGCGGCGGCGTCCGCCGCAGGCGCCGCGGGCATCTCGGGCGCCTCGGCCGCGGTGGCCTTGGCCGCGCGGGCGCGGCGCGGCTTGGCGGGCGCGGAGGCCTCGCCGCCGTCGAGCGGGAGCTGGTCGGCGTCGGCGGCCTTCTTCGAGGTCCGACGCGCCGGCGCGGCGCCCTGCTTCTCCTTGATGGCGGCGATGAGGTCGCCCTTCCGCATCCCGGCGATGCCCGGGATGTCGAGCTCCCCGGCGAGCTGGCGAAGGTCGGCGAGGACCATTCCGGACAGTCCGCCCCGCCTCTTGGGGGCAGCACCCTCTGCCGTTGCCGGGGTGCTGACGAGATCGGTCTCGCTCACGAAGTTCCTTCCTGACCGGCCCGCGGGCGGTGCCGGGACCAGCGGATTCCACACGTCACGTCCGGCTCCTCCGCCGGACAACGACGCCGGGGCGGCATGAAGAGAGCCGCCGTCGGCGATGTGCAGGGGCGGCGACCAGTGCGACGGTCGCGGGGAAGAGGCCGCTCGGTCCGGTCCGGATTCCGACCGCATGGACTGCAGTGAGTGGGTTCCGGCTCGAGAGGCCACGCGGATGACGCGTGGATCGCCGTGCGGAGCCGAGGGTAGACCGTCGGCGGTTCCGCGGCAACAACACCCCCGGTCGGGGCCGGCGTGTCGGCCGGAAAAACCTCAGCCGATCTCGACCTGCGCGCCGAGCGTGTCGACGGGCAGCGGCAGCGCCGTGAACCCGGTCGTGTCCAGCTCCTCGGGCAGCGTTCCCGCCGAGGTCAGCGCGAGGACGGTCGGTCCGGCTCCGGAGATCGCGGCCGGCACGCCGCGCGCGCGCAGCGCGTCGACGAGGTCCGCGGACTCCGGATAGGCCGGGCGGCGGTAGCCCTGGTGCAGCCGGTCCTCCGTGGCCGCCATCAGCAGCTCGGGCCGCTGGGTGAAGGCGAGGACGGAGAGCGCGGTCCGGCTCCCGGTGAACGCCGCGTCGGGCAGCGGGACCAGCTCGGGGAGGAGGCCACGGGTCGTCTTGGTGGAGGACTCGACCCCGGCGACGAGCGCGACCGGCGCGATGCCGGCGTGCACGTCGAGGCGGACGGCGTGGAACCGGGCGGAGGTGTTCCCACAGTCGGGGGTCTCCGCCCCCCGACGACCCCCCGGAACGACCTGGACCTGCTCCCAGGCCACCACGAACCCGCCGAGCAGGCTGGCCGCGGCGTTGTCCGCGTGACCCTCCATCCCGGCCGTGACCTGCAGCAACGCCTCCTGCTCGAGCTTCGGGTCGCGCCCGGAGAGCACGCAGGCGGCGACGGCGCCGGCCACCGCGGCGGCGGCCGAGCTGCCCAGCCCGCGCGAGTGCGGGATCGCGTTGCGGCACCGCATCCGCAGGCCCGCCGGCTCATCGCCGAACAGCGCCCACGCGGTGCGCATGGCGCGCACCACGAGGTGCGTCTCGTCACAGGGCACCTGGGCGGCGCCCTCGCCCTCGACCTCGACGTGCACGCCTGGCTCCGCGGTGGCGCAGACCTCGACGTCGTCGTAGAGGCCGAGCGCGAGCCCGAGCGAGTCGAAGCCGGGCCCGAGGTTGGCCGACGACGCCGGGACCCGCACCCGCACCTCGGTGGGGCGCCCCATCAGGCCAGCTCCAGGGCCGCGGCCACGGCGCTCGGGTCGATCGGCACGATCTCCGGCGCCGGCGCGGTGGCCAGCACGCTGTCCGGGTCCTTGAGCCCGTTGCCGGTGACGGTGCACACGACCAGCTGCCCCCGGTCGAGCCAGCCGTTGGCCGAGGCCTGCAGCAGCCCGGCGACGCTCGCCGCCGAGGCCGGCTCCACGAACACCGCCTCGCGCGTGGACAGCAGCCGGTGCGCGGCCAGGATCTCGTCGTCCGTGACGGCGGCGAACCGGCCGTCGGACTCCTCGCGGGCGGTCTCGGCGCCGTTCCACGAGGCCGGCGCGCCGATCCGGATCGCCGTGGCGATGGTCTCGGGGTTCTTCACCGGCGCGCCCTCGACCAGCGGCGCGGCGCCGGCGGCCTGGAAGCCGAACATGCGCGGCAGCGCGGAGATCAACCCGTCGGCGTGGTAGCCGCGGTAGCCCTTCCAGTACGCGGTGATGTTGCCCGCGTTGCCCACCGGCAGGCAGTGCACGTCGGGAGCGCGGCCCAGGGCGTCGCAGATCTCGTAGGCCGCGCTGGCCTGGCCCGCGATCCGGGTCGGGTTCACCGAGTTGACCAGCGCGATCGCCGGGTAGTCCGCGGTGGTCTTGCGGGCGAGCTCGAGGCAGTCGTCGAAGTTGCCGTCGATCTGCAGGATCCGGGCCCCGTGCGCGACGGCCTGGGCCAGCTTGCCCAGCGCGATCTTGCCCCGCGGCACCAGCACGGCGCTGGTCATCCGGGCGCGGGCGGCGTACGCGGCGGCGGAGGCGGAGGTGTTGCCGGTCGACGCGCAGAGCACGCTCTGCTTGCCCTCGGCGAGCGCCGCGGTCACGGCCATGGTCATCCCGCGGTCCTTGAAGGACCCGGTGGGGTTGAGGCCGTCGACCTTCAGGTACACCTCGCAGCCGGTGCGCTCGGACAGCACCGGCGCCGGCAGCAGCGGGGTGCCGCCCTCGGCCAGGGTGACGATCTCCCAGTCCGGCCCGACGGGCATCCGGTCGCGGTAGGCCTCGATCACGCCCGGCCAGGGGGCCAGCCGGTTCACGGCGGTGCTCACAGTCTCTCCCGTCATCGCGCGACGCTCGCCCGCGCGTTCATCCGGCCACGCCGAGGGTGCTGACCGGACGGCCCAGCCCCTCCACGCGCAGCACGCTCTCCACGCCGCGGACCACGTCGAGCCCGGCCAGCGCCTCGACCGTCGCGTGCAGCGCGGAGTCCGGCGCCCCGTGCGTCACGACGACCAGGCGCGCGGCCTGCGCCGTCTCCGCGGCCTCGGCCTCCGGCACGTCCCCGTCCTCGCGGCCGCCGGTCTGGCGCACCGCGGCGATGCTCACCCCGCGCCGCGCGAACTCCCCCGCGACCGCGGACAGCACGCCCGCGCGGTCGGCGACCTCGAGGCTCACGTGGTACCGGGTGTGCACGTCGCCGATCGGCAGCACGGGCAGGCTCGCGTAGGCGGACTCGCGCGGCCCGCGCCCGCCGCCGACCCGGTTGCGGGCCACGGCGACCAGGTCGCCCAGCACGGCGCTGGCGGTGGGCGCGCCGCCCGCGCCCTGGCCGTAGAACATGAGCTGACCGGCGGCGTCGGCCTCGACGAACACGGCGTTGAACGCCTCGTTCACCCCCGCCAGCGGGTGGCTGAGCGGGATCATCGCCGGGTAGACGCGCGCGGACACCGACTCCGGCGCGCCGCCCGAGCCGGGGACGCGCTCGCAGATCGCGAGCAGCTTGATCGCGCAGCCGAGCCCGCGGGCGGCGGCGATGTCCGCCGCGGTGACCCGGCGGATGCCCTCGCAGTGCACGTCGGCCGCGGTGACCCGGGTGTGGAAGGCGATCGTCGCGAGGATCGCGGCCTTGGAGGCGGCGTCGTAGCCGTCGACGTCGGCGCTCGGGTCGGCCTCGGCGTACCCGAGCCGGGTGGCCTCCTCGAGGGCCTCGGCGTAGCCGGCACCCGAGGCGCTCATCGCGGAGAGGATGAAGTTGGTGGTGCCGTTGACGATCCCGGCCACGCGGGTGATCCGGTCGCCGGCCAGCGACTCGCGCAGCGGGCGGAGCAGCGGGATCGCGCCGGCCACGGAGGCCTCGTAGTAGAGGTCGACGCCCGCGCCGTCCGCGGCCTCGGCGAGCGTGGCCCCGTCCTCGGCGAGCAGCGCCTTGTTCGCGGTGACCACGGACTTGCCCGCCTTGATCGCCTGCAGCAGCAGGGTGCGCGCGGGCTCGATCCCGCCGACGACCTCGACGACGACGTCCACGTCGTCCCGGGTGACCAGCGCGGAGGCGTCCGTGGTCACCAGGCCGGGGTTCAGCGTCGGGTGCCGGTGCGGGCGGCGCACGGCCACCCCGGCGAGCTCGACGGGCGCGCCGACGCGGGCCGCGAGGTCCCCCGCCTGGTCCTCGAGCAGCCGGACGACCTCGGACCCGACGGTCCCGCAGCCCAGCAGCGCGACCCGCACGGGCGCGTCTGACGTCACGACGATCCTCCTGACACGGTGGTGCGGGCGGTCCCGGCGGGCGCGACGGCCCGGGCCCGACCGGGGATCATCCCTGCTCGGCGCCCCGCGCGACAGTCCGGGGTGCCCACCCTCACGGGCCGACCTCGAGCCGGAACAGGTCCTCGTCGGTCTCCCGGCGCAGGATCACCCGCGCCTCGCCGTCGCGGACCGCGACGACGGCCGGCCGCGGCAGCCGGTTGTACGAGCTGGCCATCGAGTAGCAGTAGGCGCCGGTCGCGGCCACGGCCAGCAGGTCGCCCGGCGCGAGGTCCGCGGGCAGCCAGCAGTCCCGCACCACGATGTCGCCGGACTCGCAGTGCTTGCCGACCACCCGCGAGAGCGCGGGCCGGTCGCCGCCGGGCAGCGAGTCGACGGCCGACGCCCGCGACACGAGCCGGCAGTCGTAGAGCGCGTCGTAGAGGGCCGTGCGGATGTTGTCGCTCATCCCGCCGTCGACGCTGACGTAGCGCCGGGCGCCGACGCCGAGCGGGACCTCCTTGAGCGTGCCGACCTCGTAGAGCGTGATCCCGCCGGGGCCGGCGATGGCGCGCCCGGGCTCCACGGCGACCTCCGGCAGGTCGAGCCCCGCGGCCTCGCACTCGCGCTCGACGATCCCGCGCAGCTCCTTCGCCAGCGCCGGGATCGACAGCGGGTCCTCGTCCGGCCGGTAGGCGATGCCGATGCCGCCGCCCAGGTCGAGGGTGGTGAGGTCGGCGAGGGCGTCGGCGCCGTGCTCGCGGTGCAGGTCGGCCAGCAGCCGGACGACGCGGTGCGCCGCCACCTCGAAGCCCTCGGTGTCGAAGATCTGGCTGCCGATGTGGCTGTGCAGCCCGACGAGGCGCAGGTTGCCGGCCTTGAGCACGCGGCGGGCCGCCTCGGCGGCGTCGGACTCGGGGCCGCCGGCCAGGGAGAACCCGAACTTCTGGTCCTCGTGCGCCGTCGCGATGAACTCGTGGGTGTGCGCCTCGACGCCCACGGTCACCCGGATCATCACCGGCTGGACGACGTCCCGCTCGGCCGCCACCGCGTCGAGCCGGACGATCTCGTGGAAGGAGTCGAGCACGACGCGCCCGACCCCGCTCTCCACGGCGGCGGTCAGCTCGGCGACGGACTTGTTGTTGCCGTGCATCGCGATCCGCTCGGGCGGGAAGCCGGCCCGCAGGGCCACGGCCAGCTCGCCGCCGCTGGCGACGTCCATCGACAGGCCCTCGTCGGCCACCCAGCGCGCGATCTCGGTGCTCAGGAAGGCCTTGGCCGCGTAGTGCACGGACTCCGCGCCGAACGCGGCGGCGAACTCGGCCGCGCGGGACCGGAAGTCCCCCTCGTCCACCACGAACAGCGGGGTGCCGAACTGCTCGGCCAGCTCGCGGACGTCGACGCCGGCGACGCGCAGGGCCCCGTCGGCGCCGCGGGAGGCGTTGCGCGGCCACACGGCCGGGGCGAGGTGGTCGAGCTCGGCGGCGCCGGTCGGGCGGGGGCCGGCGGTCTCGGGCGGCGCCTGGATGCCGCCGTGCAGCGGGCCGGCGGGGTGCGCTCTCACGGGTCCGTCCTCACATCCGTTCCGGTGCGCTCACGCCGAGCAGCCCGAGTCCGTTCGCCAGCACCTGCCGGGCGGCGACGCAGAGGCCGAGCCGGGCGCGGTGCAGCTCGGTGACCTCCTCGTCGCCCATCGGCAGGACGCGGCAGCTGTCGTAGAACTTGTGGTACGCGCTGGCCAGGGCCTCGAGGTAGCGCGCGACCCGGTGCGGCTCGCGCAGCTCGGCGGCGGCGCGCACGATCTCCGGGAACTCGCCCAGCGTGCGGATCAGGTCGCCCTCGCGCGGGTGCTCGAGGAGCCCGTACTCCGTGCCCGGCTCGACGCCGAGGTCCGCGGCGTTGCGGGCGAGCGAGGCCAGCCGGGCGTGCGCGTACTGCACGTAGAAGACCGGGTTGTCGTTGCTGCGCTTGACCAGCAGGTCGAGGTCGATGTCCAGGGCGGAGTCGACCGACGAGCGGATCAGCGAGTACCGCGCGGCGTCGACGCCCACGGCCTCGACCAGGTCCTCCATCGTGACGACGGTGCCCGCCCGCTTGCTCATCCGGACCGGCTGCCCGTCCTTGACGAGGTTCACCAGCTGGCCGATGAGCACCTCGACGACCGCGGGGTCGTCGCCGAACGCGGCGGCCGCCGCCTTGAGTCGGGCGATGTAGCCGTGGTGGTCGGCGCCGAGCATGTAGATGCACAGGTCGAAGCCGCGCGCCCGCTTGTCCCGCAGGTAGGCGAGGTCGCCGGCGATGTAGGCGGGGCGGCCGTCGCTCTTGATCACGACGCGGTCCTTGTCGTCGCCGTAGTCCTTCGACCGCAGCCACCAGGCGCCGTCCGCCTCGTACAGCGCGCCGGAGTCCTTGAGCTGCTGGACGACGGTGTCGACCGCGCCGGACTCGTGCAGCGCGTTCTCGTGGAACCAGACGTCGAAGTCCGTGCCGAACTCGTGCAGGTCCTGCTTGATCTCGGCGAACATGAGCCCGACGCCGACGCGCCGGAAGATCTCGTCCCGCTCCGGCGAGTCGAGCGCCCCCGGCTCGGCCTCGACGACCCGCTTCGCGATGTCGGCGATGTAGGCGCCGCCGTAGCCGTTCTCCGGCGCGGGCTCGCCCTTCGCCGCGGCGACCAGGGAGGCGACGAACCGGTCGATCTGCGCGCCGGCGTCGTTGAAGTAGTACTCGCGGGTGACCTTGGCGCCCCGCGCGGTGAGCACCCGGCCCAGCGCGTCGCCGACCGCGGCCCAGCGGGTACCGCCCAGGTGCAGCGGGCCCGTGGGGTTGGCGGAGACGAACTCGAGGTTCACGTTGCGCCCGGCGTACTCGTCGCCGGTGCCGTAGGACTCCCCCGCCGCCAGCACCTCGCCGACCAGCGCGCCCTGCGCGTCGGCCGCCAGCCGCAGGTTGAGGAAGCCCGGCCCGGCGACCTCGGCCGAGGCGATCCCCGCGCGGCCCGCGAGGTCCTCGGCCAGCCAGCCCGCGAGGTCCCGCGGGGCGACGCCGGCCTTCTTCGCCGTGCGCAGCGCGACGTTGGTCGCGTAGTCGCCGTGCTCGGGGTTGCGGGGTCGCTCGACGCCCACGTCGGCGGGCAGCGCGTCCGCGGCCAGACCGCGCGCGGCCAGCACGTCCAGCGCGGCGACACGGACCAGGTCGGCGAGCACGTCGGGAGTCACCCCACGAGGATAGGAGGTGGCACTCGGCGGTTTCTCAGGCGGCGCTCCTAGACTGCGGGGCCGCGACCGCCAATTGGGTGAGGTCGCCCTCGACCCCCGATCAACTGGACGGTTCATGGCCAGCGGCAAGAGCAGCAAGGCGAGTCGGAACAAGGCCCGCAACTCGGTCGTCACCCAGCGGTCGACGCCGTGGGGCCTGATCGCGGGCGTACTGGTCGTCGTGCTGTTCGCCGGCGCGATCTTCGGCTACGCGGTCTACCGCAGCAACGAGAACAGCGCCGCCCAGGACGCCCTCGCCGCCTACACGCCGAGCGACACGAACAAGGACCCGTCCGCGCAGATCGCCGGCGTGATCACGGACAACTACACCGGGGCCGGCCAGGGCCACGTCGTCGGCCCGACGCGGGTCGCCTACACCCACACGCCGCCGATGGGCGGCGACCACGACCAGTACTGGGCCGCGTGCACCGGCGTCGTCTACAAGACGCCGGTGCGCCAGGAGAACCTCGTGCACTCGCTCGAGCACGGCGCCGTGTGGATCGCCTACAACCCCGACCAGGTCAGCGGGGCCGCGCTCGACACCCTGGCGGCGAAGGTCGACGGCCAGCCCTACACCGTGATGTCCCCCTACCCGGGCCTCGACCAGCCGATCTCGCTGCAGGCGTGGAACCACCAGCTCAAGCTGAGCGACGCGAACGACCCGCGGGTCGACCAGTTCATCACCGCGCTGCGCCGCAACCAGTACAACTACCCGGAGATCGGCGCGACCTGTCAGGCCCTCGGCCCGGGCGCGTTCGACCAGGACGCCCCGCCGCCGTTCGAGCCGACCCCGGCCGTCTCGGAGATCAACGGCGGCACGATCGTGGCCGAGCGCGGCGCCGGCACGACCGGCGGCACGATGGCCGACCCGAGCACCGTGCCGGGCGGCCGGTGAGCCCGGTGGCCACGGACCTCGAGCCGGACGTGGTGGCCGGACCCGGCCGCCGCGAGCCGGGGTGGGTCCGCCCGCTCGTCGTGATCGCGGCGGCCGTGGCACTGTTGCTGATCGGCGGGGCCGCCGGGATGCTGGTCGGCCTGCCGGGCTCCGCGGGGACCACCACGCCGTCGGCGGACTCCGTCGACGTCGGGTTCGCACAGGACATGACGGTGCACCACGAGCAGGCCGTCGAGATGGCCTCGTGGGCCCGGGACCACACGACGGACCCGCAGGTCAAGCAGCTGGCGTTCGACATCGAGACCACACAGCTGCAGCAGATCGGGCGCATGCAGGGCTGGCTCGGGCTCTGGGGCGCCCCGGCGTTCCCCACCGGCCGGCAGTACATGACGTGGATGGCGGAGCCCGGGGACGCGGGGCACGGGCACGCCATGTCCGGCGGGTCCTCCGGCGGCGCCTCCCGGATGCCCGGCATGGCGACCGACGAGGACCTGAAGAACCTGCGGGCCGCGAGCGGCACGCAGCTCGACACACTGTTCCTGCAGCTGATGCTGCGCCACCACCTCGGCGGCGCGGACATGCTGCAGTACGCGGCCGGCCACGCGGCCCTGCCGGAGGTCCGCAACCTGGCCGCGCAGGCGCTCTCCGCGCAGACCTCCGAGGTCGACCTCATGCGGCAGCTGCTCGCCGCCCGCGGCGCGCAGCCCCTCCCGCAGAACTGATCGGGAGGGTGTTGTAGGGTTCTCCTGCACGCCGCGGGAACGCGGCGAGCGGGAGTCGCCCCCGTAGCTCAGGGGATAGAGCACCGCCCTCCGGAGGCGGGAGCGCAGGTTCGAATCCTGCCGGGGGCACCCACCCGTGCCACAGTCGACACCGGCCCCTCACCAGCCCAGAACTGGGTGAGGGGCCGTTCTCGTTGCCGCAGCCCCGTCCCCTGCCGCACCGCTCGGGCGTGACCCGGCCCACCCCCGCACACCCCGGCCCCCGCCACGGTGAGGGGGATGTGACACGGCGGACCGATCCCGCTGACCTGACGGCAATCCGCCGTTCCTAGCGTCGACCGGGCGGGTGACGAGAACCCGCGCAGGTCAGGCGCGACGGCACGGAGGACTTCAGGCGTGGGCACACCGGACCCCGGCCCGCTCACCAGCGTTCGGACGGTCTGCTCCTACTGCGGCGTCGGCTGCGGCATGGTGCTGGACCTCGAACCCGGCCCGGACGGGGCCACCCGGATCCGCAAGGTCCGCGGCGACGCCGCGCACCCCGCCAACGCCGGCCGGCTGTGCACCAAGGGCGCGCACAGCGCCGAGATGCTCGTCGCCGACGGCCGGCTGCGGACCGCCCTGCGCCGGCCCGAGCGCGGCGCCGAGGCCGAGCCCACCCCGCTCGACGCCGCCATCGCCGAGACCGCCCGCCGGCTGCGCGAGATCCTCGACGAGCACGGACCCGACGCGCTGTCGCTCTACGTCTCCGGCCAGATGACCCTCGAGGCCCAGTACCTCGCCACGAAGCTCGCCAAGGGCTTCTGGCGCACGAAGTGGATCGAGTCGAACTCCCGGCTCTGCATGGCCAGCGCCGGCACCGGCTACAAGCAGTCCCTGGGCTCCGACGGCCCGCCCGGCTCGTACGCCGACCTCGACCACGCCGACGTCTTCCTGGTGGTCGGCGCGAACATGGCCGACTGCCACCCGATCCTCTTCCTGCGCATGATGGACCGGGTCAAGCAGGGCGCGAAGCTCATCGTCGTCGACCCCCGCCGGACCGCGACCGCGGCGAAGGCCGACCTGTTCCTGCAGCTGGAGCCGGGCACCGACCTCGCCTTGCTCAACGGGCTCCTGCACCTGCTCGTCGAGCAGGGCGCGGTCGACGAGGAGTTCGTCGCCGAGTTCACCGAGGGCTGGGAGGCGATGCCGGAGTTCCTCGCCGACTACGGGCCCGCGGCCGTCGCCGGGATCACCGGCGTGCCCGAGGCCGACCTGCGCGAGGCGGCCCGGCTGATCGGCGGCGCCGCCAACTGGACGAGCTGCTGGACGATGGGGCTCAACCAGAGCACGCACGGCACCTGGAACACGAACGCCCTGGTCAACCTGCACCTCGCCACCGGCGCGATCTGCCGCACCGGCTCCGGGCCGTTCTCGCTCACCGGCCAGCCCAACGCCATGGGCGGGCGCGAGATGGGCTACATGGGCCCCGGCCTGCCCGGCCAGCGCGCCGTGCTCTCGGCCGGCGACCGCCGCTTCGTCGAGGAGCTGTGGGCCGTGCCGGAGGGGACGATCCGCGCCGACGTCGGCACCGGCACGATCGACATGTTCGCGCGGATGGCCGCGGGCGAGATCAAGGCCTGCTGGATCGTCTGCACGAACCCGGTCGCGAGCGTGCCGAACCGCGGGGTGGTGATCGACGCGCTCGAGCGCTGCGACTTCGTGGTGACCCAGGACGTCTTCGAGGCCACCGAGACCAACCCCTACGCCGACGTCGTGCTCCCCGCGGCCATGTGGGCCGAGGTCGAGGGCGTGATGATCAATTCCGAGCGGAACCTGACGCTGCTGCGGCCCGCGGTCACGCCTCCGGGCGAGGCGCTCCCGGACTGGCAGATCATCGCGCGGGTCGCCTGCGCGATGGGCTACGCGGAGCACTTCACCTACTCCTCGGCCGAGGAGGTCTTCGAGGAGCTCAAGCAGGCCTGGAACCCCGCCACCGGGTACGACGTCCGGGGCGTGACCTACGAGCGGCTGCGCGCCACCCCCGTGCAGTGGCCGGCCGCACCGGACGGGCCGGACCGCAACCCGGTCCGCTATCTCAACGACGGGGTCAGCCAGCACCGGCGGGGCGAGGGCCGGCTGTCCTTCGCCACGCCGTCGGGCCGGGCGCAGTTCCTGCCCCGCCCGCACATGCCGCAGGCCGAGCTGCCCGACGACGAGCACCCGCTCGTCCTCACCACCGGCCGGCTGCAGCACCAGTGGCACACGCTGACCAAGACCGGCAAGGTCCCGACGCTGAACAGGCTCGACCCCGGCCCGTTCGTCGAGATCTACCCGGCCGACGCCGAGGCCGCGGGCATCGCCGACGGGGACCGGGTCGCCGTCGTGTCGCGGCGCGGCCGTGCGGTGCTGCCCGCCGTGGTGACCGACCGCATGCGGCCCGGCACGTGCTGGGCGCCCTTCCACTGGAGCGACCTGTTCGGCGAGGACCTCGCGGTGAACGCGGTGACCAACGACGCCGTCGACCCCGCCTCCTTGCAGCCCGAGCTCAAGGCGTGCGCGGTCGCGCTGGAGAGGGTCGCGACCGCCGAGCCCCCTGCGCCCGCGGACGAGGGCCCGCGAGGGGTCGGGGCGGCCCTCGGGCTCGACCTCACCCCGCCGGTGCTGACCGGGGCCGAACGGCGCTACCTCGCCGGCTTCCTCGCCGGCGTCGAGCGGGGCGGTGCGCCGGGCGTGCCGGTCCTGCCGTCCGGGGCACCGGTGGGGACCGACACGGCGGCGTGGATCAACGGGATGCTCGCCGGCACGTTCTCACGGCTGGCGGCCGGCGAGCCCACGGGGTCCGGGGAGCCCGCGGAGCCGGTGGGCGAGGCGGCGGACGACGGGCGGCCCCTGCTCGTCCTCTGGGCCTCCCAGACGGGCAACGCCGAGGCCGTGGCCGCCACGGTCGCCGCGCGACTCACCGCCGCGGGGCGGCGTCCACGACTGGTCTGCATGGGTGACACCTGTCCGGACGCCCTCCCCCCGAACGCCGACCTCCTCGTGGTCACCAGCACGTTCGGCGACGGCGACTCCCCGGACGTGGGGACGGACTTCTGGGCGGAGCTCGCGGCCGAGCGTCCGCGCCTGCCGGACGTCCGGTTCGCGGTCCTCGCGCTCGGCGACCCGAGCTACTCGGAGTTCTGCGGGCACGGCCGCCGGGTCGACGCGCGGCTGGCCGAGCTGGGCGGCACCCGGCTGCTCGACCGCGTGGACTGCGACCCCGACTTCGAGGCCCCCGCAGCCGCGTGGACCGAGCAGGTCGTGGGGCTGCTGACCGCCGACGACGGTCCCGATCGGGCCCCGGCGACCACCCGGCCGGTCGCACCGCCGGCACCGGCCGCCGAGCCGGCACCCGCGACCGTCGACGCCACCCTGCGCGAGACCCGGCTGCTGAGCCTGCCCGGCTCGGCGAAGGAGATCCGCCGCTTCACCCTGGCCGGGGACCGGGGCTTCGCCTACGAAGCGGGCGACGCGCTCAGCGTCCGGCCCGTCAACCACCCCGACCTGGTCGAGGAGTGGCTGGAGCTGACCGGCCTGCCCGCCGACGACGCGGTGACCGTGCGCGGCGAGGACATGGCGTTCGCCGAGGCGCTGGGCCGGCACCTCGACATCACGCGGATCTCCCCGGCCCTGCTCGGGTTCGTCGCCGAGCGCACGGGTGACCGTGTGCTCAAGGAGCTGCTGCGGGCCGGCCACGGCACCGACCTCGCGCGCTGGACGTGGGACCGGCAGGCCCCGGACGTCCTCACCGAGTTCCCGGTGCGGGCCTCGGCGCAGGAGTGGGCGGACACCCTGACCGCCCTGCAGCCGCGTCAGTACTCGATCTCCTCCAGCCCGCTGACCAGCCCCGACGCCGTCTCGCTGACCGTGTCGGTGGTCCGGTTCACCAGCCGGCACGGTCACGCCCGCCGCGGCGTGTGCTCCACGTTCCTCGCCGACGCGGCGGGCGAGGTGCCCACGCCGGTGCTGGTGCGGTCGTCACCCCGGTTCCGCCCGCCCGCCGACCCGACCACCCCGATGATCATGGTCGGGCCGGGGACCGGGGTGGCCCCGTTCGTCGGCTTCCTCGAGGACCGGCGGGCGCGCGGGCACACGGCGCCGAACTGGCTGTTCTTCGGCGAGCAGCGCCGCGCGACGGACTTCTACTACCGGGAGGAGCTGGAGGGCATGCGGGCCGACGGCACGCTGGCCCGGCTCGACGTCGCCTTCTCCCGCGACCAGCGGCACAAGGTCTACGTGCAGGACCGGATGCGCGAGCACGGCGCGCAGCTGTGGCGCTGGCTCGCCGACGGCGCGCACTTCTACGTCTGCGGCGACGCCGGGCGGATGGCCAAGGACGTGGACCTCGCGCTGCGCGACGTGGTCGCGGCGCACGGGGGCCTGGACGCCGACCGCACCGCGGCCTACGTGAAGCAGCTGGTCGCCGACGGGCGTTACGTGCGCGACGTATATTGATCATCCCCTGGTCGCGACCCGAACGCATGGACGTCGACGCTCGGTCAGGGCTCCTTCACCGCGAGTTCACCTCACCCGTATGCTCGCCCCGTCCGGCCGACCGTTGGGCCGATGGGGGGACCATGACGATCGACGACGCACGCGACGCGGTCACGCCGCCGAGAGGCCTCGTGGCCCGGCCGGCCGCCGAGATCCCCGCGTGGCGGGGACTGGTGGTGTTCGTGGTCCGCGAGGCCGCGGCCCACCAGATCGACGAGGCGGTGGCCGGGATCGCCCGCGGCCTCGAGATCCTCGACGTGATCGAGCTCGACGCCGCGCAGCGGGCGGCCGCCCGCACCGGGCTGGCCGGCGCCGACTGGGGACCGGGCGGCAGGCCGGTCCCGGGCGGCGGACCGCACACCTTCGTGGTCGCCTGCGACGTCGCGCCGCCCGTCGGCGTCGTGCAGGGCGTGCGGAGCATGGCCGACCGCATCGACGAGGTCCGCGCCCGCACCACGCACCGCCTGCTGCACCGGCTCCCGCCGCAGCAGCACTACGAGCCGCTGCACGTCTCGAGCGGGCCCCAGCAGGCGCTGGACTTCCTGGAGGTCCTCGGCGACCTCGGCGTCCAGGCCCGGCTGCTGCCGCGGGTCACCGCGCTGATCGAGGCCTGCTCCGTGCCGTTCCCGCTCGTGCGGATGCTGGCGCCGGACTCCCCCGGCTACCGGGCGCGCGTCGCGCTCGTCGACCACCCGGTGCACGGCCGCACCGTGTGCAAGATCTTCCGGCCGGGCGCACTGGACTCGTTCGGGCGGGAGCTGCGGGCCCGCCAGGAGCTCGCCGACCTGCCCGAGGTGCCCGAGCTGCTCGAGCACGGCCCGAACTGGCTGCTCACGCCCTTCTACACCGACGTCGGCCGGCACCTCGTGCGCCCGCTGTCCGGGGTGAAGGAGATGCACCAGCTGCGGGCCGACGTCGTCCGCCAGCTGGCCCGGTTCGCCCGGGACCTGCACGAACGCGGCAAGTTCGTCCTCGACCTCTCCCCCCACAACCTCCTGTGGGACGCTCACGCGGGCCTCAAGGTGCTCGATCTCGAGTTCGTGCTCGACTACCCCGGCCCCGTGCCGCCGTTCGCGGAGTGCTGGAGCCTGCACGGGGTCCCGCGCGAGCTCCGCCGCATGGGCGACGGCCTGCCGGACCTGGTGCTGACGAAGGGGGTCGGGAACTCGGTGTTCCATCCCGCCGTGTCCGGGCTGTCGCCGGAGAGCCTGTTCTCGCCGCCGCGCCGCGGCGAGACCGTGCGCCGCACCGCCACCCAGCTCGCCTGGTACGCCGGGCTCGCCGTCGCCGGCCGCGTGCACCCCGCGATGCGCCGATGACGGCCCTGCCGCCGGAACCGCCCACGGAGCCGATCCCGAACCCCGGGCGCCCGGCGAAGCCGAGCCTCACGGCCCGGACGGTGCGCGGGTTCGCCTGGTCCTTCACGGGGTCGGTCGGACAGGCCGTGCTGCAGATCGCGGCGACCGTGGTGCTCGCCCGGCTGCTCACGCCGGAGGAGTTCGGCTCGGTCGCGGCCGCGCTGCTCGTCGTCGGGCTCACCCAGCTCGTCACGCAGCTGGGGGTGGCCGCGGCGCTGGTGCACCGGCGGGAGCTCACCGACCGGGACGTCGCCGCGGCCTTCTGGTTCTCGATCCTGCTGTCCGCGGTGTTCGCCGGGCTGTTGTTCGGCCTCGCGCCGGCGCTGAACGGGCTGGTCGGCCTGCCCGCGGACTCCGGGCTGCTCCGGATGCTCTCGATCACGCTCGTGCTCGCGGGCGCCACCGCGGTGCCCACCGGGCTGCTGCAGCGGGACCTGCGGTTCCGGCCGATGGCCGTCGTCGACCTGCTCGCGGCCGGGCCCGGGATCATCGGCGTCTCCGTGGTGCTGGCACTGCTCGGTTTCGGCGCCACAGCGCTGGCCTGGGCGGAGATCGCGGCCGCACTGGTCAAGTGCGTGGGGTACCTGGCCCTCACCCGACCCTCCGTGGCCGTCGAGGCGCCGTCCGCGGCCTGGGGGCGGCTGCGCCCGATGCTGAACTTCGGCTCGGGGTACTCCCTCACCCAGCTCGGCAACTGGATCGCCCTCAACGCCGACAACCTCGTCGTCGCCAACGTCCTGGGCACCGGCCCGCTCGGCGTCTACACCCGGGCCTACAACCTGCTGTCCGAGCCCGCCAACGTGATCGGCGGCGCGGCGGACAAGGCGCTGTTCCCCGCCATGGCCCGGGTGCGCGACGACGGTGCCCGGCTGCGGCACGCCTACGTCCGCACGTCCTCGCTCGTCGCCCTGGTGACCGCGCCCGCCGCGGTGCTGCTGTTCGTGCTCGCACCCGAGGTCGTGCACATCCTGCTCGGCGGCCAGTGGGACGCGGTGATCCTGCCGGTGCAGGTGTTCGCGCTGGTCCTGCTGCCCCGCACGTCGTACAAGATCAGCACCTCGCTCACCCGGGCGACCGGCGCGGTGTACCGGGCGGCGTGGCGGCAGTGGCTCTACGCGGCCGAGGTCGTGGTGCTGTGCTCGATCGGCGCGCGGCTGTGGGGCGTCGACGGGGTGGCTGTGGGGGCGTCGATCGCGATCCTGGCGCACTTCCTGGTGATGTTGCGGTTCTCCGCGCGCGTCTCCGAGGGCCTGATGGGCGCGGTGCTGCGGATGTACGTCAAGCACGTGCCCGCCGTCGTGGCGGTCGCGCTGGCGAGCTGGGCGGTCGCGTCGGCCGTGCGCCCCGTGGGGTCGGACGTCCTCACGCTGGTCGCCTCCGGTCTGGCGGGCGTCGTCGCGGCCGCGGGCGTGCTGGTGCTGCTGCGCGGCCGGTTCTCCGAGGAGCTGGCGGTGGTCGCCAACCTGCGGCGCGGAAAGAAGATGCCGGTCCCCGCGTGAGCCGGTAGGACGACGGTATGACCGTCAAGTCCGAGCTGCACGACTACTTCCGGCAAGGCCGCGAGGCGCTGCTGTGGAAGCTCGACGGCGTCCCCGAGTACGACGCCCGCCGCCCGCTCACCCCGACCGGCACCAACCTGCTCGGGCTCGTGAAGCACACCGCGATCGTGGTCGCCGGGTACTTCGGCGAGGTCTTCGACCGGCCCTTCCCGCGGCCGCTGCCGTGGGCCGAGGACACCGCCGCGCCCAACGACGACATGTGGGCCCTCCCGGGCGAGACGCGCACGCAGGTCGTCGCGCTGTTCCACGACGCCAACGCGCACGCCGACGCCACCATCGAGGCCCTCGACCTCGACTCCCCCGGCTACGTCCCGTGGTGGTCCGGGCCCGTGACGCTGAGCCGGATCCTGGTCCACGTGGTCGGCGAGGTGCACCGGCACGCCGGTCACGCCGACATCGTCCGCGAGACGATCGACGGCGCCGCCGGCCTCCGGACGGACAACTCCAACCTCGCCGACGGCGACGCGGCCTGGTGGGCGGCGTACCGCGCCCGGGTCGAGGCCGAGGCGCAGCGGTACCGGTAGGGCGATCCACTGCACACCCACTCGAGCACGGCGCCGCCCGTCGACCGGGTGTACGGCGGGCACCACGGGGTGCGGAGGACGTCCCGGGCGGGTGTGCGGAGACCCGGGTGGGTGGTCCCGTCGGGCGTCCGGAGGAAGGGGGGCGCGCGTTCGCAAGGGTCCCGAGCGACCGTTTCGCCCGCTGACGGATCGCCCGTCGGACGCCTCGGCCGTACGCCGATAGCAGGCCTCCGTTAACCGGTTCGCAACGACCCTGGCTGTCACCTCGCGTAGTCGGAGCACTACTTTCGCGGCCACAGTTCCAGGAGGTGACAGTCAGTGGCGCTTGCGTCGATCTTGTCCGGTATGCCCGACCTGTTGCAGCGCACGCTCTCGCAGCACACCCCCGATCCGCACGGGTACTGCCGGGAGTGCCGCGAGGCGTCGGGCATCGCCGCGGCGTGGCCGTGCGCCACCCGCGAGGTCGCCGAGGAGGCCGAGTACATCCAGCGCGGCGGGCTGCCCGGGACGCTCCGCGGTCGGCACCGCAGCGCCTGAGCGCGCGTCCCGGGAGCGTCCCGCCGCGGCGGGACGCTCCTCGGACCCCGCTACCCGTTCCCTCGGCTCCACTCAGGATGCTCCGCCGAACGGACGCACCACCCTCCTCGTCCGAGCGGGCATCCGGCGGAAGAACGCCCGCAACCGTCGCGAACCGCGCGCCGAACGGCACCTCGCCTGTGAACGCGCCCACCGTGCCGACCGCCCGACGAGACCGCCACCACCCGAACGGCCGTTCGTCGCTCCGCTCGATCCGATCGGCTCAGCAGGCACAACCTCCCCGCACGACCCGGGCCGGAAGCCCCTAGCGTCGGTTGCGACCGGATCACGGAACGATCACGAACGGCCCTGGGCGCCCCGAACGCCCGCCTCCCCAGCAGGGCCGGACCCCCTTCGGACCGCCCGCGGCCCGGTCGCCGTCCGACAGCTGAACACGAGAGGTCGTTGTGGCCCGGCATCGCTCCCCACGAGGCCGCACCGCGATCCCCCACCAGCAGCCGGCGCCGGGCTCCCCGCGGCGTCGACACGCGCGGGTGGGGGACGTGGTCCGGTCGCTCCCCGGTCCCGTCCGCCACGGGTCCGCGCTCGCGCTCGCCGCGGGCGGCGTCGTCGCCGTCCTCGGGGCCGCCGCCCCGCTCTCGGGCTCCGTCGGCGCCGCGCTCCCCACGAGCACGTCCCCCGAGGCACGGCTCGCCGCCGACACCGTCCCCGTGCCCGTGATCCCGGCGCAGCGCGGGGCGCCCGCGGTCGAGATGACGGCGTTGGCCGACGCCGCCCGGAGCGCGGGCGAGCACGCCACCGCCGAGGCCGAGCGCCAGCAGGAGCAGGCGGCCGAGGCCGCGCGGGCCTCGCAGGCCGAGGAACGCGCGAAGCAGGCGCTCGGCGGCCGGACCCTGCAGACCGGCTCCGGCAGCACCTCCTGCGGGATGAGCACCGCGAGCCTCGGCGCCGTGAAGCCCTGGGTGACCGACGCCGTCGAGTTCCTGGGCTGCCGGTTCGGCGAACCACGGACGCTCGGCGTCGGCAGCCGCGGCAACGCCTCGGACCACCCGTCCGGCCTCGCGGCGGACTTCATGGTGGGCCGGGCGAGCGGCGACGCGATCGCGGACTGCGCGCTGCAGAACATGCAGGCCCTCGGGGTCTCCTACGTGATCTGGCAGCAGCGGATCAACGACGGCAGCGGGTGGCAGGCCATGGAGGACCGCGGCAGCCCCACCGCCAACCACGAGGACCACGTGCACGTGTCGTTCGCGAAGTCGGCGCCCTCCGGGCGGCCCGTGACCTGCTGACCCGGACCCGGCCGCCCCGGTAGAACTGGGGGATGGACGCAGGTCTCCTCCGGCTCGAACGGCAGGTCGAGCTCCGGTTCGCGGGCGACACCGTGCGCACGGGCAACCACGTGAACCTCTCGGCCGTCCAGGTCGAGGGGTCCACCCTGTGGCTCGCCGGCGACGAGACCGCGACGATCGAGCGGCTCGAGCTCGACCACGGGCTCGCCGTCGCCGACAAGCCCGTCACGTTCCCGCTCGCCGAGCTCGTCCGCCTGCCCGGGCCGCCGGACCAGGAGGCGGACATCGAGGGCCTCGCGCGGTCCGGCGGCTTCCTGTGGGCCATCGGCTCGCACAGCCTCAAGCGCCGCCGGGTCCGCCCGCACGACGACGCGGCCAAGACCCTCAAGCGGCTGTCGAAGGTCCGTCGGGAGGAGAACCGGTACGTCCTCGCGCGGCTCGCCGTCGAGGCCTACACCGAGGGGCCGCCCGAGCTGCGGCTGCGCACCGCCGCGGGCGTCTGCTCGGCCCTCGTCGGCGCGCCCGGCAGCACCGGGCTGACGGACCTGCTCGCCGACGACCCGCGGCTCGGCCCGTTCCTGGCGATTCCCGGCAAGGACAACGGGTTCGACGTCGAGGGGCTGGCCGTGCACGGCGAGTCCGTCTACGTCGGGCTGCGCGGTCCGGTGCTGCGCGGGTGGGCGGTGGTCCTCGAGCTGCTCCCGCAACCGGACCCGGCCGACGACGGGCGGTTGGTCCTCGGCGCCTTCCCCGGCGGGGAGCGGTACCGCACCCACGTGCTCGACCTGGGTGGGCTCGGGGTGCGCGACCTCTGCCCGCACGGCGACGACCTGCTCGTCCTCGCCGGGCCGAGCATGGCGCTGTCCGGGCCGGTGCGGCTGTACCGGTGGCGCGACGCGGCGGCGTCGGACCGCAGCGGGCCGGTCCGCCGCGACCGCCTCCCGCTGCTCGGCGAGCTCCCGCACGGCCAGGGCGAGGATCACGCCGAGGGCATCGCGCTGCTACCCGGGACCGGGCCTGCGAGGCTGCTCGTGGTGCACGACAGCCCCGGGCCGGACCGGCGGCCGACGGCGTCGTCGGTGCTCGCGGACATCGTCGCGCTGGACGGGTGAGCCGACCGCTCGCCGCGTCCGCGGGCACGCACGACTCACGGTGAGTCACCGATACCCGACGTTTCGTGACCTCTCCGCTACATTCTGGGCACGACGCGACGGCCCGGCTCCCCCGACGGACCCGGAGACCCTCCGCCCGGTGTCCGGAGCACCGGCGGTCCGCCCGGGCCTCGCACCGAGAAGGCAGGACGTGTCGCGGCACCGCTCCCCCGCCGCGGGCGCGCCCGGTCGCGGGACGGTCGACGTACGCCGGCTGCTCGCGGGCGCCGGCGCCCCGCCGCCCCGCAGCCGTCGTCAGGCGCTGCGCCGCGGCGCCACCGCCGCCGCGGTGACGGGAGGCGCCCTGGCCGCAGTGGCGCCGGCGGTGTCGCTGCTGGGCACCGACCCCCCGTCCGCGGTGGAGTCCGCCCGGGTGGACCTGGCGTCGTCGGACGTCGTCGACGAGGAGCTGTTCGCCGCCGACGGCGCGGCGTTGGCGGCGAGCGTCCTGCCGGTCCGCCGCGAGGCCGACCCGCCGGGCCTGGCCGCGGCCGAGAACCTGCTGAAGTCCGCGGGGCTCAACGACGCCGCCCGCCGGGCCGAGGAGGAGCGGCTGGCCCGCGAGGCCCGCACGAACTGCGGGGTCGACCTCTCCGAGCTGGGCGCGGTCAAGCCGTGGGTCCGCGACGCCGCCCGGTTCCTGTCCTGCCTCTACGACCAGCCGGACCTCATCGGCGTCGCCGGGCGCGGCCGCGTCTCCGACCACCCCACCGGCAAGGCGCTCGACCTCATGACGACCGGCGCCCACGGCGACCGGATCGCCGCCTGCGCCCTCGCCAACCGCGAGGCCCTCGGCATCGCGTACGTGATCTGGGAGCAGCGGATCAACTACGGCGACGGCTGGGAGCCCATGGAGAACCGGGGCAGCCTGACCGAGAACCACTTCGACCACGTGCACGTGTCGTTCGAGGGCTCCGCCGGCTCCGGCGACCCCGACCCGGGTCTCTGCACCTGACCCGAGAACGGAGCGCGTTGTGGTTCCATGACGCGGCTCAGGCCCGGCCCGGAGCGCGTCATGGAACCACACCGCGGCTCGAGCCCGGGCAGAACCGCCAGATGTCCACCACCGCGGGCCGCGGCCGGGTGCCCGGGCCGTCGACCTGGGGGCCGCCGCCGGTGAACCGCGCGACGGAGAGGGTGCCGTCGGAGAGCAGCGAGAGGTTGTGCTCGCGAGCGCGCCGGCTCTGCGCGTTCCGCAACGTCCCCGACGACACGAACTCGTCGACGTGGGCGAAGCGCTCGTCGTCGCCGAGGTGGACGACGGCGTCCTTGTCCCTTCGACAGCCGCACGGCGACGCCCTCGCGCTTGAACCGGCCCGGGGCGGTGTGCTCGACCGGCCGGGCCTGCGGGTCGTGCGGGTCGACCTCGACGACCCGGCCGAACCGGTTGGCCTCGTTCGGCTCCTTCGCCGGCCGTGGACGGCACGGAACCCGCAGGTCACATAGCCGGCGAGCGTGGTGAAGGCCCCACTACGGACGACGGGACCGCGTGCGTCAGTCCGTGGAGTCGGGGGTGGCGGTGTGGTGGGGATGGCCGTGGGTGCGGCGGCTCTGCTTCATCTCGGCCTCGAAGACGTGCCGGCGCCCCTCCATCAGGTCGTCGCGCAACGCGCGTTCGGTGTCCTTGAGCGGGGAGTAGTAGTTGTCGTCGAAGTCCTCGACGATCTGGAAGCTCCAGCGGCCCTCGATCGCGTTGCGCCCGATGAGCTCCGTCTCGATGCGCTCGGCCCACTCCTGCTGCCCGCACTCGCGCAGCTTCTCCACGACGTCGTCGAGCATCGCGTCGGCGCCGCCCATGAGCTGGTGGAACTCGTACAGCGCGCCGCGGGCGCGCTCGATCCGCTCGAGCATCTCGGAGAACTTGCCGGCGGCCGCGACCAGCTCGTCGGAGGCGCCCTCCGGGCGCGAGTGCGCGGTGTCGACGGACCGGGAGACGGGGTCGGAGGAGACGGCGTTCGTCGTGCTCATGCCCCTCGGTACCCGCGGCCCCCCGGCGTGAACCGCTGCGCTCTCCCGTGCTCGGGCCCGCCCGGACCCCGACCTGTGACGACGGTAACATCGGTGCGTTTCTGCATCGATGGAGAACGGAGGCCCGCCATGCGAGTCGGGGTGCTGACCGGCGGGGGCGACTGTCCCGGGCTGAACGCCGTGCTGCGGGCGATCGTCCGCAAGGGGGCGACGACGTACGGGCACGAGTTCGTCGGGTTCCGCGACGGTTGGCGCGGGGTCCTGGAGGGCGGTGACGACTGGGCGCGCCCGCTCGGGATACCCGACGTCCGCGGCCTGCTCCCCCGCGGCGGCACCATCCTCGGCTCCTCGCGGACCAATCCGTTCGCGACCGAGGACGGCGTGGCCCGGATCCGCGGCACGCTCGAGGCGCAGGGCGTCGACGCCCTAATCGCGATCGGTGGCGAGGACACGCTCGGGGTCGCGGCCAGGCTGCACGACGACGGGGTGCGGGTCGTCGGCGTCCCGAAGACCATCGACAACGACCTCGGCGGCACGGACTACACGTTCGGCTTCGACACCGCCGTCTCCATCGCCATGGAGGCGATCGACCGACTGCACACCACGGCGGAGTCGCACCACCGCGTGCTGATCGTCGAGGTCATGGGCCGGCACGCGGGCTGGATCGCGCTGCACGCGGGCATGGCGGGCGGCGCCAACGGGATCCTCATCCCCGAGCAGCCCTTCGACGTCGACCGCGTCGAGGCGTGGGTGGAGAGCCGCTTCCGGGACCGCTACGCGTCGATCATCGTCATCGCCGAGGGCGCGATGCCGGTCGGCGGCGCCGAGGTGCTGCAGAGCGTGCAGACGGACGCGTTCGGGCACGCCCGGCTCGGTGGCGTCGGGGACTGGCTGGCGCAGGAGATCGAGAGGCGCACCGGCAAGGAGGCCCGGACCACCGTGCTCGGGCACGTCCAGCGCGGCGGCACGCCCACGGCCCGCGACCGCTGGCTCGCCACCCGCTTCGGCCTCCACGCGATCGACGCCGTCGCCTCCGGCGAGTGGGGCATGATGACCGCCCTGCGCGGCACCGAGATCCGGATGGTCCCGCTGCTCGAGGCGACCAAGCAGCTCAAGACGGTCGACCCCGCGCTGTACGCCGAGGCGGAGGTGTTCTTCGGCTGAGCCCCGAGGCGGAGCGGGTCCGCCGGCCTCCTTCATCCGGATGAAACAGTCCGGAAACCGCCCGGTGCCGGTGCCGATCTAGAACTGGGGAGCCCCAGCGCCCGCCGGATCGGAGGCCCGCCGTGCCCGAGCAGCCAGCCCGTGAGCAGAGGTCCGTCCCGGCCCGGCTCGCCTGTCCCGCCGAGTGCCGCGCCGGCCGCTCGTGGGGCGCGCACCACGACCGGCTGCTCGACGTCGAGACCGACCCGGACGCGATCGTCGAGCTGTTCGAGACCGCGGTGACCTGGGCGGAGCTGGAGTACCCGGAGGAGACCACGATCCCGCCGGCGCGCTGGGTGGAGTTCGCGGAGAAGCACCGTTGGCGGGATCCGGAGCGCGCGCTGCGGATCTTCGCGCTGGCCGCCGACGCCGCGCTGCGCGGCACCCGCGCGGCGGCGCCGGTCGCGCTGGGTCGGGCGGTGGGGATGGACACGGGCACGACGGCGGGGCCGGGCGAGGGGATCTGCCCCACCCTCGTGCCCGCCGGCCCGCCGCGCCATCTCCGCGTCGCCCCCTGACCACTTCCCGAAGCCCACACCCCGACTCCCCCAAGCCAAGACCCCGACTCGCGCTGCCAGAACTCCCGACTCGCGCTGCCAGAACTCCCGACTCGCGGACGGAGAGCTCTCACTCCCGCGAGTCGCGCTGTCCGCACCCGCGAGTCGGGAGGTTCGGCAGCGCGAGTCGGGAGGTGTGGTCAGCGGGGGAGGCCGGTGATCGCGGTGGTGGTCAGGTCCAGGACCTCCACCCGCTCCGCGCCCCGGACCAAGGAGAGGACGGCGGAGTCGTCGAGCGTCCCGACCACCGCCGCGGCGAGGTCGCGCTCGGCGAAGGCGGCGAGGCACTCCTCCTCGCGGCCGGCCGGGACGCAGAGCAGGAAGCCGAAGCTGGGGAAGCAGTTGAACCAGCGCACCAGCGGCACCCCGGCGGGCGCCGGGACGGCCGCGACGTCGACGCTCACCCCCAGCCGCCCCGGCTCCAGCAGCATCGCCAGGGACCCGACGAGCCCGGCCATGCTGATGTCCTTGGCCGCCACCACCACACCCCGCTCGGCGAGCGTGCCGAGCAGCCGGACGTCGCCGGCGCTGCGGCGCCCGCGGGACTCGAAGGCAGGGAAGAACGGGAAGTCCTCGCGCATCCGCCCGTCGAGCGCCGCCGCCACCACCAGGGACTGGCCGGCGGCCGCACGCGTCACCGACAGCGGCGCCGCGGTGGCCCCGACGGCGAACGCCGAGATCGCCGGGTCGCCCTCGTGGAGGGTGAGGTGCCCGCCGACGATCGGGACGTCGTAGAGCTCCGCGGCCTCGCGCATCCCCGCCAGCGCCTTGCGCGCCAGCTCCTCCGACGCCACCACCGTGTCGACGATCCCGAGCGGCACGCCGCCCATCGCCGCGACGTCGTTGACGTTCGTCAGCACCGCCGCGAAGCCGGCGCCGTGCGGGTCGGCGGCCACGAACGGCGGGAACAGGGCCTCCCCGCACGCGACGACCGGGCCGCCGTGCGCGGTGACCACCGCGCCGTCGTCGCCCGGGCCGCCCTGCCAGTCCGTGTCGCCCAGCACCTCGCCGACCAGCGCGATCTCGGCCTTGGCGGCGAGCCCCGGGTTGGCGAGGCAGGCCGCGGCGATCTCGCCGAGCGTCTCCGTGACCGCCGCGCTCATCGCAGGACCAGCCAGACCGCGCGCACCGGGACGTCGCCGGCGTTGCGCCAGCCGTGCCCCCGGTCCGTCGGGTAGTGCAGCACGTCCCCGGCCTCCACCTCGTACGTCTCCCCCGCGACCTCGACCGACAGCGTGCCCTCCCGGACCAGCACCATTTCCTCGCCCGGCCGGCGCGGCCTGGTGTCGCCGCTCTCGCCACCCGGTTCGACCACGACCTCCACCGCCGCCGCGCGCAGCACGTCCGTGGGCGCGGCGAGGCCCTCCACCGCGACGCCGAGCGCCCCGGGCGCCCAGTCGCGCGGCGCGGGCAGCCGCTCCGCGGCCCGCACGTGCACGGCTGCCGGCGGCTCGAGCCCGCTGTCGTCGACGAACGCCGACACGGGCTGGCCCAGTGCGCCGGCCAACTTGAGCAGCGTGGTGATCGTCGGGACCATGTCGCCGCGCTCCACCTTGTGCACCGCGGCGGCCGACACGTCCGCCCGGGCGGCGAGCTGTTGCAGGGACAGCCCGAGCCGGGTGCGGGCGGCGCGCACCTTGGGACCGATCGCGTCGACGATGGGCTCCCAGGTCGCGGGACTCGGCCGGCTCACGTTGACCATCCTAGACGGCGTCCACCTATGGTGGACAGCCGCAGCGCCGGCCCGGTCCGACACCGAACGGCGCTCCCGCCCACCGGGTGGGCGAGCGCGCCGTTCCGGCCCACCACTACGACAGGGGCAGCACCTTGACGATCCGCGCGGCGGTGCGGCCGGCGATGCGCAGGTCGGGGCGCGGGGAGCCCGCCTCGACCCGCTGCACCGGTTCGTCCGCCGGCAGGGACGCGTGGTGCACCGCCACCGCGCCGGACCCGTCGATCCCGATCCCCGTCTCCAGCGAGGACTCGAGCGCCGCGGCGTGGGCGAGGGCGAGCAGGTCGGTGTCCCGGACCTGCTCCACCCGCGTCGGCACGCCCTCCTCCTCCGCCCCCGCGCAGACCTCCCGCAGCACCGCCGGGTCCACGTACCCGGTGTGCCGCAGGACGATCGCGGGCTTCTCGGTCACGCGCCCGCCACGTGTGCGTCGACCAGCCCCGACGCGACGGCGTTGCGCGGCCCCTCGCTGCCGTGGACGTTGCCGATTCCGCAGACCACGCCGTACCCGGCGAGGGCGTCGGCGATGAGGTCGGGGATCTCGAAGTCCAGCGCCGAGCCGCCGAGCAGCACCACGAAGTCCAGCATCCGCAGGCTGCCGCCCGGCGCGACCTGCTGGAGCGCCCGCACGGCGTTGACCGCGAACACCTTCCGCTTGGCCTCCCGGCGCACCCGCCGCACGTGGTCGACCGAGTGCCGGGTCGCGACGGGCGCGGGGCCCTCGGGCGTCATCGTGACCACCCGCGCGAACACGTGCGACGGCAGCGGCTCGGGGAAGAACTGCACCGTCCCGTCCTCGTGCCGGACGTGGAAGAAGCTCTCCACCTTCGCCAGCGGGTACCGCTTGACGGCCTCCGCCTGCTCCCGGTCGTCGAGCGCGAGTTCGGAGCCGATCAGTTTGGTGACCAGCTCCCCCGCCCCGGCCACGTGCACGGCCGAGCTGACGCCGTCGCGGTCGAGCAGCGCCGCGTCGGTGGAGCCGCCGCCGAGGTCGAGCACGGCGATCGGGATGGCCGTGCCGGGCGTCGTCAGCGCCCCGCGCACCGCCATCTCGCCCTCGACGCCGCCGATCTCGGCCCGGCAGCCCAGCGCGGCGGCGACCTCGTCGGCCACCACCTGCATCCGGCTGCGGCTGGTGCGCACCATCGCGGCGAGCGCGACGGCGTTCTCCGGCGCCACCTCGCCGGCCAGGCCGCCGCGCACCTCCTTGGGCACGAAGGTGTCGACGGCGAGCACGTCCCGGATCCGGATCTCCGCCGCCGGCTGCCCGGTCACGTCCGTCATCGTGTCCCGGACCTGCGCGAGCATCCCGCCGACGTGCGTGCCCGCCTCGCCGGTCGCGTCGTCGAGCGGCTGGACCCGACCGAGCACCTCCATGATCGCCTCGGCGCCCGCGTCGACGTCGACCTGCAAGGTCTTGCCCGCCCCGCGGAGGGTGAGCGTGCCGACCGGGATCCGCCGGTCGGTCACGTCACCGCTGGGGGTCCGGACGACGACGGCGGACCGGTTCCCGGTCAGCGCCCGCGCCACCGGCGACACGTGCTTGGTCTGGTCCGGGTCGAGCTCGAACACCGAGGCCAGGCCGTAGGAGTCCGAGAGCGTGCGGATCGTGCGCCCGGGGGGCGCCACCTCCACCGCCGCCCGCATGCCGAGCGGCACCTTCTCCACCGCACCGACCTCGTCAACGACCGGGATCGGCGCACGCAGCCGGTTGACCACGAGCACGGCGTCGTCGTGCGCCAGGACCGCGGCCACGACCTCCAGGCCGCGGTCCGTGGCCGCGTTGAGCTCCGTGGCGACGTCGTCGAAGTCCCAGCCCGGCCCGACGACCGCGATCGTCGGGCCGGACGCCCCGGACAGCGCGTCGATCGCCACCGTCGTGCCGACCCCGAGCCCCTCGCCGCCGGGTGTGGCGGGGTTGTGCCCGATCATCGTCGACTCGGTGATGATCGTCTCGGAGATCGTCTCCATGGCCAGCCCGGAGATGACGGGCGTGGCCTCGTTGAGCAGGACGGTCTCGACCTCGGACTCCGTGTGGCCGGCCCGGTCGAGCGCCCGCCGGACCGCCGCCACCGCGCCGTCGGTGTTGTCCGGCGTGCCCTTGACCCCGGTGGTGTGGGTGAGCGCCGTGCCCAGGTACTCCACGGAGGTCCCGGACACGGCCGCCACGCACGCCTCGGTCGTCGAGTTGCCGATGTCGACGCCGACGACGAGCCGCCTCGTCATGCGCGGGAGATCACCGGCTCGACCTCCACCGGCTTGCGACCCGCGACGATGCACTCGAACTCCTTGAGGTGCAGCAGCGCGGCCTTGGCCTGCCAGCGCGGCCGGGCCATCTGGTCGTTGCGGGTGGGTACCGGGGCCGGCGACTCGCCCTTGGCGTACTGGGCGGCGTTGGACCCGATCCGGCGGAACACCTCGGCGTCGAGCAGCGGCGACTGCGGGAACAGCTCCAGGTTGCTCAGCCGCGGGAGGTCCCGCTGGTGGATCATCGCCGTGCCCCGGGAGAGCAGCCCGATCGAGATCCCGGAACCGGACAGCCGTGCCCCGGTGTGCGCGACGGCCGCGAGGTCCGCGGTGTCCCACACCTTGATCACCCGCGCGTGCACGCCCTGCTCCTCGATGCCGGCCAGGATCTGCCGGATCACCTCGGCGTGCGGCACGTCCACGATGGTCTTGGTGAACGGGTCGGAGAAGGCCGGCGAGACGGCGACGACCACCTCGTCGGGCCGGGAGGCCCGCTTGGCCGGGCCGACCTCCTTCAGCGTGAGCGTGCGCTCCGAGGTCGATGCGGCGGTCGGGGCGGACATCACGACACCTCCGTCTCGGGGTCCTCGGCGCTCGTCACGTGGCGCAGCTTCTTGAGCTGCTCCCACCGCTCGCCCTGGAGGCGGTAGCCGGAGCCCGGGCCGCCGTAGTCGTTGGCGTCGTTGATGGCCGAGAGGGGCACGAAGTCGTCGGTGAGGATCGCCGAGGTCTGCAGCAGGTCGCCGGAGACGCGCTGGCGCAGCACCGTCAGCAGGTTCTCGGCCACGTCGTGGAAGCCGCTGCGCTCGAGCGCCTTGACCAGATCGAGGCCGGTGACCCCGCGGTCCATGACCGACTGCGCGCCCTTGAGGTCCTCGAGCACGTCCCGCTCGGGATAGTCGCCGCTGCCGTTGGCGTAGACGGCCGCCTCGACCTCCTCGTCGGTGATCCGCGGCAGGTCGAGCTCGGCGAACACGGCCTGCAGCGCCCGGGCCGCCTTCTCCCGGACCTGCAGGATCTCCGGCTCCCGGACGTGCCGCAGACCGCCGTCGACCTGCAGGTCGCGCTGGATGGTGTTCCAGTCGTCGAAGTCCTCGGTGTCGAGGTTCGAGCCCGCGAACATGTTGTCCGCGTTGGGGACCGCCGAGTAGCCCGAGCACACGAAGTCCGTGCCCGGCAGCATCTGCGGCAGCAGGCGCGCGGTGCGGCGCATGGCCGAGTGCGAGAAGGACTGGTCGTTGCCGGAGGCGCACTCCAGGTCCATCCAGCTGGCCACCAGGTTCTCGGCGGCCACCGCGCGGATCCCGCCGGGGACCGCACCGGGGACGCCGATGCAGGAGATGGAGCCGTTCTGCAGGCCCTGCACGCCCGCGCCCTTGGCCATGAGGATGCAGCGGATCTCCAGGTACAGCATGGACCGCCCCTCGGCGTTGCCCATCTGCACCTCCGAGCCGGTGCCCGAGGTGAACCGCATCTTGATCCCGCGCGAGGCGTACGCGCTGGCCAGGAAGGCCTTGGACCACGGGGTGTCGTCGCCGTCGACGAACACGGACTCGGTGCCGTAGACCGAGATCGTCTCGGCGTAGGCGGTGATGCCGCGCATGCCGAGCTCGAGCTCGGTGGCCTCCTCCAGCGCGCACTGGGTGAGCACGCCGCCCCGTCCGACCTGGCCGCCGACCTGCAGGGCGATGGCCACGAGCGGGGCGTAGCGCACGACGCCGAGGGTGGTCTCCAGCTCGGCGAACCCGCGCAGCGCGCCCTCCGCGGCGTCGGCGGCGACCTGGATCGGGTTGTCCTTGGCGCTGGTGGAGTGCGCCTGGTTGGCGGGCGTGCGGCGGGCCCGCATCTTCTGCATCGCCATCATGATCTCGACGACGTTCATCAGCTTGACGACGTCGAGGATCTTCGCGGGGGTGAGCCCGCGCCCGATCCGGGTCAGCTCGTCCCGCGAGGCCCGCGGGTCGACCAGCGCCCGGGCGATCTCGACGGACGGGATCGCGTTGACCTCCTCCGCCGTCTCCACGTCGATCGCGTGGTCGGCGATGAAGGTGTCCATGAAGTCGAAGTCGGCGCGGGCCCGGCCGTCGAGCTCGACGATCCTCCCGCCCTCGACCCGCACGCTCGGCTGCGGGTCGAAGTCCGACTCCATGGCGACGAGGCCCTTCTCGGGCCACTCCTCCACGAACCCGTCGAGGTTGACGGGCCGGTCCTCGAGGATCTCGGTGCGCCTCGACCGGCGGTTCTCCGTGGTCGTCATCAGTCCTCCTCGTCGCGGGCCAGCAGGTCGCGGCGCTCGTAGACCTCGGCCGCCTCGCGGACCAGGGCACCGCACACGGTGGCCTGGTACTTGTTCTCCAGGTTCTCGGCGATCCCCAGCAGCTGCTCCTTGCTGGAGGCCCGCGGGCGGAGCGCGTTGTACATCGCCAGGACCTCGGCGTCGGGCACCGCGGTGAGCTCGGCCGCCCGCCGGAAGTTGGCGGCGAGCTGCCGGCGGTGCACCGACTCGGCCAGGGTGGCCTGCAGCTGGAGCGTCTCGGGGGCGATCCGCAGGTCCTCCGCGGTGATCTCCCCGGCGACGACGGCGTTCATCGTCAGCGCCGTGATCGGCTTGCCCGTCGGGGTGCGCAGCAGGTCCTGACGGTTGACCGAGAGCGGGTAGTCGGCGGCCCCGAGGTCGGGGCCGGACCCGGAAGCTGGAGCGGACACGCGCATCACCTCTCGTCGTTCGCCGGGACGGGGGCCACGGGGCGCGGTCGACCGACCGCGGCACCCGTGCCGCCCACCCACCGTTGCGCAGCTGCGCAGGTAGCGGAAACCCCTACGGCCGTGGGCAACCCGAACGGCGCCTCTCCAGCCGGTGAGGTCACGCCACACCCGCGCTGAGCAGGCCCGCGAGGACCGCACCGATGATCGGACCGACGATCGGCACCCACGCGTACCCCCACTCGGCACTGCCCTTGCCCCTGATCGGAAGGAGGGCGTAGGCCAGCCGGGGGCCCAGGTCGCGGGCCGGGTTGATCGCATAGCCGGTGGGCCCGCCGAGCGAGCAGCCGATGCCGATGACGACGAAGGCGACCGCCGCGTAGCCCAGCGCCCCGTTGCCGAACTGGGGCACCCCCGCGCCGTCGGGCGCCTGGGCCGCCGGGTTGCTGAGGACCCAGAACACGAGCACGAAGGTCGCGACCGCTTCGGTGATCACGTTCCAGCCGGACCGGGCGACGACGGGGCCGGTGCAGAAGATGCCCCGGGTGTCGCGGTTGCCCTCGGGGTCCTCCTCCACGTTCTTGTCGAAGTTCGCCTTGTAGGCGAGCCAGCCGACGCAGGCGCCGACGAACGCGCCCACCAGCTGCCCGATCAGGTAGAAGGGCACCTCCGACCACGGCGTCGAGCCGGCGACCGCGAGGCCGATGGTCACCGCGGGGTTCAGGTGCGCCCCGGAGGGCGCGGCGATGCTCGCTCCGGCGAACACGGCGAAACCCCAGCCGAACGTGATCATCAGCCAGCCGCCGCCGGTGCCGAGCGTCGGGCGCAGCACCACGTTGGCCACCACGCCGACACCCAGGAGGATGAGCACCGCCGTGCCCAGGCCCTCCCACACGATGATCGATCCCGCTGTCATGCGGACCTCCCTGTCCCGGCCGCCCTGCGCGGCCCGGGCGTTACGGTCCACAGTGCTACGCGTGTGACGGAAGAGGTTGGGCGACAACGGCCCGCGAAGTCTCACCCTCAGCGGGGGTGGGACCTCACCGCGTGGCGAGGAGGAACCTGACCCAAGGCGGAGCTGTCGGCGGCCGCTCCCGTCCGGTTGGGTGGAGGGGGCACCGCCGTACCGGGCGGGGCCCGCACGGACTTCCGGAGGGACTCGAGGATGAGCGGGTTGACCCTGGCCGAGGCGCAGAAGGCGCTGACGGCCGGCCTGAAGAAGGCCGACGAGATCGGCCAGCCGATGAACATCGCCGTCGTCGACGCCGGCGGGCACCTGCTGGCGTTCGCCCGCCAGGACGGCGCGATCCGGGCGAGCATCGACATCTCCCAGCGCAAGGCCGTCACCTCGATCCTCATGGCCGCCCCCACCGGCGCGCTGACCGCACTGGTCCAGCCCGGCGCGGAGCTCTACGGGCTCGAGCAGCTCGCGGGCGGGCTGGTCATCTTCGGCGGCGGGATCCCCGTGGAGCGCGACGGCGAGATCGTCGGCGCCGTCGGGGTGAGCGCGGGCTCGGTCGAGCAGGACACGCAGGTCGCGGAGGCCGCGGTCGCGGCCCTCACCTGATGACCGACCCCTGCACGCATCATGGAACCATAACGCTCGATTTCCGCCCTCTTGTTCGCATTATGGAACCATAATGCGAAATCGGAGCGGATTCTCAGCGTTATGGTTCCAGGATGCGGCGGGGTCAGGCCCGGGTGATCCCGTCGACGCGGCGAGGGCCGGGTGCGCCCTCGCGCAGCTCTGCGGGCAGCGCGGCCTCCGGAATGTTCTGGAACGCCACCGGCCGCAGGAAGCGGGCGGCCGCGGCGGTGCCGACCGAGGTGGTCGTCGGCGCGGTGGTGGCCGGGTAGGGGCCGCCGTGCTGCTGCGCGTCGCTCACCGTCACGCCGGTGGGCCACTGGTTCCACAGCACGCGTCCGGCGTGCTCGGCGAGCCGCGCGACCAGCTCCGGCGCGTCGGGGTCGGTGTCGGCCCCCTGGACCGTCCCGGTGAGCTGGCCACCGACCGCGTCGAGCACCTGCAGCGCCTCCGGCACGTCGGCGTACTCGAGGATCAGTGCCGCCGGGCCGAACACCTCCAGTTCCAGCAGCTCCGGTCGCTTGAGCACCTCGACGGCCGTGCTGCGGAACAGCACCGGGCCCCCGCCGACCTCGCCGCGCGCCACGGTCACGGCGGCGGCCATCTCCCGCGCCGCCGTGCAGAAACCGCCCTCGATGCGCTCGTTGAGCATCGGACCGGCACTCAGCTCGGGCACCGCGGCGAGGAAGGCCTCGGCGTCGGGCACGAGCACGATCCCCGGCTTGGTGCAGAACTGCCCGGAGCCCAGCGTGACCGACCCGGCGAACCCGGTCGCGATCTCCTCGGCCCGCGCGGCCCAGCCCGCCGGCGTCACGACGACGGGGTTGGTCGAGCCCAGCTCGCCGTAGAACGGGATCGGCTCCGGCCGCGATGCGGCGAGGTCGAACAGCGCGCGCCCGCCGCGCGTTGACCCGGTGAACCCGACGGCCTTGATCCGCGGGTCCTGCACCGCCGCCGCGCCGGCGTCCACCCCCTCGATCAGCGCGAACACGCCGTCGGGGAGGTGCGGGGCGACGACCGCGGCGGTCCGGCGGGACAGCCCGGGGTGCCCCGGGTGCGCCTTGACGACGACGGGGCAGCCGGCGGCCAGCGCGGAGACCGTGTCCCCGCCGAACACCGAGAAGGCGAACGGGAAGTTGCTGGCCGCGAAGACCAGCACCGGCCCGATCGGGACCTGGGTGCGCCGGATGTCCGGGCGCGGGCCCATCGGCCAGTCCGGGTCGGCATGGTCGACCCGGACGTCGTGCAGCAGGCCCTGTTCCAGCCGATCGGCGAACAGCCGGGCCTGGAAGGTGGTGCGCGCCAGCTCGCCGGTCAGCCGTGCCTCCGGCAGGCGGCTCTCGGTCATCGCCGACGGGACGAGCTCGCCCGCGGCGGCGTCGAGCGCGTCGGCCGCGGCGCGCAGCATCGCGGCGCGGTCGGCAGGGGTGGTGCGCCCGAACGCGCGCGCGGCGGCGGCCGCGCCCGCGAGGGCGTTCTCCAAGATCACGTGAGGTCCTTCTCCGCGCGCCCCCCTCCCCCGGAACCGAGCGCATCATGGAACCATGATGCGAATTCCGGGGCAGTTTTCGCGCATTATGGAACCATAATGCGAAAAGGGTGGCGCTAGGTCGTGATGGCGTTCGAATCCATGTCGGCGACCGTCCACTCCTCGACCTCGTCGAGGTGGACGGCCGCGGCGTCCTGGGCGGCGGCGACGTCGCGCGCCGCCATCGCGTCGAGGATCTGCAGGTGCCGCCGGGTCGAGCCCTTCGCGCGGTGCGGGCCCGTGGCGCCGAGGATCCGCAGCCAGGCGACGAACGGCTCGACGGACCCGCGGGCCCGGACCAGCCGCTCGTTGCCGGTGGCCGCGACGATCTCCCGGTGGATGCGGAAGTCGCTGGCGAAGAAGGGCTCGAAGTCGCCCTTCTCGATCGCGGCCTCGGCCGCCACCGCCTCGGCCCGCAGGTCGGCGATGAGCCCCACGGGCATCAGCGAGGTCGCGAGCCCGGTCGCGACCCACTCGATGCCCTTGCGCAGCTGGCAGACCTCGCGCACGTCCCGCACCCCGGGCCGGGCCACGAACGTGCCCGACCGCGGACGGGTCTCGATCAGCTGGTCGTGCTCGAGGCGGGCCAGCGCGTCGCGCACCGGGGTGCGCGAGACGCCGAACTCGTCCGCGACGGCCTGCGGATCCAGCCGGGAGCCGGGCTCGAACACGCCGGTGACGATGCGCTCGCACAGGATCCGGTAGAGCTGCTCGGCGATCGACTCGACGACCAGCGAGGCCTTCCCGGGCGTTGGTGCGGTCACGGCTCCCCCACTGTGCGTGATGTCTAGTCGATCAGATTAGCGGCTCGGAGGGCGGTGGCGATCCGCTCCCGCTCCTCCGCCGAGGCCGGGGCGAACGGCTTGCGCGGCAGCCCGCCCTCGCGACCCTGCAGCTGCAGCGCCGCCTTGAGCGTGGCCGGGAGGTTGGGCCCGTCGATGGCGCGCCACACCGTCAGGATGCGCTCGTGCAGCTTCAGCGCGGTCGCGTGGTCGCCGGCCTGGACCGCGTCCCACAGCTCGACCGACAGCTTCGGCGTGACGGTCGGGATCGCCGCCAGGGCACCGTGCGCGCCCATCACGAACGCCGGGTAGTGCAGGTCGTCGAGGGCCGCGAGGATCGTGTAGCGGTCCCGGACGCGGTGCAGCAGGTCGGCGAGCCGGTGCATGTCGCCGCCGGACTGCTTGACGGCCACGACCTGCGGCACCACCGACATCTTCTCGATGGTGTCGACGGGGACCAGGGCCCACGGCACGACGTTGTAGAGCACGATCGGCAGGTCGGTGGCCTCGCCGACGAGCCGGTAGTGCTCGATCGTCTCCTCCTCGGACGGCGAGAAGACGTAGTGCACCGGGGTGACCTGCAGGGCGTCGACCCCGGCCTCCTTGAGCGCCAGGGAGTAGCGGATCGCCTGCGCGGTCGAGTTCTGGATGACGCCGCCGATGACCGGGACGCGGCCGGCCACCTCGTCGACGACGACCTCGCAGATCGCCTTGCTCTCCTCCAGCGACAGGGTCTGCCCCTCGCCGGTGCTGCCGCAGGCGCAGATCGCGGTGACGCCCTGGTCGAGCAGGTACTTCACCTCGCCACGCAGGAGCTCGAGGTCGACCTGGTCGTTCTCGTCGAACGGGGTGACGACGGTGGAGATCATCCCGTGCAGGGCCAGGTCCTTCATGGTTCTCCTTCTCGGCCTCACGAGGCCTTGTCTCACATCTGGTGTCTGATACATTAGCGGCCACATTGCAGGAACACCAGCAGGTACGAGGGAGTGCCCGATGACTGCTCCACAGAAGGACGGCGGGACGCCGGTCAAGAGGGTCGTGTGGGCGAGCGCCCTGGGCACGACGGTCGAGTACTACGACTTCACCCTCTACGCGACCACGGCCGCGCTCGTCTTCAACAAGATCTTCTTCCCCGCCGGCGACGCGCTGGTCGGCACCCTGGCCGCGTTCGCCACGTTCTTCGTCGGCTACCTCGCCCGCCCGCTCGGCGGTGTGATCTTCGGCCACTACGGCGACCGGCTCGGCCGCAAGACCATCCTGATCATCACGATGGTGCTGATGGGCGGCGGCACGTTCGCCGTCGGCCTGCTGCCCTCGTACGAGACGATCGGCATCTGGGCGCCGATCCTGCTCGTCCTGATCCGCCTGCTGCAGGGACTCGGCATGGGCGGCGAGTACGGCGGCGGCGTGCTGATGGCGCTGGAGTACAGCCCGAAGCGGCGCCAGGGCTTCTTCACCTCGCTCGTGCACATCGGCACCCCGGCGGGTGTCCTGCTGCCGGTCGGCATCGTCACGATCCTCGACTCCACGCTCCCCGAGGGCGCCTACGAGTCCTGGGCCTGGCGGATCCCGTTCCTCGCCAGCATCGTGCTGATCGCGCTGGGCGTGTACATCCGCACGCACGTCAGCGAGAGTCCGGAGTTCGTGAAGGCGCGCGCCCAGAAGGAGGCGCACGCGCTCCCCGTGAAGGAGCTGTTCCGCACGAACACCGCCCGGGTCGTGCTGTCGATCCTGGCGAAGATCGCCGAGTCCGGGCTGTTCAACGTCTACTACGTCGTCGCGATCGCCTACGTCACCACCGAGCTGGGACTGCCCCGCGAGCCCGTGCTGCTCGCGGTGCTGATCGCGTGTGCGGTGGAGTGCCTCACGCTGCCGCTGTTCGGCGCCCTGTCCGACCGGATCGGGCGGCGCAAGGTCTACATCGGTGGCGCCGTGTTCCAGATCCTGCTGGCCGTCCCGTTCTTCCTCATGGTCTCGACCGGGAACTTCTGGCTGACGGTGCTGGGCATGACGCTCGGTCTCGCCGTCGGGCACGGCGCGATGTACGGCGCGCAGGCCGCGCTGTTCGCCAACCTCTACCCCGTCTCCGTCCGCTACACCGGGCTCTCGGTCACCCAGCAGGTCGGCGCGACCCTGGGCGGCGGGCTCGCCCCGCTGGCCGGGACCGCGCTGCTCGCCCTGGGCGGCGGGCACTGGGGCTGGCTGGTCGTCTACGCGATCGGTATCGCGCTGATCTCGTCGATCGCCGCGAGCCGGCTCAGCTGGGGTGAGGCGCGCACCGGGGGTACCCCGGAGGTCGAGAGCACCGGCGTCGAGCGCAGCACCGACGACCGTGGTAGCGAGAGCAGCACCGACGAGCGTCCCCGGGAGAACGCCTGATGTCCCTACCCTTCCACCCCGCCGACGGGGACCCGGTCCCACCCGCGCTGCGCGGGTTCGCGCGGGCCCACGCCGACCTCGTGGAGCTGCACGAGAAGCCCGCGCACCTGGTGGCGCGGCACCGGGCCCCGGCCCGCCGCGTCGGGCTGGTCTCCGGTGGGGGTTCCGGCCACGAGCCGCTGCACGCCGGGTTCCTCGGCCGCGGGATGCTCGACGCCGTCGCCCCCGGCAAGGTCTTCGCCTCGCCGCACAACAAGCAGGTCCTCGAGGCCTCGCGGAAGGCCGCCGGACCGGCGGGCGTGATCCACGTCGTGAAGAACTACACCGGCGACCGGATCAACTTCGGGATCGCGGCCGAGCGGCTGCGCCTGGAGGGGATCGAGGTCCGCCGCGTCCTCGTCGACGACGACCTCGCCACCGAGTCGGACGAGACCGCCACCGGGCGGCGCGGGACCGGTGCCACCGTCGTCGTCGAGAAGCTGCTGGGCGCGGCCGCCGACACCGGGCTCGGGCTCGACGAGCTCGCCGCCCTGGGCGCGGAGTTCGCCGCGGCCTCGCGCAGCCTGGCCGTGGCCTCGCGGGCGCAGACCTCGATGCACACCGGACGCCCGGCGTTCGACCTGGAGGCCGGCGAGCTGGAGTACGGCGTGGGCATCCACGGCGAGCGCGCGCAGAAGACGATCGACCGGCCCGGCACCGAGGAGCTGGTCGACCGGATGCTCGACGAGCTCGTGGCCGGCCTGCCCGAGGGCCCGGAGGAGGTCCTCGCCGTCGTCAACGGGATGGGCGGCACCACCCTGCTCGAGCTGTACGGGCTCCACGACCTGGTCGCGGCCGGGCTGGAGCGCCGCGGGCTCACCCTGGCCGGCGAGCTGGTCGGCACGTTCGTCCCGGCGCTGGACATGGCGGGCTTCTCGCTCACCCTGACCTGGCTGCAGCCGGAGTGGAAGGCCTGGTGGGCCGCCCCCGCGGTCACCCCGGCCTTCCCGCGTACCGTCGAGGAGGTCGCCTGATGGCGTTCGACCAGGAAGCCGTGCTGCGCCGCTTCGCGCAGGCCGCGGAGGACGCGCACGCCGAGCTCACCGAGCTCGACCAGCGCAGCGGCGACGGCGACTTCGGCGACAACCTCCGCGGCGGGCTGCGCGACGCGGTGCTGCGGTTCGAGAAGGGCGACGGCGGCGTCTCGGCCTTCGGCGCGCTCGGCGAGGTGTTCCTCGACGAGGTCGGCGGCACCAGCGGCCCGCTGCTCGGACTGCTGTTCACCGAGATCGCCCACGCGCTGGACGGCACCGGCACCGATGCGGTGGCCGCGTTCGGCGAGGGCGCGAAGGCCGGGCTGGCCGCGATCCAGCGCGTCGGCGAGGCGCAGGTCGGCGACCGCACCCTTGTCGACGCCCTGGCCCCCGCCGTCGAGGCCGTGCCGCAGGGCTTCGCCGCGGCCGCCCGCGCCGCGCAGGAGGGCGCGGACCGCACCGCCGACCTGCGGGCACGGAGGGGCCGGGCCAGCTACGTCGGCGAGCGGGTGAAGGGCGAACCCGACCCCGGCGCCGTGGGCATCGCCCTGTTCTTCCGGACCGTGGCCGAGGCCGCCGGACAGCGCTGACGCCCGGGCGCGGGGGGGGGGGGGGGGGGCCCCCCCCCCCCCCCCCCCCCACGACGGTGCGTCACGCGGCCGGCGGCCCCGTCGGCACGCCGGCCGCGCGGGCCTTCGCCGTCCTCAGACGATCCCCTGCCGGGTCGCGGTGTAGACGATCTCGGTGCGCCGGCGGACGTCGAGCTTGTCCCGCAGGTTGCGGACGTGGAACTTGACCGTCGCCTCGCTGATCACCAGCTCGGCGGCGATCTCCTTGTTCGACATGCCCGTGGCGAGCAGCTTGAGCACCTGGTTCTCGCGCTCGGTGAGCAGCGGCCCGCGCGGCCCGGTCGGGGCGGCCGGCTCGCGGGGGTCGCGCAGCGCGTCCATCATCATCGTGGTGATCCGCGAGTCGAACACGGCGTCGCCGCGCAGCAGCGTGCGGACGGCGGCCACGATGTCGGCGGTGTCGGCGCCCTTGCGCAGGTAGCCGTGCACGCCGAGGCGCACCGTGCGGAGCATGGTCTCCCGGTCGCGGCAGGCCGTCAGCACCAGGATCCGGGTGCCGCGGTGGCGCTGCAGCAGCGCGCGGGCCACGTCGATACCGGCCGAGTCGCCCCGGCCGAGGTCCACGTCGAGGAGCACGACGTCCGGGCGCAGCCGGTCCGCCGCGACGAGCGCATCGCGCGGGGTGGCGGCCTCGCCGACGATCCGCAGGTCGGGCTCGGCGGCGAAGAGCTGGCGCAGGCCGAGGCGGACGATGCCCTCGCCGTCGACGACCAGGATGCGTCCGGTGCGGACGGTGGCGAACGGGGAGTCCCCGCGGCCCGTGGCCGAGGCGCCGGTGACCGTGGGGATGCGCGTGGGCTGCGCCGGGCGCGCTTCGAGGACCCTGATATCGGCGAGTTCTGCGGTCATCGCTGAGCCTTTCGAACGTCGACGGGTCGTTGTCGCGGCGACGGTAAGGTGAATCACGTTGCCCGTTCGTTGCACGCCCACGCTGCCCGCTCGGACAGGCGCAACCTCGCCTTGCTGATCCGGGTGGAGGTGAACGATGATGGGTGCCGGAAGTACGCGGACAGTCGGGGAGCCGATGCCAGTCGACAAGGTGGTCGAGCGCGAGCCGGGGTCCGGCCTGCCCGCCGCCTCGCCGACCCGCGCGATCGACGAGCTGTTCGAGGCGGTCCTCGACGACACGGGGGACGCGACCGTCCGCCGGCTGGTCTCCGAGTCCTGGGAACGCAGCCTCGCCGCCGCGATCGACCCCGCCACGGCCCTGCCCCCGTTCCGGTTCGACCCGTCCGAGAGCGCCGCCCGGCTGGCCGCGCACCCGCTGCACAACGTCATGCCGCTGCTGCGCAGCAACCTGGTGAGCATCGCCGAGGAGGCGATGCACGTCGTCGTGGTCACGGACGAGCAGGGCATCGTGCTGTGGCGCGAGGGCGCCAACGCGGTCCTGCGGCCCGCGGACCGGGTGGGCCTTGTCGAGGGCTCCTGCTGGTCCGAGGAGGCCATCGGGACCAACGCGATGGGCACGACCCTCGCCGTCGGCAAGCCCGTGCAGATCCACTCGACGGAGCACCTCGTGCGCGCCGTGCACGCCTGGACGTGCGTGGCCGCGCCCGTCACCGACCCGGACACCGGCCGGATCGTCGGCGCCATCGACATCACCGGCCCGCGGCGCACGATCCATCCCGCGATGCTCGCGCTGGTCACGGCCACCGCGCAGCTCGCCGAGAACCAGATGCGGATGCAGCTCGCGATCGCCGACGAGCGGCTGCGCGCGCGCAACCAGCCGCACCTGCAGAGCCTGCGCGGCACGCCGGGCGCGCTCGTCACCCCCACCGGCCGGATCATCGCGGGCGAGCCGTTCGGCGAGTGGCCCGAGCGGGTCGACCTGGAGCCGATCACGGCCGGCGCGGACCGGGTCCGGCTGGCCGACGGGCGCGAGATGCACGTCGAGCCGCTGGCCGAGGGCTACCTGCTGCGAGCCGCCCGGCGCACCGGCCGAACCGCGAGCGCCGACGCTCCCCGGCACGCGCTGTCGCTGCGCTTCCTGGGCGACGGCAGCCCGACCGTGGTGCTCGACGGGGAGAGCCACGGGCTCACCCTGCGCCCGGCCGAGATCCTCACCGCGCTCGCGCTGCACCCGGAGGGGCTCACCGCCGAGCGGCTCGCCTTCCTCCTCTACGGCGACGACGGCAACCAGACCACCGTCCGCGGCGAGATCCACCGGCTGCGCGCGCTGATCGGCACGGACGTGCTCAAGACCCGCCCGTACCGGCTCGACGCGGTGGTCGACACGGACTTCGGCACCGTTCGCCGGGCGTTGCGCGAGGGCCGGGTCGCCGACGCGCTGCGCGGCTGCGCGGGCCCGCTCCTCCCCCGCTCCGACGCCCCGGAGATCCGCGGCGCGCGGGACGAGCTGGAGGTCGGGCTGCGCCGGGCCGTCCTCGAGTCCGACGACGTCGAGCTCGTGCACAGCTACGCCACCCACCGCCTGGGGCGGGACGATCTCGAGGCGCACGAGCTGCTCGCCGACATGCTGCCCGCGGGCGACCCGCGGCGCGCGGTCGCGGTGTCCCGGGTCGCGCGGCTGCTCGCGGAGTAGCGCTCCTCAGGCCCGCGCCAGCGGGGTCGACCGCGCGTAGATCCCCGCGTGGACCTCGGCCGAGCGCTCCCACGTGAACCGGGCCGCGGTGCGGGCCCCCTCGCGCACGAGGGCGGCCCGCAGCGACGGCTCGGTGATCACCCGGCGGAGGGCCGCCGCGAGCGCGGCCTCGTCGCCCACCCGTGGGAGCAGGGCGTCCACGCCGTCGGTGAGGTGCTCGCGGAAGACGGGCAGGTCGCTCGCGACCACCGGCAGCCCCATCGCCATGGCCTCGATCGCGACGAGCCCGAACCCCTCCGCCGTGGACGGGTAGCAGAGCGCGTCGGCCGCGGCGTACCAGCCCGCGAGCTCGGCGTCGGTGAGCGTGCCGAGCTCGACGACGTCGCGACCGGGCTCCAGCCCCAGCTCGGGAAGCTCCGCCAGGGCCGCCTCCCGGTACGGCGCGAAGTCCTGGAAGGAGTGCCCGCCGACGACGGCGAGGACGGGGTCGAGACCCTCGCGGCGCAGCCGGGCGAGCGCGCGGAAGGCGTGCACCGTGCCCTTGCGCGGCTCGATCCCCCCCACCGCGAGCAGCAGGAACCGTCCGTCGTCGCGTTCGGGCACCGGTACCGGGCGGGCGAACCGGTGCCGGTCCACGCCGTTCGGGACGATCGTCGTCGCGACCCCGAAGTCGCGGGCGAGGATGCCCCGCCACTGCTCCGACACCACGAGCACCCGATCCGGTTCGGTGATCGCCCGGCGCTGGCACTCGACGAGGGCCGGGGTGGTGAAGTCGTCGACGTGGTGGGCGGTGCGCAGCACCGTGACCGCGGCGCCGGTGCGGTCCCGGGCGGCGAGCGCGGCCCGCGCGGCGATGCAGTCCTGCGCGTGCAGGACCTCGAACTCGCCGATCCGCGCGGCCAGCGCGGCCGCGAGCCGCTCGATGCCGTCGAGGGTCCGCTCGGTGAGGGTGGTGCCCTCGCGGCGCGGTCCCGGCACGATCGTGTGCGGCAGGTCGACGGGCCGGTAGAGGCCCTTCGCCGGGTCGCCGAGCGCGAACAGGTGCACCGGGTGCCCGGCGCGGTGCAGGGCCTCGCCCAGGCCGAGGGTGTGGACGTGCCCGCCGCGGGGCGACGTCGAGTGGGTCAGCAGGGCGACCCTGGTGACCCCGGGCCCAGTCGCGTTGACGATGTTGCGCACGCGTCCACCATAGTGAATTCTCTGATGGGAGACGACCGTGTCCGATAGTGGAGGAGCTCTCGCATGACCGTGACCGACGAGCGCAGCCCGGGCGACGTCGTCGAGGCGCCCACGAGCGGCACGGCCGCACTGATCATGGACCTGCAGAGCGTGGGGCTGCGGATCGAGACCGCGCTCGAGACCTCCCGCACGGGCGGCGCCGGCCCGTCGGACTCCGGGATGCTGTGGATCGAGGGCGTGCCCGTCACGGTCCCACCGAACGCGACCTCCCCGTACGCGCTGCGCGCCGAGGACGAGGGCCAGGGCATCTACCGCGACGGCGTCAAGGTCGCCTCGGTCTCCGGGACGCGGCGCCCGCGCTTCTACGACCTCGAGACCGCCGACGGGGTGCCGTACCACCAGATCGCGCTGCTCCACCTCGACTCGCTCGCCTCCACCGTGGTGCAGGCCTGCAACTACTGGGGCAACTCCGACCAGTGCGGGTTCTGCGGCATCGGGGTGTCGCTCGCCGCCGGCGCCACGATCGCGAAGAAGACGCCCGAGATGCTGGCCGAGGTCGCCGTCGCGGCGCGCGACCTCGACGGTGCCGTCGACGCCACGCTGACCACCGGCTCGTCGGTCGCGCCGGACCGCGGGGCGTTGTACGTCGCGCGGTGCGGGCAGGCGGTGAAGGAGGCCGCGGGCCTGCCCGTGGAGGTGCAGTTCGAGCCGCCGCACTCGCTCGACGTCCTGCACCAGGTCCACGACAGGGGCGTCGACTCGGTGGGCATCCACGTCGAGTCCTTCGACCCGGCGGTGCTGGCCCGCGTCGCGCCGGGCAAGTTCCGGACCGGCATCGACACCTACTTCCGCACCTGGGAGCGGGCGGTGCAGCTGTTCGGCGAGGGCCGGGTGTCGACGTACGTGATCCTCGGCATGGGCGAGGACCCGGATCTGACGGTGGAGATGTGCCGGCGGGCCGTCGATCTCGGCGTCTACCCCTTCGTCGTGCCGTTGCGGCCGGTGGCGGGCTCGCTGATGGAGGCGGTGCCGGCGCCGGCGCGCGAGTACACCGAGCCGATCTACCGCAAGGTCGCCGGTTTTCTGGCCGAGCGCGGGCTGGGGGCGGACACCGCCGTCGCCGGCTGCGCGCGGTGCCAGGCCTGCTCCTCGCTCAACCTGGTCCAGCAGTCGGGCGGGGCGACGCCGTGCGGATCGGGCGGGTCGAGCGGCGGCGCGCCGCTGCTGCAGATCGGGAAGCGCCCGGGCGCATGACCGCCGTGCTGCCGGAGCGGGCCGGGCTCGCGGTGGATGGCAGGGAGGGGCGGGTGGCGGCCACCGCGCGACCGGGCGCGGCACCGTCGCGGATCCGACCCGTGCGGCCGGTCAACGTGCTGGTCGGCGTGGACCCGGTCGTCTGCCGCCCGGCCGCCGACGCGGCCGCGCGCGCCGCGCACCACGCGATCCGGCACGCGGTGTTCGTCGAGGAGCAGGGCGTGTTCGCCGACTCGGACCTCGACGCCCACGACGCCCGCGAGGACGTCGTGCACGTCCTCGCCACCCATCTCGGCCGCCCCGCCGGCACCGTCCGGCTCTACCCGACCGGCCGCCCGGGCGAGTGGCTCGGCGACCGCCTCGCCGTGCTCCCCGGGTTCCGCTCCGCCGCGATCGGCGGCCCGCTCGTCCGCTTCGCCGTCGAGACGGCCGGCGCCCGCGACGGGAGCCGCATGCGCGCCCACGTCCAGCTGCCCAACGAGCGCTTCTTCCACCGCCTCGGCTGGACCACCGACGGCCCGGTGGAGACCTACGTCGGCCACCCGCACGTCCCGATGAGCATCCCGCTCGTGGGCCCGGTGACGCCCTGGCTCGCGGGGCGCCGCGTGAGGGTCGGTGCCGCCGTTCAGAGGTAGGACGCCCGCAGCTCCTGCCCGCAGGCGCAGGTCGCGGCGGCGTCCCCAGGCGGCAGCGGGGTCTTCGCGCCGCACGCCGGGCAGCCGATGCGCTGTGGGTCGAGCCGGTGCGGCACCCAGATGCTGGTGAACCCGCCGGTGGCGAAGCCCCTGTCGTTCGCGCACGACGGCGCGGCCGTCCTGGCGCTGCGAGCACCTGCTGCTGGAGGACATCGTGCGCGCCTCGGCCGGCTGGAGCGCGGCACCGCGTCCTGAGCCCGGACAGCAGTGCGCCCCGCCCGGGGACCGGACGGGGCGCACCGAGGACGGCTGTCTACTCCACCGTCACCGACTTGGCGAGGTTGCGCGGTCGGTCGACGTCGCGCTCCAGCGCCACGGCGGCGTGGTAGGCGAGGAGCTGGAGCGGCACCGACATCAGGATCGGGTCGAGCTCGGGCTCGCTCTGCGGGATCACGATGGTGCGGTCGGCGAGCTCCGCGGAGAGCTCGCGGTGCGCCAGCGCGACCACCGGGCCCTTGCGGGCGCGGATCTCGGCGAGGGTCGAGACGTTCTTCTCGTGGAGGTCGTCGTCCGGCACGCACGCGACCGTCGGCAGCTCCGGGCTGACCAGGGCGAGGGGGCCGTGCTTGAGCTCGGCGCTGGCGTAGGCCTCGGCGTGCACGTAGGAGACCTCCTTGAACTTCTGCGCGCCCTCCTTGGCCACCGGCCAGCCGCGGCGGCGGCCGATGAACAGCACGCTGGGCCGCTGCGCGATCTCCCGCGCGACGGCCTCGATCGTGCCGGTGCGCTTCTCGTCGTCGAGGATCTGCTCGATCTGGCCGGGCAGCGCCACGAGGCCGTCGAGGATCCGGCGGCCCTCGGTCGGCGCGAGGTCACGCATGCGCCCGAGGTGCACCGCGAGCAGCGCGAACGCCACGACCGTCGACGTGAACGACTTGGTCGCCGCGACGGACATCTCCGGGCCGGCGTGGATGTAGATGCCGCCGTCGACCTGGCGCGCGATCGTCGACCCGACGACGTTGACGATGCCGATCACCCTGCCGCCCTTGCGCTGCAGCTCCTGCACCGCGGCCAGGGTGTCGACGGTCTCGCCGGACTGGCTGACCGCCACGTAGAGCGTGTCCGGCTCGACGACCGGGTTGCGGTACCGGAACTCCGACGCCGACTCCGACGTCGCGGGCATCCGGGCCAGGTCCTCGATCAGCTGGGCGCCGAGGTCTCCGGCGTAGCAGGCGGAGCCGCAGCCGAGGATCTTCACGCGGCGGAACTCGCGCGCCTCGCGCACGGTCAGGTTGAGGCCGCCGAGGTGGGCGGTGTTGAAGCGCTCGTCGAGGCGGCCGCGGAGTGCCCGCTCGATCGAGCGCGGCTGCTCGGCGATCTCCTTGACCAGGAAGTGCGCGTGGTCGCCGACCTCGGCGCCGACGACGTCCCAGTCCACCTCCGACGGCGTCTTCGCCGTGGAGCGGGCGTCGAGGGTGAAGGTGCGGTAACCGCCGGCGGTGATCGTGGCGAGCTCGCCGTCGTCGAGGTAGACGACCTGGCGGGTGTGCCCGACCAGCGCCGCGACGTCGCTCGCGACGAACATCTCCTTCTCGCCGATGCCGAGGAGCACGGGCGAGCCGTTGCGCGCGACGACGATCCGGTCGGGGTGCTCGGTGTCGACGACGGCGATGCCGTACGCGCCGACGACCTGGCGCAGCGCGTAGCGGACGGCCTGCTCGAGGTCCTCCGCGCCGCCGGTCCTGAAGGCCGCGGCCACGAGGTGGGCGACGGTCTCGGTGTCGGTCTGCGAGGTGAACTCGACGCCGTCGGCCTGCAGCTTGGCGCGCAGCTCCTCGGCGTTCTCGATGATCCCGTTGTGCACCACGGCGATCCGGCCGGCGCTGTCGACGTGCGGGTGGGCGTTGTCGACGGTGGGCTCCCCGTGCGTCGCCCAGCGGGTGTGCCCGATGCCGGGGGCGCCCTTGAACCGCGCGGGCAGGTCCGCCTGCAGGTCGGCGACCCGACCGCTGACCTTGCGCACCTTCAGCTGGCCGCGCTGGATCACGGCGATCCCGGCCGAGTCGTAGCCGCGGTACTCGAGCCGGTTCAGGCCCTCGATCAGGATGGGCGCCGCGTCCTGCGCGCCCACGTACCCCACGATGCCGCACATCGGTGTTCCTCCTCGTTCTCGCCGGCGCCGGTCGGTGCTGCTCGCTCCGCGAGCTCCGCGAGCTCCGCTCGGTCCCGGTGCTCGCTCCGCAAGCTCCGCTCGGTGCCGATGCTCGCTCCGCAAGCTCCGCTCAGCCGTACACCAGTCGCCGGAGCTGACGCGCCGACAGCGGCGGGGGCGCCACGCGTCGCGCGTCGAGCTCGTCCCGGATCACGGTGAAGATCCGGTCGTTGCGGACCCCGCGGGTGCGGAGCTCGGCGTGCCGCCGCCGCACGAAGTCCTCGGTCGGCTCCGCGAAGTAGGCGAGCACCTCGTCGACGACACGGGCGGCCTCGCCCGGGTCGAGCGCGGTACTGCGGACCAGGTGACGCACGAGGTCCGGGTGCGGGCCGGCGATCGCATCGGGGTGCGTCGGGGAATCCGGAACGGCAGGCACGGGCGAAACTGTGCCCGATCGAGGCCCGGAACGCCAAATCCCTGCCCGATTTCGGGCAGGAAATCGCAAGAACTGCGGACAGACGGCGCAGTGCGCGGCCTCCACAGGGGAAATCGAACGGCGAGGGGCCGCCCGTTACGCCGCGACCGCGAGCCGGGTCGGCGGAACGGCTCGGCCGGGGCGGCTCGGACGGGCCGAACCGGTCAGGCCGAGCGGCTCAGGCCGAGCGGGCGGCGGAGAGGTCCTCGGTCTCCGCGTCGGCGGCGGGCTCCAGCTCGCCTGCCCGCCACAGGGCGGCGTAGCGCCCGTCGGCCGCCAGCAGCTCCGCGTGCGGGCCCTCCTCCGCGATCCGCCCGGCGTGCAGCACGACGATCCGGTCCGACGCCGCGGCCGTGGCCAGCCGGTGCGCCACGACGAACGCGGTGCGCCTCGCCGTGAGCCGGTCGCCGGCGGCGAGCACGGCCGCCTCCGTGGCGGGGTCGAGCGCCGCCGTGGCCTCGTCGAAGATCAGCACGTCCGGGTCGACGAGCTCGGCGCGGGCCAGCGCGACGAGCTGGCGCTGCCCGGCGGAGAGCCCCTGCCCCCGCTCGCCCACCGGGTGCCGGAACCCGCCTGCCAGGCCGCGGATCATCTCGAGGGCGCCGACGGCCCGGGCCGCCGCCTCGATCTCCGCCTGCGTGGCACCGGGGCGCCCGTAGGCGATGTTGGCCGCGACGTCGCCGGTGAACAGGTGCGGCTCCTGCGGCACGTACCCGAGCCGGCGGCGGTAGCCCTCGAGCGGGTAGCGGCGGACGTCGACGCCGTCGATCAGCAGCTCGCCCTCGCCGGCGTCGTAGAACCGGGCGAGCAGCTTCACCATCGTGGACTTGCCCGCCCCCGTGGCCCCGACGAGCGCGACCGTCTCGCCGGGGCGCACGCGCAGGTTCACGTCGGCGAGCGCCGGCTGCTCGACCCCGGGGTAGCGGAAGGTGATCCCGCGCAGCTCCACCTCGCCGCGCAGCCGCTCCGGGACGACGGCGGCGTCGGACTCCGGCGCCGCGGGTACCGAGGTCGGCGTGCGCAGCAGGTCCGCGATGCGCAGCAGGCCGATGCGCGCCTGCTGGTAGCCGTCGAACACCTGGGAGAGCTGCTGCACCGGGGAGAAGAACAGCCCGAGGTAGAGCAGGAACGCGGTGAGCACTCCGGGGGTGAGGTCGCCCGCGGCCACCCGCGCGGCGCCGACGCCGAGCACCGCGGCCTGTGCGACGTCGGAGAGGAACGCGACGCCCGGGAAGTAGGTCGCGATGTAGCGCTGCGCCCGCATCCGGGTGCGTCGGTAGGCGTCGCTGCGGGCGCCGAACGCCTCGGCGCTGTGCTCCTCGCGGACGAACGCCTGCGCGACCCGCACGCCGGTGACGTTCTCCTGCATGTCCGCGTTGACGACGCTGACCCGCTCCCGCGCCTCCGCGTACGCCCGCGACGACAGCCGCCGGAACACCACGGTGGCTGCCAGCAGGACCGGCAGCACCGCGAGCGCCACCAGGGCGAGCTGCGCGTCGGTGACCAGCAGCGCGACCGCGACGCCGACCAGGGTGAGCAGGCTGACGACCGCCTGGGCGAGCCCGGTCTGCAGGAACGTCGACAACGCGTCGACGTCCGTGGTCATCCGGGTCATGATCCGGCCGGACAGCTCGCGCTCGTAGTAGTCCAGCCCGAGCCGCTGCAGGTGGGCGTAGCTGCGGGTGCGCAGCAGGTAGAGCAGGCTCTCGCCGGCGCGCGCGGTGACCACGGTCTGCGCGGCGACGACCAGCGCGTCGGCCAGCACGATCCCGATCCCGACCAGGGTCGCGATCAGCAGGACCCGCGGCACCCCCGCGGTGATGCCGCCGTCGACCGCGTACCGGGCGACCGTCGGGAAGGCCAGGGTGGCCAGCGCGTCGAGCGCCACGAGGAACATGCCGAGGGCGAGGGTCCACCGCACCGGCCTCAGCAGCCGGGCGAGCCGGAAGCCCGGGTCGGGCGCGGCGGGATCGACCCCACCCAGGCGCGGGGTCTCGGTCGCGGGCCCGAGCCTGGCCACGGCGGCGAGCAGCTCCGGGGTCGCGGCGATCCCGCCGACCATCCCCGAGGCCCCGGGACCGGTGCGCGCCTGCGGACCGGCGGCGCGACCGGTGCCCGCCTGCGCCGCCGCGGCCCGGACCGCCCGGTCCGACCCCGTCTCGGCCTCCGCCTCGGCCGCCTCGACCTCGGGCCACAGCGCCGGCGTGACACCGCCGACGGGCACCGCCACCGCCGGCGCGGCCGCCGGCAGCGGCGCGACCTCGGGCTCCGGGGCCGGCCCGGTCTCCTCGACCGGATCCGCCCCGTCGGCCGCCGACTCCGCGCCCGTGGCCAACAGCTCGCGGAACAGCGCGCAGCGCCCCCGCAGCTCGTCCTCGGTCCCGACGTCGACGAGCCGGCCGGCGTCGAGCACCGCGATGCGGTCGGCGAGGGCGAGGGTGGAGCGCCGGTGCGCGACGAGGATCGTGGTCCGCCCGGCGGTCAGCTCGCGCAGCGCCTCGTGGATGGCGGACTCGGTGGCGGTGTCGACGGCCGAGGTCGCGTCGTCCAGCACCAGGACGCGGGGATCCGTGAGCAGCGCCCGGGCCAGCGCGATCCGCTGCCGCTGCCCGCCCGAGAGCGTGAGGCCGCGCTCGCCGACCTCCGTGTCGTAGCCCTCGGGCAGCGCCTCGACGAACGTGGCGACCTGCGCGGCTGCGGCGGCGGCGCGGATCTCCTCCTCGCTCGCGTCGGGCCGGCCGTAGGCGATGTTGGCGCGGATGGTGTCGGAGAAGAGGAAGGCCTCCTCGAACACGACGCCCAGCTCGGCGCGCAGGTCCCGCAGCCGCAGCTCCCGGACGTCGACGCCGCCGATCCGCACGGCCCCGTCCCAGGGGTCGTAGAAGCGCGGGAGGAGCAGCGCGACCGTGGACTTGCCGGACCCCGCGGTGCCGACCACGGCGAGCGTCTCCCCCGGCTCGGCGCGCAGGGACACCCCGTCGAGCACCGGCCGGCCGGGCTCGTAGCCGAAGCGCACCGCGTCGAGCTCCACCCCGACCGGGCCGGCGGGCAACGCCCGGGGGGACGGCGGGTCCTGCACGTCCGGCTCCGCGTCGACCAGGTCGTAGACCCGCTCGACGCCCGCGCGGGCCAGCTGCGCGCTCACGACCAGGGACCCGACCAGCCGGGCCGGCCCGACGAGCTGCGCGACGTAGGTGGTGAAGGCCAGGAAGGTGCCGAGCGTGATCGACCCGTGCAGCGCCATCAGCCCGCCGATGCCGATCACCGCGACCTGGCCGAGCGTGGGCAGCGCGAGCAGCACCGGGTTGAGCCGGGCGGTCATCCGCGCGGCGCGCATCCGCTCGCCGAACAGCCGCCGGGCCAGCCCCTCCAGCCGGCCGACCTCGCGGGTCTCCTGGCCGAAGCCCTTGACCACGCGGACGCCGGTGACCGTCTCCTCGACCTGCTGCGCGACGTCCGCCGCGCGCTGCTGCGCCGACCAGGTGGCCGGGAACAGCGAACGCCGGGTGCGGCCGGTGATGTAGGCCGCCAGCGGCAGCATGACCAGCGACACCACCGTGAGCAGCGGGGACAGCCACAGCATCGCCGCGACGGACGCGATCACGAGCGCGACCGTGCCCGCGGACAGCGGCACCATCGACAGCAGCGACTGGACCTGCTGGAGGTCGGTGATCGCGCGCGAGGCGACCTGGCCGGTGCGCAGCGCGTCCTGCCGGCGACCGTCCAGCCGCTGGACCGAGGCGAACACCTGGCGGCGCAGGTCGTGCTGCACGTCGAGCGCCATCCGCCCGGCGAGGTAGCGGCGCAGGAAGGACGCGGTGAAGCGGACGACTGCCAGACCCAGGATGGCCAGCACGATCGGCAGCAGCACGTCCGTGACGCCCTGCACCGCGTCGTCGACCGCGACCCGGGTGAGCAGCGGACCCGCGGCGTCGAGGCTCACCCCGAACACCGACGCGACGAGTGCGCCGATCGTGACCCCGCGGTGCCGCAGGCACTCACGGGTGAGCCGGCGCAGCCATCCGGCGGGCCGGGTGCCCTGGTCGGGCGAGGTGGTGGGGAGCGGGTCGGGCACGGATCCAGGTTAGGACGCGGGTCCGACACTCCGCCGCCCGATGACGCCGGCCCCGGTCACAGCCGCACTCAGGTCACGTCCCGGCGGCCGCCGACGACCCACGCCACGGCCAGCCCGGCCCCGGTCCAGACGAGGAGCACGAGCAGCGCACCCCACACCGGCGGCGGCCCGGCGACCCCCGCCAGCCCCTCGACGATCGACGACGCGAACCGCCCGCCGAGCTCCTGCGCGGGCAGGCCGTAGAGCGCGACGTCGCCGGCGTTGGCGGGCAGGAACGAGGTGAGCCGGGCGATCGCCGTGGGTGCGCTGCCGTCCTCGGTGCCCGAGCGAAGGATCAGCGAGACGAGGTTCTCCGCCGCCAGCACGTAGACCAGCAGCACGACGACGGCGCCGGCCTGGTTCACGAGGACCGTCCCGAGCGCCACGCCGAGGACCGCCCAGAGCGCGGACACGACGATCCCGATGACGCTCAGCGCCACGATGCCGCCGACGGACGGCAGCGGCGCCGCGCCCTGCCCGAGCAGGCCCGCCAGCAGGCCGAGCACGATCGCCAGCAGGGCGTACGCCGCTCCGACACCGGCGGCCACCGCGGCCTTCGCCAGCAGCGTGGGCACCCGGCCGGCCAGCAGGTAGGTGGTGGCCACGGTGCGGTGCCGGAACTCCGCCGTGGCCAGCACCACGCCGTGCAGCGCCGCGAACACCGAGGTCAGCGACAGGGCGTAGGCCAGCGAGGCGAGCAGGATCCCGGGCAGGCCGTCGCCGACCCCGGCGACCGCCGAGCTGAACAGCCCGCCGAACAGGTTCACCATCACCGCGAGCAGGCCCACCGGGATCGCGAGCGCCCACCAGGTGCGCACGGACAGGGCCTTGAGGGCCTCGGCGCGCAGGACGCCCGCGGTGGGGAGCAGGTCGGGCGTCACGCCACACCTCCGCCGGTCAGCCGCAGGAACATCGCCTCGAGGTCCGCGCGCTCCTCGACCAGCCCGTACAGCGCCACGCCGGCGGCGAGCGCGGTGTCGCCGACGAGCACCGCGTCGGCGGCCACGGCGAGCCCGCCGTCGGCGACGTGGTCGATCTCCAGCACGCCGCGCGCCGCGAGGGCCTCGGCCAGCCGGACGGGATCGGAGCAGCGGACCCGGACGGCGGGCCGGCCGTGCAGCCCGTCGGCCGGGCCCTGGTACACGCAGGTCCCGGCCGAGATCACGACGAGCCGGTCCGCGGTCTGCGCGATCTCCGCGAGCTGGTGGCTGGACACCAGCACGCTCCGCCCGGAGCGGGCGAAGCCGCGCAGGAACTCCCGCAGCCAGGCGATGCCCTGGGGGTCGAGGCCGTTGCCCGGCTCGTCGAGCACCAGGATCCGCGGGTCGCCGAGCAGCGCGGTCGCCAGCGCGAGCCGCTGGGCCATGCCGAGCGAGTAGCCGCCGGCGGGCCGGTCGGCGGCGTCGGTGAGCCCGACGAGCCCCAGCACCTCGTCGACCCGCTGCTCCGGCGCGCCGATCGCCGAGGCGCCGCTCTGCAGGTGCCGGCGGGCGGTGCGGGCCGGATGGGCGCCGTGGGCCTCCAGCAGCGCGCCCACGACCCGGCCGGGCCCGGTCAGCTCGGCGTACGGGGCGCCCTCGACCAGGGCCGACCCCGCGGTCGGGGCGACCAGGCCGAGGATCGCGCGCAGCGTCGTCGTCTTGCCCGAGCCGTTGGGCCCCAGGAAACCCGTGACCGCGCCCGGCCCGACCGTGAACGACAGCCCGCGCACGGCCTCGACCGTGCCGAACCGCTTGGCCAGGCCGGACACCTCGATCCGGCCGCTGCCGTCGGGTTCGCGTCCCACACCTCTCCTCACGCTCGCCGGGCCCCATCCTGCCCCCGTCCCGCACGCCGTGGGCCCGGGGGTGCACCCGCCTGGTTCGTCCCTCGATTCCGGTTCTCCCCGACGCTAGAGTGACGCGGCCCGTGATCCCCCTCACGCACCCCGGGAGCACCGATGACGCTGTCCCCCGACCGTCCCGCCGACGTGTCCGGCCTGCTGGGCCGCTGGGCCGCCGAGCGCCCCGACGCCGAGGCGCTGCGGTTCGCCGGCGTGCGGCGCACCTGGGCCGAGCTCGACGAGCGGGTCCGCCGGCTCGCCACGGCCCTGCGGGCCGAGGGGGTCGGACCCGGCGACCGGGTGGCCGTGCTCGACCTCAACCACCCCTCCTGCCTCGAGCTCACCCTGGCCTGCGCGCGGATCGGGGCGGCCAACGCCGTCGTCAACTTCCGGCTGGCGCCGCCGGAGATCGTCCACGTGCTCAACGACTCCGGCGCCGCGCTCCTGCTCGTCGGACCGGAGTTCGCGCAGGCGGCCGAGGCGCTGCGGGACAAGGCGCCGGCGCTGCGCCGGCTCGTCCGGGTCGGTGGGGCGGACGCGGACGACGCCGGCACGGACGAGTACGAGGCCTGGCTGGCCGCGCACGAGCCCGACACCGGTCCGGCCGAGGTGGATCCCGACGCCTGCTTCGTGCAGCTCTACACCTCGGGCACGACCGGCCTCCCGAAGGGCGTGCTGCTCACCCACCGGGCGATGCTGGCGCACTCGGCCAACGTCGCCGAGAGCTTCGAGGTGGACCACGACGCCGTCGTCCAGGTGGCGATGCCGCTGTTCCACGTGGGCGGCACCAGCTACGCGCTGCTGGCGGTCCACTTCGGCGCCCGGATCGTGATGCTGCGCGTGCCCGACCCGGCCGCGGTCGTCGAGCAGCTGGAGACCGAGCGCATCACCCACACCTTCCTGGTGCCGGCGTTGCTCGCCGCGATCGCGCAGGTCCCGGACGTCGGGTCCCGCGACCTGTCGGCGATCAAGGTCCTCTCCTACGGCGCCTCGCCGATGCCGCTGCCGGTGATGCGGGCCTGCCTGCCCCTCTTCCCGGGGCGGATGCACCAGGTCTACGGCATGACCGAGGCGTGCGGCGTGGTCACCGCGCTGTCCGCCGCCGACCACGAGGACCCGGCGGTGGCGCACCGGCTGGTCTCGGCCGGGACGCCGATCCACGGCGTCGAGATCGAGGTCCGCGACCCGGCGACGGGCGCGCCGGTGCCGACCGGCGAGCCGGGCGAGATCTGGGTGCGCACGGCACAGCTCATGGCCGGGTACTGGCGGCAGCCCGAGGCGACCGCCGCGGCGATCACGCCCGACGGCTGGCTGCGCTCCGGCGACGGCGGGCACCTCGACCCCGACGGCTACGTCTACGTGACCGACCGGGTCAAGGACATGATCGTCAGCGGCGGGGAGAACGTGTACCCGGCGGAGATCGAGCGCGTGCTGGCCGAGTACCCGGGGATCGCCGACGTGGCGGTGATCGGCGTGCCCGACGAGCGGTGGGGCGAGGTGCCCCGCGCGATCGTCGTCCCGGCCGACGGCACCGAGCTCGACGAGGCCGCCGTGCTCGCCCACTGCCGCGCGCACCTTGCCTCGTACAAGTGCCCGAAGGGCATGGACGTCGTCGCCGAGCTGCCCCGCAACCCCACCGGCAAGATCCTCAAGAAGGACCTGCGGGCCCCCTTCTGGGCGGACCGGGAGCGGCGCACGGTGTGATCGGGGCCGGTCATGTGACAGTCTCGCTGTCGTGAAGCTCTCGACCCAGCTGCCGTACAGCGACGACCCGGTGGCGGGCGCCACCCGCATCGTCGAGCTCGAGAAGGCCGGACTCGACGTCGTGTGGGTCGCCGAGGCCTACAGCTACGACGCCGTGTCCCTCATGGGCTACCTCGCCGCGCGCACCGAGCGGATCGAGATCGGCTCCGGCATCCTGCCGATCTACAGCCGCACGCCCACGCTCACGGCGATGACGGCCGCGGGCCTCGACGCCCTGTCCGGTGGGCGGGCGATCCTCGGCCTCGGCACCTCGGGGCCGCAGGTGATCGAGGGCTTCCACGGCGTGCCGTTCGACAAGCCCATCGGTCGCACGCGCGAGGTCATCGAGATCTGCCGCGCGGTCTGGCGGCGCGAGCGCATCCAGCACGAGGGCATCTACACGATCCCCGTGCCGGAGGGCCGGGGCACGGGGCTCGGCAAGCCGCTCAAGCTGATCAACCACCCGCGGCGGGCCGACATCCCGATCTGGATCGCGGCGCTGGGCGACAAGAACGTCGAGATGACGGCCGAGCTGGCCGAGGGCTGGCTGCCGCACGTCGTCGTCCCCGAGCGGATGCAGGAGGCGTTCGGCGCGCCGCTGGCCGCCGGCCTGGCCAAGCGGGCCCCCGAGCTCGGCCCGCTGCAGATCACCGGCGGCGGCTTCCTCGCGATCGAGGAGGAGATGTGGGAGCCGGCCCGGCAGGCGGCACGGGCGATGTTCGCGCTCTACATCGGGGGCATGGGCGCGCGTGGGAAGAACTTCTACAACACCGTGATGCAGCGCCAGGGGTGGGCCGACGCGGCGAGGACGGTCCAGGACCTCTACCTCGACGGCCGCAAGGAGGAGGCCGCGGCCGCGCTGCCCGACGAGTTCATCGAGTCCTCGACGCTCATCGGGCCGCCCTCCTTCGTCAAGGAGCGGATCGCGGCGCTGCACGAGGCCGGCGTCACGCACCTGCAGGTCAGCCCGGTCACCGACGACGCACCCAAGCTCCTCGGCCAGGTGCGGGAGTGGCTGCCGTGAGCCGCGACCGAGGGCGCTCGCGGGGCGGAACTCGGCCCTGAGCAGCGCTCGGTCACGCGAACCGGGGGTGGCGTCACGGGCCGTGTCGGGCCCGTTCCACAATGCCGGGTGAACCTGCCGACCTCCGGGAGCTGCGTGGTGCCCGACCTGCCCGTGCGCACGTCCGACGAACCGATGGAACCGGACCAGTACCGGTACATCGCGACGCACGCGTGGTGGATGGGGACGTTCATGGGCCCCGACCCGGCCGAGCCGGTGTACGTGCACCTGTCCGAGCACCTGCTCCAGCAGTGGACGCCCGCGGTGCAGGACGCCGACTGGCTGCTCGACCGCGAGCTGACCGGGCGGATCACCTGGCTGGCCGGCTCCGGCGAGGCCGCGGACGACGCCGGCTTCGACCTGCGGGAGGCGTGGCCGACGGGGCGGTTCCGCGCGAAGTACGGCGACTTCTACGCCGAGCTGCACGACTCCGCCCCGCACCGGCGCGCCGGGAGCTGGGCCACGCCCACCCCCGAGTTCCTGGCCCTGCTGCCCCGCGACCCCGGCGAGCTGCTCGCCCGGCTGCTGGCCGACGCGCCGCAGGGGCGCACCTACACCGGGCCCTTCCGCAGCGCCGTCGACGCGCTGCGCACCTGTTCGGTCCCGGCCGACCTGCGCGCGCCGCTCTACGCGGCGCTGCTGGAGCTCCCGGCCGTCACGCTCGTCGACGAGGTCAAGGACCTCGACGGCAACCTCTGCCTCGCCCTGGTTCACGACACCGGCCCCACCCGCACCGAGCTCCTCGTCGACCCGGTCGACGGGCAGTACGCCGGCGAGCGGGACACCCTGCGGCGCGACTCCTCGTGCGGGCTGGTCGAGGGCACCGTCATCGCCGAGGCCTCGGTGCGCACCGCCGTGGTGCCCGCGATCGGCGCCCTCCCGGTCTTCTGACGGTTTTCCGACGGGGCCGGAAGGGCACCCGCCGGACGGAGGTCACAACGCGACCGAGCACATACCGGCGCCGTCCCCGGGAGGACTACCCTGGGAGGGCGGTCATCGGCGACTGAGAAGCTTCAAGCGAACCAAGGCGGTTGAGAGCGCGTGTCCACCAGTAGTACGACCGGCCATACCGGGGAGTTCGGCGCCAACCAGTTCGGCCCGAACGAGTGGCTCGTCGAGGAGATGTACCAGCGCTTCCTCGAGGACCCGAAGGCGGTCGACCCGGCCTGGCACGACTTCTTCGAGGACTACAAGCCCGGCGGTTCGCTGTCCGGCGCCGCGCCCGCCGAGGACAGCCCGACCGCGCAGGGCGAGGCCGAGCGCGCGGAGGCCGGCCGCGGCTCCGCCGACGCCGCGCGCGCCGACGCGAAGAGCGCCACGAAGACCGCTCCCGACCGCTCCGCCACCACCAACGGCTCCTCTCGCACCGGAAAGCAGGACGTGCCCCCCGCCAGCACACCCACGACCAGCCCCGCCGAGCCGACCGAGGTGCGCCGCGCGGGCGATCGCGCCGCGACCAACGGCAACGGCGCCGCCCCGCCCGCGGCGAAGCCCGCCGCCGGCAGCACCTCCAAGGCCGCCGCCAAGCCGGCCGCGGAGAGCCAGGACCAGGTCCTCCCGATCCGCGGCGCGGCCAACGCCGTCGTCAAGAACATGAACGCCTCGCTCGCCGTCCCCACGGCGACGAGCGTGCGCGCGGTCCCGGCGAAGCTGCTCGCGGACAACCGCATCGTCATCAACAACCAGCTGAAGCGCACGCGCGGCGGCAAGATCTCCTTCACCCACCTCATCGGCTACGCCGTGGTGAAGGCCCTCGCCGACTTCCCGACGATGAACCGCCACTTCGTCGAGACGGACGGCAAGCCCACCGTCGTCCAGCCCGAGCACGTCAACCTCGGCCTGGCCATCGACCTGCCGGGCAAGAACGGGCAGCGCTCGCTCGTGGTGGTGTCGATCAAGGGCTGTGAGCGCATGACGTTCGCGCAGTTCTGGTCCGCCTACGAGGGCATGGTCCACAAGGCGCGCAACGGCTCGCTCACCGCCGAGGACTTCCAGGGCACCACGATCTCGCTGACCAACCCGGGCACGCTCGGCACCAACCACTCGGTGCCGCGGCTGATGCAGGGCCAGGGCACGATCGTCGGCGTCGGTGCGATGGAGTACCCGGCGGAGTTCCAGGGCGCGTCCGAGGAGCGGCTCGCCCAGATCGGCGTCAGCAAGATCATCACGCTGACCTCGACCTACGACCACCGGATCATCCAGGGCGCCGAGTCCGGCGACTTCCTGCGCCGCGTGCACCGCCTGCTGCTGGGCGACGACGGCTTCTACGACGACATCTTCACCTCGCTGCGGGTGCCGTACGAGCCGGTCCGCTGGGTGCAGGACTTCCCCGAGGGCGAGGTCGACAAGACCGCGCGCGTCCTCGAGCTGATCGAGTCCTACCGCACCCGCGGCCACCTGATGGCCGACACGGACCCGCTGAACTACCGCCAGCGCCGCCACCCCGACCTCGACGTGCTGTCCCACGGCCTGACCCTGTGGGACCTCGACCGCGACTTCGCCGTCGGCGGGTTCGGCGGCGAGGCGCACATGAAGCTGCGCGACGTCCTCGGCCTGCTGCGCGACTCCTACTGCCGCACCGTCGGCACGGAGTACATGCACATCGCCGACCCCGAGCAGCGCGCCTGGCTGCAGGAGCGCATCGAGGTGCCGCACCAGAAGCCCTCGGTGGTCGAGCAGAAGTACATCCTGTCGAAGCTCAACGCCGCCGAGGCGTTCGAGACCTTCCTGCAGACCAAGTACGTCGGGCAGAAGCGGTTCTCGCTGGAGGGCGGCGAGACCGTCATCCCGCTGCTCGACGCCGTGCTGGACAAGGCCGCCGAGAACGAGCTCGACGAGGTCGTCATCGGCATGCCGCACCGCGGCCGGCTCAACGTGCTGGCCAACATCGTCGGCAAGCCGATCAGCCAGATCTTCCGCGAGTTCGAGGGCAACCTCGACCCGGGCCAGGCGCACGGCTCCGGCGACGTCAAGTACCACCTGGGCGCCGAGGGCAAGTACTTCCGGATGTTCGGCGACGGCGAGACGGTCGTGTCGCTGGCCTCGAACCCGTCGCACCTGGAGGCCGTCGACCCGGTCCTCGAGGGCATCGTCCGGGCCAAGCAGGACCTGCTCGACAAGGGCGAGGGCGGCTTCACCGTCCTGCCGCTGATGATGCACGGCGACGCGGCGTTCGCCGGGCAGGGTGTGGTCGCGGAGACGCTGAACCTGGCGCTGCTGCGCGGCTACCGCACCGGCGGCACCGTGCACGTCGTCGTCAACAACCAGGTCGGCTTCACCACCGCGCCGGAGCACTCGCGCTCGTCGCAGTACTGCACCGACGTGGCGAAGATGATCGGCGCGCCGGTCTTCCACGTGAACGGCGACGACCCCGAGGCCTGCGTCTGGGTGGCCAAGCTGGCCGTCGAGTACCGGCAGCGGTGGAACAACGACGTCGTGATCGACATGATCTGCTACCGCCGCCGCGGCCACAACGAGGGCGACGACCCCTCGATGACCCAGCCGGCGATGTACGACGTGATCGACGCCAAGCGCTCGGTGCGCAAGATCTACACCGAGTCGCTGATCGGCCGCGGCGACATCACGATGGAAGAGGCCGAGCACGCTCTCAAGGACTTCTCCAACCAGCTCGAGCACGTGTTCAACGAGGTCCGCGAGCTGGAGAAGACCCCGCCCGCCGTCTCCGCCTCGGTCGAGAAGGAACAGCTCGTGCCGATGGACCTGGACACCTCGATCCCGCTCGAGGTCGTGCACCGGGTCGGCGACGTGCACGAGCAGCTGCCCGAGGGCTTCACCCCGCACCAGCGCGTCAAGCCGGTGCTGGCCAAGCGCATGAAGATGTCCCGCGACGGCGACATCGACTGGGCCTTCGGCGAGCTGCTCGCCTTCGGCTCGCTGGCGATGGACGGCAAGCTGGTCCGGCTCTCCGGCCAGGACTCCCGGCGCGGCACGTTCGTGCAGCGGCACTCGGTGCTGATCGACCGGAAGACCGGCGAGGAGTACTACCCGCTGCGCAACCTGGCCGAGGGCCAGGGCCGGTTCCTGCCCTACGACTCGGCGCTCTCGGAGTTCGCGGCGGTCGGCTTCGAGTACGGCTACTCGGTCGCCAACCCGGACGCGCTGGTCATGTGGGAGGCGCAGTTCGGCGACTTCGTCAACGGCGCCCAGTCGATCATCGACGAGTTCATCTCGTCCGGTGAGGCGAAGTGGGGCCAGTTCTCCGACGTCGTGCTGCTGCTGCCGCACGGCCTCGAGGGCCAGGGCCCGGACCACAGCTCCGGCCGCATCGAGCGGTTCCTGCAGCTGTGCGCCGAGGGCTCGATGACGGTCGCGCTGCCGTCGGAGCCGGCGAACTACTTCCACCTGCTGCGCCGGCACGCGCTCGACGGCGTCCGCCGCCCGCTCGTCGTCTTCACCCCGAAGTCGATGCTGCGGAACAAGGCGGTCGTCAGCCAGATCTCGGACTTCACCGGCGGCCGGTTCCGCCCGGTGATCGACGACCCGGAGTTCCGCTCCGCGGACGGGCCCTCCTCGTCGGTCAAGAAGGTCCTGCTGTGCAGCGGCAAGATCTTCTGGGAGCTCCACCAGCAGCGGCAGAAGCGCGAGATCACGGACACCGCGATCGTCCGCGTCGAGCAGCTCTACCCGGTGCCGGACCGCCAGCTGGCCTCGGTCCTGGAGCGCTACCCGAACGCGCAGGACATCCGCTGGGTCCAGGAGGAGCCGGCCAACCAGGGCGCCTGGCCGCACATGGGCCTCGAGCTGCCGGACAAGCTGCCGGAGCGGCTCTCGGGCCTCAAGCGGGTCAGCCGTCGCCGGATGGCCGCGCCCGCCGCCGGCTCGTCGAAGGTGCACGAGGTCGAGCAGCGCGAGCTGATCGACAAGGCCTTCTCGTAAGAAGGTGTACTTCACCGACCGGGGCATCGAGGAACTGGTCGAACGCCGCGGGGACGAGGCGGTCAGCGTCGAGTGGCTGGCCGCCCGGCTCCGGGCCTTCGTCGACTCCCACCCCGCCTACGAGGACGCCGTCGAACGCCTGGCGACCTTCCTCGCCCGCGACGACGAGGACGACTGACCGCAGCATGGTTGCCTAACGCGCGCGCCGAGGAATGGCACCTGATCGCATTATGGAACCATAACGCCGTCCAGGTCGGCACTCGATCGCGTTATGGAACCATATTGCTGCCCAGGGCGACGTTTTGGCGCATTATGGTTCCATAGTGTGCGGTCCCGGGGCGTCTGGGCGCATTATGGTTCCATACTGTGGGGGCTCACCGGGCCAGCGCGCCGCGGATCTCGGCGATCAGCTTCCGCGGCTGCCGGAGCAGCGCCGCCGTCACGAACACGACGTCCCAGCCGGCAGCCTGGATCCGGTTGAGACGGACCCGGTCGTGGTTCAACGCCCACATCTCGTTGTTGCGCCACCCGCCGTCGTACTCGACCGCGACCTTCCGGGCGGGGAAGGCGAAGTCCACCTGTGCGACCTGTTCGCCGTCGACCTCGATCCAGTGCTGCGCGACGGGGTCCAGCCCGGCCAGCACGAGATGCACGCGGAGCTGCGACTCGGGAATGGAGTCGGCGACACCGGTTGCCAGTCGCTCCGCCTGCCGCGCCACGACGATCCCGTTGTCGCGCCTCGCCCGGAGAACGGCGACGAGCTCGTCCCGGTCGATCAACCCCGCCTTCAGCGCCTGGTCGAGGTCGGCGACCGACTCCACCAACGGCCGCCCGAGCAGCAGATCGAGGGCCATGCGCTGGGGCGAGGCGATCAGGCCCTGTTCCCAGGGCGCGTAGTCGTCGGGCCGGAGCGCGGTCCGTCTCAGCAGCACGCCGCTGCGACGTCCGATACGGAGTTCGAGCGGGGCGACGACATGGACCGGGTCGTCGGTCCAGCAGATCTGTGCGCCTCTGACCGTCGCAGCCGACCGGCCCGTGACGACGGCGCCGGCCGGGAGCGCCAGTGCGGCCGCCATCGCCCGCAGTTGGTGGGTGAGCGGTATGCCTGCCCAGGTGTAGACGTCGCGGAACAACCTGACCACCCGGTCACCACGTAGCTCCGCAGCCGTGAGGAAGCCGGCGCCGACAGCCTCCGACCCTCGGAAGAGCTCCAAGTGGGCGATCCCGCCGCGCTGAGTTCTCTGCATGACGCCACGATCGACGAGCCGGCTGTCGTGAGCGCCCCGCCGCGGCACGCTCGGGCCGCGTGATCCACACCCCACCCCGCCCGTCCACAGCTCTCGGCCACCTCTTGCATTATGGATCCACAGTGTGCGTTGGGAGCTCCGACAAGCGCAGTATGGTTCCATAACGCGTTGATTGAGGGTCAGCCAGCGCAATATGGTTCCATAACGCGTTGATTGAGAGTCAGCCAGCGCAATATGGTTCCATAACGCGCAAATCGACGGCCGACCAGCGCATTATGGTTCCATAGTGCGATCACGACCGCCGTCACCACCGCCGCCACCACGACCGCCGCACGGCCGCTCCATCCCACCTGAGCGCGTCAGGGAACCATACTGCTCAAAAATCCCCCGACCGAGCAGCATTGTGGATCCATGACGCGACCTCAGCGGCGGAAGCCGAAGCGGCGGCGGCCGACGAGGTCCATGAGCTCCGTGTACGTCCGGTCGACCTCGCGCTCGTAGCGCTCCAGCTGCGCGGGGTCGGCCTCGGCGTCGGGGCGTGGGAAGGGGCGGACCGTCATCCACGGCTCCGCCCACAGCGCCTCCAGCGCCGACTCCCAGTGCAGCTCCACGGAGAAGCGGGTCAGGGCGGCGCGCTCGCCCACCCGCCGCATCCGCGCGTCGATCCGGGCCAGCGCCTGCTCGAGGCGGGTCGCGCGCTGCTCGTCCTGGCGCCGGACCGCCCCGACCGCCTGCTCGATCCCGCTCGCGATGCGGCGGTACGCGGCAGCAGGCGACTCCGGCTCGTCGGGCGTGCTCATGCCTCCTCCTCCAGCGGCCCCGGCACGATCACGACCTCCGGCCGCGCGTGTACGGCGCGGTCGAAGAACAGGCCGCGGCCCGGGCGCGGCGCCCAGGTCGTGCCCAGCCCCGGGGCGAGGGCGCCCAGCTCGGAGCCCTGGACGTCGAGCCCGATCCACGCGCCGACGTCGTCGACCCCGGCGGAGAGGGTCAGCAGCTGCCGCAGGCGCGTCGCGGAGCGCCACCACCCGACGACGTGGAGACCGACCTCCGGCCCGAACCGCAGCACCGTGCGCAGTGCCTCGGTGCCGGACCGCTCCAGTAGCGGATCGGCGGCGTCGGCGCCCAGGAGCAGCACGAACACCGGCCGCCGGTCGCCGCTCGCCACCCGCTCCTTCACCTCGCGCGCCAACTCCTCGACCCGCGCCCGGATCCCGTCGAGCCCGACGGTCTCGACCTCCCGACCGGCCAGCGCGGCCGCGGGCAGCTCCCCCACCAGCGGCGCGACGACGAACCGGGCCTCCGCGGGGGCGCTCCGCGCCAGCCCCGCCGTGGCGGCGCCCATCACCCGGAGCGCCTCCACCGACGCCGACGCGAGGACGGCCACGTTGCGGCCCGGCGCGTCGGGCAGCTCGACGGCCGCCGCACTGCCCGCCATGTCGATCACCTGGCCGAGCAGGGCACGCGGGGTGCCGCCGGCCGGCACCGCGGCGAGCAGGTCGCGCACCGCGGGTGAGCGGGCACCGTCGAACAGCCGGGGCGGGGGTCCGGCGTAGCGCTCGTGGGCGGCTCGCTGCACCTCGTCGAGGTCCGAGCCCGCGCCGGCGTCGGGGATCCGGGCGATCTCGTTGCCGTGCTTCATCCCGGACTCGTGGTTGACCACCGCGTGCCAGCGCGGCAGGGCGAGCGCGGCGTCGTTGAGGTTGGCCAGCACGCGCCGCGCGCGGGGCAGCGCGATCCGCAGCACGAACTGCTCGAAGATCGCCGGACGGCCCCAGAAGGCCTCGATCCCGGAGACGTCCTGACTGGCGAAGACCAGGTGGATGCCCTGCGAGCGGCCGCGCCGGGCGACGTCCTCCAGCAAGGCCGTGGCCTGCCGCGTGACCTGGTCCTTCTCGGCGAACAGGTACTGGAACTCGTCGACCACCGCGACGATCCGGGGCCAGGGACCGGGGACCTCGGCCTTCCGCAGCTCCTCCAGCTTCGTCACCTCGGCTGCCTTGGCCGCCTCGGCCCGGCGCCGCATCTCGTCGGCGAGGAACTGCAGCAACGCCAGCCCGAACTCGCGGTCGGTGTTGACGTTGATCCCGATCAGCTGGGCGTGCGGCAGCCAGCTGGCGTCCCGGCGGCCGGGCGCGAACTGGGCGAAGGACACGCCCTCCTTGAAGTCCAGCAGGTAGAAGTGCAGCTCGTCGGGGTCGTACCGGGCCGCCATCGACCCGATCATGGCCAGCAGCAGATTGGTCTTGCCCGAGCCGCTCGGGCCGCCGATCAACGCGTGCGGGGAGGCGTCGTCGAGCGCCATCTCGACCGGCATCCCGTCGGTGAACCCGATCGGCGCCACGATCCCGGCCTCCGACGTCAGCAGGCGGTCCCGGTCCTGGGGCAGGAGGTCGGCGAACGTGGAGACCTTGGCCCGCCAGGCCTCGTGCGCGCGGACGATCGCGCTGCACGCGTCCGTGACCTGCTGACGGGGCAGCGGCGGGTCCGGCTCCACGCGCACGTGCGGGCCGGTCATCGAGCAGCGCACGCCCTGTTTCGTGAACCGCACGGTCTCGACGGGCGCGGCGACGGTCACCGGCACGTCGAGCATCACGAGGTGGATGCCGCAGGCCAGACCGCTGCGCGCGATCCGCTGCAGCTGCCGCTGCTGGTCCTCGGGCAGCGCGGTCCGGTTGCCGGCCAGCACCACCACGACCCACGGCTCGCTGCGCCGGCCCTCGTGCGCGGCGTGCGCCCGCAGCGACGGGAAGCCGCCGACGAGCACCCGGCTGTGCACCTTGCGGATCCGCTCGGACAGCTCGTCGAGCAGGTCGCCGAGTCGGTTGGGGTCGTGCGAGGTGACCAGGCCGGTGCGGGCCAGCGGGTAGAGCGCGGGCATCAGCCCGTACTGGCCGACGTCCCAGACGTCGACGGTCAGGATGCCCGGCCGGAAGCACGCGAGCATGCGCATGAGCAGCTGCTCGACCAGCGCCTCCGCGGCGGGACGGGCCTCCGGCACGGAGTCGATCCGCAGGTGGGACTCGTCGAGCAGGGGCAGGGCGACGGGGAACGCGTCGCCGATCTCGAGGTGCCCCGCGCCGATCCGCCACAGCTCCGGGTGGTCCTTGACGCCCTCGTTGCGCAGCAGGTCCGAGCCCGACGCGTCCGGGTCGGCCGCGCGCACCACCTCGTCGAGCCACGCGGTGCCGCGCGCCCCGGCCGGCCCGCGGGCAGCCTCGGCGACGACGTCGGCGAGCGCGCGCGGCCCGTCCGGCAGCCAGCCGGAGAGCCCGGCCAGCCGGTCGCGCTCGGCCCGTTCGACGGCCGCGGCGAGGACCGGCGACCGGAACGCCGGCGCCATCGACGGGTCGCCGTGCACGGCCGCGACGCCCTCGCGCCGCAACCACAGCTCGAACATGGCCTCGGCCTGCGCGCGGACGGCCGACTCCCGCTGCCGCGCGGCCGCGCCGAGGGCGCGCGCAGCTGCGGCGTGGAACGCGTCGAACGCCGCCGTGATGCGATCCCGGCGCGCCTTCCTCCCCGGTGCCACGACTACAGCCGACCGCCCAGGTCGGCGATCGCGTCGCCCGCCAGGGCCACCGTCGCCACCAGCTGGTCGACCTCCTCCCGGGCCTTCTGCAGCGCCGCCACCGGCAGGTCGGCGCCGCTCCGCTCGGTGAGCTCGGCCAGCAGGGCGGCGGCCTCGCCCAGCCGTTCCGCGGCGCGTTGCGCATGGGCGCGCGCCTCACCGGTGGTGCCGCCGACGCCCTCGAGCGCGGCGCGCAACTCGGCGATGCTCACTCCGGTGTCCTCCGGTCGGGGCGCACCCGCACCTACAGCCGGGCGGCGACGCCCTCGGCCGCCTCGATCGCCGCGTTGATGGCCTGCTGGACGTCGTCGATCTTGCTGGCCGCCTCGGCGTAGTACGCGTTGGCCTGCTCGACGTCGCTCTGCGAGCTGCCCTCGGTCACCTGCTGCAGGGCACGCTGGGCCTCCTCGATGCCGGAGCGCGCCTGGTCCAGCGCCCCCATGCTCTCGGACGCCTTGTCGTTGGCCTGCGCGATGCCGTCCCTGACCTCTTCGATGCTCGCCACGGCCGCTTCTCGCCTCTCTCGTTGAACCCGCTACGACGGTAAAGCGGAAACCTACAGTCCGCACCCCTGCACGATCGGTGAGGCCGGTCGCACGCCAGACGCTGCGGGACGGAGCGGACATCCCTACCGTTTCCGGGACGGAGTCGACGAAGTCGCCGGAGCGGGGAGGTCACCGTGAGTACGCAGCAGGGAGCGGACCGGACCGCGCAGCGCACAGCCCCTGTCGGTGCCGGGGCGAAGCTCCGGCAGGTTGGGCCCGGCCTCCTGGCCGCGGCGACCGGCGTCGGCGCGGGCGATCTCGTGGCGACGATGGTCGCGGGCGCCCGCTTCGGCACCGTGCTGCTGTGGGCGGCGATCCTCGGCACCGTGCTGAAGCTCGCGCTCGGCGAGGGCGTCGGCCGCTGGCACCTGGCCTCCGGCACGACCCTGCTCGACGGCTGGCGCCGGCTCGGGCGGTGGGCCACCGGCTTCTTCGGCGTCTACATCGTGGTGTGGGGCTTCGTGTACGGCGCGACGGCGATGTCCGCGGTCGGGCTGCCGCTCAACGCCCTGTTCGGCGGCCTGTCCGTGCGGTACTGGGCCATGATCGCCGGCGTCGTCGGGCTGGTGCTGGTGTGGACGCAGCGCTACGCCTTCTTCGAGAAGTTCATGACCGTGCTGGTGCTGATCAAGTTCTGCACCGTGGTCGCGGTCGCCGTGCTGGTCGCGCCGGACCTCGGCAACCTGGCGTCCGGGCTGGCCCCGCGGCTGCCGGAGGGCTCGACGATCTACGTCCTCGGCCTGATCGGCGGCGTCGGCGGCACCATCACGATGGCCGCCTACGGCTACTGGATGTTCGCCAAGGGCTGGCGGGGAAGCGGCTGGCTGTCGATGATGCGGCTGGACAACGCCATCGGCTACGTCATGACCGGCATCTTCGTGATCGCGATGCTGATCGTCGGCTCCACCCTGCTGTTCGGGCAGAACCTCACCGAGTCCGACAGCGGCCTGCTCACGCTGGGCACCGCGCTCGACGAGCGCTACGGCGCCTGGGCCCGGATCCTCTTCCTGGTCGGGTTCCTGGCCGTGACCTCGACGTCGCTGCTCGGGGTGTGGAACGGCGTCTCGTTCCTGTTCGCCGACTGGACCCGGGCGATCCGGCTGCCGCACGGCAAGGCGGCGGAGTCGGGTTCCACCGTCGAGCGGTTCGCCTCGGGCGAGACCGAGCGGTCGCTGCCCTTCCGCGGCTACCTCCTCTGGCTGACGATCCCGCCGATGGCCCTGCTCTTCATCGACAAGCCCTTCGGCCTCACGCTCGTCTACGGCGTGCTGGGCTCGGTCTTCATGCCGTTCCTGGCCCTCACCCTGATGCTGCTGCTCAACTCGAAGCGGGTCACCGGGAAGGGCCGCTCGGGCTGGCTGTCGAACCTGTTCCTCGGCGCCGCGTCGGTGCTGTTCCTCGCGCTGCTCGTGACGGACGTCGTCAACCGCTTCTAGATCATCCCGAGCAGCATCACGGCCATCGACGACGCCATGACCAGGTGCGCGACGGCCGCCGCTTGCGGCGCGCGCAGGGCGGCGAGGCGCCCCTCGACACGGCCGGCGGCGTGGCCGCAGCTGCCCCTGTCGACCACGGGCACGGCGATCTCGGCGGGCCCCCCGGCCGGCACGGGGTCGGTGAGCGCGATCCGGGCCCGGCGGGCGGCGGCGAAGCGGTCCCCGCAGCGCATGACGTGCCAGCCGAAGTAGCCGGCGAGCACGATCGCGACGACCGAGGTCCAGGCGGCCGGGCCGGCTCCCGCCGCGTGGTGGGCGTGCCCGCCGCCCGACGCCGCCTGCTCCCCCAGGCCCAGGGAGAGCATGAACAGCATCGCGACGCCGCACACGACGTGGTGCCCGGCGTCGTCGGAGGCGGGGCCGGTGCGCAGGGCGAGGGCCGCGAACCAGGCGGCGCTCAGGCCGAAGGCGGCGATCCACACCGCGGGCGGGACGGGGTCGCCGACCGGCGAGAACATCGCCGCCATGCCGAACCCCATCACGACGTGCGCGGCCTCCCCGGCGACCGGACGACCGTCACGGCGCGCGGTGGCGAGGCGGACGAGGTGAACCAGCCCGAGGCCGAGCGACACACAGGCGAGGAGGGCGTTGAACCAGGCCATGTGAAGGTCGACTCCCTCGCTCCTGCGGACTCGTCGGTCGCCCGGAAGCGTAGGCAGATCGGAGCAACGGAATCCATACCGTAGGCGGGTACCCACTCGGGGTGACCACCGTCCTCGTGTCGCCGGCCGGGCGTCTCACGCTCCGTTCGCGCCGGCGACGGTCCGGATCGTCGCCATCATCGCCATGTCCTCGTGCTCGAGGTTGTGGCAGTGCAGCACGAACCGGCCCGCGAAGTCCGTGAAGCGCACGGCGACGTCCACGATCTCGCCCGGCCGCAGGTCGACCGTGTCCTTCCACCCGGCGTCGGACGGTCCGGGTCCGCGGCCGCCGCGCGCGAGGACCTGCACGGGATCGAGGTGCAGGTGCACGGGGTGGTGGACGTCGGTGCGGAACCGCCAGGTCTCCGTCGCGCCGAGCGGGACGTCGGCCAGCGCGGTGTCGGGGTCGAAGGACCGGTCGTTGATCGTCCAACCGGAGTGGCCGCCGACCGCACCGCGGCGGAACACGAACTCACGGCGCACCGGGCCGGGGACCAGGCGCTCGATCTCCGACAGCACGGCCGGGACGGCGCTGTCGTCACGCCCGGCGCGGACGACCCGGAACCGCAGCACGTTCCTGGTCGGTCCCGCGCTCAGCAGGTCGACGACCGTGACCTCGGTACCGACCGGGACGCGGCCGAGGTCCACGACGACGTCGCACCGCTCCCCCGGCGCGAGATCGACGGTCGGGCGCTCGACCGGGGCGGCGAGCAGACCGCCGTCGGAACCGATCTGGGTGACCGGGAGGTCGGGCGCGCCCGGGACCTGGAAGGCGAGGGAGAAGCGGCGGGCGTTCGCGCCGTTGAGGACCCGTAACCGGTGCCGGACGGCGTCGACCTCCGCGACGGGCCACGGGGCGCCGTTGACCAGCACGACGTCGCCCAGCACCCCCTCCGTCCATGCGGCCGCCACGCCGGGGACGCGGCGCAGGCTGCGGTCGAGGGAGGGGTAGGCGAACTGGCCGTCGGCGTCGAAGGCGCGGTCGCAGAGCACGAGCGGGATCTCCCGGTCGCCGCGCGGCAGCGGGAGGTCGTCCTCGACGGGGTCGCGCACCAGGTGCAGGCCCAACAGTCCGCGGTAGACGGCCGGGCCGGTGAAGTCCATGCGGTGGTCGTGGTACCAGAGCGTCGCGGCCCGCTGGGTCATCGGGTAGTGGTGGTCGCGGGTGCCGACGGCCAGGTCACCGGGCATGCCGTGGTGCACCGGCGGCCCACCCTCGACGGGGAGCAGCAGGTCGAGCGGCCAGCCGTCGGAGTCGGCCGGGGTGTGGCCGCCGTGCAGGTGCGTGACGGTCGGGACCGGCAGCTCGTTGCGGTGCCGGACGACGACGGGGCGGCCGGTCCGCGTCTCCAGCGTCGGCCCGGGGAAGGTGCCCTCGTAGCCCCAGACGGTGGTGCGGACGCCCGGCAGGATCTCGACGTCGGCCGCGCGCTGGGTGATCTCGTACAGGTCGGCCGCGGTGCCGTCGGGGAGCGTGGTCGTGCCGGTCGGTCGGGCGACGACCGGGCGCGGCAACGGCACCCGGAACGGCGCGGGCAGGGGGCGGGCGGTGCGGAGCGCGTCGCCGGTCTGACCGGGCGGGGTGTCGATGCCGAGGGCTCCGCAGCCGGTGAGCGCGGCCGCCCCCACCGTGGTGGCGAGGGCGCCGAGGAAGGCGCGGCGGGAGAGGTACGGGGTGGGTGGGCGCCTCATCGTCGGCCCCGGCGGGCGGCGGGGGTCCAGATCCAGGCGGCCAGCAGGATCGACACCGTCACGATCAGCACCCCGAGCGGGACGTGCAGGTCGAGCTCCCGGGCGTACCCGAACCCGACCTGCAGACCCTCCGCGAAGAACAGCAGCACCGCGGCGGCGAGCACCCACCACCGCCCGCGGCCGACCAGCACGTAGGCGGCCGCGCCCCCGATCAGCACCAGCCCGAGCCCCGCCAGCGCTGACCCGACGATCCCGTGCACCGTGATCGCGTCGACGTCGCCGGACAGGTACAGCCCGGCCAGCACCGGCTGACCCAGCACGGCGAGCACGTGCACGGTCAGCAGCACCCGCAGGATCCACAGCGTCGCGCGCGGCCGGCGGGTGTCGGGCGGGCGTACGGGACCCGGTGCGTGCCCCGGGCCGGGGAGGGTGGTGTCCACGGGAGGGACGCTAGGAATCCTCCGCACCCGCGGGATCCGGGACGAACCCCGGCCCCTCCCTGAGCACCCGGGTCGGGGTCTCGGGGTGGGGCCGCCACCCGTCCCCGCCGGACGTGATCGGGGACGGGTGGACCTACTCCCCCACCCGCACCTCGTCCCCCGCCCGCACGGTGCCGCCGGCGACCACCTCGGCGTACACCCCCGCGCAGGGGAGGACGCCGAAGCCGGGGACCTCGACCCGGTGCTCGAGGAGCGGGCGGACCGCGCCGGGTGCGCGGCCGAGCGCGCCGTGCTCCAGCGTGGGGACGGAGCACCGCGGGGTCGGCAGGGTGGCGCGCAGCCGTACCTCACCGAGGGTGATCTCGCGGCCCGGCCAGTCGTTCTCCGAGAACGGCGGGTAGCCCTCGGGCGTCCGGACGACGACGTTGGGCCGGTAGCGGATCGCCTCTGCCGCGCCGACGCCGATCGCGTCGAGCGTCGCGGTGGTGATCAGGTGCACCGGCGAGTGGTCGACGAACGCGCCGCCCGGGGTGCCCTGCGCGATCTCCAGGATCGCGTAGTCCACCTCGGCGTCGACGCCCTCGGCGAGCACGTCGACCGGGTCCGGCCGCTCGACCTCGGCGCCCTCGGGACGCTCCCCCGCCATCCGGACCCGGCGCCCGAGCAGCGCGGACAGCTCCTCGTCCGCGTCCGACGCGTCGAGCGAGCGCCCGTCCGGCAGCGTGACGCGCACGCCGTCGGACGCGGTGGCGGAGCGGCACTGCAGCAGCTGCCGCCAGCGCCGCGGGTGCTTGGCCGTGGCCACCCGGCCGGTCTCCTCGTCGAGGAGCGCGAACCGGCGGTCCCCGGCGACGCCGAGCGGGCCGACCGCGATCTCCGCGACCGGCTCGCCCAGCATCGACTTGACCGGGTAGCGGTAGAGGGCGGCGACGGTGCCTGCTGTCATCGCCCGAGCCTACCTACGGCGCCCTACAGCCCCTGCTGCGCGAGCCAGTTCTTGGCGACGGTGCCGACGTCGGGCTTGTCCGCGCCCGAGAGGGTGCGGTTGAGCTCGATGAGGCCTTCGGTCGTCAGCTTGGCCTGGACCGCGTTCAGCGCCTGCTTGACGGTGTCGTTCGCCTTGCTGGAGTTGATCAGCGGCACGACGTTCTGCGCGGCGAAGTTGTTGTCCGGGTCGCCGAGCACCACGAACCCGCTGTCCTCGATCGTCGGGTCGGTGGTGAACAGGTCGGCCGCCTGGATGGTGCCGTCCTTCAGGGCGGCGACGGTGAGCGGGCCGCCCGTGTCGAGGGCCTTGAACTCCTTGAACTTCACCCCGTAGGTCTTCTCGATGCCGGGGATCCCGTCCGGCCGGGTCTGGAACTCCGACGGGCCGCCGAACGACGCCTGGCCGGCGATGGGGGCGAGGTCGCCGATGTTCTTCAGGTTGTTCTGCTGGGCGTACTGGCCCGTGACGACGACGGCGTCCTTGTTCTCGGCCGCCGCCTTGTCGAGCACCGTGAGCGGTGCCGGCACGGCCTTCTGCAGGGCGGCGTAGACCGCGTCGCCCTCGGTCTCGGTCGCGTTCTTGTTGATGTACTGCAGCAGCACGCCGGTGTAGTCCGGGATGAGGTCGATGGAACCGTCGGTGAGCGCCGGGAAGTAGACCTCGCGGCTGCCGATGTTGAAGTTCCGCTCGACCTTCACGCCCTTGGCCTCGAGGGCCTGGGCGTAGATCTCGGCGAGCACCTGGTTCTCGGGGAAGTCCGCCGACCCGATGCGGACGGTGTCCGCCGCGGCCGGGGCCTGGCTGTTGCCGGAGGCCAGCGGGTCGTTCGAGCCCCCGCCGCCACCGCAGGCGGTGAGCCCGAGGACCAGGGCCGCCCCGGCGGCGACGAGGGTGAGGGGACGGATCAGTTTCACGGTTCGGCTCCTGCGGGCTCTCGGACGGGGACGGGTTCGGGGTTCGCGGGCGCGGGGGCGGGACGCCCGACGGTGGCGGTGGGCGAGCGGCGGCCGCCGCCGCGCAGCCCGGGGGAGACGACCGCGCGCTGCAGCAGCGCGAGCAGCCCCTCGACGACGAGCGCGAGCACGGCCACGAGGACCGCCCCGGCGGCCATCTGCGGGTAGTCGCGGGTGCGCAGCCCGTCGATCAGGAAGCGGCCGAGGCCGCCGAAGCTCACGTAGGCGGCGACGGCGGCGGTCGCGATGACCTGCAGCGCCGCGCCGCGCAGGCCGCCGAGGATCAGCGGGAGCGCGTTGGGAAGCTCGACCTTGAACAGCACCTGCCACTCGCGCATCCCCATGCCGCGGGCGGCGTCGACCGCGCCGGGGTCGACGTTGCGCACGCCCGAGTACGTGCCGGCGAGCAGCGGCGGGATCGCCAGCACGGCCAGGGCGAGGGTGACCGGGAGCAGCCCGATCCCCATCAGCAGCACCAGCAGGGTGAGCAGGCCGAGCTCGGGCAGCGCGCGCATGCCGTTGGCCGACCCCACGATGAGGAACCCGCCGCGGCGCCCGTGCCCGACGAGCGCGCCGATCGGCAGCGCCACGACCGCACCGAGGGCGAGCGCCAGCACCGAGTACCAGAGGTGCTCGACGAGCCGGGCGGGGATGCCGGCCGAGCCGCTCCAGTGCGCGGGGTCGGCGAGCCAGGAGAACAGGGCGTTCACGCGTTCGCTCCCACGCGGGTCCAGGGGGTGCTGAACCGCCCGATCAACACCAGCAGCCCGTCGACGACGAGCGCCAGCAGCAGGACCATCACGATGCCCGTGAGGATCTCGAGCGGGAAGTTCCGCTGGTAGCCGTCCGTGAACAGCTGCCCCAGCCCGCCGACGCCGATGAGCGCGCCGACCGAGACCAGGCTGATGTTCGACACCGCGGCCACCCGCAGCCCCGCGATCAACACGGGGACGGCCAGCGGCAGCTCGACCGACACGAACCGGCGGCCGGGCCGGTACCCCATGGCCGTGGCCGCGGCGACGACCATGGACGGGACGGCGCCGAGCGCGTCGGCCACCGAGCGGACCAACAGGGCGACGGTGTAGATCGTCAGCGCGACGACGACGTTGAGCGGGTCGAGGATCCGGGTGCCGATGATCGCCGGCAACACGATGAACAGCGCCAGCGACGGGATCGTGTACAGCACGCTGGCGGCCGGCACGAGCACCCCGCGCAGCGCGCGGTTGCCGGCGGCGGCCCACCCGATCGGGACGGCGAGGACCAGTCCGATCAGGACGGGGACCAGCGCCAGGACCACGTGCTCGCCCAGCAGCCCGCCGATCATGCCGAGGTTGCGCGGGATCCAGTCCCAGACCATCAGGCCGCCTCGTCCGCCCGGGAGGCGGCGAGCGCCCGCAGCACGTCGTCGGCGCTCAGCGCGCCCGCGACGCGACCGTCCCCGTCGACCGCGACGCCGCGGCCGGACGGCGAGGACAGCGCCGCGTCGAGCGCGCTGCGCAGCGAGCCGGACCCGACCTCGTAGAGCGACCCGCCGGGCACGACGGTCGCCTCCTCGACGCTGCCCCCGCCCTGCACCCAGCCGAGCGGCCGGCCCTCGGGATCGACGACGAGCGACCACCCGTCGGGCGCCGACTCGCCCACGCGCACCGTGGGCAGCTCGGCGAGCGGCAGCTCGTCGGAGAGGAAGCCCAGCTTGCGGTAACCGCGGTCGCGTCCGACGAACCCGTCGACGAACCCGTCGGCCGGGCGGTCGAGCAGCACGCCCGGCTCGTCGTACTGCGCGAGGACGCCGCCGGTGCGGAACACCGCGACCTTGTCGCCGAGCTTGACGGCCTCGTCGATGTCGTGCGTGACGAACACGATCGTCTTGCCCAGCTCGCCCTGCAGCCGCAGCAGCTCCTCCTGCAGGGACTCCCGCACCACCGGGTCGACGGCGCTGAACGGCTCGTCCATCAGCAGCACGGGCGGGTCCGCGGCGAGCGCCCGGGCGACGCCGACGCGCTGCTGCTGGCCGCCGGAGAGCTGCGCGGGATAGCGCGCCGCCATCTCCGGCGCCAGGCCCACGACCTCCATCAGCTCGTCCGCCCGGGCCCGCGCCCTGCGCTTGCTCCAGCCGAGCAGCAGCGGGACGGTGGCGATGTTGTCGCGGATCGTCTTGTGCGGGAACAGCCCGGCCTGCTGGATCACGTAGCCGATGCCGCGGCGCAGGTCCGCCGCGTCGCCGGACATCACGTCCCGGCCGTCGACGGTCACCGTGCCCTCGGTCGGCGCGATCATCCTGTTGATCATCCGGAGCGACGTGGTCTTGCCGCACCCGGACGGCCCGACGAACACGGTGATCCTGCCGGCGTCCACGGTCAGGTCAAGCCCGTCGACCGCGACGGTCCCGTCCGGGAACCGCTTCGTCACGCCGCGGAACTCGATCACGCGGGGTTTCCCCTCGTCCCGGCGCCCGCCTTCCGGGCGCCATGGTGCGACGAGGCTATCCGGAGGCACCGACGGGAGCGAGCCGGATGATGAAGTGTGATCCCCTCGCGACCCGTCCGGTCATTCGGGGGTCAGGCTCCCGCGGCGCGGGCGGGCGTGGGCAGCCGACCGCCCGCGAGCACCCGGTGCAGATCCTCGGGCGGCAGCGGCCGGGAGAACAGCCAGCCCTGGTAGGCGTCGACGCCGAGGCCGCGCAGCACGTGGAACTGCTCGGCCGTCTCGACCCCCTCGGCCACCGTGGTCCGCCCCATCGCGCGGGCCATGTCGACGACGGCCCGGGCGACCGCGAAGTCCGCCGGGTCGGTCCCGACGCCGGTGACGAACGCCCTGTCCACCTTGACCGTCTGGGTGGGCAGCTCCTTGAGCCGGGCGAGCGAGGAGTAGCCGGTGCCGAAGTCGTCGACGGCGAACCGGACCCCGCGCGCCGTGAGCTCGGCCATGACCGCGCGCGCCGCGCGCGGCAGGGCGACGAGGCTGGTCTCGACCAGCTCGAGGATGAGCCGGTCCCAGGGCAATCCGGAGGCGCCGACGATCCGCGTCACCTCGTCGAGGAACCCGGGCTCGCTGGGCAGGAGGCCGGCGAGGTTGACGGCGACCGCGGCGCGGCCGGGCCAGGTCGCGGCCTCGTTCACGGCGGTCCGCAGCACCCACAGGTCGAGGTCGCGCAGCATGCCGGCGCGCTCGGCGACCGGCAGGAACTCGCCCGGCGAGATCATCCCGCGCTCCGGGTGCGGCCAGCGGACCAGCGCCTCCGCGGAGACCACCGAGCCGTCCGGCCCGACGACGGGCTGGTAGTGCAGCACGAGCCGGTCCTCGACCAGCGCGGCACGAAGCTCGCCCTCCAGCTCGAGCTGCCGGTCGGCCGACCCCACCACCGCGGGCGACGCGGTGGCGATCCCGCCCCGGTCCGTGCGCTTGGCCTCGTGCATCGCCACCTCGGCGTAGCGCAGCAGGTCGCCGGCCTCCACGGGCGCGTCCGGGTGCACGTCCGGGGTGGCGACGCCGACGGTGGCGGTGAGCTGGACCGGCCGCCCGTGCACGCCCACCGTGCCGCCCATCAGCCGGGCGACGGTACGGGCCAGGGCCTCGGGACCACCGGTGAGAGTGTGGTCGGCGCAGATCACGACGAACTCGTCGCCGGCCAGCCGGGCCGGCGTGCAGCCGACGGGCAGCTCCCGGCGCAGCCGTGCGGCCGTGCTGACCAGGAGCTCGTCGCCCGCCTCGTGGCCGAGCGAGGAGTTGACCCGCGCGAAGTCGTCGAGGTCGCCGCAGACCACCGCGACCCGGTCGCCGTCGGGCCCCGCGAGCAGGTCCGCGACGAGGTCGAGCGCGGCCGCGCGGTTCGGCAGCCGGGTCAGGACGTCGACGGCGGTACCGGCGTCGCGCTGCGGCGCGGGCGGCGCGACCTCGGTGGCCACGACCAGCCAGAACGGGTCGCCGTCGTCGGTGGTCGAGGCGGTGACGGCGAGCGCGACCGTGACCCGGGTGCCGTCGCCGCGCAGCAGCGTGACGGCCTGGAGCCGGTACCCGTGCCCGCCACCCGTGGGGATGCGGCGCAGCCAGCCCGGCAGGACGGCCGGTGCGGCGTCGGGCTGCGGCTCGGCGTCGGCGGTCAGGTCGAGCGCGGTGCGCCCGCGCAGCTCCGCGAGCGGCCGGCCGAGGAGCGTGCAGAAGGCCTCGTTGGCGTCGACGAGCCGGCCCGCCGCGTCGAACAGCCCGACCCCGTCGGGCACCGTGGACAGCAGGTCGGCGAAGCGCCGCGCGGAGTGCCGGCCGCCCTCGGCGAGCCGCTGCGCGGTGACGTCGCGGACCATGCCGGCGAGCCGCACGGGGACCCCGTCGGGCCCGCGCTCGACGCCCGCCCGGCAGCTGAGCACCCGGTCGCCGGGCAGCCGCAGCTCGACGTGGTGGTCGGTCGGGCCCGACCCGGTGCGCAGCGCCCGGCAGAGCGCCGCCACCTGCTCGCCCTCGACCGGGCCGTGCGGGCCGTCGGGGACCACGCCGACGTCACGGTAGAGCTCCTGGAGCGACGCGCTGCGCCGGAAGGTGGCCGTGGCCAGCTCGAACGTCCAGGTGCCGACCCGGGCGAGCCGCTCCAGCTCCGCGGTCCAGCGCCGGTCCACGCGCTGCGGCTCGCCCAGCTCCACGAGGACGACGGTGTGCAGGTCGCCGGGCAGGTCCCAGCGGACCGCGCGCACCCGGACCGTGGTGCCGTCGGCGCGCAGCAGGCGCGCGTCGGCGTCGGGCCCCGCGAGCAGCCCGCCCAGCCGCACGCCCAACGGTTCCGCGGGGCGGCCGGCGAGCTGCAGGAAGGCGTCGTTGACGCGGAGGATCCGGTCGGCACCGTCGCAGACCACCGCGGGTGCGGCCGGCAGCGGCACGACGTCGATCCTCTCGCCGAACAGGGCGGACGGCGGCAGGGCCGCGGTGCCGAAGGCGGCGTCGCGCAGCGTGGGCGGCACCGCCGGAAGCCCGCCCGGGTCGGTCGTTCCCTGGTCGAGCGGGAGCGCGTGCGGGCCGCTGACCTGCTCCGGAGGCGCGGCGAGCTGCACGGCGCCGGGATCGGTGCGCACCTCGGGCTCGCCCGGCTCCTCGCGTTCCGGCAGCGGGCGGCCGAGGGAGCTCGACGCCGGGCGCCGGGTCTGGCCCGGCACCTGGCCGCCGGAGGGCGCGGAGATCGCCCGGGCGAGGCGGTCGGCGAAGCGGGCCTGCTCCGGGCGCGGCGGGACGTTGTCCGCCCGGCGCCGGTCGGCACGACGGACCGAGTCCGGCAGGCCCGTGCCCCCCGGACCGCCGGGCGGGCCGCCCGGCCCGCCGTCGGACGGGCCGTCGGACGGGCCGGCGGACAGGTCGGCGGACAGGTCGGCGAGGTCCTCCTCGTCGACCGGGTCGACGGCGAAGGCGTCGGGGACGCCCGACCGGGCAGGCTCGTCCGCCGCCTCGCCGCGCCCTCCGAAGCCGCTCACCGTGCCCCCCACGTGCTCGCCGTGTGTTCCGGGGCCGCGTCGGGCCCCGTCACGGAGCACAACGAGCGACTGCTCCACTCGATCCGGGGATACCGCTCGAACGGACTACTCCGACCCGAGTGAGTTACCGCACGGTGCCGCACGCTCGGTGATCATGTGCACCGAGCGGCGGAAGAACGCCAGGTGAGACGCCTGTCAGCGGTCACCCTCCGTGACACCCGCCGCCGGATCCTGCCGGGCCGCCTCGGCGACGGCGGCCGCCACCTCGGGCGCGACCCGCGGGTCGAACGGGCTGGGGACGATCCGGTCGGCCGCGAGATCGTCCGTGGCCACCGAGAAGATCGCGTTCGCCGCGGCCAGCTTCATGGACTCGGTGATCCGGCGCGCGCCCACGTCGAGCGCCCCGCGGAACACCCCCGGGAAGGCAAGCACGTTGTTGATCTGGTTCGGGAAGTCGCTGCGCCCGGTGGCGACGACGGCGGCGTACCGCGCGGCGATCTCCGGGTGGACCTCCGGGTCCGGGTTGGACAGCGCGAACACGAAGGGGTCCGGCGCCATCGTGGCCAGGACCTCCTCGGGCAGGGTGGCGCTGGAGAGCCCGACGAAGACGTCGGCGCCGCGCAGCGCGTCTGCCGGACCGCCGGTCACCCCGCGCGGGTTCGTCTCGGCGGCGAGCTCGGCTTTGATCCCGCCACGGGCGGCGTCGATCACCCCGCGGGAGTCGAGGACGACGACGTCCCTGGCCCCGGCCGCGACCAGGATCCGGGCGCAGGCCACCCCCGCCGCACCGGCGCCGGAGACCACGATGCGCAGCGACGACAGGGCCCGGCCGGTGGTGGCGCAGGCGCCCTGCAGAGCGGCGAGCAGCACGATCGCGGTGCCGTGCTGGTCGTCGTGCATGACCGGGCAGTCGAGCGCCTCGACCAGCCGGCGCTCCAGCTCGAAGCAGCGCGGCGCGGCGACGTCCTCGAGGTTGACCGCACCGAAGCTCGGCCGCAGCCGGACCAGGGTCTCGACGATCTCGTCGACGTTCGTGGTGTCGAGGACCAGCGGGATCGAGTCGAGCCCGCCGAAGGTCTTGAACAGCGCCGACTTGCCCTCCATCACCGGCAGCGACGCGCGCGGGCCGATGTCGCCGAGGCCGAGGACGGCGGTGCCGTCGCTGACCACCGCGACCAGCCGGTCGGTCCAGGTGTACCGGCGGGCCAGCGCGGGCTCGGCGGCGATCGCCCGGCTCACCTCGGCCACGCCGGGGGTGTAGGCGATGGCCAGGTCACGGGCGTCGCGCAGCGGGGTGGACAGCCCGGTGGCCAACTTGCCGCCCTCGTGCGAGGCGAAGATCTCCTCGCGGGTGGGGGCGGGCGTGCTCGTGGACAGGTCCGAGGACAGGGTGCGCTCGGGGGAGACGGTCATGGAAGAACTCCGGTACGGGTGCGGTGGACGCCGTCGGGCGTCCCTACTCGCCGTGCACCGGGGGCAGGTCTCGCCGGGTCGGTGCCGGACGGCCCCCTCGATCCGGCCCCGCGGGATGCGGCGGGGCGGGCCGAGGGATCGGCTGTCGGGTACTGGGTGACGACCGTACCTCAGAGGCGCCGGGGTCGGGGCCACAACCGCCGCGTGACGACGGCCACCACCTCGGCCGGGCCGAGCGTGCGGGAGTCGGTGGAGCCGAAGGGGTTGTCGCCCTCCACCCACCACAGCCCGCCCTCCGGCCGCACCGCGCGCTTCACCGAGAGCTGCGCGGGCCGGACGGGCCAGCGCACCAGGACCACGTCACCCGGCCGGGCGGACCGGCCGAACCGGACCAGGACGACGTCGTCGTCGGAGAGGGTGGTCGACATGGAGGGGCCCCGGACGGTCACCGCCCGCCACCCGCGGTGATGCCCTGTGATCCGCGTCCGAAACACCGTGTTGACCACACCTTCCGGCCTGCTGGCCCCCCGCCCCCGGGAGTAGGGTCGGGCACGCCAGAACGATCACCACCAGGGAGGACCCATGCGGCTGTCCCGCATTCTCCGCCCGCGGCTGGAGGCCACCGCGCACTGCGACCTCCCCTGCGGCGTGTACGACCCGGCCCAGGCGCGCATCGAGGCCGAGTCGGTCAAGGCCATCCAGGAGAAGTACCAGGGCAACGAGGACCCGGTGTTCCGGGAGCGGGCCATCGAGATCAAGGAGCAGCGCTCCGACCTCGTGAAGCACCACCTGTGGGTGCTGTGGACGGACTACTTCAAGCCGCCGCACTTCGAGAAGTACCCGGAGCTGCACGAGCTGTTCAACAAGGCCACCAAGAAGGCCGGCGGCGGCCCCGGTGGCACCAAGTCCTCGGTCGACCCGAAGGACGGCCAGGAGCTGCTGGACTACATCGCCCAGATCGACAAGATCTTCTGGGAGACCAAGCAGGCTGCCTGATCCGGGCACTGAAAGCGGCGCTGACCAGCGGGGATAGCTCCTCGTAGGTCAGCGTCGTTTTTCGTTGTCGGGGGTGCTCTCACGGCCCAGCGACGGCCCAGACGGCCCACAGACGGCCCGGAATATGATCTTGAAAACCTCCTGAACTACCCTTGCGCCGCTCCGCCCAGTCGGTGATCGATAGCCTCCGAACGTGCCACATGACGAGAAGGTCGTCCCTTTCGAGGCTCTCGCGGAGACCGACCTGATCGTCGACCAGCTGTACGACGGCGGCAAGAGCGGAACGATGGCCGACGACCCGCTAGCAATCCTTGGTCGCTAGGGGTTTGGCAGTTGTCCAGGGTTTCAGGCGGCCGCCGACGGTAGTCGGGCTTCGGCGAAGCGGGCGTTGATGTGCTGGTCGATGGTGCGCAGCGCGGCCCGAAGGGGCGGCGGGGTGGGTGGTGCGCTGGCCATGAGCGGCCTGAGCAGGCGGTTGTGGACCTTGGTGTAGAAGATGGCGAAGGCGAGGCCGTCGTCGGTGAGCCGGTAGAGGTTGCGGCCTTCGACGCGGGTGATCAGGCCGTTGCGGCGTAGGCGGGTCAGGTCGTAGCTGGCCCGGCTGGTGGGGTAGGGCTGGCCGAGCAGTCCGGTCATCAAGGCGCGCAGGCTCTTGTTGGTGATGCCGGTGACGGCGAGCAGGGAGACGCTCAGGGCGCCGGCCAGGGCTTGGACCCGAGGGTCGCCGAACCGTAGGGCCGGGGCCCGCCGCCCCTCCCGGGTGCGGGTGGGGTGCGCGATCCGCTCAAAGGCTGGACTCGCGAGGATGCAGCCCTGGCCGACGCGTTCAGTATCGAGCAGGCGCCGGTTGACGGCACGGGCTTTGGCCTGCAGCGCGGGCAGGTTGTGCAGCCGGCGCTGACAGCCCAGGTCGTAGGGGTCGTTGACGACGGTCTCGACGCGCAGCGCGTGGCCGTCTTTGAGGTACTGCTTGATTCGGGAGTGCTTGTAGAAGGCGTTGACGGTGACCTCGACGCCGCGGGTGACGACCTGGGTGTTGAAGGTCAGTGGGTGGGTGCGCGGGCGGCCCCGGCGTTCGTGCTTGCCGGTGAAGATCAGCTCGACGTGTTCGGGGCGGCCGATGTCGAGGTTGTCGGCGACCAGGGCCTCGAAGAACCCGCGGGCATGGCGGGGCGCGCTGAACACCAGGGTGCGTGAGACCTCGACCTGGCGCATCGACAGCTCCCACCAGTACCCGCCGGCGCGATCGGCGTCGGTGAGCGGGCGCGGCAGCACCGCCAGCCAGCGCTGGGCGAAGGCGTCGATGGTGGCCGGGCCGAGCCGATCGCAGATCGCTTGCAGCGCGGCGGGGTCGTCGGTGGCGGCGAACCCGTTGGACAGCTCGGTGTACCCGATCCCGGCCTTGGCGGCCTGGCGTTTGGCCCACTCGTGTCCGTTGATCCAGATTTTGGCCGGGTAGGGGAAGTAGGCGCAGATCTTGATGAACGCCGGGCCGAACTCGTCGTCCCAGAGGTAGAAGTAAAAGCAGCTCACCCGCCGCTGTGTGCGGGGGAAGGTGTACCAGGGCGCGCCGGTCGAGCCCTCGCGTTGCACCCCGACGAACACCGACGCGAACTCCTGCGCCGTGCCGATCGCGGCCACCCCGGAGTGCCCGGTGGCGGCCTGCGCGGCCAGATACGGGCGCATCCGATCGATCTTGCGGTCGGTCTTGGCGAAGCGCACCACCGGGACGTGCTCGGCGGCGGCGAACCGGGCGACGGCCTTGCGGAATGCCGCCCCGAGCTTGTTGAAGATCGCCGGCGACGGGATCGGATAGCCCAGGTGCGCGGTCAGGAAACTCACCACCTGCCCGCCCGCCTGCAGGTTCGGCACGTAGGCGTTGAGGTAGACCCGGTCCAAGCACTCCAGATCCAGCGCTACCTGCCCGTCGAGCACGTCATTCACGGTCACCGGCTTGGCCACGGCCACCAGCGTGACCGCAGCTCATCCGCCTGACGAGCCATCACCTCGGCGGTCCGAGGCGGAGCCTCTCTGGGAGACTGCTGAAAAGCTCGGGTGTCGGACCGCCAGTCGATCTCGGGCCGCTGGGACGATGCCCGTGTGCAGGGTCGGTCTGATCCGCAGCGTGAGCTGCTCGATGTCGAGTCCGTGGCCGGGCATC
>NZ_JAJSOK010000029.1 GCF_021283305.1 Pseudonocardia kujensis
GCGGGTTCCTGCGCGAGGAGCTGACCCCGCCCGACCCGCGCACCGCCTACCTCGCCAAGGTGGCGGCGAACGCGCTCACGATCGCCCGCCGCGAGCTGCGGCTCGGCCCGGCGCAGCGGGCGGAGCACCGCGCCCGACTGCACGCCCTGGGCTGTGCCGACGACGCCGAGCTGGCCGCCCGGATCCGCGGCGGCGCGCTGCCCGCCGACGGCCCCGACGTCGTCGCCGCCGTCCGGGCGTCGGTCACCGCGCAGGTCGCCGTGGCCAATCCGCGGTACCTGGCGCCCCCACCGCGGACCTGACATGTTCGACGACGAACGCGACGACAGGAGACATGCATGCGCGCAGCACGGGTGACCCGCACGGACGGGCCGCAGGCGCTGGAGATCGGCGAGGTGCCGGACCCGGTGGCCGGGCCGGGCGAGGTGCTGATCGAGGTCGAGGCGGCCGGGGTCAACTTCCCGGACCTGCTGCTCACGCAGGACAAGTACCAGTACAAGCCGGAGCTGCCCTTCACGCTCGGCGGCGAGCTGGCGGGCGTGGTCCGCGAGGCGCCGGAGGGCTCGGAGTTCTCGCCGGGCGACCGGGTCGCCGCGAGCACCTCGATCGGCGCGTTCGCCGAGCTGGCCACGGCCCCGGTGCTCAGCGTCTTCCCGCTGCCGGACAACGTGGGCTTCGCGGCGGGCGCCTGCCTGCCGATGAACTACCTGACCATGACCTTCGCGCTGATCACGCGCGGTCAGCTGCAGAAGGGCGAGACCGTGCTGGTGCACGGCGCCGCCGGCGGCATCGGCACCGCGACGATCCAGCTGGCGAAGGCCCTCGGCGCCCGGGTGATCTCGGTCGTGTCCACGCAGGAGAAGGCGGACTTCGTGAAGTCCGTCGGCTCGGACGAGGCGGTGCTGACGGACGGGTTCAAGGACGCCGTCAAGGAGCTGACGGGCGGCACCGGCGTCGACATGGTCGTCGACCCCGTCGGCGGGGACCGGTTCACCGACTCGCTGCGCTCGCTCGCGCCGCTGGGCCGGCTGCTGGTCATCGGGTTCACCGCGGGCGAGATCCCCACGGTCAAGGTGAACCGGCTGCTGCTCAACAACATCGACGTCCGCGGCGTCGGCTGGGGCGCCTACGCCACGGCGCGCGAGGGCTACACCCGTGCGGAGTGGGACAAGCTGATCCCGTACCTGGAGTCGGGGATCGTCGACCCGCCGATCGCCGGGACCTACCCGCTGGAGAGGGCGGGCGAGGCCGTCGCGCTGCTGGGCGAGCGGGGCGTGCTGGGCAAGGCGGTCGTCGAGCCGTAGTCCGGGCCGGATTGCGGTCGGTATCCGGCCGCAATCGTCCGGATACTGACCCGGTGACGTCACCGAGCTCGCGGACGCTGCGGCTGCTCTCGCTCCTGCAGACCCACCGGTACTGGCCGGGGCCGGAGCTGGCGTCCCGGCTGGAGGTGTCCGTGCGGACCCTGCGCCGGGACGTCGACCGGCTCCGCGAGCTCGGCTATCCCGTGATGGCCACCCGGGGCGTCGACGGCGGGTACCAGCTCGCCGCCGGGGCCGCGCTGCCGCCGCTCGTCGTCGACGACGAGGAGGCGGTCGCGCTGGCCGTCGGCATGCAGGCGGCCACGCAGGGCGCCGTGGCCGGGATCGAGGAACCGGCCCTGCGCGCGCTGACGAAGGTCGTGCAGGTCATGCCGCCCCGGCTGCGCCGCCGGGTGGACGCGCTGCGCGGGGTCACCGTGCCGAGCACCTGGGGCGCCTCCCGCGCCGACGCGCTCGATCCGGAGGCGTTGATCGTCGTGGCGCAGGCCTGCCGGGACTCGGAGCGGATCGAGTTCACCTACACCGCGCGCCGGCCCGAGCCGACGAACGGTGCGGACGGCCCGGACCACCCGCTCCGCGTCCGGCACGTCGAGCCGCACCGGCTGGTCCCGCTCGGCCGGCGCTGGTACCTGGTCGCCTACGACCTGGACCGGCACGACTGGCGCAGCTTCCGGCTGGACCGGCTCGCCGACCCGCGCCGCACCGGGGCCCGCTTCCGGCCCCGGGAGCTGCCCACCGCCGACGCCGCCGACTTCGTCCAGTCCGGGATCCGCAACCGCCCCGGCACCTGGACCGTGGAGGCGGTGGTCGAGGCGCCCGCGGAGCGCCTGGCCCACCTCGGGCGCTGGGCCACGATCGAGCCGCTCGGCCCGGACCGCTGCCTGCTCCGGATGGCCACCGACGACCTCGACTGGCCGCTGCTCGCCCTCGGCGGCTGCGGTGCGGAGTTCGAGATCCGGTCGCCCCCGGAACTGACCGCGCGGGTGCGGGACTGGGGGGAGCGCTTCCTCCGCGCCTCCGGCGCCCGTGCGTGGTGAGGGTTGACCGCGCGCGTGCGGCGTCAGCCGCAGAACGCGAGCAGGGCGCGGGCGAGGTCGTCCGGGGCCTCCTCGGCCATGTGGTGACCGGACTCGATCCCGTGCCCGCGCACGTCGTCGGCCCAGTCACGCCAGATCGTGAGGGGGTCGCCGTAGAGGTACTCCATGTCGTCCCGGGTCGACCAGAGGACCAGGACCGGGCAGCGCAGGCGGCGGCCCGCGGCCCGGTCGGCCTCCTCGTGGGCCCGGTCGACGCCGAGCCCGGCGCGGTAGTCCTCGAGCATCGCGTGCACGGTGGCGGGGTCGTGGATCGCGGCCCGGTACTCGGCGTACGCCTCCTCGCCCATCATTGCCGGGTCGCCGCCGTACCAGGCGTCCGGATCGGCGGTGATCGCCCGCTCGGGCTTCTCGGGCTGCGCGAAGAAGAACCAGTGCCACCACGCCGCGGCGAAGCGGTCGGTGCACCGGGCGAGGGCCTCGCTGATCGGGACGCTGTCGAGCACCGCGAGCCGCTCCACGGCGTCGGGGTGGTCGAGCGCCAGCCGCAGCGCGGCGTAGCTGCCGCGGTCGTGCCCGGCCACCGTGAAGCGCTCGTGGCCGAGCCGGCGCATGAGCGCGGCGAGGTCGGCGGCCATCGCCCGCTTCGACGCCTGCGCGTGGTCGGGGGCCGTCGGGGGAGCCGTGGAGGCCCCGTAGCCCCGCAGGTCCGGGCAGACCACCGTGAACCCGGCGTCCCGCAGGACCGGGGCGACCCGGTGCCAGGTCGCCGCCGTGCGCGGGTGGCCGTGCAGGAGCAGCACCGCGGGCCCGCTGCCGCCGTGCCGCACCCGCAGCACCACCTCGCCCACGTCGACCCGCTCGTCGTCGAAGCCCGGGAACATGCTCCCGATCATGAGGCAGCGCGCCCGTCGGCGCACGCCCTCAGCCGCTGACCTGGACCGTGGTGTGGTCGCCGATGCCGGGCAGGCCGGGGCGGGTGACGGCATCGGCGGTCAGCTCGCCGACCTCCGTGCGGATCACCAGTCGCGTCACCGGGCCCAGGAAGGTGCTGGTCAGCACGGTGCCGGTGAGGCCGTCGGGGGCCCCGACGAGCAGTGCCTCCGGGCGGACCTGCGCGGTCTCCGCCGCGCCCGGGGTGATCCGGTTCCGCGAGACCGGGACCGTGTTCATCACACCCACGAACTCCGCGACGAACGGGGTCGCGGGCCGCGCGTAGACCTCCTGGGGCACGTCGACCTGCTCCATCCGCCCGGCGTTGAGCACCGCGACCCGGTCGGCGACGGCGAGCGCCTCGGACTGGTCGTGCGTGACGAACAGCGTGGTGATCCCCTCGGCGAGCTGCAGCCGGCGGATCTCGTCGCGCAGCTGCACCCGCACCCGGGCGTCGAGCGCGGACAGCGGCTCGTCGAGCAGCAGCACGCTGGGCCGCACCGCCAGCGCCCGCGCCAGCGCCACCCGCTGCTGCTGACCGCCGGAGAGCTCGTGCGGGTAGGAACCGCCGCGGTCGCCCAGGCCGACGAGCTCCAGCAGCTCGGCCGCCCGCCGGCCGCGCTCGGCCCCGCCGACCTTGCGCATCCGCAGCCCGAACGCGACGTTCTCCGCCGCCGTCATGGTCGGGAACAGGCTGTAGGCCTGGAACACCATCCCCGTGTCGCGCCTGCTGGCCGGCACGTCGGTGACGTCGGCGCCGTCGATCCGGATCTCCCCGCTCGTCGGCCGGTCGAACCCGGCGAGCAGCCGCAGCGCCGTCGTCTTGCCGCAGCCGGAGGGCCCGAGCAGGGCGAGCAGCTCGCCGCGGCGCAACGCCAGGTCCAGCCCGTCGAGCGCGCGGGTCCCGCCGAACACCCGGCTGACCCCGCGGAACTCGACCGCGGCGTCCGTCGCCGTGTCCGCGGGGGACTTCTGCACTGCGGTCACGGTGTTCTCCTCCGGCGGGTCCCGACGAACGACACGGCCAGCAGCAGCACCCAGGTGAGCAGCAGGCTGGCCAGGGACAGGGCCACCGACACGCCCGCCGCGCTGCGGCCGACCTCCACGACCGCGATCGGGAAGGTGTCGGTGTAGAGCAGGATCCGCGCGATCACGATCTCGCCCAGCACCAGGGCGAGGGTGAGGAAGGCGGCGCCGAGCACCGCGCTGCGGATCGCGGGCAGGACGACCCGGACCAGCGCCGTCGTCATGCCGGCACCGAGGTTGCGGGCGGCCTCGACGAGGGTCCGCAGCGGGATCGCGGCCAGCCCGTTGTCCACGGCGCGGTAGGCGAAGGGCAGCGCGAGGATCACGTAGAAGGGCGTGAGCGCGCTGGTCGACGAGTCGAACAGGGCCCGGAACACCGGCCCGCCCAGGTTGGCCTGCACGAACGCGATACCGGCCGCCATCACCACCGGGGGGATGACGATCGGCAGGATCGTCGCGCTCTCCAGCACGGCGGCCAGCGACGGGAACCGCAGCCGCACCCACACCGCTGTCGGGACCACCAGGAGCAGCACGACCACCGCGGTCAGCACGGCGATCCGCAGCGAGGTGAGCAGCGCCGAGAGCAGGACCGGGTCCTCGGCGATCCGGGTGTAGTTGGCGACGCCGTGGCCACCGCCGGGGGACCGCAGGCTGAACTCGGCCGACGCGATCAGCGGGACCAGGAAGTAGAGCGCGGCCAGGGCGAGCACGACGACCCGCCAGCGGCGCCTCATCGCCGGCTCCAGCGGGCGGCGCGCCGCTGCAGCCACAGGTAGGCGACCATCACGATCCCGATCACCACCACCATGTCGAGGCCGAGCGCCAGGCCGACGTTGGCCTGCCCGACGAGCACGTTGCCCGACAACGCCGACGCGATCGCCGTCGGCACCAGCGGGATCGAGCCGCTGGTCAGGGCGAGGGCGGTGGCGTAGGCGGCGAACGCGTTGCCGAACAGCACGAGCGTGGCGCCGGCGAAGGCGGGCGCCAGCACCGGCAGCGCCACCAACCGCCAGTACGACCACGCCGTGGCGCCCAGGTTCTCCGCCGCCTCCCGCCACTGCGGCAGCAGGCCCTCCAGCGCCGGCGTGATCAGGATGACCATGAGCGGGATCTGGAAGTAGACGTAGGTCAGCGCCAGGCCGGTCAGCGAGTCGATCCGGAAGCCGGACGCGTACAGGTCGAGCCCCGCCGACCGCAGCCACGCGGTGGCCAGCCCGGTCTGCCCCAGCGCGGCGATGAACGCGAACGCCAGGGGCACGCCGCCGAAGTAGGCGAGCACCCCCGAGGCCGTGGAGACGATGCGGCGCAACGGCGACCGTGGCCGGGCCGTGAGCACCGCCTGGGCCAGGAAGGTGCCGAACACGGCCCCGATCACCGCCGTGACCGCGGACAGCAGCAGGCTCTGCCGGAAGGCCAGCAGGTACTGCGGCGAGGTCAGCGAGGCGACGAGGTTGCCCAGGGTCGGGCGGCCGTCGGCGTCGGTGAAGGCGCCGCTGATCACGAAGTACAGCGGCCCGCCCAGGAAGACCAGGAAGTAGAGCGCGAAGGGCAGCAGGCCCAGCGCGGCGCGCCACCGCCGCTCCGGGCGCGCGGCGGGCGCGTCCGGGGCGGCGGTGGGCGTGTCGAGAAGGGAGGTCACGATGCGACGGCCGCGTTCAGGCCGTGGCCGACGCCCACTGCTGGGCGACCACCTGCTTGGCCTTGTCGGTCTGCGCCTGCGTCGGGTACTGCGCGGTGCCCTGGACCGGCGGCAGCGCGGCGACCAGCTCCGGCGTGGCGGTGCCGGCCTGCTGCATCTGCGGCAACCGGACCGGGCGGGCCTTGCCCGCCAGCCACAGGTTCTGGCCCTCGTCGGAGTACAGGAACTCCTGCCAGAGCCGGGCCGCGGCCGGGTGCGGCGCGTTCTTGTTGACCGCCTGCGAGTAGTACTCGGCGAACAGCCCGTCGGCGGGCACGTTCACCTTCCACTCGAAGCTCGCCTCGACCTTCTCGGCCTGCGCGACGTTGGTGTAGTCCCAGTCCAGGACGATCGGGGTCTGCCCGCTCTCGATCGTCGCCGCGTTCGGGTCGACCTTGAGCAGGTTGCCGCTCTTCGCGAGCTGCCCGAAGTAGTTCACGCCCGGGGTGATGTCGTCGAGCGAGCCGCCGTTGGCCAGCGCGCCGGCCCAGACGGACGCGAACCCGGCCGCCGCCTGCGTCGGGTCGCCGTTGATCGCGACCTGGCCCTTGTACTCGGGCTTCGCGAGATCCGCGATGGCGGTGGGGCAGTTCGCGACCAGCTTCGCGTTGCAGCCGATCGAGATGTAGCCACCGTAGTCGTTCACCCAGGCGCCGCCCGAGTCCTTGTTCGCCGCCGGGATGTCGTTCCAGGTCGCGACCTGGTACGGGGCGAACAGCTGGGTGTTGCCGGTGGCGAAGGCCTGGCCGAGGTCCAGCACGTCGGGCGCCCGGTCCTGGGTGCCGAGCTGGGTGACGGCGTTGATCTCGTCCTGGCTCGAGCCCTCCGGGTTCGCCGAGTTCACGGTGATCCCGTACTTGTCGCCGAAGGCCTTGATGATCGCGCCGTAGTTCGCCCAGTCCGGCGGGAGCGCGATGACGTTGAGCTGGCCCTCCTGCTTGGCGGCCTGCACGAGCGCGTCCATGCCGCCGCCTGCCTGGGCCGAGGTGGCCGTGGCCCAGCCGCCGGACTCGGACGAGCCGCCGCCCGAGCCACTGCCGCCGCCCGAGCTCACACACGCCGTGGCCGCCAGGGCCACCGCCGCCACGCCCGCCGCCAGGGCGCCGGCGCGACCCCACCTCTTCCGCACGTCCATCGTTCTCCTCACGCACACTCCCGGCGACGCGCGCCGCCCGGCGAAGCCTCACCCGTCCGGGCGGCCGCGGGATGACCGGCGGCCGTCGATCGGGTGGCGCGCGGTCGTCCGGCCGGGGGAGGGCCGGACCGCGGCACAGGAAGTACCTATACCCCCGGGCGTCCCGCGGGGAGGGCCGTTACCGAGGTGTGACGGGAGATCGGGGGATCGCCGGGCCGCGACGCGCCGTGACCGGTTAACCCCGCGGCGCCGTGGGCCGAACAGCCTGCGGCGGCGCATCACGGGATGCGGCCGCGCGCTCTTCCCCCGGGGCGGAGCAGGAGGGGCGATGGGGACGCGGGCCGAGCGGGAGTGGATGGAGCTCGTCGCCGCGTTGATGGCCGAGCCGCTGGTCGAGATGCCGGTGAACCGGCTGGCCGAGGCGCTCGCCCGCACCTTCGGGACGTCCGGGGTGACCTACAGCGAGGTCGTGCCCGACGAGCCGGTGCGCCACGTCTGGCTCGACGGCGGCCTCGGTGAGCACTTCGGCGAGCTGGCCGAGTGGAGCGCCTACCGGGCCCCCGTCGAGCACCCGCTGCTGCGCTTCCACCTGGCCTCCGGGCTCTGGGTGCCGCGGCAGACCCTCGCCGTCCCGGCCGAGTTCGCCGACCGGTGGAACAGCCAGGGCGGCCGCGACCTGGCCGAGTCGTGCTCCGCGCCGAACCAGCTCTCGCTGCCGCTGCGGGCGACGTCCCGCCTCGCGCGGTCGTTCGTGCTCGGTCGGCCCGAACCCTGGTCACCGCCCGAGGAGGCCTTCGCCGAACGGCTGTGGCGGCTGCTCACCGGGCTCGAGCGGCAGGTCACGGCGTTGGCGACGGTGGCCGCCGGCAAGGGCGTGGGACCGTCGGAGATCCCGCTGACCCCGCGCGAACGGGCCGTGCTCGGGCTGCTCGCGCAGGGTCTCACCGCGGGCACGATCGCGCGGCGGCTCGCCATCTCCCCGCGCACGGTGCAGAAGCACCTGGAGCGCTGCTACCTCAAGCTCGGCGTGACCGACCGGCTCTCCGCGGTGCTGCGCGCCCAGGCGCTGCACCTGGTGTAGGGGCCGGCTATCGACCGCCCCGGGCCATCCGCAGCACGTCGAGGGCGCTGTCGAGCTGCTCCTCGGTGAGCTTCCCGTCCTCGACGTGCCCGCGCTCCAGCACGACCTCGCGGATGGTGCGGCGCTCCTTGAGGGCCTGCTTGGCGATCGACGCCGCCTCCTCGTAGCCGATGTACTTGTTCAGGGGCGTGACGATCGACGGGGAGGACTCGGCGTACTCGCGGGTGCGGTCGAGGTCGGCCTCGGCGCCGGCGACCACCTTGTCGGCGAGCAGCCGCGCCACGTTGGACAGCAGCCGCGCGGACTCGAGGACGTTGCGTGCCATGACCGGCATCATCACGTTGAGCTCGAGGTTGCCCTGGCTGCCGGAGAAGGCGACGGTCGCGTCGTTGCCGATGACCTGCGCCGCCACCATCATCGTGGCCTCGCAGAGGACGGGGTTGACCTTGCCGGGCATGATCGACGAGCCGGGCTGCAGGTCGGGCAGGTGCACCTCGGCGAGCCCGGTGCGCGGACCCGAGGAGAGCCACCGCAGGTCGTTGGCGATCTTGTAGAGCGACACGGCGACGGTGCGCAGCGCCCCCGACGCCTCCACCAGCGAGTCCCGCGAGCCCTGGGCCTCGATGTGGTCGGGGGCCTCGGAGAGCGCGTCGAGCCCGGTCGCGGCCCTGAGCTCCTCGACGACGCCGGCGCCGAAGCCCTCCGGCGCGTTCAGCCCGGTGCCCACCGCGGTGCCGCCGATCGGCAGCTGGCCGAGCCGGGGCAGCACGTCGCGCACGCGGGCGGCGCCGTACTCGGCCTGGGTGGCCCAGCCGCCGGCCTCCTGGCCCAGCGTGATCGGCACGGCGTCCATGAGGTGCGTGCGGCCGGCCTTGACGACGTCGGCCCACTCCTCCGCGCGGGTGCGCAGCGTCGCGGCGAGGTGCTCCAACGCCGGCACCACGTCGATGGCCAGCGCCTCGCTGGCGGCCAGGTGGATCGTGGTCGGGAAGACGTCGTTCGACGACTGCGAGGCGTTGACGTGGTCGTTCGGGTGCACGTCCTGGCCCGACGCCCGGGTGGCCAGCGTCGCGATGACCTCGTTGGCGTTCATGTTCGACGAGGTGCCCGAGCCGGTCTGGAAGACGTCCACCGGGAAGTGCGCGTCGTGCTCGCCCGCCGCGACCTCGTCGGCGGCGTCGGCGATCGCGCCGGCCAGCTTCTCGTCGAGCACGCCGATCCGCCCGTTCACCCGCGCCGCCGCGCCCTTGACCAGGCCGAGCGCGCGGATCTGCGCGCGCTCCAGGCCCCGTCCGGAGATCGGGAAGTTCTCGACGGCGCGCTGGGTCTGCGCACGGTACAGGGCGGTCGCCGGGACCCGGACCTCGCCCATGGTGTCGTGCTCGATGCGGAAGTCGCCGGTGCCGCCGGCCGCGTCGTCGCTCATGACCTCATCCTCCGCCTGAGGGTGCCCTTACCGCTCGGTCCGATGACCGGGATTACATCGTCCGTGGGATCCGTCCCGCGCGCTCGGCGGACGGGCTTGGCCCGGGCGGGCGGATTCGCCGGAGCGGGTATGTACAGCGGTAACGATCAGCTCTCCGTATCGGAGCCACTACGCAGGCGGTGTCGACGGAGGGGGTCGAGACGCCATGAGGGACCGCGACGACGGGGATTGGTTGGAGTTCACCGCCGAGCTGCTGCGGGAGCCGCTGACGGAGCTGCCACTGGATCGCGTGACGGTGATGCTGCGGGAGACGTTCGGGGCCGCTGCCGTGGCGGCGGCCGAGCTCGGGCGGGACGGCTCGTCGGACGGGGAGATCTATCCGCTCGACGCCGCCCTCGAGGGCTATCGCGAGGACATGAAGGACTGGGGCCGACTGCACGGCGGGGACAACCCGATCGCACGGTACTTCCGGGCGACCGCGGACGTCCGCCCGATCCAGATCGCCGACATCCCCGCGCGCTTCGCCGACGGGCACGTGTACGGGGAGGGAGCCGCACTGTCGAAAGCCTGTGGAGTGCCCGAGCAGCTGTGCATCCCCGCCGGGACGCAGGGGGCGCGCATGCTGGTGGTCGGTCGGCCCGAGGTCTTCTCGGCGGACGATCTCCGGCTCGCCGACCGGGTCTGGTGCGTGCTGAGCGGCCTCGACCGCCAGGCCCGCGCCTACGCCGCCGCGCTGCGCAACGCCTCGCCCTCGGGACGCGACGTCGCCCGCTCCATCCGCCTCACCCCGCGTGAGCGCGCGGTACTGGGGCTGCTCGCGGAGGGGCTGACCGCGGGGGCGATCGCCCGGCGGCTCGACATCGCGGAGCGCACCGTGCACAAGCACCTCGAGCGCTGCTACTCCAAGCTCGGGGTGGCGGACCGGCTCACGGCGGTGCTGGCCGCACAACGCCTGGGGTTGGTGGCGGCCTGAGCCGCCCGGCCCTGGCCGGACGTGACCTGAAAGGCGATCAGCGTCCCTCGTTCGGCCGAACGGGTGGATACGCAAAGTTGTCGATGCCGCCGTCCGGGGTGGAGGAGCACGATGGGCTGGAGCCACCGGAGGGGCGGTGGCGCAGGGGTGGCACCCGTCGGGTGTCCGGACCGGCGCGGGGCAGGGCACGGCCCCGCGCCGGGCATCCCGTCGCCCGCCCCGGGATCGTCCCCGGTGAGCCTCCCGCGAACCCGGCCGGCACCCCGCCGGAGGGCGCGGGTGCCGTCCGGGCGCGACGGTCAGGGCAGTGGCGGCGCCTCGACGTCCTCGTGGGTCGGGCTGTCGAAGTCGATCGACGCGTACTCGCGCAGCTTGGTCAGCCGGTGGTAGCCGTCGATCAGCCGCACCGTGCCGGACTTGGACCGCATGACGATGGACTGGGTGGTGCAGCCGCCGGCGCGGTAGTGCACGCCGCGCAGCAGGTCCCCGTCGGTGACGCCGGTGGCGCAGAAGAACACGTTCTCGCCGGTCACGAGCTCGTTCGTGGTGAGCACGCGGTCCAGGTCGTGCCCGGCGGAGATCGCCTTGGCGCGCTCCTCGTCGTCCTTGGGCCACAACCGGCCCTGGATCTCGCCACCCATGCACTTGAGCGCGGCGGCGGCGATGATGCCCTCCGGCGTGCCGCCGATGCCGACGAGCATGTCCACGCCGGTGCTCGGGCGCGCGGCGGCGATCGCGCCGGCCACGTCGCCGTCGGAGATGAACCGGATCCGGGCGCCGGTGTCGCGCACGTCGGAGACCAGCTGCTCGTGGCGCGGGCGGTCGAGGATGGTGACGGTGACGTCCCGGACGTCGATCTCCTTGGCCCGCGCGACGGCACGGATGTTGTCGCCCACCGGCTTCGTGATGTCGATGTGGCCCGCCGCGTCGGGCCCGACGGCGAGCTTCTCCATGTAGAACACGGCCGACGGGTCGAACATCGCGTCCCGCTCGGCGACCGCGAGCACCGCCAAAGCGTTGGGCATGCCCTTGGCCATCAGCGTGGTGCCGTCGATCGGGTCGACGGCGACGTCGCACCAGGGACCCTCACCGTTGCCGACCTGCTCGCCGTTGTAGAGCATGGGCGCCTCGTCCTTCTCGCCCTCGCCGATCACGACGACCCCGCGCATCGACACGGTCCCGATCAGCTGGCGCATGGCGTCGACGGCCGCCCCGTCGCCGCCGTTCTTGTCGCCGCGGCCGACCCAGCGCCCCGCCGCCATCGCGGCGGCCTCGGTGACCCGCACCAGCTCCATCGCCAGGTTGCGGTCCGGGGCCTCGCGGCGTCGCTCGGGCTTGGGTCCAGTCATCGGGCCTCCTTGGCTCGGGTGTACCGGTCGCATCGCGGGGGTCGGCGACGCGGCCGACCCCCGGCCCCGTCACGCGCGGCGGGCTCGGCGGCGGCGGGGGATCCGTGCCCGATCCTCGCAGAACCGGACGCGGTACGGGGTGCAGAGCGACGGACGCCATGCACACTCCCTGCGTGCCGGCGCACGCGGTGGGGGACCATGGAGGGGTGAGCGCCGACCCGACCCCCACCCCACAGGGCCCCCCGCCGCCGGGTAAGCCCTCGCGGGGTTCGCTGCGCGCCCGGGACATGCTGATGTGCCTCGCGGTGCTGCTGGTGATCGTCGCGGTCGGTGGCGGCGTGCGGTCCTGCTCCTTCGCCCCGGGCGGCCCGACCATCGACTCGAGCACCGCGCCGACGGTCGACGCGCCGGCCCAGCTCGCCGACTTCGCGCGGGCCTCCGAGTTCCCGCTACGCGTCCCCGCGGTCCCGCAGGGTTGGCGGAGCAACTCCACCGACCGCAGCCCCGTCGAGGGCGGCGGGACGGCCGTCCGCGTCGGGTACCTGACGCCGGAGGGCAAGTACCTGCGGTTCGTGCAGAGCGACGGCGCCGAGGAGGCCCTCGTCGCCACCGAGGCCGGCGGTCCGCTCGCCGGGACCGGGGTGACCGACGCCGCCGGGTTGCCCTGGGTGACCTACCAGAAGGCGGGCGGCGAGCCCTTCCGCGTCGCGACGGCACCGGACGACCCGCACGTCCGCTGGCTGATCACCGGCAGCGGCACCGACGCGGACTTCGTCGCGCTGGCCCGGGCGACCGTCGCCGGACAGATCCTCCCCGCGGGCGCCGAGCAGAACTGAGCTCCCTCGTCCGGGGCGCGGCCTCGGGCTCGACGACGCCGTCACCGGCCGCCGCGCCGCGGGATCAGTCCTCGGCCTCGGCGTCGGCGAGGGCCTTCTCGACCCGCTCCCGCGCCCCGGCCAGGCACTCCTCGCACCGCTTGGCCAGCGCCTCGCCGCGCTCCCACAGCGCGACCGTCTCGTCGAGGCCCAGCCCGCCCGTCTCCAGGGCGCGCACGACCTCGACCAGCTCGTCGCGGGCCTGCTCGTAGCCGAGCCCGCCCACCGGGGGACGCTCACTCATCGCGGCCATCCTCCACGGCCGCCCCGACGGTCCCGTCGCCGACCCTGATGCGCAGCCGGTCACCCGGCGCGACCTCGGTGGTCGAGCGCAGCACCGGCAGGATCTCGTCGCCGGTCCACCGCTGGACGATCGCGTAGCCGCGGGCCAGCGTCGCGGCCGGGCCCAGGGCGGTGAGGCGGGCCCGCAGGTGCGCGATCTCCGTGCCGTCCCGCTCCACCCGCCGCAGGACGGCCGCACGGGTGGCCGTCCGCAGACGCTCCAGCTCCTCGTGCCGGCGAGCCATGTCGCGCAACGGGTCGGCGAGGACGGGCCGGGCCCGCAACGCGTCGAGCGTCCGCTGCTCGCGGTCGACCCAGCCGTGCAGCGCGCGCCGGCCGCGGTCGCGCAGCCCGGTGATCCGCGCGATCTCCTCGGCGAGGTCGGGCACCAGCCGGCGGCCCGCCTCGGTGGGCGTGGAACACCGCAGGTCGGCAACGTGGTCGACGAGCGGGGTGTCCGGCTCGTGCCCGATCGCCGACACCACCGGCGTGCGGCACGCGGCCACCGCGCGGCACAGGGTCTCGTCGGAGAAGGGCAGCAGGTCCTCGACGCTGCCGCCGCCGCGGGCGAGCACGATCACGTCGACCGCCGGGTCCCGGTCGAGGATCTCCAGCGCCTCCACGATCTGCGCGACCGCCAGCCCGCCCTGGGTGGCGGTGTTCTCGATCCGGAACTCCACCGCGGGCCAGCGGGCCTGGGCGTTGCTCACGACGTCGTGCTCCGCCGCCGACGCCCGGCCGGTGATCAGCCCGATCCGCTGCGGGAGGAAGGGCAGCCGGCGCTTGCGGGCGGGGTCGAACAGCCCCTCCGCGGCCAGCAGCCGGCGCAGCCGCTCGATGCGGGCCAGCAGCTCGCCGAGCCCGACTGCGCGGATCCGGTCCACCCGCAGGCTCAACGTGCCGCGGCCCGGGAAGAAGGAGGGCTTGCCGTGCACGATTACCCGGTTGCCCTCGGCGACCACCTCGCGCTGCTCGGCGACCAGCGCCATCGGGGTCGTGAGCTGCAGCGACACGTTCGCCACGGGATCACGCAGGGTCAGGAACGCGGTTCCCGTGCCGGCGCGGGCGGTGACCTGTGCCAGTTGGCCCTCGACCCAGACCGCGCCCAGCCGGTCGATCCACTCGGAGATCTTCCGCGCGACCGTCCGGACCGGCCAGGGCGACTCCTCGGTCGACGGGCCGGCGCTCATCCCTCCCGGACCGTGGTGATCCGGTTCGACAGCATCGTGACGAAGGGCGGCCGGTTCTCGTGCGAGGTCTCCCAGATCAACAGCGCCTGCAGGCCGGGCAGGTCGAGCTTGCGCAGCTTGCCGCGCAACTGGTGCAGGTTCATCCCGGGGTACTCGGGCAGCACCGCGGGCGGGGTGTCGGCCTCGTCGCCGAGCGTCTGCTCGGCGATCCGCTCGATCGCGGCGCCCGCAGCCGGGTCGCCGGGCTCGGCGAGGTGGTCGCCCTCGACCCGGTCCTCGGCCCCGCTCGCCGTGCCTCCCGCGTACCCGGTCGCCGGCTCGACCTCGGCGCCCGGCGCGGGCACGAGGTCGGTGCCGGGGGTGATCGGCGACGCGGCGGCGTAGCCGTTGGTGGTGGGCTCGTCCCCCTCGTCGTCGAAGGTCGCCCAGGCGGGGGTCTCGGGGGCCTGGCCGAACGCGCCCAGGGCCTTGTCGCCCTTGATCGCCAGCTCGGTGACCTTCTGTTGCACGCGCATGGACGCCTGGAGGGCCTGGCTGACCGCGGTCACGGGGAACTCGACGACCAGGCGCGGCAGCTCGCGGACCTGCTCGACGGCGGTGGCGGCCAGGCCGGCGGCGATCCGCACCGGCATCGGTAGCGGGCTCATGACCGCATTGTCCCCCGTGATCGGCGGGCCCCGCAGCACGGGGCGGGGTCGCCTCACCCACATCCCACGGCGGCCGCGATCGGGCGCCCGTACCCTGGTCGGCATGAGTGGTACCGCCGGATCGGACGGCAAGCGCGTCCTCGTCGCGAAGCCCCGCGGGTACTGCGCGGGGGTGGACCGCGCGGTGGAGGCGGTCGAGCAGGCGCTCGAGCAGCACGGCGCGCCCGTCTACGTGCGCAAGCAGATCGTCCACAACAAGCACGTGGTGGAGACGCTGAGCGAGCGCGGCGCCGTGTTCGTCGACGAGACGAGCGAGGTCCCGGAGGGCGCGATCGTCGTCTTCTCCGCCCACGGCGTCTCGCCCGACGTGCGCGACGAGGCGAAGGCGCGCTCGCTGCAGACGATCGACGCCACCTGTCCGCTGGTCACGAAGGTGCACCAGGAGGCCAAGCGGTACGCGCGCGAGGACTACGACATCCTGCTCGTCGGGCACGCGGGCCACGAGGAGGTCGAGGGCACCTCCGGTGAGGCCCCCACCCACATCCAGCTGGTGGAGAGCGCCGCCGACGCCGAGAACGTCACCGTGCGGGACCCGGAGAAGGTCGTCTGGCTCTCCCAGACCACGCTGTCGGTCGACGAGACCATGGACACCGTCCGGGCGCTGCGCGAGCGGTACCCGACGCTGCAGAACCCGCCGAGCGACGACATCTGCTACGCCACCCAGAACCGCCAGGTCGCGGTCAAGGCGATGGCCCCGCAGTGCGACCTCGTGCTGGTCGTCGGCTCGCCGAACTCGTCGAACTCGGTGCGGCTGGTCGAGGTCGCGCTCGGCGCCGGGGCCGGCGCCGCGCACCTGATCGACTACGCCCGCGAGATCGACGAGGCGTGGCTCGAGGGCGTGCGGACCGTGGGCGTGACGAGCGGTGCCTCGGTGCCCGAGGTGCTGGTCCGCGGGGTCCTCGACTACCTGGCCGAGCGCGGCTGGGAGTCGGTCGAGGAGGTCACGACCGCCGAGGAGACCTTGACGTTCGCCCTGCCCCGCGAGCTCCGGCCGACCCGCGCCGGGCGCTGACCGGGGGCTCGTCGGGCTCGTCCTCGGGGAGGTCGCGGTCCCGGCCGCGCACCCCGAGGCGGCCGAGCCTGCTCAGGGCGTCGTCCGGGCCGGTGCGCTGCACGATCAGCCGCAGCAGCCCGATCAGCAGGGTGAGTCCGGTGGCCACTGCCATGATCGGGAACCCGTTGACCAGCGGGGCCCCGATCATGAGCACGGTCTCGGTGAGCCCGGGACCGGTCTGCCCGACCAGCAGCACGATCACCGGCACCAGCACGGCGACCAGCAGCGGCGGCTGCACCATCGGCCCGAACAGGTTGCGGCGGCGCACCCAGCCCACGGCGAGGATGCAGCCCACCACGTAGGCGATCCCGAACACCACGCCGAGGGTGCCGATCCGCAGCACGTCGATGAACACGCCGAGCGCGGTCAGCACCACGGCGAGCGCGACGGCCGCCAGCGGCGGGATGCCCAGCACCGTGGCCAGCGCCGACCGTTCGGTGACCGGCCAGCCGCCGGAGGACCGGGAGGCAGGGTCGCGCGATGTCACCCGTTCACGGTAGCCCGTGGCTCCTCCGGGCCCGCGTCGCGCGCCTGCCACCCGCCGCCGTCACCCTCCCGGGCCCCGTCCCGCGCTCCCGGTTCGGGCGCCAGCTCGTGCAGCGCGACCAGCGACTCGCCCGCGGAGGCGACGAGCTCCGGAGCCGACACCGCCCGCGGCACCCGCTCGACCGGGCTCGGCGCCTCCAGGTCGCCCTCGGACACCTTCAGCTCGGTGAGCCGGCGAGCGGTGACCAGTACGCGCGCCTCCAGCGAGGAGACGGTGCGGTTGTAGCTCTCCACCGCGCCGTCGAGGCTGCGGCCGAGCTTGGCGACGTGCGTGCCCATGGTGGCGAGCCGGCCGTGCAGCTCCCGGCCGAGCTGGTGCACCTGTGCGGCGTTGCGGGCCAGGGCCTCCTGCCGCCAGCCGTACGCGACGGTGCGCAGCAGCGCGATCAAGGTCGTGGGCGTCGCGATCACGACGTTGCGCGCGAAGGCGTGCTCCAGCAGCGCCGGGTCCGACCGGAGCGCCGCCTCCAGGAACGGGTCGCCCGGCACGAACAGCACCACGAACTCCGGGGTGGGCTCGAAGGACGCCCAGTAGGCCTTGGCCGAGAGCTGGTCCACGTGCGCCCGCAGCTGCCGGGCGTGGGACTGCAGCTTCTCGCGGTGCACCGCCGGGTCCTGGGTCTCGACCGCCTCCAGGTACGCCGCGAACGGCACCTTGGCGTCGACCACGATCTGCTTGCCCCCGGCGAGGTGCACGACCATGTCCGGCCGCACCCCGCCCTGGCCCTCGGCCGTGCCCTCGCCGGTCACCTGGGTGGAGAAGTCGCAGTGCTCGACCATGCCGGCGAGCTGCACGATCCGCTCCAGCTGCAGCTCGCCCCAGCGCCCGCGGACCTGCGGCGCGCGCAGCGCGGTGACCAGCTGCTTCGTCTCGCCGCGCAGCTTCTCCGAGTTCTGCGCCATGGCCTTGACCTGCTCGACGAGCCCCGCGTAGGCCGCCTCGCGCTCGCGCTCGACGGTCCGCAGCTGGCCCTCGACGCGCTGCAGGGCTGCGGCCATCGGGTCGAGCAGCTTCCCGATCGCGGTGGCACGCGCCGCCTCGTCGTGCTCCGCCTTGGCGTGCAGCGCCGCCGCGGCCTCCCGGATGCGGCCCTCCGCGAGGCTGACGAACTGCTCGTTGTTGCGCGACAACGCCTCGGCCGAGAGCGCCTGGAACGTCTCGCGCAGCTCCGCGTCCCGCGCGGTGAGCAGGCGCTCGCGCTCCAGCGCCGCCTCGCGCTCGCTGTTCAGCGCGGCCCGGGTGGCCGACACGTCCGCCTCCGCGCGGCGCAGCCGCTCGGTGGCGGTGCCCACCTCCTCGTGCAGCTCCTCGATGCGCTCCAGCAGCCCGGTCCGCTCCGCCTTGAACGCTGCGGCCTCCGCGCGGGCGCCCGCCGAAGCGGTGGCGGTGGCCCGGGCGGCCTCCGCCGCGGCGACCCGGTACCGGGCCCCGGCCAGCAGCCACGCCAGGCCGCCCCCGATCGCCAGGCCCAGGAGGAGCCCGGCGAGCAGGAGCGGCAACGCGTTCGAGAGATCCACGATCAGCAGGGTGCACCCGACCCCCGACAATTCCGGGGACCGGCACGCGCCCGCCCCCTGCCGGCTCAGCCGGTCTCGCGGTCGAGCAGGGACCGCTTCACGGGCAGTCCCCAGCGGAACCCGCCGAGCGTGCCGTCCGTCCGCAGCACCCGGTGGCAGGGCACGAAGAGGGCGGCGGCGTTGCGGGCGCAGGCCGACGCGGCGGCGCGCACCGCGGCCGGCCGGCCCGCCTTCGCGGCGAACTCGGTGTAGGTCACCGGGCCGCCGGCCGGGACGGTCCGCAGCACCTCCCAGGCATGCTCCAGGAACGCGCCGGAGCGCTGCCGCACCGGTACACCGTCCACGGCGGACAGCTGGCCGGCGTAGTAGGCGCGCACGGCCTCGGCGGCCGCGCCGCCGTCGCCGGGCTCCACGCGGGAGGGCCTGATCCCGGTGTGCACCAGCGGGACCAGGTCGCCGAGCGCGGCCGTCCAGCCCGAGGCGAGGACCGCCCCGTCGTCGTCGACGACCACGGTGAAGGGGCCGTCGGGGGTGTCGAGGGTCGTGCAGGTGCTCATGCCGTCCTCCAGACGGTCGGGTCGGCGGCCCGCCGGGTGGCGGCGCGCCAGAGGTGGGTGGCGGCGTAGGACCTCCAGGGCCGCCACTGGGCGGCGTGCCGGGTCAGGCCGTCCACGTCGGACGGCAGGCCCAGCGCCGCGGCGCCGCGGCGGACGGCGAGGTCGGACACCAGGGGTTCGTCGGGGTCGCCGAGCAGGCGCATCGCGACGTAGCCGGCGGTCCAGGGGCCCACGCCGGGCAGCGCGACCAGGTCCGCCCGCAGGGAGGCGGGGTCGCGCCCGGTGTCGAGCACGAGCGTGCCGTCGGCGACGGCGGCCGCGAGCCCGGCGAGGGCGGCGGCCCGGCGGGCGGGCCCGCCGACCGTCTCCGCGACCTGCTCCGCGAGCCGGTCGGCCGCCGGGAAGAGCCGGTCCGGGCCCTCGCCGGCCAGCTCCGGGGGCAGCGGGTCGCCCAGGGTGGCGACGAGCCGCGCCCCGGTCGTGCGGGCCGCGGGCACGGAGACCTGTTGACCGAGCAGGGCCCTGACGGCGATCTCGAGCCCGTCGGCCGCCCCGGGCAGCCGGATGCCGGGCGTCTCCGCCACGGAGGGCGCGAGGGCCGGGTCCCGGGCCAGGAGCTCGTCGACGGCGACGGGGTCCGCGTCGAGGTCCAGCAGCCGGCGCAGCCGCGCCACCGCCGGGCCCAGGTCGCGGGGTTCGGTGAGCCGCAGCTCCGCCCGCACGTGTCCCGGGGTGTGGTCGCCCAGCCGCAGCGCGACCACGGCGGGGCCGTGCGGCAACCGCAGCGTCCGCCGGTAGACGCCGTCCTCGACGGACTCCGCCCCGGCCAGCGCGCGGCCGGCGAAGTGGGCGAGGAGCCCCTCGGCGTCGAACGGCTCGCGGTGCGGCAAGCGCAGGCTCAACGTCCCGGCGACCGGTGCCGGCCCGCGCCCCGCGGACTCGCGGCGCAGCACGCTCGGCGTGACCGCGTAGACCTCGCGCACGGTGTCGTTGAACTGGCGGACGCTCGCGAAACCGGCGGCGAACGCGATGTCCGCCATCGACATCGGCGTCGTCTCGATGAGCAGGCGCGCGGTGTGCGCGCGGTGCGCCCGGGCCAGCGCCAGCGGGCCCGCGCCCAGCTCGGCCGTGACGATCCGGGTCAGGTGGCGCTCGGAGTAGCCCAGCGCCGTGGCCAGGCCGGCGACCCCGGCGCGTTCGACGACGCCGTCGGCGATGAGCCGCATGGCCCGGGCGGCGAGGTCGGAGCGGCTGTTCCAGTCCGGCGAGCCCGGGACGGCGTCGGGCAGGCAGCGCCGGCAGGCCCGGTAGCCGTGCTGCTGCGCGGCGGCCGCGGTCGGGTAGAACTCGACGTTGCGGCGCTTCGGCGTGGTCGCGGGGCACGAGGGCCGGCAGTAGATGCCCGTGGTGCGCACCGCCGTGATGAAGACGCCGTCGAACCGCGAGTCGCGCGCGGCGACGGCCCGGTAGCAGCGTTCGATGTCCAGCACGGGAACGACTGTGCCACCCCGCGCCACCGGGTTCTGGCGGGAATCGGACACCGGCGTCCACGGACCGGCCGCCGGTCAGCCCAGGCGGCAGAGGTTCCCGTCGAGCACGCCCATCCCGCAGGCCCGGCGGATGTTCGCGCGGGTGTCGGGGGAGAGGCGCTCGGCGACCGCGCGCCGGACCCGCTCCTGCCGGGCCTGGCCCGGGCGGCGCTCGACCACGGCGCTCTGCCGGTGGGCCACGGGCACGGCCGGGGTGACGGCGGGAGCCGGCGCCCGGACGGGCTGCGCCGCCGCGATCGCGGGAGTGAGCGCGATCGCGGCGAGCGTGCCGCCGTCGACGACGCCGGCCCCCGCGGGTTCGGGGGCCGCGGCGGGCCGGGTGGGGAGGTCGGGGGCCGTGGCCGGTGCCGCGGCGAAGGTCGGCAACGGCACGGAGGTGTCCGCCGAGGACAGCGACACCGCCGTCATCGTGCTGCCGGACAGTGCCGCCAGCACCGTCCCCGCGATCGCCGTCCGTCCCACCGCACCCGCCGTCACGCCCGCCCCTCTCGTCGTCCGGTACCCGGGCTATCGCCGGCGATCCCCGGGCGTTAGCCCGGACGGAGCAGCGAAACCCGAACGGGTGGTGATGCCAGTACCACCACGGCCGCGCAGGCAGCACCGCTCCCGCTCGGCAGGCTCGCCGGATGTATCCGGGGGACGGGTCGGAGAAGTCTTTCCGTCGTGACGGCCGGACGCCCCGGTCGTCGGGAAGGACGTCATGCGCCCCGCCGACCAGGCACCTGCGACCGAGGAGCCCTCCGCCCGGATCGACCGGCTCGCCCGCGCGGCCGCGACCGGCGACCGCCGGGCCTGCGAGGACCTGATGGCGGCGGTGCACCCGCCCGTGCTGCGCTACTGCCGCGTGCGGCTCGCCCAGGGCGCCGGCGACGCGACCTCGGCCGAGGACATGGCGCAGGACACGATGATCGCCCTGTTCAAGGCCCTGCCGAAGGCGGACCTGGACTCGGGGCCCTTCCTGGCCCTGGCGTTCACGATCGCGCGGAACAAGATCGTCGACACCGTGCGGCGGCGCGGCATCTCCCGCATCGACCTCACCGACCAGGTGCCCGACGGCGTCTCCACCGCCGAGGCCCCCGACGAGCTCAGCGTGCGCGCCGAGCAGGCCCGGATGGTGCAACGGCTGCTCGGGCGCCTGCCGGAGCGGCACCGCGACGTGGTGCGGCTGCGGCTGATCGAGGGCCTCTCCGCGGCAGAGACCGCGGCGGTGCTGGGCTCCACGCCCGGCTCCGTCCGCGTCACCCAGCACCGGGCCCTGACCACGTTGCGTCGCTACCTCGCCGAGCGGCAGGGAGCGGCCACGGACCGGCGGCGGAGCGGGGAGCTCGTCGCCGTGTGACGCGCCCCGCCGGCTCCGGAACGAGGGGTCCGGAGCCGGCGGGGCGGGACGACTACCCTGGACGCTCGTGTCCCTCACCCTCGGCATCGTCGGGCTGCCCAACGTCGGCAAGTCGACCCTGTTCAACGCCCTGACGCGCAACGACGTGCTCGCCGCGAACTACCCGTTCGCCACGATCGAGCCGAACGTCGGGGTGGTGCCGCTGCCGGACTCCCGGCTGGACCGGCTCGCCGAGATGTTCTCCTCGGCCAAGGTCGTCCCGGCCACGGTCTCCTTCGTCGACATCGCCGGGATCGTGAAGGGCGCCTCCGAGGGCGCCGGACTGGGCAACAAGTTCCTGGCGAACATCCGCGAGTCCGACGCGATCTGCCAGGTCGTGCGGGTGTTCTCCGACGACGACGTGGTCCACGTCGAGGGCAAGGTCGACCCGGCCTCGGACATCGAGACGATCGCGACCGAGCTGATCCTCGCCGACCTGCAGACGCTGGAGAAGGCGGTCCCGCGGCTGACCAAGGAAGCCCGGATGCAGAAGGACCGCCGGGAGGTGCTCGCCGCGGCCGAGGCCGCGGTGGAGATCCTCAACGCGGGTCGCACGCTGTTCCAGGCCGGCGTCGACCCCGCCCCGCTGCGCGAGCTGACCCTCCTGACCACCAAGCCGTTCCTCTACGTGTTCAACGCCGACGAGGGCGTGCTCACCGACGAGGCCCGCAAGAAGGAGCTGGCGGACCTCGTCGCGCCCGCCGACGCGGTGTTCCTCGACGCCAAGGTCGAGTCCGAGCTGCTCGAGCTCGACGAGGAGTCGGCCCGGGAGCTGCTGGAGTCGATCGGCCAGCCCGAGCCGGGCCTGTACTCGCTGGCCCGCGCCGGCTTCCACACGCTCGGCCTGCAGACCTACCTCACCGCCGGGCCCAAGGAGGCCCGTGCCTGGACGATCCACCGGGGCGACACCGCGCCCCAGGCCGCCGGCGTGATCCACTCGGACTTCGAGAAGGGGTTCATCAAGGCAGAGATCGTCTCCTACGACGACCTCGTCGAGGCCGGCTCGATGAACGCCGCCAAGGCCGCGGGCAAGGTCCGCATGGAGGGCAAGGACTACGTGATGCAGGACGGCGACGTGGTGGAGTTCCGCTTCAACGTGTAGCAGGGGCTATCTGCGCTGGTCATCGCACCTCCTGTCCGCCGTCGGTCCGCAGGGGGTCCGGAGGATCGCCCAAAGCCCCCGTCAACAGTCGATCAGCCGCGGCCCGCGTGCGGTCCTCGGCGGTCGGCCAAAGATCGGCGTAGATGTTCAGGGTCGTCGTGGCGGTGGCGTGTCCGAGAGCGCGCTGCACCATCACAACATCACATCCGGCAGCGATCGATCCGGAAGCGAAGTGGTGCCGCATGTCGTGCATCTTGAGTTCCTGCACCGACGCTTTCGCTCGGGCGCGCCGCCAGTAGTAGGTCACGGTGGTCTGGTGTGGAGGATTTCCGTCTCTTCCGTAGAACAACCACTCGCCGTGCCTCGTCAGTCCACGGGCCTCGACATGACGAGCAAGGATCTGCACGAGCCCGTCCGGCAGATGGATCGTCCGTTCGCTGCTGTACTTCGGCGCCCGAATCTCGACGCCGCCGCTGTTCTCACGCTGAACCTGGCGTCGGACCTGGAGGCGTCGTCCGAGTAACTCCACGTCGCCGAGCTGTACGGCGCAGATCTCCCCGACGCCGAGGCCGGCGAACGCGGCGAGCGCCAGCATGGGGCGGAACGGGTCCTCGGCGACTTCGAGCAACGTGCCCACCTGCTCGCTGGTGGGCAGCATCAGGGCTGCCTCGTTCCGCCGCTTCCGGGGAAGAACCACACCGTCCGTGGGGTCGGATTGGATGATCCCGTCGCGTACGGCGGCCTTGAACACGGCCCGGATGTTGTTGTAGCGAGTGGCGATGGTTTCCGGGGGCGAGGTCGCGGCTGGTCTCCGCCTTCACCCACCCTTCGACGTGCGAGCGGCGGATCGACCGCAGGGGTACGTCGCCGAACCCGGTCGATGAGTCACACTCGGCGCCGCGGCCACCGCCTTCGTCTTCGAGCTCTGTGAGAGGAACCCGAAGAGGATCAAGCGGTGGCCGCACCCATGCCCAGTCGACACGCCGCACGACCAGCTGCGACCCGACCACGACAGCGCGCCAAGGTTGAAGATCAAGCTAAGAGCTCGTTTCAGAATAGCCTCGGCGTGTCTGCTGTAGACGAACGCGGACCTCGGCCAAGCTGTCGGGCCGTGGTGGAGGATCTTGTTCCGGACTCGTTGTGGGAGCGGGTCGCTCCGCTGCTGCCCGCGCGGGCGCCGCGGCGGCGCCGGTTTCCCGGGCGGCTACCGGTGGACGACCGGGTCGCGCTGGCCGGGATCGTTCATGTGCTGCGGACCGGGATCACCTGGGACCAGCACCGACCGCGGTGATCGGCTGCTCCGGGGGTGACTTGTTGGCGGCGGGTGCGGGACTGGACCGAGGCCGGGTGTGACCGGCCCTTCATGAGCTGCTGCTCGCCGAGCTGCGCGCCGCCGGCCAGCTCGATGTGGACCGGATGGCGGTCGACGCCTCGCACGTGCACGCGCTCAAAGGGGGGCCATGTCGGGCCGTCCCCGGTCAACCGCGCCACCCCGGCTCCAAGCACCACCTGATCGACGGCCACGGGGTCCCCCTCGCGGTCACCCTGACTGGCGGGAACCGCCACGACGTCACCCAGCTGCTGGCACTGCTCGACGCGGTTCCACCGATCCGCGGGACCCGCGACACAAGCCCCGCGAACTCTACGCCGACCGCGGCTACGACTTCGACAAGTACCGGCGGCTGCTGTGCGAGCGTGGCATCCTTCCACGGATCGCGCGCCGCGGTGTCGCGCGCGGCTCCGGGCTGGGCAAGATCCGTCGGGTCGTTGAACGCGGCTTCGCCTGGCTGCACGCATTCAAGCGGCTACGGACCCGCTACGAACGCCGTGCCGACATCCACCTCGGACTACTCCAGCTCGCCTGCGCCCTGCTCTGCCATCGCCAGCTGACGACGTCATTCTGAATGACCTCTATGCCTCGAGCAGGTCCGCGAGCTGCACAACGAGGGCCGGCTCCGTTGTGGCCGGGTTCCTGGCGTCCCATACGTCTGACGTCTCAGGCAGGTCCAACTGGCATATCCCTCCAGGCCCCATCGACGACGTTCGACGAAGCTGGTCCGGCAACGCCGCATTGGAGGACGCCGAATGCGCTACGGATAAGCGACGATCGGGTCGCCCGGGCCGCCCCCGTGGCATCTGAAGCGGGGAAGGCAGTCTGGGGCCGTGGAGGAGAAGGTCGGTGAGTCCCGCGTGCGGTCGGCAGCAGTGTCGAGGCCTTTGATGGTCGGTGAGCGCGCCATGCTGTGCTCAGGCCGCGGGCAGCAGGCGGGTCAGGCGACTGAGACGGGACTCAGGGCCCTCGGTAATCGACCGCAATCTCTACCTCACTACACACGGGCGATCTGTGTACTTGGGCAAGCCCTCGCGACTAGAACGCAGTGCTCCTGCCCTCAGACGGTGAGGCTGTCGAATTTGACGAGAGCGGGCACAACGGCGGGTATCGCTGGAGGATCTCACACCGAGCGCGACCCGACGGAGATGCTGCGACAAAACGTCTGCGTGTTGCCGGCTTGCCGGGCCCCAGGATGGTCCATACCGGCGACAGCTGACGACGAAGGACCCCAATGAACGCGCGATTTGTCACAGTCGACGATGAAATCGATCTGTTCTGCACCGACAGCGGAGGCGATACAGGTGGTGGAACGTACCCCGTTGTTCTCGTGCATGGCTGGCTCTGCGATTCAGACGACTGGATCCACCTCCTTCCCCTGCTGACGCCCCGCACTCGGGTCATCACTCTCGATCTGCGCGGCCATGGACGGTTGACTGCCGCGCGCTCGGGCTACGGTCCTGCAGTCTTCGCCGACGACGTCGCCACAGTGATGCGAACACTTGGCGTCTCGAAGGCCCTGGTCGTCGGTCATTCGGCGGGGGCGGAGGTGGGGGTGCTGGTCGGTGACCGCCATCCGGCTCTGGTGGCCGGCTTGGTCGCCATCGATCCGGTTTATGCGCTCCCGCCGGAGCGTCGCGCAGGGTTCGAGGCGCGTGCAGAGAAATTGGCAGGGCCCGGCGCGGCCGCACTCGCCGCGAACCACTTTGCCTTGATTGAAGGGCCGCACACGTCGGCCTATCTGCGCGAATGGCATCAACGGAGACCGTTCGCGATCGCTCCGCACGTCATCGCGGAAACCTCCAGGGGCTTTGCGCTGGGGCCTGACAGCATCCGGTTGCGTCCCGGGGCCGACGCCGTACTGCTCCGCCGGAGGGTTCCGGTGTTCGCTGTCTACCGGGATGCGTCACAGGCTGCGGTTGACCGAGCGCTTTGCCCGCACCCGCTTAGCGAGTTCCACAGCTGGCCTGACGCCGGACATTGGCTGCACCAGGAGGATCCGGTGCGGTTCTACCGCATGTTCCGCAACTGGCTGGCGCGACTCGATCACTGAATTCCGAGGACGCTTGATACGGCATCGGCCCGGCCAACATGCGGCCGGACCGTCCGGCTGATCCGTCGGTCGATAATTGGGCGACATCGCGAACTTCGCCCACCTGGGAACGAATTCGCGATAGCGCGCATGTCCCACAGTTCGGACAAAGAGGTCCCACATGGACTCAACTGAAACTACGATGACCACCGAAAATCGGGCCGCCGAGAAAACGACCCCTGGTCCATCCGGCTATCGATGGATAATTCTGTTCCTGTGCTGGCTGGCCTTCACGGTCATCTACATCAACCGAACCGCCTGGTCGGTGGTGGCTGACAGCGCCTCGCATTCGCTCGGGCTGTCCGTCGCCCAACTCGGAATCTTCGCCACGTCGGTATCCGTCGGCTATGTCGTCGCAAACATTCCCGGTGGTATCCTTGCTGATCTCATTGGTGGCCGCGCCGCGGTGGGGATCTCACTGGTCGGCTCTGGCGCCCTCACTTTTGTGTTCGGCACCGTTACCAACCTCGGCCTAGGCATCGCTGTCCAGGTTCTCATCGGCCTCGTCAGTGGCGCTGACATCGCCGCGTTCACTAAGCTCCTCAGTCGCTGGTTCCCGCTCCAGGAACGCGGCACGGCCTTTGGTCTCTATATGACCTCGACGGCGGTCGGGGGTGTTCTCGCCAACGCCATCATCCCCAGCTTGATGGCGGAACTGCAGTGGAACGGTGTCTACTTCGTAATCGGCGTGCTGTCCATCGCGATTGGCGTCCTGTGCTGGTTGTTCCTGCGGAATAGGCCACCCCGTGAGGTCGCACCCGAGCCGAAGTCGCGCGACGGCCGGCTGAGTATTCTCATGATGCTGAGAAATCCCAACCTCGTTTGCCTCTCGGCCGCCGGCCTTGGCATGCAGTGGGGCACCCTTGGCTTCCTGGCCTGGGGCAACTTGTTGATGGTCAGGGGACTGGGGTTGTCCACCGGGAAGGCAGCCTTCCTCATGATCGTGGTGAGCACAACCGCGATCGGTGCGAAACCGCTGGTCGGTTTTCTGTCCGACCGCGTTCGTGGGACCCGCAAGGCCCATCTCATGGTTCTCAGCGGCTACTTCGTCGTGATCCTCATCGTGTTCGGGTTTATGCACAGCTACGGCGCGATGCTCGCCGTGGCGCCGCTCCTGGGCCTCGGCGTCTACGGTTACACCGTCCTCACCAATTCGACAGTTCCTCAATACGCAGACCCTCGTTACGTCGCGAGCGCGTTTGGTTTCGCCAATACGTCTTGGCAGCTCGGGGGCGTCTTCGCACCCGTCGCCGTCGGCGCGGTCTTCGGTGCCACGGGATCACTTCTGCTCGCTCTCAGCGTGCTGGCGATTGGCCCCCTGCTCGGCGTAATCCTCCTCGTACCGATCCGAGAACAGCCTCAACCGGTAGCTGCTTGACTTCGGATCCCGACGAGCAGGGGCGGGGGTGTAGTGTGCACGGGCAGCGGAGCGAGGAGCGAGGGTGGAACTACGACACCTCACTTACTTTCTCGCGCTGGCCGAGCACCGCCATTTCGGTCGGGCCGCTGCCGCCGTCGGGATCAAGCAGCCCCCGTTCTCCCAGCAGATCAAGCAACTCGAGCAGGAGCTGGGGGTCGAGCTGGTGGAGCGGCTGCCGGGCGGTTCGAGGCTGACCGAGGCCGGATACACCTTCGCCGAGCACGCGCGTGCGGTTCACGCCGCTGTGGAGCGTGCTCGTGCTGAAACTCTCCGTGCGGCGCGCGGGGAGGTGGGCGGGATCGAGGTCGCCGCCTTGGCTTCCTCATTCACCAATGTTCTGCCCCGCATCCTGCGCGTGCTACGTACCCGCAAGCCAGATCTCGCTGTCCACCCTGTCGAGTATCTGCGCACGTCTGACGGCGTGCGTGCGGTGCTGGAGGGCACCGCGGATCTCGCTTTCGGCCGCCCTCCGCTCTCAACCGGCCGAGGGAGCGGCCAGCTGCTGGCACTACCCCTAATGACCGAGCAGGCGAGGCTGGTGCTACCCCGAGAACACCCACTGGGTAACCAGCCGACGGTCCATGTGTCAGCGCTCGTCCACCAGCAGTTCGTCCTCACACCGCTGGAGGAGCGCTTCCCTCGCTACCTTCACCTCGCTTGCGCCGCCGCCGGCTTCGAGCCCGCGATCGCGTGCACCGTGCAGGGGATCCACACAGTGGTGGGGATGGTGGCAGCCGGACTGGGCATCGCCGTCGCTCCCGAAAGCGCGGTCGTACCTGGAAGACTCGACGTCGTCTTCCGGCCGCTCGCGCCGACTGTCCTCGCCCCTCCGTTGAGCCTGATCTGGCGTGCCGACGACAGACGGGCATCCACCGCGGCCTTCTGGCAGCTGGCCCGGGAAGTATTGGAAATCGAGGCCGAGCCGGTATCCGAGCAGGAATTCGACCGCCGCTATCTCACCGCCCTGCGGGTGCAGCGGGGAGCCAGCTAAGGTCGCTCGCGGGCAAGAACGAGCATCCGCATCGACTCCGCTCGGATCGCAGGCCGCGGGACCACCGAGTCGGCGTCGGCAGCAACGCATCGCCGTCCAGCAACGCGGCACCGTCACCGCCGCCAGTCCGTGGCGTACTTGATCCAGACCTGCCAGGTTCTTGACGCAAGACACGCCGGGTCCTCGTCGGCGTCGGGCCCGGAGTCTCTCAAGCCGGGGAGCTCGCCCATCCGTCACACCATGGACGCTCCGGTGTGAAACGGATCGAGTTCCCGGCGTGCGGTGAGAGTGCCTGCGGCGGTCGGCCGCTGCCGGGCCTTACGCCGCGGCGATCGCGGCACGGAGTGGAGTAGACGGGCCTCATCGGTGGCCTTCGGATGCACGCTGCGCCGGGTGCGGTCGGCCACCGGATGCCTACACCCGGCTCCGGCGCCTAGGCCTGCTGAGTGAGCGGCGGCTGCGTGAACCCCAGCGCGCCGGCCGGCCGAAGTGCTCGTGACGACCTCGACCAGGTAAAGCAGGTGCCTGTGTGCTCCATGTCCGCCTCCTCGTTGCCGTCGATACCCGACGCGTATCGCCCATCTCCGTCTTACCTATCAACGGCAAGACTGAGCCTCGCGAGGGGCAATTCTGTCGGCTGTACGGCCTGCCCCGTGCGAGGGCACCACCAGAGAACTACCAGTGGAGATGAGAATGTTTGCTACGGACCAGGGCGGAGTGAGGTTCGGCCGCTCCGGCGTCCAGATCGGCAGGCTGGGGATCGGCGCGGGAACACAGTCGAACGTCGACGGCGAGCGAGCCTTTGACGGGATGCTCGAAGCCGCCTGGGCCCACGGGATCCGGCACTACGACACGGCGCCCCTCTACCTGGATGGCGAGAGTGAGCGCAGGCTCGGCCGCTTCGCCCGACGGCACGACCGCCGTGAGCTGACCGTGTCGACGAAGGTGGGCCGACTGGCGAACAGGCCCGGAGCGACGGACCTCGTCGCGGCGCGGCGCTTCGATTACACGGGCTCGGCGACCCGCGAGTCTGTCGAGCGGAGCCTTGAGCGGCTCGGCTTCGACCGGGTCGACATCGTCTACGTGCATGACATCGATTCGGCGATGCATGGATCGGGCTTTGAGGATGCCTTGGCGACGGTCCTGGACGAGTGCCTGCCCGCGCTGGAGCAGCTACGTGACGCCGGGGTGATCGGCGCGATCGGCGTGTCCAGCAGGCAATCCGAGGTCTGCCTGCGCATCGCTGCGCGCCACCCGGTGGATGGCTTCATGATGGCCGGTTCCTACACCCTGCTCAACCATGAGCCGGCCGAGCGACTCCTCCCGTTCTGTCTCGAGTCCGGCCAGTCCGTCGTAGTCGCGTCACCGTTCAACACCGGCATCCTGGCGTCCGGCAGCGCGCAATCCACCTATGACTACGGCCGTCCCGACGCCGACGTCCGCAGGCGGGTGTCTGCGATCGTTGCGGTTTGCGCTGCCCACGGGGTGGACATCTCCGCGGCCGCTCTTGCGTACCCGCTAAGGCATCCGGCGGTGACCTCGGTCGTCGTCGGGAATCGGTCGGCGGAGGAAGTCCGCATCAACGTCGCGGCCGCAGACCGCGTGATCCCCGCGCAGTTCTGGACGGATCTCGAGGACGCTGGTCTCATCCCGGCCGTGGCGGCCACCGGAACATCGAAGGAGAGCGGACGTGCGCTATAGCTATGCCACCGTGGCCCTGCCGACGCTCTCCCCTGCCGAGGCCTGCGCAGCGCTCCGACAAGCCGGGTTCGACGGGATCGAATGGAAGGTGGGCGAGGCTCCGTACGGCCGGTCGAGCAACGCGACCGATTTCCTCGTCGGCAACCGGTGCACGCTCTCGGAAGCGGATGGAGATCTGGCCCGGAAGTTGGCTGCGCGGCACGACCTCACCGTGGTCGGTCTCGGCCCCTACGTCCAGCTGGACGATGTTGCGGGGATGCGGCGGGTCCTGGACATGTCCGTACGCGCAGGCGCTCCCCAAGTCCGAGTGCAGGCACCGCGCCTGTCCCAGGCCTCCGGCCGCTACAAAGCCCTGCGAGACCGGTTTGTCGCCTTCCTGCACGAGATCGTGCCCGAGGGCGCTCGGCGGGGAGCCCGCATTGCGGTGGAGATCCACCACAACACGATCGTCCCGAGCGTCGGCCTCGCGATCCCGATCCTCACCGAGTTCGCGCCGACAGAGCTCGGGGTGATCTACGACGTCGGCAACATGGTCTACGAGGGGTACGAGGACTACCGCATCGGCATCGAGCTGCTGGGCCCTTACCTGCACCACGTCCACCTCAAGAATGTCGACGCCCGCCGTCGCCCCGATGGCAAGTGGAGCTACGGGTGGGCTCATCTCGACGACGGCCTGGTCGACGTGTCACGCGTCCTGGGCCTGCTGGACGACGCCGGCTACACGGGATGGGTGTCTTTGGAGGACCTCACCTTCGCGCACGACTCGCGGGCCGGCATCCGGTACAACGCCGACGTGCTGAGCCGGCTGCGGGCACCCGGATGGGGCCCCGGACTGACACCCACGACGAAGCACGGAAACACGACCGCGTCCTCCACGCAGACGACCACTCGCAGCCGCCGCGCGGGTGGACCGGACGAGTTCGATCTACCTGATGGCGGGGTCGACGCGCTGCTGTCGGCGTTGTCGGCGATCGACAGTCGGCTGCCCGCCTTCGTCTACGAGCGCGTTGACCCCGTCACCCGGGAGCCGGAGACCACCTGGATCGGCCTGCGAGTCGAGACCAGCGCCCTCACGCCGGACGCGGACGCCTTCGAGTGCTTGCGGGCGGAGCTGTCCGCAGCGCGCACGGATGGACCCGACGGCGGGGTGTTTGCACTGCTGGGGTACCCACACGACGCCACGTCTCAGCAGCTACTCGATGCTCCCGGCAATGAGCCTCCCGCAGGCCTGCTGCTGCGTCTGGTCGAGTACCTCGAGATCGACCACCGGCGAGGTGTGGGCCGAGTGGTGCAGTTGCGCGGGACTGCGGGAACGTCTTCGGAGGAGTGGGCGCAGAATTGCGCCATGGCGGTTCCCCGCCCCCTGCAGGAGTCCTCACAGGAGGAACGGTTCGGCTGGTCTGCGACTACCTCCGCACAGGAGTATGCCGAGGGGGTCGCCCGCTTCCAGGCCGGGGCCAGTGAGTCTGGCATCGGCGGCGTCGTCCTCTCCGTGCGGATGACCTCCCCGCGCCGCGCCGACCCGGTTGAAAGCTACCGGGTGCTCCGGTCGATCAACCCCTCCACCTGCATGTTCCTTATTCAGCACGACGACTTCGCGCTGTGGGGGGCGACTTCGCTCTCGCTGGCCCAGATCACCGACCGGCGGGTCGTCGCCGAGACCGACGGCGCCACCCACCCCGTCCCACACCTGCCCGATGGCGAGACCTACACCTGGCACCCCGCTCCAAAGGAGATTGCGGAGTACGACGTCGTCGCAAACGCCATCTGGGAAGATTTCACCGGCATCGCCGAGCCGGGGACGCAGAAGTTCAGCCGGGAACGCGAGCAGCGCGTGTTCTTCGGGCTGGGACACCTGTTCGCCGAGGTCCAGGCGGACCTTGCCACCGGCCGGGACGAGGTCGACGCGATCCGCGCCCTGTTCCCGCACGGCGCCGCCGTCGGACACCCGCGCGAGGCGGCCACGTCGCTGATCAGCGAGATCGAGAAGGTCCACCGGGGTCCCTTCTCCGGCGCCGTCGGCCTCTTCCGACCGAACCACGCGGACACCGCGGCGGTCACCAGGTCGATGTGGACGACTCCAGCTGGCAGCGTCACACAGGCAGGCGCGAAGGTCGTTCCGGAGAGCATCGCCGAGGAGGAGTACGCAGAGTCCGTGCTGAAGACGCAGGCTCTCCGCACGTCGGCACGTGAGTTCACCCCGTACTAAACCGCGCCGGCCCCTACACCGCACCGCCGACTCGCTGACAACCTCGAGGAAGAGGCTCATGTCCGACAGCCCAGAGAACACCACTGTCCACGACCGGCCCCTCACGTCTGACCCCCGTCGCCAGCAACGTATGGTCCGACGCGCCGCACTCGCGAGCTTCTTCGGCAGCACCGCGGAGTACTACGACTTCCTGATCTACGGTACCGCCGCCGCGCTCGTGTTCAACGAGGTCTTCTTCCCCGGCGAGGACCCGACCGCCGGCACCCTCGCCGCCCTCGCGACCTTCGGCGTGGGCTACATCGCCCGTCCCCTTGGAGCGATCTTCTTCGGCCACCTCGGCGACCGCATCGGCCGCCGAAAGGTACTCAACACCACCCTGTCCCTGATGGGGCTCTCGACCTTCGCGATCGGATGCATTCCCAGCTACGACTCGATTGGCATTATCGCTCCGCTGCTCCTCGTGATTGCCCGCCTCGTGCAAGGACTCTCCGCGGGCGCCGAAGGCGTCGGCGCCAGCCTGCTGACCATCGAACACGCACCCAGCAACCGCACAGGATTCTGGTCCAGTTGGATGCTCAACGGGACTTCCGCCGGAGCCACGCTCGGAACTCTCGTCTTCATCCCGATCGCGGGGCTTCCGGACAATCAATTGATATCCTGGGGATGGCGGATCCCGTTCTTCGCCGGGGTCTTGACCGCTGTGATCGGGCTGCTGATACGGCGAGGCGTAGCAGAATCTCCCGAGTTCACCCGCAAGAACGCCTCTGCCGGGTCGACGCGGCACGCCTCCTCGCATGTCCCTCTGGCCGGCCTGCTGCGCCGCCAGCCACTGCCACTACTCCTCGTTTTCCTAGCCTATCTGTTCTCGAGCTTGTCCACCTTCGTCCTCGTCTTTGGCCTGTCCTACGGTACGCAGCAACACTCACTGGATAAGGCGAGCATGTTGGCCGCAATGACAGGCAGTCAGCTCGTGGCTCTTGTTTTCCACCCGCTGTTCGGCGCTCTGGCGGACCGGTACGGAAAAAAGCGGGTATTCGTAAGCGGAGCGCTTCTCACTGCCGTGGGAGTCTTCCCCTACATGGCGGCCATCGGGGCCGAGAACCTGGCCGCAGTATTCGCTATGACGCTGGTCCTCAAGGGCGTCATCTACTCGGCCCCGAACGGACTGTGGCCATCGTTCTTCTCCGAGCGTTTCGCGCCGGAGCTCCGCTACACTGCTGTTGGGCTCGCTACCCAGATCGGTATTGTTTTGACCGGGTTCACGCCGACTCTCGCCTACCTCGTAATCGGCGACGGCTCCCTTGGGTGGCTCCCGGCGGCCCTGCTCGTTGGCGGACTCTGCGTCATCGCGGCCGTCGCCGCAGGTGTCTCCCGTCCCTACCGGCCGAACCCTGCGTCCGCATTCGAGAAAAAGGTCTGATCGTGTTCCACCCGTGCGACGACCGACTAGCTATTCGCGAGTTGGTGGAGAAGTGGGCGGTATGGCGGGATGCAGGCGATTGGGAGCGTTTCGCCACGGTCTGGCACCCGGAGACCGGTTGGATGACCGCGACCTGGTTTCAAGGACCGGCGACACGGTTCATCGAGGTCAGCCGGAAAGGCTCCGAGCGCGGTGTGTCGATCCTGCACTTCCTCGGCGGACACTCCGCGGATGTGGTGGATGACCGCGCGATCGCCCAGACGAAGATGACGATCAATCAGCGCGCCGAGGTCGACGATGTCTTGGTCGATGTTGTGTGCACCGGCCGGTTCTACGACTTTCTCTCCCGCGAGCAGGGGGGCTGGAAGATCGTGCGCCGGCAGCCGATCTATGAGAAGGACCGACTCGACGTTGTCGATCCCGCTTCACGGCTGGAGCTGGACCCGACACTGCTTGGGCGCTTCCCGACCGGCTACCGCCACCTTGGCTACCTCCAGACGCAGGCCGGATTCACCGTGGCGCCCGGGCTGCCCGGGCTGACCGGCGAGGCGGTCGAGCGCCTCTACACCGAGGGCGCTCAGTGGCTCGCAGGGTCCGCCGAAGCGGGGGACCCACACAAGACGTTGCCGAGCGCCGAGGACAGCCGATGACCCGCACCGGCGACCCGACTGTCGCTGGCTTCTGTGAGACAATGGCTCCTTCGTGGCGGCCCACCGGCATCCGGCCGGTGGCCGAGATCGCCGAGGAGTGCCGGCGGCGCGGCCTCTGGACCGCCACCACAATTAGCTGGCCGACCTGGACCGCCATCGTCGGGAACGGCCGCCGAGCTCATGGATGACTCCAGGTCGAAGTCGACAGCCGTCCGCTCTACAAGACCTGCTATCTCCCGGGGTCGCAGGCGATCTGAGCCGAAAATTGCGCCAAGATGGCCGCGTTGGTGACAAGGCCGGGAATACGCCGGAGCACGGCCGGCGCTGCATTGATCATGAGCAACCCGCCCGCACCGGGACCGCTGATCGATGGACAGCGCAGCCACCGTCGCGTGGCGGAGCCACGGAGCCGGCTCATGACCGCTGCCGCGGACACGCTGGTCCGTCGGCCGGCCCCGGCCACGCCGCGGGTCTCCGACCCGCTGGCAGAAACCGTACGTCTCTTCGGTGCGCACGGTTCGGTCGGGACGCGGACCGACGCCGGCGGAGACTGGGGTCTGTGGCTCGACACCTGCCCCGGCGCGGCGATGCACCTCATCACCTCCGGGACGGTTTGGCTGGAGGTCCCGCAAGAGCCGCGCCGGCCGCTCCGGACGGGCGACGCGGTGCTGTTGCCGCCGGGCACGGCGCACGGGCTGTCCAGCGGCGAAGGTGTACGGATGGGGTCCTGTGATCGCGCCGCCGCCTCCCGGGCCCGTGACCGGGGCGGCGTGGTGCGACTCGGATCCGGACCGGTGTCGGCCCGGTTAATCACGGTGCACTATGACCTTGACCCCGCGGTGAGCCAGACGCCGGTGTCGATGCCGGGAGCCGTCCTGCACGTCGCGGGGGCCCGCAGCCGCAAACTGGACGCGACGATCGGTCTGCTGTGCGACGAGCTCTCACACCCCGAGATCGGTGTCACCGCCGCGGTCAACAGCCTCGTCGATCTGCTGCTCGTGCAGTTCGTCCGGGCGGTCGGCGCCGGCGGCTCGGGTCCCGCCGCTTCGCCCTGGCTGACCACGGTGACCGACCCGGTGGTACGCGATGCCCTCGCCCTCATGCACCAGGGTCCCGCATATCCGTGGACCACGGCCGATCTCGCCTCGGCGGTCCGGGTGTCGCGAGCCACCCTGAGCCGCCGTTTCCCCGCCGCGCTCGGTATCTCACCAGGGGCCTACCTGACTTCGTGGCGGATGGACGTGGCCGCCGTCCGCCTTCGCGACACCGATGACCCGATCGACGTCGTAGCCGAAACCGTCGGTTACGCTTCGTCGCACGCCTTCCGCCGTGCGTTCCACCGGGCTCGCGGGCAATCGCCGCTGCGCTACCGCACCGTGTCCCGGATGGCGTCGGAGTAGCCACCCGGGCTGCTCTCATCGCGAGCCGCGCGGGCCTCAGCTGCTGGTCGCCGGCCTCAGTTGCTGGTCGCCAGAACGAAACCGCGCGGCTCGCCGGTCAGCGAAGCCTTGGCCGCCGCACCGTAATCGTCCGCCACGATCTCGATCCGGCGGGCCTCGATACCGTCGAGCGCGGAGCTGACGATGTCGACCGGGTCGTTCATCACGGCAGCCGGGTTGAACGCCTTCATGGTCTCGGTTCTCGTCGGCCCGAAGACCAGCCCAGAAACGAGGGTCCGCTGCTCCGCCAGCTCGAGCCGGATTCCATTGGTCAGGCTCCACTGTGCGGCCTTGGCCACCGCGTAGGAGTTGTTGCCGTCGAAGCTCATCCAGGACAGATTCGACAGCACGTTGAGAATGGCGCCGCCGCCGTTGGCGCCGAGGACCGGCGCGAACGCGCGGACCATGTTGAGGGTGCCGAAGAGATGCGTCTCGACGACCATTCGGATCTTGTCCAGATCGCCCTCGACCAGGTTCTGGCTCAACGAGACGCCCGCGTTGTTGATCAGCAGGGTCACGTCGCCGGCGGCCTCGGCGGCTGCGGCCACCGACGCCGGGTCGGTGATGTCCAGGCGTAGCGGCACGACGCCGGGCAGGTCGACGAGCTCGGGGCGTCGCGCGGCCGCGTACACCTTCTTCGCCCCTCGCCGCAGCAGGTGCTCAGCGAAGAGGCGACCGAGGTCACGACCGGCGCCGGTGACCAGTGCAGTGCATCCCTGCAATTGCATGATTCTCCTTCTTCGACGGGCGTCTTTCCGGTCGATCGTAGGAATTCGGTCGGGACGAACGGGTGGTCGAATGCCTCAGGACCGTGACCGTCTGCCTCTGTTTTCAACGCCTGGCCCGCCGTGCGTCGGCCCTCTGGCCCTCGCCGTGACGTACGAGGCGGGGAAGGTGGAGAAACCGTGGTAAGCGACGGTCTTGAACCCGACGCACGTGCAGCGTGACAACCGTTCGCCCGGCCTCCCGGGCCAACGCCGGTGCGCGCAAGGTGAGGGCGGCGCCGACGCCCTTGCGACGGACGCGAGCGTCCGTGGCGATGCAGTGAGCCGTTTCATCGGGACGGTGAAGGTCACAGGTGGTGTGGGCGGCTGGTGTCGACATAGGACGAGGCTCCGGCAAGACAGCAACCGACCAAGATTAGATGCCCGACCGGGAGCCCCGCTGTGCTGTCTTCCCCTGCGCGATTGCGTTGTCACCCGCAGCCTGAACCACCTCGCCGCGCTCATCCGAGTCCGCCGTGACCAGCGGCGATCCCGACGGCGGCGCCTCGACCCCGGCCGGCAGGCTTTGCTCGCCCTGGCCCACGTGCGCAGCGGCGACACGCTGTCGCGCCTGGCCGCCGGGTTTCAGATCGGCGTCACGACGGCCTGGCGCCACGTTCGCGAGACGATCGACCTGCTCGCCGTCACCGCCGACGACCTGGCAGCGGCGATGACCCGATCCGGCTGCTGGCCTAGGTGTGCTGTCCGGGGAGGTTGGTCAGCCTGGTAACCGGTGGCCGGCCGCCGATGGCGGAGTGGGGCCTACCCGTCCGGCCCTCGAGACCACGCGGACCATCGCACCTAGTCTCTCGTGTCTGCCTGCTCCTGACGCCACCCCGGACGATCGGACACGATCGGGCCTTGTGTCGGGTCCCTTGCGCCTTACTGCACGACTTACCCATCCCGTGCCCTCCGGAGGGACATCCATGAGCAGCGTGCAGGTGAGCCCGGACGACGCCGTCGGCCACGCGGAGGACCAGACACTGGTGATGGCCCTGGAGGTCGTCGTCATCCCGGTCGCAGTCGTCGACCGGGCGCTGCACCGACGACGGCCGGCTGGGATGGCGGCTCGACGCCGACGTCACCACCGGACCGGACTTCTGGGTGGTGCAGCTGCCCCCTCCGGGATCGAGCGCCTCGATCATCTTCGGCAGTGGGCTCACCTCGGCGGCCCCGGGATCCGTGCAGAGTCTCCATCTGGTCGTGGCCGACCTCGACGCAGCGCGCGCCGAGCTGATCCGGCGCGGTGTGGAGATCGGAGAGCCCTTCCACGACGCCGGAGGGGTGTTCCACCACGCCGAGGGCGACGTACTCCTCCCCGGACCCGATCCGGAGGGACGCAGCTGCGGCTCGTTCGCCTCCTTCAGCGACCCGGACGGCAACCGCTGGTTCCTCCAGGAGATCCAGGTCCGCCTCCCCGGCCGCTGATCCGACCCCCGCGCGTGTCCGCCCCACCGACCGCCCGGACCGCCCGCGAGGGTCCGCTGGTGACCTTCGCCCGCAGCGACGTCGCCACCGCGTTCCCGAAATACGCACGCAGCGTGCTCGAGCTCGCCGAGGCTTGCAACGGCCCCGCCCGCTGGAGCTGCCGGGCCGGAGTGCCACACGTGCCTCACTCCGCTGCTCGCCGGCGACGTCGGCTACGCGCCGGCCGCGCTCGAACCGCAACCCGACGGACACGTGCTGATCTGCTGCGCGCAGCCCACCTCCGACATCGTCCTGGACCTGTGACCGCGGCGGCCGCCGTGCCGAGGAGGAGTAGATGACCCGCACTGCATCCGATGACCGTGACGACCCGGCCGATGAAGCCGCGACCCGGGCCCAGATCGCGGAGCACTGGACGGCCTCCGAGCTCGGGGACATCGACACGGAGCACGCGATCTACGCCCCGGACGCGATCCTGGACTACCCCCAGTCCGGAGAACGCTTCCGGGGCCGGTCGACGATCGCCGCGCAACGGGGAGGACACCCCGCCGATCGCCACTTCGAACTGATCCGACTCGTGGGGGCGGGCGACGTCTGGGTGAGCGAGTGCGTGATCACCTACGACGGCGTGCCCACCCGTTCGGTGAGCATCATGGAGTTCGACTCCGGTCTCGTGACACACGAGACCCAGTACTTCGCCGACCCCTTCCCTGCGCCTGCCTCACGAGCGGCACTGGCGGAGCCCCACTCCCGATGACCGGCTCCGCCGTCGACCCGCAGCACGTGATCGTCGTGGGCGCCGGGCCCGGACTCGGGGCCGCCATTGCGCGCCGTTTCGGTCGCGAGGGCTTCGCGGTGACCCTCGTCGCCCGCCACGAACGGAACCTCGCCGAGCTCGCGGGCAGGCTTCGCGACGCCGGCGTCCCCGTCGACACCGTCACGGCCGATGTCGCGGATGCCCACGGCTTCCGAACGGCACTCGAGGAGCTGGCCCGTCGCACCACCCCCGGTGTAGTGGTCTACAACCTCGCCTCCATTGCTCCTGACCGCATCCTGACCAGCGACGTCGATCATCTGCTCGTCACCTACGCCGTCGACGTCGTGGGGGCCGTCACCGCCGCCCAGGTGTTCACCCCGGCCATGCGCCGAGCGGGCCGGGGCACGTTCCTCGCCACCGGCGGACACCCCTCGGTCGCCCCCGAGCCCCGGTACGCCACGCTCTCCCTGGGCAAGGCCGGTCTCCGCGCGGCGGTGTCGCTGCTGCACGACGACCTCAAGGCCGACGGCGTCCACGTTGCCGGCATCAGGATCGAGGGCGCCATCATCCCCGGCACCGCGCTGGACCCTGGACGCATCGCCGACACTTACTGGGCCCTGCACACGCAGCCCCCCGGCGAGTGGAGCGCCGAGACCGTCGTCGACGGCCCGGGCGAACCCGGGCGAGCAGGGGCAGCGACGCCTTAGGTCGTGTCCGAGATCCCCGTCCTGCGGGAAGCAGACGGTCACCGCCCCGGTCTCGACCGGGTCGGTCAGCACTCGCATCGCCGACAGCAGGGCGGCGGGCAGCTGTTCCGACCGCCGGACGCGGTCGAAGTACTTGGAGACCGTGCCGGCGAGCACCACGGGCGAGCGGGCCTCGGGCCGGGAGCGACCGCTCCGCGATGCCAGAGGCACGCCCAGCACTACGGCCAGGAGGAGCCAGACAGCCGCGGCGAACCAGAGCATGAGCACCGAGAGCATGGAGGACGCCGACGACCGGAATCTCCTTCGTCCTCGGCGTGGCCACCGAGGCCGTGGCCCTGCTCAGCGCCACCCTGTCCATCGCCTTCGCGGCTCGTCGCGGCCGGTGGCGACCTCGACCGGGCCGTCTTCCTCGACGCCGTCACGCGGACCGACGACGAGTCGCCGCTGGTCCAGCCGCACGACACCCGGTTCCTGGCCGAGGAGATCGAAGAGCCGGGTGCTGCGCTGGTGGTGCTCGACGCGGGTGCGTCGGTCATCGACAGCGCGCTGGACGGGGACCGTGACCGCCAGATGCGGCGCGGGCTGGAGCCGATCTCGAAGCTCGCGGCGGACACCGGCGTTGCGGTCGTGGGCATCGTGCACTTCGGGAAGCGGGAGTCGGCGGACACCGGCAAGCTGATCCTCGGCTCGATCGCCTGGTCACAGGTGGCGCGCTCGGTCTTGGCGGTGGCCCGGGACGAGCACACCCACCAGCTCGTCATCTCCTCGACGAAGGCGAATCTCGCGCCGGGCGACGCGGTGTCGCTGGCGGTCGGCCTTGTCCCCGCGGTGGTGGAGACTCCGGACGGGATCACGCAGGTTGCGCGGGTCGAGTGGCGCGGCGAGACAGCGCAGCGAGCGGAGGAGCTGCTCGCGGTCAGCCCGAGGGAGAGGACCGGTCGCTGATCGCTGAGGCGGTGGCGTGGCTGCTCGGCTACCTCGCTGACGAGAAGCGCGCCGGCTCAGCTGGGGCCGGGGAGATCCTGCGGGCAACGAAGGCAGACGGATTCAACGAGCGGCTGCTGCAGCGCGCCCGCAAGCGCGCCGGGTCTCCACCCACCGGGCTGCGACCGGTTGGACCTGGACGCTCGTCACCGCATCAAGGCGGGAAGGAGGCGGCGGAGAGGCTTCAGGGCCGTCGGGCGCTCCGCGCCGACCGGAGCCGCTCGAGGTCGCCGTCGGCGAGCGCCGACCAGAACCGCAGCGCCGCGTGCTCCATCTCGAGCCCGAGCTCGAGGGTGATCATGCGGGGCTCGGCCCGGGGGTCGTCGCCGAAGCGCTCGACCATCTGCTCGTAGACCGCGATCCGCTCCTCGTGCTGCTTGATCTGGTCGCGGGCGAGTGCGGGCACGTTCTCGGGGTCACCCGCCTCGTTGAAGAACAGCTTCAGCTCGGCGATGTCGCGCATCTGGAAGTGCTCGTGGGTGGGGGAGGCGAGCCAGTCCTGCAGGGCGGCGCGGCCGGCGTCGGTGAGCGAGTAGGTCTTGCGGCGGCGCCCGCTCTCCTCGACGGCGAGCTCCAGGAGCCCGAGCGCCGCGAGCCGGTCCGGCTCGGAGTAGAGCTGGGCGTGCGGGAAGTGCCAGAAGTACCCCACCGAGTGCCCCACCGCGCGCTTGAGCTCGTACGGCGTGGACGGGCCGCGCAGCGCGATCATCCCGAGCACGACGTACGACGTGGCGGACAGCCGGACGTCGTCCACTTGCCCCTCCTCCTGGTCCGGGACCGCGATGATAACGGTCCGACCGTCCGAGACGTACGGTCCGGCCTTGCCCGGCGTCCATCCGGATAGTACGGTCTGAAACAGATCGTCAAGGAGGACGGATGGATCTCGGAACGGTCTTGCGGTGGACCGCCGAGCGCTTCCCGAAGCGCGCTGCGGTGCGTGGGAGCGGGCGGCACCTGAGCTACCGCGAGTGGGATGCGCGCACCGACCGACTGGCGCGGGCGCTGGCGGCCGAGGGGGTGCGGCCGGGTGACCGGGTGGCGCTCGCCCTGACCGGCGGGGAGCCGGTCGCCAGCCTGCACCTGGCGGTGCAGAAGCTGGGGGCGGTCTCGGTGCCGCTGTCCACGCGCTTCTCGCCCGACGAGCTGCGCTACTGCCTCGAGGACGCCGCCGCGCGCCTGCTGGTGGCCGATGCGGCCAACGGCGAGCGCGCCGCTGCGGCGGCCGTGGGCGGCGGGGTCGTGGTGCGGGACGCGGCCGAGCTCGACGCCCGGGCCGAGGCCGAGCCCGACCATCCGCTCGGCACGCGGGTGGCGGAGACCGACCTCAGCGTGATGCTCTACACCTCGGGCACGACGGGCCGACCCAAGGGCGTGCCGCGCACCCACCGCGCCGAGCACTCCGCGGCCGTGGCACACGCGGTGCAGACCCAGCAGCGCGACGGCGAGGTCGTGCTGGGCGTGATGCCGATGTTCCACACGATGGGGCTGCGCACGCTGCTCACGAGCATCGTCGTGGGTGGCACCTGGGTCGGGCAGCCCGCGTTCGACGCCGAGGAGTCGCTCGCCCTCGTCATGTCGGAGGGCGTGAGCTCGCTGTACCTGGTGCCCACGATCTACTGGTCGCTGCTGCGCACCGGCCGGCTGTCGGAGGCGCGGGCGCTGGACCGGCTCGCCTACGCCGGGGCCGCGATGACGCCTGCGCTGGCCGAGCAGCTGGTCGCGGAGGTCGGGCCGCGCGCGTTCGTGAACCACTTCGGCAGCACCGAGATCTACACGTTCACGATCGGCCCGGACGTGGCCGCCAAGCCGGGCTCGGCGGGCCGGGCCGGCATCTTCTCGCGCGTGCGGCTCGTGGCGCCCGAGGTCGGCGCGCCGCCGGACGCGCTGGTCGCGCCGGGGGAGCAGGGCCAGGTCATCGTGTCGATGGAGAGCCCGGAGGCCTTCGGCGGCTACTGGCAGCGCCCGGACGCGAACGCGAAGTCGATCCGTGACGGCTGGTACTACACCGGCGACCTGGCCGTCGCCGACGACGACGGCGACCTGTGGGTCTCCGGCCGCGTCGACGACATGATCAACTCCGGCGGGGAGAACATCTACCCCGACGAGATCGAGGCGGCACTCGTGCGCTGCGCGGCCGTGGACGACGTCTGCGTCGTCGGCCTGCCCGACGAGCGCTGGGGCCACGCGGTCACCGCCTTCGTGGTGCCCGCGGAGGGCACCGAGCCGATCCCCGCCGTCGAGCAGGCGGTGGCGTACGCCGGCGAGGTGCTGCCCTCGCTCAAGCGGCCCAAGCGGGTGATCGCGGTCGGGTCCATACCGCGCTCCGGGGTGGGCAAGACGCTGCGCCGCACGCTCGTCGCCGGGGACTTCACCCCGCTGGCCGACAGCGCGAAGGAGTCGACACATGACTGAGCCGCAGAACCAGGGACAGCAGCAGCGCTGGACACCGGCCCGTGTCGAGGACGGGCCGCTGGTCACCGGGCGGGGCAGGTTCCTCGACGACATTGACCCGCTGCCCGGCACCCTCGTCGCCGCCGTCGTGCGCTCCACGCAGCCGCACGCCCGGCTGCGGTCGGTGGACCTCTCGCGGGCGCGGGCGCACCCCGGCGTCGCCGCCGTGATCGGGCCGGAAGAGGTGCGCGCCGCGCTGCGGCCGTTCCCGCTGTCCACCGGCACCGCGATGCCCTACTACCCGACCGGCACCGACAAGGTCCGGTTCGTCGGGGAGCCGATCGCGGTCGTGGTGGCCACCGACCGGTACACCGCCGAGGACGCCGCTGAGCTGGTCGCGGTCGACTACGAGCCGCTGCCCGTCGTCGTGCACCCTCGGGCGGCGCTCGCACCGGACGCCCCGCTGCTGCACGAGGACGCCGGCTCGAACGTCGCCACCGACCGCACGTTCTCCTTCGGGCCGGTGGACGAGGCGTTCGCGCAGGCCGCGCACGTCGTCGAGGGGGAGTACGACTTCCCGCGCTACTCGTCGGTGCCGATGGAGTGCTACTCGGTGATCGCCGACTGGCGCGACGGCGGCGGCGACGGTTCCGGCGGGCCCTCGATCGAGGCCTGGGCCAACTTCCACGGTCCCTTCACGATGGTGCCCGTCATGGCGGGCGCGCTGGGCCTGCCGTCGTCGCGGATCCGGCTGCACGTGCCCGCCGACATCGGCGGGAGCTTCGGCATCAAGGCCGGGATCTACCCGTACGTCGTCCTCATGGCGCTCGCGTCGAAGCACGCCGGCACCCCGGTGCGCTGGACCGAGGACCGCGCCGAGCACCTGCTCGCCAGCTCCGCCGGAGCGGACCGCGTGATGCGGTTCGCGGCGGCGGTCGCCGCCGACGGCACCGTCACGGCACTGAAGGCCGACCTCGTCGACAACGTCGGCGCGTACCTGCGCCCGCCCGAGCCGTCGACGCTCTACCGCTGCTTCGGCAACATCACCGGGCCCTACCGCATCGGGGCGGTCGAGATCCGGGCGCGCGCCGTCGTCACCAACCGGATGCCGGTGGGGCTCAACCGCGGGTTCGGCGGCCAGCAGCTCTACTTCGGGCTCGAGCGCCTGATGGACGCCGTCGCCGACGCCGTCGGCCAGGACGTGCTCGAGGTGCGCACCCGCAACCTCGTCGGTTCCTTCCCGCACGAGACGCCCACCGGTGGTGTGTACGACTCGGGGGACTACTCGGCCGCCGTGGAGCTGGCCGTCAAGAACGCCGACCTGGCCGCGCTGCGCGCGCGCCAGGACGAGGTGCGCGCAGCCGGCGGCTTCTACGGCATCGGGGTCGGGCTGGTGGTCGACCCGTCCGGCACCAACATCGGCTACGTCGGGCTGGCCACCCCGAGCGAGCAGCGCAAGCCCGGGCGCGACAAGTCCGGCTCCACCGAGCACGTGCGGATCTCCGTCGACATGCAGGGCCTGGTCACGGTGATGCTCGGCAGCGTGCCGCAGGGCCAGGGGCACGCCACCGTGGCCCGGGCGGTCGCGGCGCGCCGGCTCGGGCTGCCCGTGGAGCAGGTGCGGGTCGTCGTCGACATGGACACCGCCACCACGCCGTGGACGGTCACGTCCGGCAGCTACTCGTCGCGGTTCGCGCCGCTGGTGACCAGCGCGGTCGTCGGGGCCGCCGACCGGATCGCCGGCACCGTCCGCGCGGCCGCCGGGGTGATGCTGGACCTGCCCCCCGAGGAGCTGGAGCTGGCAGACGGCCTGGTGCGGCAGCGATCCGAGCCGGACCGCGACGTGCAGTTCCGGCACGCCGCCGGCCTGGTGCACTGGGACCCCGGCGCGCTGCCGCCGGGCACGCCCGCCCGGCTCTACGAGGAGGCGGCGTTCACCCCGGCCGAGGTGAAGGCCGCGACGAAGGACGACCGCATCAACTCCTCGCTCTGCTACGGGTTCGTGGCCGAGATCGTCGCGGTGCGGATCGACCCGGACACCCTCGAGATCACCCTCGACCGGGTCTCGTCGGTGCACGACGCCGGCACCGTGCTCAACCAGCAGCTGCTCGACGGCCAGGTGCTCGGCGCGCTCACCCACGCCCTCGGCGGGGCGATGTACGAGGAGTTCACCTACGCCGACTCGGGCCAGCCGACGTCCGGCACGTTCCTCGACTACCTGTGCCCCACCGCCGCCGAGACGGGCTACGAGCTGCGCACCGACCACGTGGTGTCCCCGTCGCCGCTCACCCCGCTCGGGGCGAAGGGGTGCGGGGAGGGCTCGTCGATGAGCTTCCCGGTGGCGTTCGCCAACGCCGTCGCCGACGCCCTGCGCCCGGCAGGCGTCCCCATCACCCGGCTGCCGCTGCACGGCGACGTGCTGCACCGGCTGCTCGACACGAAGGAGTACTGAGACATGGCACTGACCGGCGGTGACGTCCACCTCGACCGCGGCCACGACGGGCGGGTCGCCTACCTGACCCTCTCCCACGGGAAGTACACCGTGATCACGTGGGAGATGCGCCAGCTCGTGGCGGAGCGGTTCGCCGAGATCGACCGCGACGACGACGTGCGGGTCGTGGTCGTCCGGTCCGACGGCGAACACTTCTCGTCCGGCGGGGACATCGCGGGATTCATGGAGGTCGACCCGATCGACTTCACCGACCTCGGCCACAACGTCACCGCGCCGGCGCGCAGCACCAAGCCGGTGATCGCGGCCGTCGACGGCTACTGCTTCGGGGTGGGCCTGGAGCTCGCGCTGTCCTGCGACATCCGCCTGGCCACCCCGCGCAGCCAGTTCGCGCTGCCGGAGATGAACCTCGGCATGATCCCCGGTTCCGGCGGCACGCAGCGGCTCGGCCGGCTGATCGGGCTGTCCCGGGCGAAGTTCCACATCATGACAGCCACCCGGATCCAGGCGCAGCAGGCGTTCGACTGGGGCGTGGTGGCCGGCCTGCACGCCGACCGGGACGCGCTGTACGCCGCGGTCGACGAGCTGGCGCTGAAGATGGCCGACTTCTCCCCGTCGGCGCAGCGCACCGCGAAGGAGGTCCTCGACAAGGGCCTCGACGGGCCGCTGTACACGGGCATCGAGCTGGAGCGGAAGGCCTACTCGATGCTGCGTGCCACGAACGACTTCGCCGAGGGCGTCAAGGCGTTCGAGGAGAAGCGCAAGCCCACTTTCCAGGGAAGGTGACCCGAGCATGAAGGCCCCGCCGTTCGCCTACGTCCGCCCCGCCACGCTCGACGACGTGCTCGCCGAGCTGGCCGGCGGTGACGCAAAGGTGCTCGCGGGCGGGCAGTCGCTCGTGCCCGTGCTGGCGATGCGGCTGGGCCGGCCCGCGACGCTCGTCGACATCAACTCGGTCGCCGACCTGCACGGGCTGGCGGCGGTGTCCGGCGCGCTGCGGGTCGGCGCCGCCGTCCGGCAGCGCACGGTCGAGCGCGCCGATGCGGCCCGTGCCGTGCCGCTGATCGGGATGGCGCTGCCCTTCGTCGGGCACCGCGAGCTGCGCAGCCGCGGGACGGTCGTGGGCAGCCTGGCCCACGCCGATCCCGCGGCCGAGCTGCCCGCCGTCGCGGCCTGCCTGGAAGCCACGATCGAGGTCGCCGGCCCGTCCGGGCGCCGCTCGGTGCCGGCCGCCGCCTTCTTCACCGGCGCGATGACGACGGGCGCGGGTCCCGACGAGATCGTCGTCGCCGTCGCGTTCCCGACGGCGCGGCCGGGGGAGGGGTTCGGGTTCGCCGAGATCGCCCGGCGGCACGGCGACTTCGCCCTCGCCGGTGTGGCCACCCGCGTCCGCGTCGACGCCGACGGCATCACGGACGCCCGGCTCACCGGGTTCGGAATCTCCGACCGGCCGGTCTCGCGCGACGTCACCGCGCTCGTGCAGGCAGCGGGTGAGCGCGAGCCGGAGCTGCGCGTCGCCACCGCCGAGCTCGCCACCGAGGTCGTCGACACCGCCGGTGACGCCCACGGCTCCACCGGCTACCGCAGGCGTCTGTTCGGGGTGCTCGCCGCGCGCGAGCTGGCCCGTGCCGTGCGCCACGCCCGCCGCTCCAGCGAGGAGGACCCGACATGACCCTTCCCCAGGCGCGACCGGAGAAGGTCGCGGCGGGTGAGAGCGTCGCGATCACGATGACCGTGAACGGCACCGAGGTGACGGTCCACGCCCCGCCGCGAGTGCACCTCGCCGACGTGCTGCGCGAGCAGCTCGGCCTGACCGGCACCCACCTCGGCTGCGAGCACGGCGTGTGCGGCATGTGCACCGTGCTCGTCGACGGCGCGGCGGCCCGCGCGTGCCTGCTGTTCGCGGTGCAGTGCGAGGGCGCGGAGGTCGTCACCGTCGAGGGGCTGGGCGGCCCGGACGACCAGCACCCACTGCAGCAGGCGTTCTCCGCCCACCACGGGCTGCAGTGCGGCTTCTGCACCCCCGGCATGCTGATGAGCAGCTACGACCTGCTCGCCGAAGGGCCCATGGGCACGGCGCTCCCGGCCGAGGACCTTCCGGTGGAGATGTCGGGTGTGCTGTGCCGGTGCACCGGCTACCGGGGCATCCTCGCGGCCGTCGCGGACGTCGCCGCGGAGCACCCGGAGGGCCTGCCCGGGCCGCGCGGCTGCGGCGCGCGCACGCTGGTCGGACGCGGGACCGCCCGGTCGCGGTCGACGGCGGATGCCCCCGAGGAGGAGCCCCGGCCGCAGGTGCCCGCCGAGGTGCGGCTGCCCGCGGGCGCGCCGTCGGCCACCGTCGAGGTGCGCAGCGAGCTCGGGGTCCCCGTCGAGAAGGCGTGGGAGGTGCTCGACGACTTCCACCGGCTGGCTGCCTGCCTGCCCGGCGCCGAACTCGTCGAGGTGCTGGACGAGCACCGCTATCGCGGCCGCGCAACGGTCGCGCTCGGGCCCGTGAAGCTGGCGTTCGACGGTCTGGCGCAGGTGGTCGAGCGCGCGCCGGACGAGCACCGCCTGCGGGTGCACGCCCAGGGCGCCGACACCGGCGGCAGCACCACGCAGGCCGACATCCGGCTACACGCCGAGCCCGCCCCCGGGGGCGGCACGGTCCTGCAGGCCGAGGCGGCGCTGTTCCTGTCCGGACGGATCGCGCAGTTCGGTCGGGCGCTGGCCGGGGACGTCAGCAGGCGGCTGTTCGAGCAGTTCGCCGTGGCCGTCGAGGAGAACGCGCGCACGGGGCGCGCCACGGCGACGCCCGCGCGCCCGCCCGGCGCGCTGTCGCTGCTGGCCGCGACGCTCGCCGCGCGGCTGCGGGTGGCGGTGCGCCGGTGGCGCCGGAACCGGTAGCCCGCCGTCGTGGAGCTGCACCAGCTGCGCTACTTCGTGGGTGGGGCGCGTACTCGTTCGGCACCGCCGCCGCCCAGGTGGCCGTGGACCCGCAGACCGGCGAGTTCGACGTCGAGCGGTTCGTCCTGGTCCACGACGGGGGGACGGTCGTGAACCCGACGATCGTCGAGGGGCAGGTCCGCGGCGGGCTGGCCCAGGGGTTCGGCGCCGCGCTGAGCGAGGAGCTGCGCTACGACGCCGACACCGGCCAGCTCGTCAACGGCTCCATGGTGGACTACTTCGTCCCGACGGCCGCCGACCTCCCGCAGGTGGAGCTGCTGCACACCGAGGTGCCCTCGCCGGTCACGCCGTTCGGCGTCCGCGGCGTCGGCGAGGTGGGCACCATCCCGCCCGGTGCCGCCGTCGCGAACGCGGTGTGCGACGCGCTCGCGGACCACGGCGTCGAGCTGACCGCCCTGCCCATCACGCCGGAGGCGATCTGGAGCGCGCTCGCGGGACGCACGGCCGCCCGCGAGCCCGAGCTCACGCCCACCCCGGCCGACCTGCCCGACGGAGGAGTCGAGTACTGATGACCGAGAACCCCGACGGTCCGACCTGCGCCGCACCCGCCCCCGCCGGGCTCTCGCGCATCGGGCTGATCGTGCCCAGCTCCAACACCACGATGGAGACCGAGCTCCCGGAGCTGTTCCGCCGGCAGAGCGAGGCCACCGGGCACCGCTACACCTTCCACTCGGCGCGCGCCGCGATGAAGCAGGTCACCCGCGAGGAGCTCCTCGCCATGGTGGGCCGGGCCGCAGAGTGCGCGACGGCGGTGTCCGACGCCGCCGTCGACGCCATCGCCTACGCCTGCCTGGTCGCGGTGATGGCGCAGGGCCCGGGCGCGCACAAGGAGTCCGAGCAGGTCATCGCGGACGCCGCCCGGGCGAACGGGCACCCCGCCGAGGTCGTCAGCAGCGCGGGGGCCCTGGTCCGGACGCTGCGCGGCCTCGGCTACTCCCGGGTCGCGATCGTCACGCCGTACATGGCGCCGCTGACCCGGATGGTGCGGGAGTACATCGAGGGCGAGGGGATCGAGGTCCTCGACGCCATCGCCCTCGAGGTGCCCGACAACCTCGCCGTCGGTCGGCTGGACCCCGAGCGGCTGCCGGGCATCGCCCGCGGCCTGCGCCGGGACGCCGCGGACGCGATCGTGCTGTCCGCCTGCGTCCAGATGCCCTCGCTTCCCGCTGTGCAACGGGTCGAGGACGAGTTGGGTCTGCCGGTGATCACCGCTGCGACGGCGACCGCCTACGAGGTCCTGCTCGGCCTCGGTCACACGCCCTCCATCGCCGGCGCGGGCCGGCTGCTGGCCGGCACCTCGGAGCGTGGGAACAGCGCTGCCGGGTAGAGCCACGGACCTGCACCGGCCCTCGCCGCTCGCGCAGCCCGGAGGTGAGCTCGTGCAGGCCTGCTCGAGATCGCGTTCGTCGTCGACCCGGCCGGCAACCAGCTCTCCCTGGCGAGGTCGAGCCCGAATGGGCGGCGTGGGCCGGGTCGAAACGGGGCTCTGACGTGACGGAGGCCGGGGGCCGGCCTCGGGTCAGCCCGCGAAGACGAACGGCAGAATGACGGCGGCCGACAGAAGTGAGATTCCGCCGAGCAGGTCCGAGCGTATCGGAATGAGCCGCGCAGCACCGCGTCCGAGGAGCAGCCCGGCCAGTGACATCACTGCGGTCATCACTCCGAAAGCGACGGCCGGGACCAGGGGGGAGAACCCGAGCAGTCCCAATCCCGTGCCCGCGAGAAGGTTGTCCAGACTGAGGGCGAGCGGCATCCCGAAAAGCGTCACCCATGGTTGGTCGACCTCTTCCGGCGCGGGCTTCCGCAGCGCGGTGACGATGAGGTACACGCCGTAGACGCCGAGCACGGCCGGTCCGACGTAGTCCGCGACCGGCCCGATCAGCTCGCCGAGATAGTGCCCCGCCACTCCGCCCACGAGCGGGGCCAGAAAGTCCCAGAATCCGAACACGAGGGCGATCTGCACGGCACGGGCGAGGCTGAACGGAACCGTTCCGAGCGCGATCGACGACCGGAAATTGTCGAGACTGAGGAAGAAGCCCAGGGTCAGGATTTCGATCATCGGACACCGATCTCGGCAGCGCAAAAACGGAGGTCGGCGAGAAGTGTCGCCGTGTCGGCCGTAATTCTGGGTGTCGGAGTTTACCGTCGGGCATTTGCCGCGGACAATGACCCGCCACCCACCCTGAATCGGCTACCGCTCACCCGTCCCTGATGACCGTCTGCACGCCGCCCCCCGGGACGGCTGCTCCCCACGATGTCACTCCCGGCGGTCGGCCCCGGCTGATCGTTCCGCGCGTGCGCCGACCCGGCGCTCGTGGAACGCGCGGACCCGAGGGTGTCGGCCGTGCCGTGCGCAGATGCCCTGCACGAGCCGGAGCAGGTCCTCGCGCGCCGCTGTCCAGCGCCGGCGCACGTCCTCGATCTCGTCCTCGCCCAGCACCGTGCCGTCGTGGGCCGCGGTCTGCATCTCGCGCAGGGCCTGCCGCATCGTCCGCGAGGCGACACGGACGGGGTGCGTGCGGTCGCCGGCGAGGAGCGAGACCACGTTCGACTTGCGTTCCGCCCCCTCGACGGCGTCGTCGGCGTCGTTCCGCAGGGCGTCCCAGCGGTCGTCCCCGGGAGTGGCCCGGTGAAGCCGGCGCAGAGCCCGGAACTCGGCGTCCGAGGCGGTCAGGAACTCGGCGACGCCGTCGACGAACGCCTTCTCCCACCGTGCCTCGGACTCGTAGCGCCGGGTGCGCCGGTCACGGACCGACTGCGCGGCGGCCGCGATCACCCCGCCGAGCACGGTGCCCGAGAGGGCCGAGATCGTCCCTAGCCACGTGGGGTCCGCCACCCGACGAGCGTACCGATCACGGCGCGAATCACCCGTTTCGTCCGCCGCGCCGACGGCACGAACCGGTCGCCCGAGCCACCCCCCCGGGAGCTACTGCGCGGCGGTGGTGGCGATGCCGGTCAGGGCCGGCCCTGTCCAGCCGCGGGTGACGGGCTCCGCCTGGGCGTTGACGACGACCGGGCCGTCACGGTGGGAGGCGTAGGCGTCGCCGGTGAAGCGGACCGTGCGGTACCGGCCGCGCTCCCGGGACAGCTCGGTCACGTTGCCGGTGCCGCTGGTGTCCATGAGCTGCTCGAGCGCACGGGCGCTCGCCTCGTCGGGCATCGCGACCCAGGAGACCGCGACGACCGCGGCGTCACCGTCCTGGTCGCGCAGCTCGAAGTGGGCGCGGTGGAGGCCCGCGCAGGGCGTCCGGCGGAAGAAGTCCTGGATCCGGCCGTAGGAGTCGGCGACGCAGTCCGTCGAGTCGGCGGTGACGGTGGCGGTCAGGCGGACGCCCTTCCCGACGATGCGCGCCTCCGCGGCGGCCGAGTCGCTGGTGCCGACGCGCGACCCGGTGGGCGCGTCCGAACGGTCGTCGGCCGAGATGGACGCCTCGCCGGACGGCGTCGCGTTCCCGATCGCCGTCACCACGCCGGTGCCGGCCAGGAGAGCGATGCCGAGGGCGAGGGCGAGCGAGGTGCCGCCGCCGCTGCCCTTCTCGCTCGTGCCACTTCTGCCGCCGATCTTCACTGCCAACGGGGACGTCCTCCGGCTCTCACTCGCGGTCACCGAGACAGCGCGCCGGGTCGTCGCGGTGTTACGGCGGCGCGTCCTCCGGACAGCCTGCGTTGCCCGGCCCTCCTGCCGGGCCGACCCGGCTACCGTGACGACGGTCCCTTTCTTCGACGGCGAGGAGAGCTCATGCGCACCGGCATCGTGATGACCGCCCGACCGGGGGTCGAGGAGCTGGCGGCCCGGGCCGAGGAGCTCGGTTTCCGCAGCTTCTGGGTCTACGACACCCCGATGGTCAACGGCGACCCGTTCGTGTCCCTGGCGTTGTGCGCGAAGGCGACGAGCAGGATCAAGCTGGGCATCGGCGTCACGTCGCCGGCCCTGCGCTCGACCCCGGCCGCGGCGGCCGCGGTGTCGAGCCTCAACGCCCTCGCCCCGGGCCGGGTGATCTGCGGGGTGGGCACCGGCAACACCGCCCGGCGCACGCTCGGGATGCTGCCGACCAAGATGGCCGAGCTCGAGTCGTTCACCGCCGCGCTGCAGGACCTCACGGCGGGTCGGGAGACCGCCTACCGCGAGGGCGACCGCGAGCGCACCATCCGGTTCCTGCACGTCGGGCCGTACGTGAACACGGCGGACCCGGTGGAGTTCGTGGTCGCGGCCTTCGGGCTGAAGGCCGCGGCGATCGCGGGCCGGCTCGGGGCCGGGGTCATCTCCTTCGGGCTGCTGGCGCCCGAGGCGTGGACGGCGTTCGACGCGACGCGGCGCGAGGCCGCCCGCGGGGCCGGGCACCCGGAGGAGGCCGACTCCTACGTCATGACGTCGCTGCACGTGCTTCGCGAGGGCGAGGATCGCCACGGCGACCTGGCCAGGGACACCATGGGTCACGTCGCGATGGCGTTGCTGACGTTCGCCGCGGACAACCCGGGGTTCCTGGAGACGCTGGAGCCCGACGAGGCCGACGCCGTGCAGCGGCTGCTGGAGCGTCGGGGCACCACGGCGACCGACCCGAACCGGCACGCGACGCTCTACCGCAACTACCTCGGCCGCATCGCGCCCGAGGACCGCGACCTGGTCGTACCGTCGCTCGTCGACAAGCTGGGCCTGATCGGCACCCGGGCCGAGCTCCTCGACCGCATCGCCGCGATGGAGAAGGCCGGCATCACCGAGATCGTCATCCAGCCCGTCGTCGACCCGGAGACCGAGATGACCGAGCTGGCCGCCCTGATGTCCTGAGCAGGTGGCCACCGATCAGGCCGGCCACCGCCCCCGCCCCGACCAGTCCGGCGCCGGCGGCCGTCCCGAGGCCGCGGCGGACCCGGACCTCCGGCCGGATCACCGCGGGTTCGGGTGGGGGCGGAGGGTGGTCGACCTGGTTGTCCGGCGACGTGGCGGCCCAGGCGGCGATGAAGATCAGGTACCGGGACACCGTGTACATGAAGACCATGAGGCCGAGGATCGGGCCGAACGCGGCCCCGGTCGGGCTCCGGGTCACGACCGCCAGGTACACCACCATCCCCTGCTTGATGAGCTCGAGGCCGACCGCCGCGCCGACCGCCGCGCGTCCGGCGCTGCGCCACGTCACCTGCTCGCGGGGCAGCCGCGTGTAGATCCAGAGGAACAGCAGCCAGTCGGCGAGCAGGCTCAGGACGATGCCGAGCACGGTGAGGAGCACGCGCGCCCACGCGTGGTCCGCCAGCCCGAGGAACTCGAGCACCCGCCCGGCGAAGAATCCCGCCGCGGTGGTGATGCCGAAGGACACCGCCGCCGCCAGGCCCAGCCCGAGCAGCGCGACCAGGTCGACGCACAGCCGGCGAAGGAACGGTGGCTCCTGCGGCGGTTGCCCCCACTGCTCGGACAGCGCGGCGCGCAGGTTGCTCATCCACCGCATCCCCGTGTAGGTCGCGATGAGGATGCCGACCACCCCGACGGTCGAGGCGGAGGCCACGGCCTGGTCGATGATCGAGTTCACCGTCGCGTTCAGGGCGGCCGGGAGGGCCTCGTCGATGTGCGCCCGCAGCCGCGCGAGGGGATCCGGCTCGGCGACGAGCACCAGCGTCACCACGGCGAACGCGACCATGACGAGGGGGACCAGGGCCAGCAGGCTGAAGTAGGTGATCGCGGCCGCGTAGTGGTTCCCGTGCCGTTCGGTGTACCGCGTGCCGGCGCGCACCAGGTGGTCGAGCCACGGATGGTCCCGGCGGAGCCGGTCGAAGCCGGCCAGGACGTTCAGCCGTTCGGTCACCGTGGCCTCCCCCACTCTTCTCGCGGCGCCACGTTCGCGAACGCGGCGTCGGCTCCGCTCACCCGCGCGGGGTGACGTGCCCGGGCCGAGTCGGCCGGGCACGATGCCGGGGTGGACTCGCAGGCAGGGACGAGCCTGCGCACGAGCGGCCGCGACGTCCGCGACGGCCTGATCGGGCTCGTCGTCACCGGGTCGGCGCTGCTCGTCGCGGCGTGGGTGCTGGACGGGCTGTCCCTGTCGCCATGGTGGACGGCGTTCGTGGTCGCCGCCGTGATGGCCGTGGTGGACGCCCTGGTCCGGCCGGGGCTGCGGGCCCTGGCCCGCCGGGTGGGCGCCGTGACCGCGCTCCTGCTGGGGGTGATCGTCCAGGTCGCCGTGGTCGAGCTCGCGCTCCTCGCGGTGCCCTCCGCCTCGGTGGCCTCCCTCGGCGACGCGGTGGCGACGCTCGTGGTGGTCGCCGTGGTCGCGGTCGTGACGCGCTGGCTGCTCGGTGCCACCGACAACACCTACCTCGTCGCGGACCTGATCCGCCGCGGCGAGCGACGACGGCGCCGCACACCGCACGCCGGCGTGGACGCCGGGGCCGCCCCCGTCGGTGTCGTCGTGGTGCAGGTGGACGGCCTGCCGTTCCCGTTGCTGCAGCACGGCATCGTCTCGGGCGTCCTGCCGACCCTGGCCCGCTGGGTGCGCTCCGGCGACCACGACGCGGTCCGGTGGTGGGCACGCGTCCCGTCGACCACGCCGGCGAGCCAGGCGGCCCTGCTGCACGGCACCAACGACGGCATCCCGGCCTTCCGCTGGTACGAGAAGGACACCGGCCGGCTGCTGGTCGCGAACCGCCCCGCGGACGCGGCCGAGGTCGAGGAGCGGCTCTCGGACGGGCGCGGGCTGCTGGCCGAGGGCGGCGTGAGCGTGTCGAACATCTTCAGCGGGGACGCACCGATCGCCTTCATGACGATGAGCCGCATCACCGGACGGGGCGGCCTCGGCCCGGGCGGCGGCTACATCAGGTTCTTCGCCAGCCCGTTCGTGTTCCCCCAGGCGCTCGTGCGGACACTCGGCGAGATGCTCAAGGAGATCCACCAGAGCCGGCGACAACGCTTGCGGGGCATCGAGCCGCGGGTCCGCAGGCGGGGCGCCTACGTGGCCCTGCGCGGGCTGACGAACGTCCTGTTGCGCGATCTCAACGTCGCCCTGGTGGCCGAGCACATGATCGCCGGCGCGCCGGTGATCTTCGTCGATCTCGTCGACTACGACGAGATCGCCCACCATGCCGGCGTCGCGCGGCCCGAGGCGCTCGCCGCGCTGGCCGGCGTGGACGGGGTCCTCGGCACCCTCGAGAGGGTGGCGGCGGCCGCGCCGCGGGCGTACCGCTTCGTGGTCCTGTCCGACCACGGACAGAGCCAGGGGCCGACGTTCCGCCAGCTGACCGGGCGCGGCCTGGAGGCGGCGGTCCGGGAGCACACCGCCGCGGCCGGGACCGCCACGCTGGTCGACACCGGTGACGTCGAGGTGTGGGGGCCGGCCAACGCGATGCTCGCCGAGGTCCTGTCGTCCGTCCGGCCCGGGGCGCGGCGGTCCGGCGCGCGGCAGGGCCCCGGCGGCACGGGCGTGGTCGTCGGGCCGCAGCGCCGGGCGCCGGACGGGGCGCCCGGCGAGCGGCCGGAGCTGGTCGTCGTGGGTTCGGGCAACGTCGGGCTCGTCTGGTTCCCCGGACTGCCGGGGCGCGTGCCGATCGAGGAACTGGACCGGCGGTTCCCGGGGTTGGTCCCCGGCCTGCTCGCCGAACCCGGGGTGGCGTTCCTCGTCGTGGACAGTGCACGCGGACCGTTGGTGGTCGGTCCGGACGGCGTGCGGGTGCTGCTCGAGGACGTCGTCGAGGGCCGCGACCCGCTGGCCGCGTTCGGCCCCCGGGCCGCGGCCGATCTCGCGCGGGTCGCCGTCATGGGCTCCTGCCCCGACCTCTACGTCCACTCCACGGTCGACCCGCGCACCGACGAGGTGCACGCCTTCGAGGAGCTCGTCGGTTGCCACGGCGGCCTGGGCGGGTGGCAGAACGACGCCGTGCTCGTCCACCCGGCGGACTGGCCGCTGGACGCCGACCTCCTCGACCGGTCGGTCGAGGGCGAGGCGCTGCTGTACGGCGCCGACGCCGTGCACCGGCAGCTCGTGCGGTGGCTCGAGCGGTGCGGTGCGCGGCGGCCGGTGCCGGCGACACCCCTGCACCGTTCGTGACGCAGAGGTGTCGGCGCAGGAGCTGCCCCGACCTCACGCCCCCCGGTGCCGGGCCACGCCTCACCGCTCCACGTGCAGCAGCCCGAGCCGCCGGGTGGCGCGGGTGATCGAGACGTAGAGGTCGGCGGGGTTGTGGGCGCGGATCCCCTCCGGATCGACGATCACCACGACGTCGAACTCCAGGCCCTTCGCCGCCACCGGGGTGTACACCTCGGCGGGGAGCCCGGCGAGGCCCTCGACGTCGGCGGCGATCACCGCCAGCGTCCCGCGCTCCAGACCGGCGGCCTCCGCCTCGACCGCCTTGCGCAGCTCGGCCTCGAGGTCGGCCGCCGGCACGGTGCGCTCCCACGGCTCCTCGCCCGTCGACCGCACCGACGTCGGCGGCCGCCGGTCGGGGGCGAACTCGGCCAGCACGCCGGCGGCCAGATCCATGATCTCGCTCGGCGTCCGGTAGTTCACCGTGAGCGCCCGGTAGGTCCACCGCGAGCCGAGGTGCGGGCCGAGCACGTCCGCCCACGCCTGCGCCCCGGCGGGGGCACTGCGCTGCGCGAGGTCGCCGACCGCGGTGACCGAGCGCGACGGGCAGCGCCGCAGCAGGACGTGCCAGTCCATCGCGGACAGCTCCTGCGCCTCGTCGACGACGAGGTGCCCGTAGCGCCAGTCCCGGTCGCCGGCCGCCCGCTCGGCGACGCTCGCGAGGTGCCCGGGCACCTGCCGGGCGGCGAGGACGTCGGCGGTGACGAAGTCGGTCGGGCGCAGCTCGTCCGGGTCCTCGCCGGCGATCTGCCGGTCGGCCGACTCCAGGATGCTGAGCACCTCCGCGGCGTAGCGGCTGTCGGACCCGTCCGGCCCGGGCCGGTCACCGGGAGGCGCCCCGAGCAGCTCGGCCAGCTCGTCGAGCAGCGGCGCGTCGGCCACCGTCCACTCCGCACCCTCGGGGCGGTGCAGCCCGTCGAGCGCGCCGAGCGGGCCGAGCGCGCCGGCCGCCGAGGCCAGCCGCTCCGGGGAGGCGTACAGCTCGGCGAGCGCCCGCTCCGGCGTGAGCACGGGCCAGAGCTCCTCGACGGCGGCGTGGAAGTCGAGGTTCGCGCGCAGGTCGTCCCGGAGCTCGGCGCGCATCTCCGCGGTCACCTCCGCCGCGCCGGCGGGCTCGATCTCGGGGAGGTCGAGGTCGCGCAGGAGCTCCGCGAGCTCCGGCGGGTCCTCCAGGTGCCGGTCGAGCTTCTCCAGGCCCTGTTGGACGAGCAGCCCGCCGAGCGCGTCCCGGAAGGTCGTGCGGGCGGCGTTGTGCGGCTGGCCGGTCGCCCGGGCGCGCCGGCGCGCCTCGGCCGCGGTGGCCCGGTCGACCTCGACGGTCACGTCCTCGAGCCCGATCGCGATCGGCACCGCGGGCAGCCCCTGCCGGTCGGCAACGGCGCGGCGCAGCACGTCCAGCATCGCCAGGTCGCCCTTCGTGCGGGCCACCTCGCCGGGGTCGACGGCGGTCGCGACCACGCCCTGCGCCAGCCGGCCCGGGGTGGTGAACACGACCGCCGACTCGCCCAGCGCGGGCAGCACGCCCCCGACGTAGCGCACGAACCCGGCGCTGGGCCCGACGACCAGCACCCCGCTGCGGGCGAGTCGCTCGCGGTGGGCGTAGAGCAGGTAGGCGGCCCGGTGCAGCGCGACCGCGGTCTTGCCGGTGCCCGGGCCGCCCTCGATCACGACCGCGCCGGCGAGCGGCAGCCGGATGATCGCGTCCTGCTCGGCCTGGATGGTGGTGACGATGTCGCGCATCGTCGAGCCACGCGGCGCCTTGAGCGCGGCGAGCAGGGCCGGGTCCGACGCCGAGCCGGAATCGGCGGCCCCGTCCAGCACGTCGTCGTGGAACGTGGTGACGCGCTCGTCCGGCGCGGTTCCGGCGAGCTGGAAATGGCGTCGCCGGGTCACACCCAGGGGGGTGGCGAGGGTCGCGCAGTAGAACGGCTGTGCGGCCGGGGCCCGCCAGTCGGTGAGCGCGCTCTCGCCGTCCTCGGGATCGGTGAGTCCGATGCGGCCGACGTAGGTCGTCGTCCCGTCGGTGTGGTCGAGCCGGCCGAAGCACAGGCCGGAACGGGCGGCGCTCAACGCATGGACCCGCTCCGACCAGCGGTGGACCGAGACGTCCCGCTCGTAGCGGGCGCTGAGCTCGCCGCCCGTCGGCGCGGAGAGCGCGCCGCGCGCGTGGGCGGAGGCCTCGGCGAGCTCCGCGACGAGCAGATCGTGCAGTCGGCGGATCCGCCCGGTCTCCGCGGCCACTTCGTCCTCGAAAGCGGGTCTTTCCACGCCCTCCCCATTCGTGCTAGACTCACAATGCAGAGTTACGGATTTCGTATCTGAGTGCACCCGTCAGAATAACTCGTTCACGCCTTCCTGCGCACGGGAATTCCGGGTGACGCGTCTTCCGTTCGTCATTCCTCACGCGCGCGGCGGAACCGCCGTCCGCCCGCGTCGGTCCACCCACGACGGAGCCCCCGGACGTTCCCGGGGGCTCTCGTCGCGGCGCTCCTGGTGTCAGCCGAGGATCTTCGCCTTCTGGGCGGCGAACTCGTCGTCGGTGAGGATGCCCTGGTCGCGGAGCTCGGCGAGCTGCTTGAGCTGCGAGATCACGTCGGCCTGGCCGGGGGCCGGCGGCGCAGGCGGGGGAGCGGGCGCGGAGTAGTCGCCCTGCGGCGCCATCTGCGCCTCGTAGGCCCGCTCGCGGTCGGCCGCGGTCTCCGCGTCCCGATCGGCGAACTTGCGCGCCTGGTGGCGCTGGACCCGGCCGGCCACCGACGACGCGGTGCCGGCGATGATCGCGGTGCGGGCGATCCCGCGCAGCAGACCTGGCATGTGTCCTCCCTCAGCTCTGTCCGGCCACGGCCTCGAGCCGCTCCACGGCCTCGAGCACGTCCGGCGCCGGGATCCGCTGGCTGGCGACGAGCTCGCCGCCGGCGTCGAGCACGGCCCCGACCAGCGGTGCGGCCCAGGTGTTCTCGAAGAGGAGCAGCGCGGCCGTCGTGCCCGGCTGCATCAGCTCGGCCACCGCTCGCACGTCGTCGTCGTGGATGAGCCCCGACTGCGCGCCCTCGAACGCGGTGAAGCCGCCGACGCCCGCGGAGGTGACGTCGGTGAGGTCGATGCCCGAGTACGACCCGTCGGCGGCCTTGCGGATCACCGTGAGGTCGTAGAGCCGGACGATGTCGCGCCGGACGAGGTCCATGAGCGCGTCGCCGCAGGCCTTCGTGTCGGCGTCGTCGGGGAACTCGAGGAGCACGAAGTCGATCGGCCCCGCGGTCGTCTGATCCGGCATCGCTGCACCACTCTCCCGTCCCGGAAAGGCTCGGTCGAGCAGGACGGTAGGCAGGGCCCGGGGCCGGGCGGCTCACCCCCGGAGGACGACTTCGCCCGTGTGAGGCGCGCCTCACCCGTCGGTGCGTGACCCCTCTCTCGGTTTCGCTCCGCAATGGTCTAGCTTGCTCCACACGGTGGACACATCCCCGATGTCCACCACGGACGGTCTCTGCCGCGCCCGCATCGTTCCCCCGGGTGGAGCAGTCGCGGCGGAAGGAGTCGCATGGTCGCCCGTCACCGCCTCGCCGCACGGTCGTTCTGCGTCCCGGACCTGTCGCCCCGGGTGCTCGCCGGCGCGGTCGGCGCCCTCACCGTCGCCGGCGTGGTCGCCGGGTGCACCGCCGCCGCGCCCCCGACGCCCAGGACGGCGACGGTCGTACGCGCCTCCGTGTCGACCGGGGTGTCCGCACCCGGGTCGCTCAGCGCGATCACGGAGCAGAACCTCGGCTTCCCGAAGGGCGGCCGGTTGACGTCGGTGCTGGTCGAGGTCGGCGACCGGGTCGAGCCCGGACAGCCGCTCGCGACCGTCGACGACTTCGCCGCGCGCCAGGCCCTCGCCGCCCAGCAGGCGCAGCTGCAGTCCCAGCAGGCCGTGCTGGACAAGCTGGTGGACTCGCCGGCCGTCGGCGGTGCGCAGGACTCGCTGGACCAGGCGCAGCGGATCGCCGACGCCGTCCGGACCCAGGCCGACGCCACGGTGAAGGCGGACGAGGTCGCCATCGACGACGCCCGCCGCCAGCTGGACATCGACGAGCACGCGAAGGACCAGGCGATGGACGCGCGGGACCGGGCCTGCGCCTCGACCGACGGCGCGCCGGACCAGGCCGCGGCGGCGAGCAGCGGCTCGGGCAGCGGGACGGGCAGCGGGTCGGGCACCGCGGCGGCGACCGAGGGCGCGCCGTCGGGGTCGACCGGGCTCCTGCCGATGTCCCCGGGGCTCGCCCAGGCCGCCCAGGTCGATCCCGCCGCCTGCAGCAGCGCGCAGCAGGCCTCCACCGCGGCGAAGCAGAAGGTCGTCGCCGACCAGGCCGCGGTCGACTCCGCCGTGCAGAAGCGCGACGTCGACAGGGCGGCCGGCGACGTCTCGGTGCAGAACGCCGAGCAGGGCGTGGTCACCGCCCGGAACAGCCTGGCGACCGCGGACTCGGACCGCCCGCACGCCATCGACCAGCAGCAGGCGCTGGTGGCGGCGGCGCGCTCGCAGGTGGAGTCGGCCCAGCGAGACGTCGACGACACCACGCTCCGCTCCCCGGTCGGCGGCACGGTCTCGGTGCTCAACGGGACCGTCGGCGAGTTCGTCGCGCCCAGTTCGGGCGTGGGCGCGCTCGCCCCGGGCACCGACGCGACGATTCCCGGCGCCGGCGGCGGGACGACCGGCGGCCCGGCGGCCGCCGCGGGTGCGGCCTCACCGACCCGGCCCGGCGGCACCCAGTTCCTCGTGCTCACGGACGTCGACCAGTACCAGGTCGTGGTCCCGTTCAACGAGTCCGATGCGGCCTCGATCGCGCCGAACCAGCGCGTGAACGTCACCGTCGACGCGATCCCGGACCTCACGATGCCGGGCACCGTCGTCTCGGTCGCCCCGACCGGCACCGCGATCGCCGGCGTGATCAGCTACTACGTCACCGTCGCGCTGACCGGGGACGATCCCCGGCTGCGGGCCGGGCAGACGGCGACCGCACAGGTGGTCACCAGCGAGACCCCGCCCGTGCTGACCGTGCCGACGCAGGCCGTGCGCACGCAGGACGGGCGGAGCGAGGTCACCGTGCTCGACGGCGGCGACGCGCGGACCGTGCCGTTCCAGCCCGGCGTCGTCGGCGCGGACCGCACGGAGGTCGTGTCGGGGCTCCAGGACGGGCAGCAGGTCCTGCTGCCCGTCGGACAGTAGCCGGGGAGGGCCCACGATGGTCGAAGGTCCGATGGAGCCGCCCCCGGCCGGTGGGAAGGCCGACGGGACAGCCGACGGGAACGGCGACGGGAACGGCGACGGGGTGGGCGGGCCCGCCGCCCCGCCGGCACCCAGGCGCCGGATGAAGCGGCAGACCCGGGTCTCGCTCCTGGTGATCGCGGTCGTCGCCGTCGTGGTCGCGGCCGTGCTCGTCGTGGTCTACGTGGTCGAGGGCGGCAAGTACGTCACCACCGACAACGCGCAGATCGACGGGGACAGGATCACGGTCAACGCGCCGGGCAGCGGCACGCTGGTCGACTGGACGGCACACCAGGGCTCACAGCTGCTCAAGAACCACACCGTGGGGCGCATCCGGATCCAGGGCGGGTTCGTGCAGCCCCAGCAGGCCATCCGCGCGCCGGGCGACGCCACCGTCGTGGTGGACAACGGCGTGGAGGGCGCCTTCGTCGCGGCCGGGACCGAGCTGGCGGTGGCCTACGACTTCTCGCGGATCTACGTCACCGCGCGGGTCGACGAGACCGACATCGACGACGTCCACGTCGGCCAGCCCGTCGACATCGCGGTCGACGCCTTCCCCGGCGTCGACCTCCACGGCAGCGTGGAGGAGCTGCAGGGCGGTGCGGCCGGGGTCTTCTCGCCCTTCCCGCAGTCCAACACCTCGGGCAACTACCAGAAGGTCACCCAGGTCATTCCGGTGCGGATCGGGATCGAGGACACGAAGGACCTGCAGCTCGTGCCGGGCATGAACGTCACCGTGAAGATCCACAAGGGCGGGTGAGTCAGCCCCGCGTGCGGACCGGGTCCCGGCGGGCCCCGCCGGGACCCTCGGGCTCGCCGGCCGGGACGTCCCCGTTCGTCGCGCCGTCTCCGGAGGGCCCGGGCGACGGCGGCGGCGCGTCCTGCGCCGCCCCGCCCGGACCGGCGGGCGCCGGGTCCGCCTGCGCCGCAGGCACCTTCCCCGAGCGCAGCAGGAGCGCGAGCGCGGCGCCGACCAGCGTGATCACGGTCGTGAGCACCATCAGGTTGTCGAGCGCCTCGACGAAGGACTGGTTGGCGGTCTGCCGGTAGGTCAGGTAGAGACCGAGCGTGTGACCCGCCTGGCCCGGTCCGAGCGCGGGGACCGGGGTGCCCGGGCCGACGAGCGCGGACCGGTCGGACAGCATCTGCGCCTGGGTGGCCGTGACCACCGCGGTCAGGACGGCCAGGCCGAGCGCTGCCGCGGTGCGCTGCACGACGTTGTTGAACGCGCTGCCGGAGTTGACCTCGCTGACGGGCACGCTCGCGAGGCCGCCGGTCATCACCGGCATCATCGCCATGCCCATGCCGGCCGCGCGCAGCATCAGCAGCAGCGCGATCTCGACGTGCGAGGTCACCGGGGTCAGCCCGCGCAGCAGGTAGGTCCCGCCCGCGCACACGACCAGCCCGACGAACGCCGGCCACCGCGGCCCGATCCGGTCGTAGAGCCGCCCGGCGACGGGCATCAGCACGGCCATGATCAGGGCCTGCGGGAGCAGCACGAACCCCGCCTCGAACGCGCCCATGCCCTGGGCCTGCTGCAGGTAGACCGGCACGTAGAAGAGCACCGCGAACAGCCCGACCGACAGCACCGAGATGATCAGCAGGGAGTTCGTGAACGGCCAGTACCGGAACACCCGGACGTTGAGCAGGGGCTCGTCGACCTCGAGCTCGATCACCACGAACAGGGCCAGGCAGAGCACGCCGAGGCAGGCGAGGCCGACGGTCGGCAGCGACGTCCAGCCCCAGTCCTGCCCCTCGGACAGGGCAAGGAGCAGCGAGAACAGGGCGACGGCGATGGTCAGGAAGCCGAGGGCGTCGAACCGGGCGCGGCGGGTCGGGCCGAACCGCGGCAGCACCGCGACCGCGGCCGCGGCGCCCAGCACGCCGACCGGCACGTTGATGAAGAAGATCAGCCGCCAGTCCACGTACTCGACGAGGTAGCCGCCCAGGGTCGGGCCGACGGCGGGGGCGACGATGATGCCGAGCCCGTAGAGGCCCATGGCCGCGCCGAGCTGCGCGCGCGGCACGATCCGGTAGAGGATCGCGAGCGTGACCACCGGCAGGATCCCGCCCGGGATCGCCTGCACGATCCGGAAGGCGACCAGGCTCTCCAGGCTCCACGCCACCCCGCACAGCGCCGACCCGCCGGCGAACGCGAGCAGCGAGACGATGTAGACGATCGTGGCCCCGTACCGGTCGGACAGCCAGGCCGACAGCGGCACGACCACGCCCAGCGCCAGCGTGTACGCCGTGGCGATCCACTGGACCTCGTCGGTGGTCGCGCCGAAGGAGTTCTGGATCGTCGGCACCGCGACGTTGACGATGCTGGTGTCGAGCACCGACATGAACATCCCGGCGATCAGCACGACGAGGGGCAACGCCCAGCTGCGGCCGGTGGCGGGCACCGCGGGCCGGGCGGCGGTCGACATGCCCGCAGTCTGGCAAAGATTCGTTCCGCCGGGAAACGAAACCCGTCGAACCGGGCGCCGACCTGGCGAAGAAGGATTGATCGGCTCCCGGCGGGGGAGCCCTTCGCCCATGAGGTACATCGTCGGCATCTTCGTGATCGCGGCCATCGTGGTGTTCGTCCGCGGCGACGGCGGCCGGATCGGCCTCGCCATCGTGGCGATCGCCGCCGCCCTGGTGTTCGGGCGCCACGACGGCGCGGGGACCAGCGCGTCGAGCTCCGTGGGCGACGCCGCCGAGGTCGTGCAGACCGCGGGCTCGGTGAACCCGCCCTGACCTGCGCGGATGCGGCCGTGCCGACGAGGCGGTCCTGATGGCCCGTCGGATGGTGCGCTGCTTCCGCCCTGCTCGGCGCGCAGAGCTGCGCCGAGTGGCTGCGCACCTTCTCCCAGCCGGTGGTCGCGGCCGTCCGGGCGAGGGCCTGCCGACCGGGTCGGGTGCCCGGTCGCGGCGGACCTGCTCCCCGGGGGTCAGGTGGGGTTGGTGCCGGTCTCCACCGTCCGCTTGATCTCGGCGAGGGTGTGTTCGAGGCCGGCGCGGATCCGGTCGCCGTCGACGTGCTCGGTGTGGAGGGTGACGGTGACCTCCGAGCCCTCGGCCGCGGCGTTCACGGACAGCTCGCCGTGGTAGCCGTTCGGGCCCTCGGAGCCCCAGCGCAGCGAGCGCAGCGCCGGGTCGCTGTCGAACCAGGCCTCGCCCTCCTTGCGTTCGCCGTCGACCTCCGCGACGACGTGCACCTCCTCGGCGCCGCCCGGCACGTCACCGGTGGCGGCGCTGCCGGTCGGCTCCGCCTCGCGCATGGCGGCAAAGTAGTCCGGGAGGTGGTGGACGTCGGAGAGGTACCGGAACAGCGCGTCGGGCTCGGCCGCCACGGTGGTGGACTGTGCGTAGTCACCCATACGGGGCGGATACCCGCCGGGCGCCCGGCCCATCCCGGATCAGCGCCGGGCGCGCACCGCGGCGGCGAGCTCGTCGAGCAGGGCCGCGGTGGTGTCCCAGGACAGGCACTTGTCCGTGACCGACCGCCCGTAGACGAGCTCGCCGCCCAGCGACTGGTTCCCCTCGACCAGGAAGCTCTCCATCATCAGCCCGGTCACGCCGGTGTCCCCGCCGGCGATCCGCTCCGCGATCTCCCGCACCACCTCGGCCTGCCGGACGTGGTCCTTGCGCGAGTTGCCGTGGCTGGCGTCGACGACCACGCGCTCGGGCAGGCCGGCCCTCGCGAGCCGGGCGCGGGCGTCGGCCACGTCCTCGGCGGAGTAGTTCGGGCCGGCCGCGCCGCCACGCAGGATCACGTGCGCGTCGGGGTTGCCGGTGGTGCGCACCAGGGCGGCGAGGCCGTCGGGGTTGATGCCCATGAACACGTGCGGGGCCGCGGCGGCGCCGATGCCGTCGACGGCGACCTGGACGTCGCCGTCCGTGCCGTTCTTGATGCCGACCGGCATCGACAGCCCACTGACCAGCTGCCGGTGCACCTGCGAGGCCGCGGTCCGGGCGCCGATGGCTCCCCAGGTCACGGTGTCGGCGATGAACTGCGGGGTGATGGGGTCGAGGAACTCGCAGCCGACCGGCAGGCCGAGCGCGGTGATGTCGAGCAGCAGCCGGCGGGCGGTGCGCAGACCGCGGTTGACGTCGAAGCTGCCGTCGAGGCCCGGGTCGTTGATCAGGCCCTTCCACCCGACGGTCGAACGCGGCTTCTCGAAGTACGCGCGCATCACCACGAGCAGGTCCCCGGAGAGCCGCTCCGCCTGCGCCGCGAGCCGGTGCGCGTAGTCGAGCGCCGCGTCGGGGTCGTGGATCGAGCAGGGTCCGACGACGACCAGCAGCCGGTCGTCGCGGCCGTCGAGGACGTCGACGACGTCGGCCCGGCCGCGGGTCACCACCGCGGCGACCCGGTCGTCGGCCGGCAGCTCGTCGCGCAGCAGCGCGGGGGAGAGCAGCGGGCTGATCCGGGCCGTGCGGTGCTGGTCGAGCGCGGCCGCAGCGGTCGGGCCGGCGGCGGTGTCGAGGGGGGACATGGGGGTGGGTCCTTTCGCGGACCGGCCCCGGTCGAGATCCCGCCGAGCCGGCCCAGGTGGTTACCGGCTCTCGTGGGGATGGGTCAGCGCAGCAGGCTGCGGGCCGACCCATCCCGGGCCGGCTCGCTAAACCAGTATCGGCGCGCCATGCCGACCACCGTAGCAGCCGTGCTCAGGAGGGCGTCCAGATGGCGTAGTTGAGGGCGGCCGCGAAGGTGACCCAGCCCAGGTACGGCACGAGCAGCCAGGCCGCGGCGCGGCTGTGCCGGGCGAAGAGCGCGACCGACGCGACGATCGACAGCCACAGCAGCACGATCTCCGCGAAGGCCACGCCGTACAGGCCCGCGGCGAAGAAGAGCGGGGTCCACGCCATGTTCAGCACGAGCTGCACTGCGTAGACCACGTGGGCGGGCGCGGTGAGCCCGGCCCGGCGCCAGACGAGCCAGCCGGACACCGCGATCGTCGCGTAGAGCACCGTCCAGACCGGCCCGAACAGCCACGACGGCGGCGCCCAGGACGGCCGCGGGAACGAGGCGTACTGCTCGGAGGCGGACGCCGAGGCGAGCCCGCCGACGACGGCGACGACCACCACCGCGGCGACGAACCCGAGCAGCGCGAGCAGGGCGGGCGGACGGGTCCGGGACGCGTGGACGGCCATACCCGATAGTCTCGACCATCAAGAGAATTTCCGCGCGACGAACCGCTCACCGCTGCGGCAACCGCTCGCCGCACCTCGCACCCACAGGCATAACGCCGTCACGGCGCCACTCGATTGACGGAGTGGAGCCCTCGCCCCTTGGACAGGTGATGATCAGCGAACTGTGCGAGCCCGGGACCGCGACGACGCGGACCGGACGCCACCGCGTCCCCGAGACCCCGCTGGAGCGGGCGTCGCGGGTGGTCGTGGCAGCGGTCGACGGCGCCGAGCTGCTGGCCGAGGCCGGTGGCCTCCTGCAACACCTCCTCGCCGGTGGGGCGGAGGTCGAGATCCTCGTGGCGGTCGACGCGGACACGCGTCCGCTCGCCCGGTGCGGGCTGCGGTCGGTGCCGGTGCACCGGCTCGGCCTGCGCCGCCCGTTGCCCGCCGCCGCGGCGGCCGACCTGCTCGCCGCGCTCAGCGAGGTCGTCGGCTTCGACCCCGGCCCGGGGCTCGGCATCCTCGCGGCCGGCGAGCTCGCCGGCCGGCCGGACCGGGCTGCGGTCGCGCACGCCGCCGAGGTCGCGGCGGCGGTGTACGGGGCGGAGATCGCGCGGTCGTTGCCGGACCGGCCGGTCGCGGCCCCGGCCACGGACTATCTGCTGACCGGCCCTGAGGCCGCGCACAAGCGCTACGCGGTGGGCCCGGGCGCGACCCTCGTCGAGTCCTTCCTCGCCGACCTGCGGGTCACCGGGCCACGGGCCTGAGCCCTACCGGCCGGCGGCGTCGATCCGCGCGGAGATCTGTGCGGCCAGCTCGGTGTCCTTCGCGGTGAGCCCGCCGGCGGAGTGCGTCGAGAGCCGGAAGGTGACCTTGCGCCAGCGGATGTCGATGTCGGGGTGGTGGTTGCGCTCCTCGGCGTCCTCGGCCACCCGGTCGACGACGGTGATCGCGTCGGGGAAGCTCGGCAGCTCGGCGGTGCGCACGATCGCGTCCCCGTCGCGCCGCCAGCCGGGCAGGTCGGCCAGTGCGGCGGTGACGGCGTCGTCGTCCAGCAGTTCGGCCATGCCGGCCATCATGGAGCAGCGGGCCCGCTCAGGCATCCCTGCGCTGCATGCGCCAGAGGGTGAACCCGACGCCGATCGCCGCGTAGCAGAGCGCACGCAGCGTCGACGACCCCATCGCGTCGAGCGTGATCGGGTCCCGCAGCGCGTCCGCTCCCGCCGACCAGCCCGAGGTCAACAGCCAGGGCTGCAGCCAGTCGAGGGCCGGGATCGCGCTCAGCACCCCGAACGCGATCAGGCCGCCCAGCACGCTCGCCAGCACGACGAGCGGGTGCTCGGTCAGCGACGACACCGCCAGTGCCACCGCCCCGACCGCCGCCAGCTGTCCGACGACCCACACCGTGACCAGCGCGACCCGGGCCAGCCCGGCCGCGAGGCCGAGCGTGGTGCCGGACAGGGTGACCATCCCGCCGTCCGCGCTGCCGACCACCACCATGCCCGCCAGCACCCCGACGACGGCGATCGCCAGCGCCACGGCCGCGGCCACGACCAGGACCCCGAAGGCCTTCACCCCGACCAGCCGCAACCGGCTGACGGGGGCGAGCAGCAGCCCGCGCAGGGTGCCGTTGGCCGCCTCGCCCGCGAGCGCGTCGGCGGCGGCCATGGCCACGGCGAGCGGCAGCAGCAGTGCGAGGGCGACCGTCAGGGCCGCGATCGGGAGCACCAGCCCGTTGCCGGCGACCGCCCCGATCAGCCCGCCCCCGCCGTCGCGGTCGGCGACCACCACACCGATCGCGATGAGGACCGGGATCAGGGCGAACAGACCGAGCGTGACGAGCGTGCGCGGGCGCCGGAACACCCAGCGCACCTCGGCCGCGAGCAGCCGGCCCACGGGCGCGGCGGCGCGGGTGGGAGGGCCGGTCTCCGCGGTGATGGTCATGACCCCTCCGTGAGCTGCGCGAACAACTCCTCCAGCCGCGGCCGCCGCCGGCGCGCCTCGTGCACCGCGACGCCCGCGCGCACCAGCAGCGCGACGATCTCGGGCGGTTCCGGCCCGTCCGTCACGACCACGCCGGGCTCGCCGCCGGTGTCGCGGGAGGCGACCGCGCCGGCCTCGGCCAGGGCGCGCAGGGCCGGTTCGACGTCCGGCGTCACGACCACGAGCCCGCCCGTCCCGGCGTCGAGCAGCCCCCGCAGCTCCCCGGCCGCGACCAGCGTGCCCGACTGCAGGACGGCGACGTGCGTGCAGGTCGCCTCCACCTCGGCCAGCAGGTGCGACGAGACGATCACGGTCGAGCCCGCGGCGTGCAGCTCGGCGATGATCGCGCGCACGTCCCGGGTGCCGGCGGGGTCGAGGCCGTTGGTCGGCTCGTCGAGCACCACGAGCCGGCGCGGCACGAGCAACGCCCCGGCCAGCCCGAGCCGCTGCTTCATGCCCAGCGAGTAGCCGCGGAACCGGCGGTCGGCCGCGTGCGCGAGCCCCACCCGGTCCAGCGCGGCGCCGACGGCCCGCGGGATCGCGGCCGCGTCGAGCAGCGGTTCGGCGGCCGCCAGGCGGCGCAGGTTCTCCCGCCCGGAGAGGAACGGGTGGAACCCGGGCCCCTCGACCAGCGCCCCGACGTGCGGGAGCGCGGCGGCGACCCCGGGCAACGGGTGGCCCAGCAGCTCGGCGGTCCCGGCGGTGGGGCGGGTCAGCCCGAGCAGCATCCGGATCAGGGTGGTCTTGCCGGAGCCGTTGGGCCCGAGCATGCCGAGCACGGCTCCGGTGGGGACCTCGAGGTCGAGGCCCGCCACCGCGACCGTGCGGCCGTACACCTTCCGCAGGCCGACGGCCCGGGCGGCGGGAGCGGCGGTCACCCGCGCAGCCTCCCGCACGGGCAGGGTCGTCACTTCGACAGGGCCTCGGTGAGCACCTGCTCGGGCACGGCGCCCGCGGCGACCCGGCCGTCGTCGGTCAGGATCGCACTGGCCACCGCCGTGGTGACCAGGCGCCCGCTGCCCCAGGACCCGCTGACCGGGGTGCCGAGCCGCGACAGGTCCGGCGTCCCCTGCGGCGCCTGCTCCGGCGCGGGCCGCTTCGCGATCACGACCGTGTCCCACCCGTCGCCGACGACGGTGGGCGCCGCGCCGGCCGGCTTCCCGCCCGGGGTCCGGTCGCCCTGCGGGGCGTCCTTCACGGTGGTGCCGGGCGGCGGGGTGAAGGTGAACAGCGACGGGTCCTGCGGGCCGAACGTGAGGTCGGTGAACCCGACCTCGAAGGCCGGGTCGGCCGAGCCGGTGGCCAGGACGGTGAGCCGCAGCGGGATCCGCTTCTCCGAGTCGACGGCGATCCGGACCTCGCGCAGCAGCGTGCGCTCGGTGGGCTTGGGCGCCAGGACCAGCTCGTACGCGGGGCGGCCCGCCACCTCCGCCGTACCGTCGACGGTCACCGTGCTGGTGGTGCGCAGCTCGGTGATCGCGTCGGCGGCCGAGCGGGTCGGGTCCGCGGCCTCGGGCCGGTGCTCGCCCGGCGTGACGGCCTTCTTCGTGGCCGTGCGGTCCGTGGAGTCGTAGGACCAGGCGGTAGTCCCGTCGGACACCAGTGTCTTCTCCCCCTGGTCCGACGGCAGCGCGACCCGGCCCTTGCCCGTCCCGTCCGACCAGACGCGGGCCTCCTTGGTGCCGTTCGCGAGGTCCGGGGCACCCGGGATCGCGGGCAGGCCGAGCGCGTTGTCCAGCTCGACGGTGCCGTTCAGCGGTCCGGGGTCCGCCTTCTCGACGGAGGCCACGAGGTCCTCCGGGGAGACCGGCGGCAGGTTCGGGGCCGCACCCGCGCCGGCCGGCATCGCCACCAGTCCCAGGCCGACCGCACCCGCGATCGCCATGCCCGTCCCGATCCGGGCCCAGAGCCGTCCTGCCGTTCCCACTGCCATGCCGGTAAGCCTGACGCATGGGGGCTGAGAGAGGTCTCAACCGGACACCCCGCCGCTGAGAGTCGACTGAGCGGGGCGTGCGGGGCGGGCAGCAAAGCTGAGGTCGGGGGCCGCGCCCGGCGGTAGGTTGTCGACGATGGCCAGGGTGTTGGTGGTGGACGACGAGCCCGGGGTGCGCACGGCGCTGGCCCGCGGGCTGACCGCCGAGGGGATGGAGGTCGTCGCGGTCGGCGACGGCAACTCCGCGCTGCGCGCCGCGCTGACCGGCGGTTTCGACGCCGTCGTGCTCGACATCATCCTGCCCGGGCTCTCGGGCTACCGGGTTCTCGAGCGGATGCGCGCCGCCGGCGTCGACACCCCGGTGCTGATGCTGTCGGCCAAGGACGGCGAGATCGACCAGGCGGACGGGCTGGACCTGGGCGCCGACGGCTACCTCGTCAAGCCCTTCTCCTTCGTCGTCCTCGTGGCGCAGCTCAAGGCGATGCTGCGCCGCCGCGACGCCGCGCTCGGCCGCTCCGGGCAGCGGGTCCGGCTCGGCGGCCTCGTCGTCGACCCGTCGTCGCGGTCGGTGACCTGGGAGGACGCGCCGGTCGAGCTGTCGCCGCGGGAGTTCGAGCTGCTGCACGCGCTCGCCCGCAGGCCCGACACCGCCGTGGCCAAGGACGAGCTGCTGCGCCTGGTCTGGGGTGACGAGCAGGCCGCGAGCCGCAACGTCGTCGAGGTCTACGTGGGGTACCTGCGCCGCAAGCTCGACGCCGTCGGCGCGGGACACGTGCTGCGCACCGTCCGCGGGCACGGGTACCTCGTCGGATCGGGCTGACGGGTGTTGCGGCGCCGGTTCGCCCGCGGCCTGGCGCGCTCGCGCGCCCTGCGGATCCGCGGCTGGTGGCGGCGCCGGACCCTGCGCTTCCGGATCACCACCGCGGTCGGCGCGGTCGCGCTCGTCGCGCTGCTCGCGCTGAGCCGGCTCGGGGTGAACCTGCTGTACACGACGCTGATCGCGGCGGCGGACAACGAGCTCCACACGCAGGCCGGGGTCGTCGTGACGCGCCTGGAGCAGGGCGGGGCCGTCGCGGACCCGGCCACCCCGCCGTCGATCCGGATCACCGACAGCGCGGGCACGCCGGTCGACGGGCGGGGGCCGCTGCCGATGACCGCGCGCGACGTCCGCGACCTCTCCGCCGGGCGGGCCGAGAACGTGTTCCTCGACGGCACCGCCGTCCGTTGGGCGGCCGACCGGGCGATCCTGCCCGACGGCTCGACCCGGCTGGTGTTCGCCTCGGGCGACCTCGTCGGCGGCGCGACGCTGCTGGCCCGGGCGGCCGTCGGGTTCGTCGTGGCGGCACTGCTGGCGGCGGCGGTCGTGGCGCTGGGGGCCTGGGTGGCCACGCGGGCGGCGCTGCGGCCCGTCGACCGGATGCGGGCGGCGGCCGCCGCGCTCCCGCCCGGACGGCGGCTGCCGGTCCCCGCGGCGCACGACGAGCTGCGCGCCCTCGCCGAGGAGATGAACTCGCTGCTCGCCCGCCGGGACGACGCCGCCGCCCGGCTCGAGCGGTTCACCGGCGACGCGGCCCACGAGCTGCGCTCCCCGGTCGCCGCGATCCGCGCGCAGGCCGAGGTGGCGGTGGCGCATCCGGACCCGGCGCTGGCGGAGGAGACCCTGCGCGAGGTCGCGGTCGAGGCCCAGCGGCTCTCCGGGCTGCTCTCCGACCTGATGGCCCTGGCCCGTGCCGACGCCGGGCAGCGGCCCGAGCCGGAGCCCGTCGACCTGGTCGAGGCCTCGCGCGCGGCGATCGACCGGGTCACCGACGGGCCGGCGCCGGAGCTGCTCGCGCCGGGCGTCGCACTGGCCGCGGCCGGGCCCGCCGAGGTCGCGCTGGTGCTCGACAACCTGCTCGGCAACGCCGCCCGCTACGCCGCGACCCGCGTCCGGATCGAGGTGCTGCCGGCGGGCCGCGTCACCCGGCTCGCGGTGTCCGACGACGGCCCGGGCATCCCCGAGGCGGACCGGGTGCGCGTGTTCGACCGGTTCATCCGGCTGTCCCAGGAGGCAGGCGGTGGGCACGCCGGGCTGGGGCTGGCACTGGTCGCGGCCCTGGTGCGCGGGCGCGGCGGCGAGGTGTCCGCGGGCGCGTCGGCGTGGGGCGGGGCGCGGCTGGAGGTGCGCTGGCCCGCACCGTGAGGGCCGGTCTGGAACGATCCCGGTCGTGCCCGTGGAGAGCTGCTCGACCCTGATCGCGGCGCCCCGCCGGGCGGTCGCCGGCGTGGTGCGGGACGGCGCGGCGGCCGAGGAGTCGCTGCGGGAGGCCGGGCACCGGTACTCCGCGGCCGTCCGGCTGCTGGTGCCCGGAGACGAGGTGCTGCTCGACGCCCGGCTCGCTCCTGGCGTCCGGCTGCCCTACCGCTCGCGGATCCGGACCGTCGGCGTCGACGGGATGGTGTCCGAGCTGGTCGGCGGCCTGGCGAAGGGCCTGGTGCACACGACGACCCTCGCCGACCGGCCGGACGGGACGGTGATGCGGGACGAGATCCGGTGGCGGTCGCCCTTCGGCGTGGTCGGCCGGATCGGGGACGCGATCCTGGTGCGCCGGCTGATGCGGGACATGCTCGCCGCCCGCTCCGCCGTCTACCGGCGGCGGGCCGAGGAGCTGGCCGCGGCGCCCGCCGTCGTCGGGGCGGCGGTCGTGCGCGACGGGGCGGTGCTCGCGGCGCAGCGGTCGCGGCCGGCCGCGCTGCGGGGCCGGTGGGAGCTGCCGGGCGGGCGGGCCGAGCCGGGCGAGTCGGAGCCGCAGGCGCTGGCCCGCGAGTGCGCCGAGGAGCTCGCCGCGCAGGTCGAGGTGGGGGAGCGGGTGGGCACGGACCTGCCCGTGACGACGCCCGGCGGGGCCCTGGTGCTCCGGATGTACGCCGCCGCGCTGCACCCGGACTCGCCGGAGCCCAAGGCGCTGGAGCACCTCGCGGTGCGCTGGCTGCGGGAACGGGAACTGCCCACCGTCGCCTGGGTCGACGCGGACCGCGCCGTGGTCGCGGACCTGGAGGCCCTCCTCCGCGCCACGTGAGCGCAGGAGGGATCCCCCGGCACGGGAGCCCAGCTCTGTGCGCGTTATGGATCCATAACGCGCTCTTGGGGCGGTTGCGGAAGCGTTGTGGATCCTTACTGCGCTCCTGGGGTGGTTCCGGAAGCGTTGTGGATCCATGACGCGCTCTTGGGGCGGGTGCGGGAGCGTTGTGGATTCCTACTGCGCTCCCGGCGCGGTTGCGGAAGCGTTGTGGATCCATGACGCGCTCCTGGGGCGGTTGCGGGAGCGTTGTGGATCCTTACTGCGCTCCTGGGGTGGTTGCGGGAGCGTTGTGGATCCTTACTGCGCTCTTGGGGTGGTTGCGGGAGCGTTGTGGATCCTTACTGCGCTCTTGGGGTAATTGCGGGAGCGTTGTGGATCCTTACTGCGCTCTTGGGGTGGTTGCGGGAGCGTTATGGATCCCTACTGCGCTCCTGGGGCGGTTGCGGGAGCGTTGTGGATCCATGGTGCGGATCTTCGGGGGAACGGAACCGGGGCGGGCGGGCTTCCGTCGAAACCGGGCATGGAGCCGATCACGCACCTCGACCCCGTCCCTCCCACCGGCGACCCCATCCCTCCCACCGGCGACCCCCTCCCTCCCACCGGCGACCCCGTCCCTCCCACCGGCCACCCCACCGCCCGGGCCGCCCTCGCCGCCCTCCTCCGCCGCCAGGCGGGCGTGATCGGGCGGGCCCAGGCGCGGGCGGCGGGCCTCTCCGCCGACGCGATCGACCGGAGGCTCGCGGGCCGGCACTGGGTCCCGCTGCACCCGCGCGTCTACCTCGACCGCACCCACCGGCTGACCGACGAGGCGCGGGTCCGGGCCGCCGTGCTCTGGGCCGGCGACGAGGCGGTGCTGAGCGGGCTGGCCGCCGCCTGGTGGCACGGCGTGGCACCGGCCCTCGGCGGCGAGATCGCCGTGACCGTGCCGCGCCGCCGGTCGCCCCGCAACCGCCCGGGCGTCGCCGTCCGCCGCCGCGACCTCGCCGGCGACGACCGCGCGAGCAGACACGGCGTGCCGGTCACCGCGCTGCCGCTCACCGTGCTGGAGGCGGCGGTCGAGCTGGGCGCCGCGGGCGGCCCGTTCCTGGACCGCGCGCTGCAGGCGCACGTCGGGTTCGCGGAGGTGGCGCGGGCCCACACGCGGAACCCGGGCGCCGCCGGCGCCACCGCGGCCCGCGCCGCGCTGGCCGCGACCGCCGAGCGTGCGGGGTCGGCGGCCGTCCGGTTGCTGGTGTCGCGGCTGCGGGAGGCGCGGCTGATCGGCTGGCGCACCGAGCACCCGGCGGCCGGCGTGGTGCTGCCGGTGGCGTTCCCGCAGGCTCGGGTGGCCGTGGAGGCCGAGGGCTGGGCGCACCCCCTCGGGGCGGAGGCGCGGCGGCGCACGCTCTGGCGGCGCGGCGTGCTGGCCCGGGCGGGCTGGACGGTGCTGACCTGCCGGTGGCACGACCTCGCGAGCCGGCCGGACGCCGTGCTGGGGGAGATCGGCCTCGCCGTCACGCTCGGCCGGAGGGTCGGATGACGGGTGGCGGCGGCGTGGATCACGGTGTGACCTTGGTCATCGGTTCCCGGCGTGCCGCCGCCGGGTCCGGACACCGCTGCGATGTCCGAGCAGGGAACGATTCAGAGCCTCCCACGGACCGCTCGCCCGCGGCGCGGTGCACCGTCCACGAAGGACGGCCGCGCCCCCGCGCAGGCCCGCGACCTCAGTAGATGCGCGCGGCCTTGACCGCGCGCGTGTACTCCTTGCCGCTCAGTCCCTGGGCGTCGATCTTCTTCAGCCGCAGATGGACGACCGGGCAGCTCTTGCACCGCTTCGGCTTCGACCGGCAGCACTTCTTCTTCACCTTGGCCATCGTGAGGGAAGCCTAGGCTCACCACTCGGGAAGGTCCAGGCCTCTCGCGCGTTACCGTGAAGCGTGACCTCAGTTGTTTCCGCGCTCGCCGACGCCCCGCAGACCGCCGACCGCGGCCTGCCCGACGGCGTGCGCGCGCTGCGCAACGTGGCGATCGTCGCGCACGTCGACCACGGCAAGACCACCCTGGTCGACGCGATGCTGCGTGCCTCCGGCGCCTTCGGCGAGCGGGCCGAGCCGGTCGACCGGGTCATGGACTCCGGCGACCTGGAGCGCGAGAAGGGCATCACCATTCTCGCCAAGAACACCACCGTGACCTGGCAGGGCGTCACGATCAACGTGATCGACACCCCCGGCCACGCGGACTTCGGCGGCGAGGTCGAGCGCGGCCTCTCGATGGTCGACGGCGTGGTGCTGCTCGTGGACGCCTCCGAGGGCCCGCTCCCGCAGACCCGTTTCGTGCTGCGCAAGACCCTCGCGGCCGGCCTGCCGGTGATGCTCGTGGTCAACAAGACCGACCGGGCCGACGCCCGCATCGAGGAGGTCGTCGACGAGTCCCTCGAGCTGCTGCTCGAGCTCGCCGACGAGCTGGGCCTCGACGAGGACCAGACCGCCCACCTGCTCGACCTGCCGGTCGTCTACGCCTCCGGCCGTGCGGGCCGCGCCTCCCGCAACCGTCCCGCGGACGGCGAGCTGCCGGACTCCGAGGACCTCCAGCCCCTGTTCGACGTGCTGTTCGACGTCGTCCCGGCGCCGAAGGACGACCCGTCCGCGCCGCTGCAGGCGCACGTGACCAACCTCGACGCGACCAGCTTCCTCGGGCGTATCGCGCTCTGCCGCGTCCGTGCGGGTGTGCTGCGCCGCGGCCAGCAGGTCGGCTGGTGCCAGGCGGACGGGACCGTCACCCGGGTCAAGATCACGGAGCTGCTGCGCACCGAGGGCCTGCAGCGCGTGCCGGCCGAGGAGGCCGTGGCCGGCGACATCGCGGCCGTCGCGGGCATTGCGGACGTCATGATCGGCGACACGCTGGCGGACCCGGAGAACCCGGTGCCGCTGGAGCGCATCCACGTCGACGAGCCGGCGATCTCGATGACCATCGGCATCAACACGTCCCCGCTGGTCGGTCGGGACCCGAAGCCGGGGCAGAAGCTGACCGCCCGCCAGGTCAAGGGCCGGCTGGACGCCGAGCTGGTCGGCAACGTGAGCCTGCGCGTGCTGCCCACCGAGCGCCCGGACACCTGGGAGGTCCAGGGCCGCGGCGAGCTCGCGCTGGCGATCCTCGTCGAGACCATGCGCCGCGAGGGCTTCGAGCTCACCGTGGGCAAGCCCGAGGTCGTCACGAGGACGATCGACGGCAAGCTGCACGAGCCGTTCGAGAACCTCTCGATCGACGTGCCGACCGACTCGCTCGGTGCCGTCACCCAGCTGCTCGCCGCCCGCAAGGGCGAGATGATCCAGATGGTGCACGGCGAGAACCGGGTCCGCCTGGACTTCCGGGTCCCCTCCCGGGGTCTGATCGGCTTCCGCACCGAGTTCCTCACGATCACCCGCGGCGCGGGCATCGCCAGCCACGTGTTCGACGGCTACGGCCCCTGGGTCGGCGAGATCTCCAGCCGGCTGCGCGGCTCGCTGATCGCGGACCGCTCCGGCCCGGTGACCGGCTACGCGGTCGACGCGCTCTCCGACCGCGGCGTGCTGTTCGTCGGCCCGGGCACCCAGGTCTACGAGGGCATGGTGATCGGCGAGTACACCCGCAACGAGGACCTCGAGGTCAACATCGTGCGGGAGAAGAAGCTCACCAACATGCGCAAGTCGACGGGCGACGAGCTGGTCAAGCTCACCCCGCCGACGATCCTCACCCTGGAGCAGAGCCTCGAGTTCTGCGCCAACGACGAGTGCGTCGAGGTCACGCCGGAGAACGTCCGGATCCGCAAGGTCGAGCTCGACTCGCACCTGCGCGGCCGGCAGCGCGCCCGGGCGAAGGCCGCCGCGGCCGGCGTCTCGCGCTGACCTTCTCCTCCCGCCGGGCCGGGCCCCACACCGCCGCGCCACGTCGCCGGTGCGACGATGGCGGGCAGGCGGGCCACCCGGCCCGCGCGGCGGGGGAGGCCATGTGACCGGCTGGGGGCGCAGGACGCTGCTCGTCCTGGGCGCATGCCTGCTCACCCTGGCCGCGGCGTGTACGAACGCCCCGGTGGTGCAGCCCGCCCCGCCGCAGCCGGCGCCCCCGCCGACGGCCGTCCGGGCGACCGAGGTCGTCGTCGGGGTGGACGACCTCGGCGCGGGCTTCAACCCGCACCTGCTGGCCGACCGCTCGCCCGTCACCCAGGCCCTGTCCACGCTGGTGCTGCCGTCGGTCTTCCGGCCCGACGCCTCCGGTGCCCTGCAGCTCGACCGCACGGTCGCGACCAGCGCCGAGGTCACCTCGACCAGCCCGTTCACGGTGAGCTACGAGCTCAACGTGCAGGCCTCGTGGTCGTCGAACTCGCCGATCGCCGCCGAGGACTTCGTGTACCTGTGGCAGCAGATGCGCAGTCAGCCCGGCACGATCGACGCCGAGGGGTACCGGCACGTCACGGACGTCCGGTCGCGGGCCGGCGGCAAGGCCGTCGACGTGGTGTTCGACGAGCCGTACCCGCAGTGGCAGCACCTGTTCGGCGGGCTGCTGCCCGCGCAGATCCTCAAGGACGCGCCCGGGTCGTGGAGCGGCGCGCTGCAGGGCGGGCTGCCCGCGTCGGGCGGGCCTTTCCGGGTCGTGACGGTCGACCGGGCGCGCGGCGAGGTCACCCTCGCCCGCAACGACCTGTACTGGGCCACCCCCGCCACCCTCGACCAGATCGTGCTGCGCCGGATGGGGCCGCAGACCCTGGCCGAGGGGCTGCGCGTCGGCGACGTCGACGTCGCGATGCCCACCTCCGCGCCGGAGGTCACGAAGGCCCTCGCGCCGCTCGGGGGCGCGATCACGACCGCGCCCGCGCCGCGCGCGACCGTCACGGACCTCGCGCTGCGCTCGGACTACGGGCCGCTGTCCGACGTGCGGGTGCGCCAGGCCGTCGGCGCGCTGCTCGACCGCGAGAAGATCCGCGCCGCGGTGGCGCCGGACGCCCTGCCCGCCGACGCCTTCGGCCTCGCCCCGTCGCAGCAGGGGTACGCCGCGACCGCCCCCGCGGGTGCGCCGGCCCGTCCCGACCCCGCCACCGCCGAACGGCTGCTCACCGAGGCCGGCTACACCCGCGGTGCCGACGGGGCCTGGGCCCTCGGCAACACCCCGCTCGGCATCGTGGTGGCCGCCGGCGCCGAGCGCGGCACGGACGTCGACGTGGCCGAGGCCGTGGCCGACCAACTGCGCGCCGCCGGGATCGAGGTGCAGGTCGTCGCGCCGCCCGCGGCCGACCTGTTCACCCAGCGGGCGGTGGCCGCCATCCCGCCCACCACGACGACCACACACCGCCCTCCTCGGTGAGCGGCGCCGCCACCCCCACCCCGAGCGCGGCCCCGACGACCGCGCCGGGCACACCCGCGGCAACCCCCCCCCCCCCCCCCCCCCCCCCCCCCCCCCCCCCCCCCCCCCCCCCCCCC
>NZ_JAJSOK010000002.1 GCF_021283305.1 Pseudonocardia kujensis
GCTGAGCGAACTGCTGGTGATCAATCCGAGCCCGCGGCATGGGCTCGATCGTGTCGGTCATCGCTGGTCCTTCCCCCGGGACACGCCCGGAGCTACAGACCAGTTACACCGAAGATCGGACACTCCCACTCGACATCGAGCAGCTCACGCTGCGGATCAGACCGACCCTGCACACGGGCATCGTCCCAGCGGCCCGAGATCGACTGGCGGTCCGACACCCGAGCTTTTCAGCAGTCTCCTAGGCGTCATGCGGGCGTAGCGAGCCCGTAACCCGCCGCCGCCACGATGGGGGGCGAATCGGCGAGGAGGCGGTCGCGGTGGCGCTCTGGCGTGTGCACGTCGAGCTGGAGGATCGACCCGGCCGGCTCGGTGAGCTGGCCACCGCGGTCGGCGGGTCCGGGTGCAACATCCTCTCGCTGCACGTGGTCGGGGAACCGGCCGACGACGGGTCGGTCACCGACGAGCTGCTGGTCGAGGTCCCGGGCGGGATCGAACCCGCGGGCATGGCCGCCGCGGTGGAACGCGCGGGAATCCCGTGCACCCTGCTCGTCCGGGCGGACGCGACCGAGCTGGCCGACACCGCCACCACTGCGCTCGCCCTGGCCCGGATGGTCGCGGCCGACCCGGGCAGCGCCCCCCGGGCCGTCGCGACGCTGCTGCGGGCGCGGATCGTGGAGCCGGGCGCGCCCGCCGGCACCGGACACGTCCACCCGCTGCGGGTCGGCACCGCGCAGGTGCACCTGGGCCGGTCGTGGCCGTTCACCGCCACCGAGCTCTCCCGCGCCGCCGCGCTGCTCGAGCTCGCGGCCCAGCTCTCGCTCAGCGGGCAGCCGGCGCGCAGAGCCGCGCAGCCGGACCCCGTCCTGCTGCTGGTCGACGGGTCGGAGGTGCGGGTGCGCACCGCCACCCCGGCCGATCGTCCGCTGGTCACCGCCCTGCACGCCCGCTGCTCGCCGGCCACGCGCAGCGCCCGGTTCCTCTCGGCCGCCCCGCGCCTCGACCCGGACGAGCTCGACACGCTCGTGGGGATCCCGCACACCGCGTTCGGCCCCGGGGCGAAGCGCACGATCCTCGCGCTGACCACGGACGGGGGCAGCGCGGTCGGGATGGCCGACGTCGAACGCACCGCGGCGACCGCGGCCTCGTTCGCCGTGGTCGTGGAGGACGCCTGGCAGGACCGCGGCCTGGGCACCGCGCTGGTCCGCCGCGCGGCCGAGGCGGCCGCCGAGCAGGGCGGCGAGGAGCTGGTGGCCACCACGCCCACGCAGAACATGCAGGTGGTGAAGCTGCTGCGCCGGGCCGGGCTGCGGCCGACCGCGGAGATCACCGGCGGGATGCTGCACGTCCGCGCCCCGCTGAGCCCGGTCGTCAGCCGCGTCGGCTGACCCGGCCGAACCGGGTCAGAGCAGGTCGAGGACCTTCTCCGGCGGGCGCCCGACCACCGCCCGGTCGCCGACGATCACGATCGGCCGCTCGACGAGGATCGGGTGGGCGGCCAGCGCGTCGAGCAGGGTGTCCCGGTCGGCGTCGGCGAGCCCGAGCTCCTTGTACAGCGTCTCGCCGGTCCGCACGATCGCGCGCGGGTCGTCCGTGCCGAGCTGCGCGAGCACCCGCTCCAGCGCGGCGCGGTCGGGCGCGTCGTCGAGGTAGCGCACCACGGCGGGATCCACGCCGCGCCCGGTGAGCAGGGCCAGCGCGCCGCGGCTCTTCGAGCAGCGCGGGTTGTGCCAGATCGTGACGGCGTCCTGTGGCGCGGCGTCGGTCATGTGCCGAGCCTAGATTGACCGGCATGACGCCTCCCACCACCGGCGTGCTGGTGTTCGACGGCCGCTGCGGGTTCTGCACCCGCACGGTCGGCTGGCTGCGGCTGCTCGACCGGGACGCGCGGGTCACCACGCTCCCGTACCAGCAGGCGGGCGCCCCGGAGAAGGCCGGTTCCACGGCCGCCGCCTGCGCCGACGAGGTCCACTTCGCCGCCGGCGGCCGGACCGTCACCGGCGCGGCGGCGGTCAACGCGGCGCTGGGCGTGGCCCTGCGCACGGACCTGCCGGAGCGGGTCTACTCCCGCACCGCGCCCCTGCAGGACCGTGTCTACGCCTGGGCCGCGCGCCACCGCGGGCGGCTACCGGGCACCACGCCCTGGTGCGAGCGGTACCCCGAGCTGTGCGCGGCGTCGAGCCGCACTACGGAACCTTGACGCGCGGAAAAGCCGCCATTTTCGCGTCATGGAACCATGACGCGCGGAAATGGCCATGATCGACGCGTTATGGAACCATCATGCGCCGGGGCGGGCTCATAGGGGCGGACTCGGGTTCGGCGCGCACCTGAAGCCACGCTGAGTGAGCACTCCGGGCGCCGCCCGTGCTCGGGCAGACTGGTGCGCGATGAGCGAGATCCCGTCTCCGCACCGCTCCGGCGGGTCGCGGTGAGCGCGCCCCCCGGGCCCCACCCGCCGACCGTCCCGACGGCCCGTCCGGGCTCCGGCCCGCCGCCTCCCCGCACGCCCGAGCCGGGGTACGGCGGGGGCGGCCGGCGGCCGCGGCGGGGTGCGGGTGGCCGCCTGCTCGGCGCCGTCCTGCTCGCGGGGGCCGCGTCGGTGTTCACCGTGCCGGACCTGTGGTTCGGGCTGGACCGGTGGAGCCCCTTCACCCAGATCGTCGCGTTCCGCGCGATCCTGCTGGTGGTCGTCGCGGTGATCGCCCTCGCGCTGCTGCTGGTCGCGCTCGGGATGCGGCGCGCCTGGCCCTTCCCGCTGGCCATGCTGGTCGTGGTCGCGGTGACGGCGTCGACCATGGCCCCGCGGCTCGTCGCCGATCCGGTCCCGACCGGCGGCACGCCCGTGAAGGTGTTGTCCTTCAACGTCTACACGGGCGATGCGGACGTCCGCGCGCTCGCCGACGTCATCCACCGCGAGCGCCCCGACTTGATCGCCCTGCCCGAGGCCGGGGAGCGCTACCGGCAGAAGCTCGCGCCGTTGATCGAGGACCTCGGCTACCGCACGGAGGCCTCGGTCGACCGCCGTTCGCAGGACGTCAACGGCGTCGTGGCGGCGGTGTCCCCGCGGTTCGGCGACGTGACCTTCGACATCGGGAAGATCACCCCGGACTCGCCCTTCCCGTACGTCCAGGTGTCCGGGGGCGGGATGGGCGACCTGACGTTCGTCGCCTTCCACTCGGTCGCGCCCACCGCGGGCTCGGTCGGCCAGTGGCGAGAGGACCTCGCAGGGGTGAGCCGGTGGTGCACCGCGGCCTCGCCCGCGATCGTGGCCGGCGACTTCAACGCCACCCTCGACCACTCGGTGCTGCGGACCGCCACCGCGGACTGCGGCGACGCGGCCGCGCAGCGCGGCAGCGCGCTCACCGCGACCTGGCCGGCGATGCTGCCCCGCTGGCTGGGCGCCGAGATCGACCACGTCTTCACCAACCACGGTGCGACCTCGGAGTCGTTCCAGGTCCTGGACCTGCCCGGCAGCGACCACCGGGCGGTCCTCACGACGTTGCGGCTGACCTGACCTCGCTCGCCTCGTCGGCCACGAACACCTCGTCGAGCACGAACCGCTCGATGTCGAGCACGAAACCGCGGACCCGTGTCTCCGGGTGCAGGAACGGGTCGTGCCGGAGCTGGGCGATCCCGCGCGCGACGCTGGTGGCCACGTCCTTGAACGCGAAGGTCCGCCACGACGGGCGCATCCCCGTCTCGTCGGCGAGCTCCTCGGTGAAGTCCTCGTCGGAGAAGGTGTTCAGGCCGCAGCCGCTGTGCTGGACGAGCAGCACGTCGCGGGTGTGCAGCTTGCGCTGGCTGATCGTCAGCGAGCGGATCACGTCGTCGGTGACGACGCCGCCGGCGTTCCGGAGCACGTGCACCTCACCGAGCTTCAGCCCGAACAGGGCGAACACGTCGATGCGGGAGTCCATGCAGGTGACCACCGCGGTGTGCAGCGCAGGCGGCACCGCCAGGCCCTCCGCGTTGGCCCTCGCCAGGCGCCCGCCACCGGCCTCGTACCGCGAAATCAGCTCGTCGTAGCTCACGGCGCCAATACTCGCGGACGAGTCCGGGACCGGCAGGTCGGGACGGCCTCCTTGGGGCACAGCTCACGTGCCGGAACGATGAACGGCACCCCTGTGCGGTGGGTCCGCCCAGGAGTGCCGTTCGTACAGAAGCGCCGTTCGTGCAGAGAAGGCCCGATCAGACCTGGTCGGCGATCGTCTCCGCGATCTCGTAGGTGTTCAGCGCGGCGCCCTTGCGCAGGTTGTCGCCGCAGACGAACAGCTCGAGCGTGTTCGGGAAGTCCAGCGCCTGACGGACCCGGCCGACGTGCGTCGGGTCCTGCCCGACGACGGCGGCCGGCGTCGGCCACACGCCGGCGGCCGGGTCGTCGTCGAGCACGATCGTGGGCTGGGTGGACAGCACCTTGTGCGCCGCCTCGACCGTGACCTCGCGCGCGAAGGTGGCGTGCACCGCCAGCGCGTGCGTGGTGATCACGGGGACACGCACGCAGGTCGCCGACACCCGCAGGTCCGGGATGCCCAGGATCTTGCGCGACTCGTTGCGGACCTTGAGCTCCTCGGAGGACCACCCGTCGTCCTTGAGCGAGCCGGCCCACGGCACCACGTTCAGCGCGAGCGGGGCCGGGAAGGGCGAGTCGCCGCCGAGGCCGGACACGGCCTCCGCCACGTCGCCGGCCTTCTTGCCGACGTCCTTGCCCGCCACGGCGGACAGCTCGGCCTGCAGCCGGTCGATGCCGGGCTGCCCCGCACCCGACGCGGCCTGGTAGGAGGACACGACCAGCGCCTCGAGGCCGAACTCGCGGTGCAGCGCGCCCATCGCGGCCATCATCGACAGCGTGGTGCAGTTGGGGTTCGCGATGATTCCCTTGGGCCGGTTCGCGGCGGCCTCGGCGTTGACCTCGGGCACCACCAGCGGCACCTCGGGGTCCATCCGGAAGGCGCCGGAGTTGTCGACGGCCACGGCGCCGCGGGAGGCGGCGACGGGAGCCCACTCGGCGGAGATCTCGTCCGGGACGTCGAACAGGGCGATGTCGACGCCGTCGAACACCTCGGGCGCGAGGGCCTGCACCGTGACGTCCTCACCGCGGACCTTCAGCACCTTGCCGGCGGAGCGGGCGGAGGCGACCAGCCGGATCTCGCTCCACGGCACGGACTCGCGGGCGTCGATGATCTCGATCATGGTGGTGCCGACGGCACCGGTGGCGCCGACGATGGCGAGCACGGGTCCGGCAGTGTTGTCCGCCATGTCTCAGCGCCCCGTCCCGGCCGCGACGACGGCCTCTTCCTCGGAGTCGAGCTCGAACGCGGCGTGCAGCGCGCGGACGGCGTCATCGAGCTGCGCGGACTTGCAGATCACGGAGATCCGGATCTCCGAGGTGTTCATGGTCTCGATGTTGATCCCGGCGTCGGACAGCGCCTCGCAGAACCTGGCCGTGACGCCCGGGTGGTTGCGCATGCCGGCGCCGACCAGCGAGACCTTGCCGACCTCGTTGTCGTAGATCAGCTCGGCGTAGCCGATCTGCTCCTTCGCCTTCTCCAGCGCGGCGACGGCGTTGGGGCCGTCGGCGCGGGGCAGCGTGAAGGTGATGTCGGTCTTGCCGTCCGACTGGTTGGAGATGTTCTGCAGCACCATGTCGATGTTGATCTCGGCATCGGCCACGACGCGGAAGATCCGGGCGGCCATGCCGGGGGTGTCCGGGACGCCCGTCACGGTGATCTTGCCCTCGGACCGGTCGTGCGCGACCCCGGTGATGATGGGGTTCTCCAACGGAATCTCCTCGATCGAGCCGGCCACGAGCGTGCCGGGCTTCTCGTTGTACGAGCTGCGGACGCGCAGCGGGACGTTGTAGCGGCGGGCGTACTCGACGGCCCGCAGGTGCAGCACCTTCGCGCCGCACGCGGCCAGCTCGAGCATCTCCTCGTAGGTCACGGTCTCGAGGTGCCGCGCCTTCGGGGCGATCCGGGGGTCCGCGGAGTAGATGCCGTCGACGTCCGTGTAGATCTCGCAGACGTCCGCCTCGAGCGCCGCGGCCAGCGCGACGGCGGTGGTGTCCGAGCCGCCGCGGCCGAGCGTGGTGATGTCCTTCGAGTCCTCGCTCATCCCCTGGAACCCGGCGACGAGCACGATGTGCCCCTCGGCCAGCGCGCTGCGCAGCCGGTGCGGGTTGACCTCGACGATCCGCGCGTCGCCGTGCTTGGAGGTGGTGAGCATGCCGGCCTGCGAGCCGGTGAACGAGCGGGCCTCGGCGCCCAGCGAGTGGATCGCCATCGCGACGAGGGCGTTGGAGATGCGCTCGCCCGCGGTGAGCAGCATGTCCATCTCGCGCGGCGGCGGGGCCCCGGTGGAGACCTGCTCGGCGAGGTCCGTCAGCTCGTCCGTCGTGTCGCCCATGGCGGACACGACGACGACGACGTCGTGACCCTCCTTGCGGGTGCGGACGATGCGCTCGGCGACCTTCTTGATCCGCTCCGCGCTCTCGACCGACGATCCGCCGTACTTCTGCACGACGAGGGCCACTCCGACCTCCTGTCCGGCGCCGGTCCGGCGCCCTGGTCCTCCGCCTCGGGGCGTGTTCGCACCGCTCTCCGGGCGCTGGTCGGGAGCCGAGGATACCGGCTGCGACGTGCAGGGTTCATGTGTTTGACCGATGCCACAGAGGCCCACGCCACGTTTGGGGCCCGAGGCACCGGGGCACCACGCGCGAACCGGCGGCCGGCCGTGCGTCGAGCCTGGCGAAACCGCTCGGTCGGGTGCCGGTCGGCGGGGCCGGGCCGCGCAGGCGCTCCGGCAGGAGATCATGGACCGATGAGCGCGGCGGGCGGCGACCGGGGGGCGGAGGCGGTCCGGGACCAGGTTCCCGGTGCGCTGCCGGCCCGACCGTCGGCCGACCTGCCGATCGGGCGGCCCGGCGGGCCGCCGCACGAGCGCGCCCCCGAGGGCCCGACCGAGCCGCTCGCCGCCGTCCGGAGCCGCGGCCGCCCGGTCCCGTGGGCCGCGATCGGGCGCGCCCTGCTGCCGGCTGCGCTGTTCCTCGGTGTCCGCACGGTCGGGATCGTGGTGCTCGCCATAGTCGCGACCCGGCAGGGCACCCGGCTCGCCGACGAGCTCGGTTCCTGGGACGGGCAGTGGTTCCTCGGCCTGGCCCAGGGCGGCTACGACGGCGTCCCGATCGGGCTCGGCGACGCGTACGGCCACCGCAGCGGCGAGACCCCGCTGGCCTTCTTTCCCGGCTACCCGGCCTCGGTCGCCGTCGTCCGCTTCGTCACGGGCCTGCCGCTGCTGCCGGCGGCGCTCACGGCGACGGCCCTGGCCGGGGTCGTCGCCGCCTACGGCGTCGCCCGGCTGGGCGAGCTGGTCCCCGGCGGCTCGCGCCGGGTGGGCCTGGTGCTGGTGGTGCTGTTCGCGAGCACACCGATGGCGGTCGTGTTCTCGATGGCCTACTCCGAGGCGTTGTTCTGCGCGGCAGCCGCCTGGGCGCTGGTCTTCCTGCTGCGCGGGCAGTGGGTCGGGGCCGGGCTCGCGGCGGCCGCCGCCGGGCTGGTCCGGCCGACCGCGGCCGCGCTGGTCGCGGCCGTGGGACTGGCCGCGCTCGTCGCCGTGGTCGCACGGCGTGACGGGTGGCGGCCGTGGCTGGGCGGGCCGCTCGCGGCCGCCGGGCTGCTGGCCTACCTCGGCTACGTCGCGAGCCGCACCGGCTCGCTCACCGGGTGGTTCGCGCTGCAGCAGCGCGGCTGGGACTCGCGCTTCGACGGCGGCCGGGCCACCGCGTCGTTCGCCGCGGCGGCGCTGGCGGACGGCCGCTCGGTCATGGAGGTCGCGACGGTCGGCATCCTGCTCGGCGCGGTCGCGCTGCTGGCGGTCTCGGTGGGGCAGGCCGTGCGCGGCTGGATGCCGTGGCCGCTCGTCGCCTACTCGGCGGTGGTGCTGCTCATGGACGTGGGCAGCAACGGGCTCATGGGCTCCAAGGCGCGGCTGCTGGTGCCGGCGTTCACCCTGCTGCTGCCGCCGGCCGTGGGCCTGGCCAAGCGCAGGCCGGGCACACGCGTGTCCGTGCTGGTGGCCGCGGTGCTGGTCGCGGCCTGGTTCGGGGCCTACGCCCTGGTCGACTGGCCGTACGCGATCTGAGCCCTTCCGGGCGGGAGGCTCAGCCGACCCGGCGGATCAGGCGCGTGACGACGGCGGTGATGACGCCCCAGATGATCGCCGCGGTGCCGTAGTTCAGCGTCACGGCGAGCTTCGGTTCCGCGGGCAGGAACAGGTTCCCGAGCCCGAGGTTGAAGTACTCGGCGAGGTCGCGGATGAAGATCGTGAAGCCGTTGTCCGGGTTCGCGTCGAGCAGGGTCAGCACGATGTGGATCACCAGGACGGCCACGATCAGCATCCCGACGAGCCGGACCAGGGAGGCCAGCAGGCCTGCCCCGCGACGCACGGTCGTTCCCACCGCCATTGTGTTCCCTCCACGGCACGAGTTGGGGCGATCCTCTCAGACCGGGGGCCGTTCGGGGGGTCGGCGCGCTCCCCCTATCGGGTGGCCCCGCGTCACGAAGTGTGGCCGGCGTCATCGCAGGCGGGCACGGGGTTGCCGACGACCCGGGGCGGGGGGTTACAGTCGGATCCATGGCGCGCCTGCTCCTTCGCCGCCGCGGCGGGGTCTGACCGACCGGCCCCTCGTCGCGGGTTCTGGCGTGCCGCCGGTCGACACCTCCCGGTAGCACCCCAGAAGGAGCACGATTCCCGTGTCCATGTCGCCCGACGCCTACACCGCCTCCTCGGCCAGCAGGATCCGCACGCCCTCCGTACCGGCGCCCGCGGACCAGCCCGTCTGGAACCCCCAGAAGGGCTCCCACATGCCGATCGGGCGGTACAAGCCGTTCCACGAGCTGGTGGAGCCGGTCTCGCTGCCCGACCGCACCTGGCCCTCCACGCGGATCACGAAGGCCCCGCTGTGGTGCGCCGTCGACCTGCGCGACGGCAACCAGGCCCTGATCGACCCGATGAGCCCCGCACGCAAGCGCCGCATGTTCGACCTGCTGGTCCGCATGGGCTACAAGGAGATCGAGGTCGGCTTCCCGGCCGCCAGCCAGACGGACTTCGACTTCGTCCGCGAGATCATCGAGCAGGACGCCATCCCGGAGGACGTCCGGATCCAGGTCCTCACCCAGGCCCGCCCCGAGCTGATCGAGCGCACCTTCCAGGCCTGTGAGGGCGCCCCGCGCGCCGTCGTGCACCTGTACAACTCCACCTCGGTGCTGCAGCGCCGCGTGGTGTTCCGCTCCGACCGCGCCGGCATCACGAAGATCGCCACGGACGGCGCGGAGCTGGTCCAGCAGTTCGGCGAGAAGTACCCGGACACGGACTGGCGCTTCCAGTACTCGCCGGAGTCCTACACGGGGACCGAGCTGGAGTACGCCGTCGAGATCTGCAACGCCGTCTCGGAGATCTGGCAGCCCACGCCGGAGCAGCCGATGATCGTCAACCTGCCGGCGACCGTCGAGATGGCCACCCCGAACGTCTACGCGGACAGCATCGAGTGGATGCACCGCCACCTGGCGCGCCGCGAGGGCATCATCCTCTCGCTGCACCCGCACAACGACCGGGGGACCGGCGTCGCGGCCGCCGAGCTGGGCTACCAGGCCGGTGCCGACCGGATCGAGGGCTGCCTGTTCGGCAACGGCGAGCGCACCGGCAACGTCGACCTGGTGACCCTGGGCATGAACCTGTTCACCCAGGGCATCGACCCGCAGGTCGACTTCTCGGACATCGACGAGATCCGTCGGACCGTCGAGTACTGCAACCAGCTGCCGGTGCACGAGCGGCACCCGTGGGGCGGCGACCTGGTCTACACGGCCTTCTCCGGCTCGCACCAGGACGCGATCAACAAGGGCTTCGACGCCATGAAGGTCGACGCCGAGGCCGCCGGGCACACCGTGGACGAGCACCCGTGGGAGGTGCCGTACCTGCCGGTCGACCCCAAGGACATCGGCCGCACGTACGAGGCCGTGATCCGGGTGAACTCGCAGTCCGGCAAGGGCGGCGTCGCCTACATCATGAAGACCGAGCACCAGCTGGACATGCCGCGCCGGCTCCAGATGGAGTTCTCGAAGGTCGTCCAGGAGGTCACCGACTCCGAGGGCGGCGAGGTCTCGCCCAAGGAGATGCGCGACGTCTTCGAGACCGAGTACCTGACCCGCGAGACCCCGCTCAAGCTGATCCGGCACCGGCTGACCAGCGACGGCGAGGGCCGGGACGAGATCGTCGCGACCGTCCGGGTGGAGAGCGAGCTGCACGAGATCACCGGCAGCGGCAACGGTCCGCTCGCCGCGTTCGTCGACGCGCTGGCCGGCATCGGGTTCGACGTCCGCGTCCTCGACTACCACGAGCACGCGATGGGCGGCGGCGACGACGCCCGCGCCGCGGCCTACGTCGAGTGCGCCGTGGAGGAGAAGGTCCTCTGGGGCGTCGGGATCGACTCCTCGATCGTCGCCGCGTCCTTCAAGGCGCTGGTCTCGGCGATCAACCGCGCCCTGCGCTGACCCGCGCGAACCGGCGGTGACCGGCCCGCCCGTGCGACCCACGGGCCGGGCCGGGCCGCGACCCGGCGGAGCCCGCCCACGCTCAGCGGGCTCACAGCGGCCGATGCGGCGGAACAGGGCTGATCCCCTACCGTCGTGACCGTGCCGTTACCGGTCGCCCCGCTCGCCGCGTACCTGTTCCTGCTGTTCTGGTCCGCGGTGCCGTTCGCCCCCGCCGAACCCGTCCTGCTCGCCGGCGGCGCCTTCGCGGGCACCGGGGGCCTCGTCCTTCCGCTCGCCATCCTGGCCGCCGCCACGGGTTCGCTCGCCAGCGACCTGGCGAAGTACGCCCTCGGCCGCGCCGCCGGACCCGCCGTGCTGCGGCGGATCGCCCGGCGGCCGGCCGGGGCTCGGGCGGTCGCGTGGATCGAGTCCCGGCTCGCGGTGTCGGGCCCGATGGTGATCGCGCCGTCGTACTTCGTGCCGTTCGGCGTGGTGGCCTCGACGATCGCCTGCGGCGCGCTGCGCATGCGGCTGCGCAGCGTGGTGCTCGGCTCCGCCGTGGGTGCGCTGATCTGGGCGACCGTCTTCGTCGGCCTCGGCCACCTGGGCGCCACCGTCACCGGCAACCCGTGGTTCGGCTTCGCCCTCGCCGTCCCGGCCGCCCTGGTGGTCGGGCTGCTGGTCAGGCGGCGTGTCGCGCCCGCGCGGACCGGGGAGGCCGACCCGTGTGTCTGTGGGCCCACCCCGCTCAGCCGCGAGCCGGAGCGCCACGAGGAGGCCTGTCCCCTGGCCACGTGAGCCGTGCGCGGTGACCGGCGCCCCGGCACGAGGCACCGCACACGGTCCACCGCGCTCGGCGCGTCAGCGGCCGAGGATCTCCTGGACGCTCGACGCGTGCTCCGGGGCACCGACGGCGAGGTTCGCCGCAGCGCCGGATGCACTGTCGACCATGTCCGCGTCGACGTGGTGCGGGCGGATCCGGCCGTCCCGGATCTCCTCGGCCCAGTGGCAGGCCACCCGGTGTCCCGGCGCCGCACCCTCGAGCCCGCGCAGCTCGGGGCGCTCGGTGTCGCAACGCTCGGCCTGCTTCCACGGGCAGCGGGTGTGGAACCGGCAGCCGCGGGGTGGAGCGGCCGGCGACGGCAGGTCGCCGGCGAGCAGGATCCGTTCCCGCCGGTCCTCGGCCTCCGGGTCCGGCAACGGCACCGCCGACAGCAGCGCGCGGGTGTAGGGATGCTGCGGGTCGGCGTAGAGAGCCGCCGACGGCGCCTCCTCGACGATCCCGCCCAGGTACATCACGCCCACCCGGTCGCTGACGTGCCGGACCACCGCCAGGTCGTGCGCGATGACCAGGTAGGTCAGCCCGAGCTCGCGCTGCAGCCGGGACAGCAGGTTGAGCACCTGGGCCTGCACCGAGACGTCCAGCGCGGACACCGGCTCGTCGGCCACGATCAGGTCGGGCTCGACGCAGAGCGCACGCGCGATCCCGATCCGCTGCCGCTGCCCGCCGGAGAACTCGTGCGGGTAGCGGCGCAGCGCCCCCTTCGGCAGGCCGACCGCGTCGACGAGCTCCCGCAGCCGATGTCGGTCCGCCTCCGGCCCCTTCGACAACCCGTGCGCCTCGAGGCCTTCGCTGAGCAGCGACTCGACGGACTGCCGCGGGTCGAGGCTCGACATCGGGTCCTGGAAGACCATCTGGAAGCGTCGGCGCCGGCGGCGCAGCTCCTCGCCCTTCAGCCCGGCGATGTCCTCGCCGTCGAACCGGACCCGGCCACGCGTCGGCTCGGTGAGCTTGAGGATCGCCCGGCCGAGCGTCGACTTGCCGCAGCCGGACTCGCCGACCAGTCCGTAGGTCTCGCCGCGGCGCACCGTCAGCGAGACGCCGTCGACCGCGTAGACGTGCCCCACGGTCCGGCCCCGGAACACCCCCCGGGTGATCGGGAAGTGGACGGCGAGGTCCTCGACCTCCAGCAGCGCCGGTGCCGCGCCGTTCGTCTCCTCGTTCATGCCGCTCCCTCCGTGACCGGGACGGGGTTGTGACAGCGCAGCAGCCGGGTCCCGGCCCGCTCCGCCGCCGGGGCCACCTCGGCGCAGACGTCGAGCGCCCGCGGGCAGCGCGGAGCGAACGCGCAGGCCCCGCCCTCCGGTGCCGCCCAGGGCAGGTTGTCGTTGACCGAGCCGCGGATCGCCGCGAGGTCCACCCCCGGCGGTCCGTCGAGCCGCGGGATCGAGCCGAGCAGGCCGTGCGTGTACGGGTGCCGGGGCTGCCGGAACAGCTCGTGCCGGTCGGCCCGCTCCACGATCCGGCCCGCATAGAGCACGTTGACCCGGTCGCACAGTCCGGCGACGACGCCGAGGTCGTGCGTGATCATCACCAGGGCCGTCCCCGTCTCCGCCACCAGCTGCTCGAGCAGGTCGAGGATCTGCGCCTGGATCGTGACGTCCAGGGCCGTGGTCGGCTCGTCGGCGATGAGCAGCCGGGGCGTGCAGGCCAGCGCGATCGCGATCAGGGCCCGCTGGCGCATGCCGCCGGACATCTGGTGCGGGTAGGAGTCGAGCCGCCGCGTCGGGTCGGGGATCCCCACGCGGTCCAGCAGCTCCGCGGCCTCCCGGCGCGCGGCGTCCTTCCTCATCCCGCGGTGCCGGGTCAGCACCTCGGTGACCTGCAGCCCGACCGGGATCACCGGGTTCAGCGAGGACAGCGGGTCCTGGAAGATCATCGACAGGTCGCGGCCCCGGCGCTCGCGCATCGCGGAGTCGGACAGGGCCAGCAGGTCCTCGCCGTCCATCCGGATCGAGCCCGTGACCCGGTTGCCGCGCTCGGGCAGCAGCCGCATCACGGCCAGCGAGGTCACCGACTTGCCGCAGCCCGACTCGCCGACCAGTCCGACGATCTCGCCGGGCTCCACGTCGAAGCTCACCCCGTCGACGGCGACCGTGTCCGGCTCGCCGCGGCGGGTGAACGCGACCCGCAGGTCCTCGACCTCGAGCAGGGCGCTGCTCATCAGCGCCTCCCCTTCGGGTCGAGCGCCTCGCGCAGGGCCTCGCCGAGCAGCGTGAACCCGAGCGCGACCAGGATGATCGCGATCGCGGGCCAGAACGCCAGCGCCGCCCGGACGTCGAGGTAGGACTGGGCGTTCGCGAGCATGAGCCCCCATTCGGCACGGGCCGGGTCGCCGTCGCCCAGCCCGAGGAAGGACAGCGCGGCGGCGTCGAGGATCGACGTCGCCAGGGTCAGCGTGGCCTGCACGATCACCGGACCCATGGCGTTGGGCAGCATGTGTCGCAGCACGATCGCCCGCCGCCGTACCCCCAGCGAGGTGGCGGCGAGGACGTGGTCGGACTCCCGTTGCGCGAGCATCGAGCCGCGCAGCAGCCGCGCGAACACCGGCACGCTGACCAGCGCGACCGCGATGATCACCGTGGTCTGGCTGGGCTTGGCGGCCAGCGCGGCGATCGAGATCGCCAGCAGCAGGGACGGGATGGACAGCAGGACGTCCGTGACGCGCATGAGCACGGTGTCGACCCACCCGCCGAAGGCGCCCGCCAGCGCGCCGATCAGCACCCCGAACACGAGCCCGATCAACGTCGCGAGGACGCCGACCAGCAGCGTCTGCCGCGAGGCCAGGATCATGCGGGAGAAGAAGTCCCGGCCGTTCTGGTCCGAGCCCAGCGGGAAGCCGGGCTGGGCTCCGGGGATCGAGTCCGGCCGCAGCGTGCGCTGCAGCTCGGGGAAGGCGGTCGCGGCGTCGTGCGGGGCGAGCCACGGCGCGAGGATCGAGACCAGCACGAACAGCCCGACGAGCACTGCCCCGACGATCGCGACCGGGTTGCGCCGCAGCCGTTGGAAGGCGTCGGCGGTGAGGCTGCGCCCGCTCGCCTCGGCGAGCTCGTCGACGCGCCTGCGGCGGCGCTCCAGGAGGGACGTCATCGCACCCTCACCCTCGGGTCGATGATCGCGTACGACAGGTCGACGAGCAGGTTCACGAGCACGTAGACCAGCGCACCGAGCAGGACCACGGCCTGCAGCCGGGGGTAGTCACGGCGCTCGATCGCCTGCGCGAGCAGCGTGCCGAGGCCGCCCCAGACGAAGACCTTCTCGGTGAGCACCGCGCCCGCGAGCAGCAGGCCGGTCTGCAGGCCGATCGTCGTCGAGACGGGGAGCAGCGCGTTGCGCAGCACGTGCCGCTGGCGGACCGTGCCGGGTGCGAGCCCCTTGGAGTTGGCCGTGCGGACGAAGTCCGAGCCCATGACGTCGAGCACGGACGCCCGGGTGATCCGCACGATCACCGCGAGCGGGATCGTGGCCAGGGCGACCGCGGGCAGGACCAGGTGCACGAGGGCGTCCCACGACGCGTCGAACTCCCTGGTCAGGAGGCCGTCGAGGACGGCGAAGCCGGTGACGTGCGTGGCGTCGATGTCCACGGCCTGCCGTCCCGAGGGCGGGAACCAGCCGAGGTCCACGGCGAAGAACTGCTTGAGCAGGTAGCCGAGGAAGAACACGGGGACGGCGACACCCACGAGCGTCGCGATCACGGTGGTGGTGTCGAGCGGTCGGCCGCGGTAGCGCGCCGCGACGTAGCCGAGCGGAATTCCCAGCACCACGGCGAGGAGCAGCGCGGCGATCGAGAGCTCGATGGTCGCGGGGAGCGCCCGGGCGATCTCGGTGGTCACCGGTTCCCCGGTGATCAGGGAGTTGCCGAAGTCGCCGGTCACGGCGCGGCCGAGGAAGCGGAAGTACTGGACCGGGACGGGCTGGTCGAGCCCGAGCACGGTGTTGAGCTGGGCGATCTTCTCCGGGGTCGCCTTGTCGCCGAGCAGCGCGGCCGCCGGTCCGCCGGGCAGCGAGCGCAGCCAGGCGAACAGGAGGATGGACAGCAGCAGGAGCGTCGGGACGACCTGGATCAACCGCCGCACGATGAAGCGCAGCATGGTTGCCTTTCACACCGCCACCCTGAGCGCATTATGGTTCCATAACGTGCTCAGGGCGGTCGGTTTCGCGCATTATGGTTCCATAATGCAGTTCGGTCGGATCAGCTCTGCGTCTTGCTGACGGTGTTGAAACGCTCGTCGGTCAGCGGGCTGGGCACGAGGCCCTGGATCGCCCCGGAGACGACGATCGCGGGCGGGCTACTGCTGATCGGCACGGCCGGCAGGTACTTCGCCATCAGGTCGCGGTTGGCCTGCTGGTACGCCGCGGCGTGCTTGGCCGGGTCGGGCTCGGCGTCGGCGGCGTTGATCTGCGCGTACATGGCCGGGTCCTCGGGACCGAACTCCGGCTTCTCGCGGCCGAAGAAGGTGCCGATGAAGTTGCCGGCGTCGTTGTAGTCGCCGGTCCAGCCGAGCAGGTGCAGGTCCTGCTTGCCTGCGGTCTGCACGTCGTCCTTGAAGCCGCCGTTCCAGGGCCGCGGCACCGCGTTGACCGTGATCCCGGCCTGCTTGAGGTTCTCCGAGATCAGCTGGAAGAGGTCGGTCGGGTTCGGCATGTAGGGCCGGGTGACCTCGGTCGGGTAGTAGAAGTTCAGCGTCAGGTTCGACGCCCCGGCCTGGGCCAGCAGGTCCTTCGCCTTCTGCGGGTCGTACGGGTACTGCTGGACGTCGTCGGCGTACCCGGCGACGGTCTTGGGCATGAACTGGGTCGCGACCTCGGCGCCCTCGGGGAGCTTGGTCTGCACCAGCGCCTGCCGGTCGATCGCGTAGGCGAGCGCCTGGCGGACCCGGATGTCCTTGAGCGCCGGGTTGTTCTTGGTGTTGATGCCCATGTAGAGCACGTTGAACGGCTGGCGGATCAGCACCTGCTGGCCGGCCTGCTTGAGGGCGTTGTAGTCGGCGGGCGACGGGTAGTCGTAACCGTCGATCGTGCCGGCCGTGAGCTCCTGCTTGCGGGCGTTCTCGTCCGGGATGATCTTGAATACGAGCTTGTCCAGCTTGGCCTTCTCACCCCAGTAGTCGTCGTTGCGGACGAGGGTGATCGTGTTGGCCGTGCGGTCGTAGCTCTCGAACTTGAACGCGCCGGTGCCGGTCGGGTGGTCCGTGGCGTAGGCCGGGTAGGAGAACGAGTCGCCGCTCTGGCTGACTTCGTCCGCGTCGTACTGCTTCAGCGCGGCCGGGCTGGAGATCGACAGCGAGGTCAGGCCGAAGGCGGCGGGGAAGGCGCCCTTGTACTTCGACAGCGAGATGACCGCGGTGCCCGGGTCGGTGGCCTGGCAGCTCTCGTAGATGCCGCCCGAGTTCTTGAAGCCCTCGAACACGTCCGCGTAGTAGATCATGTTGCTCTGCGCGGCCTCGCTGGTCGTGTTGGCCCAGCGGTCGAAGTTGGTGCACACGGCAGCGGCGTCGAGCGGGGTGCCGTCGTGGAACTTCACACCCTGGCGGAGCTTGAACGTCCACGTCCTGCCGTCCGGGGTGGACGACCACTCGGTCGCCAGACCCGGCGCGAGGTCGGTGGTGCCCGCCTTGTACGTGATCAGGGTGTCGTACATCTGACGGATCGGACGGAAACTCTCACCGTCGTCGTTGAAGATCGGGTCGAAGTTCTTCGGGGCGCCGGCTGCGCCGAAGACCATCGTCCCGCCGGTCGCGCCGGCCTGCGTGCTGCCACCTCGTTCGGAGGTCGCGCACGCGGCGAGCGAGACGGCGAGCGCGCCAGCGGCGATGGTGGCGAGCAGACGTCGTGTGGTGGGCATTCTCTGGGCACCTCGAGGTCGTCGGGGTTCGAGCGATGCCCGGAGACGCTAGTCACGACGTTTACCCGCCGGTAGCCCGCAACGTCACAGTTGGGGAACAGCTCCCTCAAATCCACCTCAAATGCGTGAGGCGGGCGTAACGGACTCACGCTCCGTGGCGCGGGCTCCGCCCGTTCGGCGGACCCACGCGCACGACGGATCCACCGTGGAGTGGTCCTCTCAGGACGCCTCGAACTCGCCGTTCTTCACGCCCGCGACGAACGCCGCCCACTCCTCGCGGGTGAACGCCAGCGGCGCCTGGTCGCGGTTCTTGCTGTCCCGCACCAGGATCTCGCCCGACGCCGACCGTCCGATCTCGACACAGTCGCCGAGACTGCAGAAGCTGCTGGTCCTGAACTCGGTCAACGCCCGCCCCTTCGTCACGTGTGGCGGCGAAGATAGCGGAGCAGCAGGCCACGGGAGGCCTCGGGGTCCGCGGCACGCGCCGACACGTCGGCGTGAATCTCTTTGTACAGCTTCACGTCCGCCGGCGAGTCCAGATAGGAGTCGCCCGCCGCGCCCTCGATGTAGACGACGTCGGCCAGCCGGTCCCGCAGCTCCAGCACCGTGAAGGGGCCCGCCAGGGCGCGGTGCAGTCCGGCGTCGAAGGGCAGCACGCGGATGTCGACGGTGTCGCGCTCGGCCAGCTCGACGAGGACGCGCAGCTGGCGGCCCATGACCTCGCGGTCCCCCACCTGCCGGTTCAGCAGGGCCTCGTCGAGCACCGCGGCCAGCCGCAGGGGCTCGTCCGCCCGCACCAGGGCGCGCTGCCGCTGCATCCTGATCTCCACGAGCCGCTCGATCTCGGCCGCGGTGTGGTGCGGCAGCATCTCCGCCATCAGCAGCGTGGCGTACTCGCGCGTCTGCAGGAGGCCGTGGAGGAAGGTCGTGGTGAACGGCCGCACGACGACCGCCTCGGTCTCCAACGCCGGGTACCGCCCGGGCGAGTCGAGCACGAACCGCTCCGGGTGCACGCCCTCGACGTACGGCTCCCACCAGCCCTGCGTCCGGCCCTCGCGGACCAGCCGGCGGAGCATGTCCTGCTCGGCGTCGGACACGACGCCGTAGATGCGGATCAGCTCGTTGACGTCGGGCAGCTTGGGGATGCCCTTGCCCGTCTCCAGCCGGCTGATCTTCGACGTCGAGCAGGTCATCCGCTCGGCGACCTCGTCCAGGGTCATGTCGGCGTTGAGCCGCAGCCGCCGCAGCTCCGCGCCCAGCCGTCGGCGCGGCCCCGCGGGCCCCTGCTGTGGCGCCATTCCACCTTCCCCCCGTCGCTCACCCGACGGAACCGGCCGGCTGCTCCGAGCGAGTGATTCACACGCCGCCGCATCAGTGCAATTGCACGAGGACATCCCGTCGGGCAATCTAAGCACAGCTGGACCCCGAGTGGTTCGCCTCACCTCCACCCGGGGTTCCCGAGGGAAGGAGGCGCCCGTGATCTCCCCGACCGGCCCGCGCCCCGCCCGTCGCACCGGCCGCCCTGCGGACCCGGTCCCGCAGCGCGGGACCCCTCGTCTCCCGGCGCCCGCCGGGCAGCACCCCGAGTGGAAGGTGAGTCCCCGATGAACCACATCCGAGCCGTTCGCACGCGCGCCGGATCCCCGTCCAGCAAGGTCGCCCGCCGCCGTTCCGGGAGGTGGTCCCCGTGATCGTCCCCATCGCCATCGTCCTGGTCGGGCTGGGTGTTCTGGCCGTCATCGGCGTGGTCGTCGGCATCCTCGATGCCGCACAGGCCCGCGCGTGGCGGCGGGTCGCCGCCGAGCGCCGTCGCAACTGGGAGGTCCGGCAGGCCGCCATCGGCGGGTCGGACCACGGCTCCTGGGGCGACGACGACGGCGACTGACTGCGCAGTGCCGGGGGGTTCCTGCGCACGGTGGTCCCGCTCGAGCGGGACCGGCGCCCCCACCGGCCCACCGGGAAGGCGGTCCGCCCCGGGCGGACCGGGTCCGGACCTTCGGCCCGGCGTCGCGCACCGCGGCGCCGGGCCTTTCTGCATCGCGGGCGATGAGTTCTCGCCCGCTCCACGGTCACTCCCCTGCCGGCCCCGATGACCAGGAGGAACCGTGACAGAGGTCCACACGCTCGACGTCCCCGGCGCGCGCCTGCACTACGAGGTGCGCGGCTCCGGCCCGCTGCTGGTCGTCGTGGGGTCGCCGATGTCGGCGGCGCACTTCGCCCCGCTCGCCGACGCCCTCGCCGCGGACCACGCCGTCGTCACCACCGACCCGCGCGGGATCGCGAACAGCCCGCTCGAGGACCCGACGGTCGACGTGCCCGTCGAGCAGCGGGCGGACGACGTCGTCACCATTCTCGACGCCCTCGGCGCGGGCACCGCGGACGTGTTCGGGTCCAGCGGCGGTGCGACCACGGGGCTCGCGCTCGTCGCGCGGCACCCGGAGCGGCTGCGCACCCTCGTCGCGCACGAGCCGCCGCTGATCGAGCTGCTGCCGGACCGCGAGGCCCGGATCGCCGCGAGCGAGGACGTCGTGGCGACCTTCCACGCCGAGGGCCCCGGCCCGGCCTTCGCGAAGTTCATGGCCGCTGCTGGCTTCGGGGGCGACGACGCCGGAGCCCCGGCCGAGCCGCCGCCGGGCCCGCCGCCGTCGGAGCAGGACCTGCGCGACGCCGAGCGCTTCCTGGCCCACGACCTCATGGTCACGACCCGGTACGTGCCCGACGTCGAGGCGCTGCGGGCCGCGCCGACCCGGATCGTCGTCGGCCTCGGCGCGGACTCCGGGCACCTGCTGACCCACGCGACGTCGACGGCCCTGGCCGAGCGGCTCGGGCTGGCGCCGACGCTCTTCCCCGGCGACCACGGCGGCTTCCTCGGCGCCCCGGTGGAGTTCGCCGAGGTGCTGACGAAGGTGCTGACCGGGTGATCAGCTGAGGGCGCGGCGGCCTGCGAGGGCGCGGCCGAGGGTCATCTCGTCCGCGAACTCGAGGTCGCCGCCCATCGGCAGGCCCGAGGCCAGCCTCGTGACGCTGAGCCCGGGGAAGTCCTTGAGCAGCCGGACGAGGTAGGTCGCGGTCGCCTCGCCCTCGGTGTTCGGGTCGGTCGCGATGATGACCTCCCCGATGTCGCCCTCGTCCGTCGCCGGGCCGGTGCCACCGAGCCGCGCGAGCAGCTCGCGGATCCGCAGCGACTCCGGGCCGATCCCACCCAGCGGGTCCAGCGCGCCGCCGAGCACGTGGTAGCGGCCCTTGAACTCGCGGGTCCGCTCCACCGCGAGGACGTCCTTCGGTTCCTCGACCACGCAGACGACCGTCGGGTCGCGGCGCGCGTCGGAGCAGTAGCGGCAGCGTTCCTTCTCCGAGACGTTGCCGCACACCTCGCAGAACTGCACGCCCTGCTTGACCTTCTGCAGGACCTCCTGGAGGCGGGTGACGTCCGCGGCGTCGGCGGCGAGCAGGTGGAACGCGATGCGCTGCGCGCTCTTCGGACCGACGCCGGGCAGCCGGCCCAGCTCGTCGATCAGGTCCTGGACCGGTCCCTCGAACACGTCAGACGCCGGGGAGGCCGAACCCGCCGAGGTCGCCCAGGCCGCCGGTCAGCGGGCCCATCTTCTCGGCCTGCAGCTCCTGCGCGGCGCGCGAGGCGTCCTGGATGGCCCCGACCAGCAGGTCCTGCAAGGTCTCGACGTCCTCGGGATCCACGATCTTGGGATCGATCTCGACGCGGCGGATCTCGCCCGCCGCCGTCTGGGTGACGCGCACGAGCCCGTTGCCCGCCTGGCCCGTCACCTCGGCCTCGGCGAGCTCCTGCTGCGCCGTCATGAGCTGTTCCTGCATCTTCTGCGCCTGCTGCAGGATCATCGACATGTCCGGCTGACCACCCGGTTGCACCAGAACACTCCTCGAGGTCTCGCCCGCGTGTGCGGTCTCGCGGCCCAGGGTAGCCGTGACAGGCTGTCCGCCGTGTCCGCCCCGCGTCGCGCCCTCGTCCTGACGCCGGCCCTGCTCCTGCTGGTCGCCTGCGCGAGCGCCCGGCCCGAGGCGCCCGCCCCGCCCGCCCCGTCGGTGGCCGTCCCCACCAGGAGCGTCGTCGCGTCCCCCGCCTCCCCCACAGCCACGCCTGCGCCGACGCGGACGGTCGTCCTCGACCCCGGGCACAACGGCGGCAACGGCTCCGCCCGCGCCGCGATCACCCGCCAGGTCCCCGACGGCCGCGGCGGCACCAAGGCCTGCAACACCACCGGCACGTCGACCGACGCCGGCTACCCCGAGCACGCCTTCACCTGGGACCTGGCCGGCCGGGTCCGCGCGCACCTCGAGGCCGCCGGCGTCGGCGTCGTCCTCACCCGGACCTCCGACGACGGTGTGGGCCCCTGCGTCGACGAGCGCGGCAAGGCCGGCCAGCAGGCGGGCGCCGATCTGCTCGTCTCGCTGCACGCCGACGGGGCCACGGCGGCCGGGCACGGCTTCCACGTCGCCTACTCCTCACCGCCGCTCAACGCGGCGCAGTCCGGCCCCGCCGTCGCTCTGGCCCGTGACCTGCGCGACGCCCTGCACGGCGGCGGCTTCCCGACCAGCACCTACGTCGGCCGCGACGGCCTGTCCCCGCGGCCCGACCTGGGCGGGCTGAACTTCGCGACGGTGCCGGCCGCCCTGGTGGAGTGCGCGAACATGCGCAACGCCGAGGAGGCCGCCGTGGTCTCGTCGGCCGAGGGCCGGGAGCGCTACGCCGCCGCGATCGCGACGGGAATCCGGAACTTCCTCGGCGCGCTGCCGGGCTGATCCTTTCGTAGGGTCGCCGCGGTGCACGCCGAACAGCTCCTCGCGCTCCCCACCTGGCGGGCCTTCGACGTCGACGACGCCGCCCGGGTCCTCGCCGGCGGCGACGCCTCCGGCTCCGTCCAGCTCGTCGAACTCGCCCCCGACGGCACCGCCACCCCGCTGACCACCTTCGACAGCTCCTGCCGGGGGCGGTACCTGCCGGGCGAGCGACGGGTCGTCGTCGAGCACGACCGGAACGGCAACGAGCGTGCCCAGCTCAGCCTGCTCGACCTCGCCTCCGGCGAGCTCGTCCCGCTCGTCGACGACCCGGAGCACGTGAACCTGCTGCTCACGGTGCTGCCCGGGCGGGTCGTCTACATGACGAACCGGGACGACGGTGTCGGGTTCGACCTGGTGATCCACGGTGTCGACGCCGGGGTCGAGGAGACCGTGCTGACCGGGCTGGGGCCGATCGGTGAGGTCGCGGCCGACGCGGACGGGCGCCGCCTGCTCGTCACGGTGCCCGGCGAGGCGGCGATGACGGACCGGCTGCTGGCCGTCGACCTCATGCCCGAGACCGAGGGTGGGCGGGTGCAGGTGCTCGCCGAGGGCGCGCGGTTCGTGCGGCCGCAGTTCGCCGGCGACGAGGTCGTGGTCAGCACGGACGCGCGTCGGGACCGGATCGGCGTCGCGCTGCTCGGCAGCTCGTGGCTCGCCGCCGACGACGACGCCGACCTCCTCGGCCTCCTCGCGCCGGACGGCGCCACGCTGCTGGTGGTGCGGTCGGCCGAGGGTGTCGACACGCTCCGGCTGCACGACGCGGCGACCGGGGAGCCGCGGACGACGGTCGCGCTGCCGGTCGACGGGGTCGTCACGCGGAACCCGCCCGTGTTCTCGCCGTCGGGGCGGTACGCGGCGCTGTCGTTCACCGCCCCCGACACGCCCGGCGACGTCGTGCTGCTCGACCTGGGGTCCGGCGAGGCCTCGCCGGTGACCCACACCGTGGCCTCGTGGGAGGGACCGCCCCTCGTGCATCCGGTGGACGTGCGGGTGCCGGCGGCGGACGGCGAGCAGGTGCCGTGCGCGGTCTACCGGCCGGCCTCGCCCGACGGGTCCGCGGTGGTCGTCCTGCACGGCGGACCGGAGAGCCAGGCGGTGCGCAGCTTCGACCCGGTCGTGCAGCTGCTCGTCGCCGCCGGGCACACGGTGCTGGTGCCGAACGTCCGCGGGTCCACCGGGTTCGGGAAGCGCTGGTACTCGGCCGACGACCGGGAGCGGCGCCTCGACGTCCTGCTCGATCTCGCCGCGCTGCACGACGCCCTGCCTGGCCTGGGCTGCGATCCCGCCCGGGCGGCGCTGTGGGGCCGGTCGTACGGCGGCTACCTCGTGCTGCTCGGGTTGGCGTTCCAGCCGGAGCGGTGGGCGGCGGGGGTCGACATCGCGGGAATCTCCAGCCTGGTCACGTTCCTGCAGAACACCGCCCCGCACCGCCGGGCGTTCCGGGCGCGCGAGTACGGCGACGACCCCGCGTTCCTCGCCTCGGCGTCGCCGCTCACCCGGGCCGACGAGATCCGCGCGCCGCTGCTGGTGGTGCACGGGGAGCACGACCCGCGGGTCCCGGTCTCCGAGGCGCGGCAGATCGCCGAGGCCACCGGCGCCGAGCTGCTGGTCTTCCCCGACGAGGGCCACGGTCCCGACAAGCGGGAGAACAAGATCACCGCCTTCACCCGGGGCCTCGACCTCCTCGCCCACCTCTGAACCTCCTTGAGCCGAGAGCCCCGCCCCGCGAGTCGCGCTGTGCGCTCCCGCGAGTCGGGAGTTCTGGCACCGCGAGTCGGGAGTTCTGGCACCGCGAGTCGGGCTGTGTGCTCCCGCGAGTCGGCCTGTGTGCTCCCGCGAGTCGGCCTGTGTGCTCCCGCGAGTCGGCCTGTGTGCTCCCGCGAGTCGGCCTGTGTGCTCCCATGAGTCGGGCTGTGTGCTCCCGCGAGTCGGGCTGTGTGCTCCCGCGAGTCGGGCTGTGCGCTCCCGCGAGTCGGGCGTTCTGACACCGCGAGAAGGCCTGTGTGCTCCCGCGAGTCGGCCTGTGTGCTCCCGCGAGTCGGCCTGTGAGCTCCCGCGAGTCGGCCTGTGAGCTCCCGCGAGCGGGCCTGGGCTTGCGCGAGTCGGAAGTCCGGCTCCCCGAGTCGGGCCCTGGGCTTCCGCGACTCGGGCCCGGCACTTCCCGAGTCGGGGCGTGCCTGCGTCGTGGTGCGGCAGCGCGCTGTCGGGCGGCTCAAGCACCACATGGTGCGCAGCGGTCCACGATGATCGCCGGATGTGGAGCGCTGACCGCGGTGAGCGCGGCGGCCGCTCCTGAACTCGCGATCATGGGAACACGCGATGCCGGTGCACACGGCCCCGCCGCGATCCGAGGGCCGGCAGATGCGCCGAAGGACCGTGATCGATCCGAGGGTGACGCTGTTGCTGCGAGAGCGACAGTCCCGTGACGCTCACGCCGCCAACTCAGCAGATGATCGATCCGAGCGACACGCTACTGCTCCCCACCCCCCGCGCCCGTGACACTCGAAACGATCTTGAGCTCTCACCAGGCCGACTCACGGTCGCCGAGGCACCGCGATCCCTTCGACCCGCGATCCTGGGAACGCGATGCCGGTCGTCCGCCGCTCCGCGAGAGAGATCCGATGGCCGGCACAACTACTGGAGGACCGTGATCGATCCGAGGGTGACGCTGTTGCTGCGAGAGCGACAGTCCCGTGACGCTCACGCCGCCAACTCAGCAGATGATCGATCCGAGCGACACGCTACTGCTCCCCACCCCGCGCTCCCGTGACACTCGAAACGATCTTGAGCCCTCACCAGGCCGCTCGCGGTCGCGGACACCGTGCTCCTCCGGAAGAACAGTGCAGGCGGTCCCGGATCGCGCGGGTGTGCGGGCGGTCAGCGCTGGTCGAAGGCGCGGGCGCCGAGCTGCGAGGAGAGCAGCTCGATAGCGACCTCCTCGGGGTCGCGGCGCACGCTGCGCTCCGCGCGGGACGCGTCCGCCTCGGCGAACATGGCTTCCTCGTCGTCCGGCGGCGGTTCGTCGGACGGCGGCTCCGGCGGGAGCGGGATGCCGTCGTCGGTACCGCCCCCACCACGGGGACGCTGCGGCGCCGGGCGGCGCGGCTCGGGGCGCTCCGGTCGCGTCGGCTCCGGACGCGGCTGCTCCGGCTCCGGGGCCTCGCGGCGCGACGGGCGCTGTGGCGCGGGCCGCTGCGACGCCTGACGGGGCGGTGGCTGGGCGGGACCGCCGCCCTCGCCCGTCTCGCAGCGGACGCGCCACTGCACGCCCAGCACCGCGCGCAGTGCTTCGACGATCACGTCCGTGTTCCGCTGGTCCGAGAGCCGCCGGGCCAGCGGCGGCGAGGCGATGCTCAGGACCAGGGTGTCCTCCTGCACCGCGCGAACCGTCGCGTTGACCAGCAGCGCCTCGGTGCTGCGGCTGCGCTGCCGTGCCGCGGCGAGGATCTCCGACCACACGCGCCGGACGGCGCTCGCGTCGAGGCCATGGCCCGCAGGAGCGGCAGTGGCTGCGGCGGCTGGCTCCGCGAGGGGCTCCGCCGCGGACGCAGGACGGCTCGGGGCCGCCGGCTGCGCCGGTGCCTCGGCCCGCGCGGGAGCCCTGGTCGACGCCTCGCGGCGCAGGGGTTCACCACCCCGGCCAGCGGCGTCGTCGCCTGCAGACCCGCGCCCCGAGGTACCGCGGACGGCGTCCTCCGAATCGACACCCTGGCGTCCCGGCGTACCGGGGACGGCGGGCTCCGAATCGACACCCTGACGTCCCGGCGTACCGGGGACGGCGGGCTCCGAACCGGCACCCTCGCGTCCCGGCCCACTGCGACCGGCGGGCTCAGGAGCAGCGGGCTCCTGCCGCGAGGCGCCGCGGCCGGCATCGTCGGTCTCACGCCCTGCGCCACCCCCGCCGGCGGGCTCGGCGCCAACGGCCTGAGGCGCCGCGTCGCCGCGGCCGGCAGGCTCAGCACCAGCAGGCTCGCGCCCCGCGACTCCGTCGCCGGCAGGCTCGGGATCGGCACGCCCTGGGGCACCGCGGCCGGCGGACTCCGCACCGGCAGGCCCGCGCTCCGCGACACCCCGGTCGGCCGGCTCGGAGCCCGCGGCCTCGCCCGACGGGGCGCCATGCTCGGTCGTCCCCGGGCCGGCAGCCCCGGGCCCGGCAGGGATCTGGTCAGCCGTCGCGTCCGTTCGGGCGGAACCCTCGCGCCCGGTGCCTGCCTCGCCTGCCACGTCATCGCGCTCGGTGGCCCGACCCGCGACAGCTCCACGACCCGGCGCCTCACGGCCCGGGTCCGTTCGACCGGCCGCCTCGCGGCCGGACGCCTCCACCCCGAGGTCCGAACCCTGTGCCGAACCTCCGCCGTGTCCGGCTGCCTCGGGACCGGAGGCGGCGGCAGACGTCCTTCCGTCGGCCTCCGGGTCGCCCTCCGCCGAAGGGCCGCCCGACGCGCCGGGGTCGCCGTGCGTGGGCGCGCCGGAGCGAGCAGCGGACGGGCTCGGCCCTGCAACCTCGTCGCCCCCGCCCGCGGCCGGTGAGGTGACCACATCGGCCGACGGCGCGCGGTCCTCCACGGACCCACCCTCGCGGCCAGCGGGTTCCTGTCCGCTCGCGGCGCCTTCCGGCACCTGTGCACGGCGGGCCCCGTCGACCTCGGGCGCACCGCCCGGCTGCGCGGTCCGGGGCGCCGCTGCGCCCCCCTGCGCCCGCTGCGACGGCCGGACGAACCGCGGCGCGCCCTCCGCGCCGGCGGCTCCCCCACCCGACGCGGCGGGAGCCGCGCCACGGGGCCGGGCGGATGCCGTATCACCCGCACCACCAGCCGGGGCCGCACCGGCGGACGGCGCCGCCCCACCCGGCTCGGGCGCGATGGCCTGCCGCCGCTCGACCCGCTCGAGACGCTCGAGCAGCCCGGCGTCGGACGTCGTGGCCGCGGGCAGCAGCATCCGCGCGCACAACAGCTCGAGCAGCAGACGCGGCGCGGTGGCCCCCCGCATCTCGGTGAGCCCGGCGTGCACGATCTCGCCGTACCGGGTCAGCGTGGCCGGGCCCAGCCGGGCGGCCTGCTCGACCATGCGGGACACCTCGTCCGCGGCCGCCTCGACCAGTCCCTGCTCGGCGGCCTCCGGCACGGCCTGCAGGAGCATCAGGTCGCGCAGGCGCTGCAGCAGGTCCGAGGCGAAGCGGCGGGGATCGTGGCCGGCCTCGACCAGCCGGTCCACCGCCTGGTAGACGGCGGCGCCGTCGGCCGCGCCGAGGGCGTCGACCACGTCGTCGATCAGGGCGACGTCCGTGACGCCGAGCAACGCCACCGCGCGCTCGTAGGTGACGCCCTCCGGCCCCGCGCCGGCCAGCAGCTGGTCGAGCACCGAGAGCGTGTCCCGCGCCGAGCCGCCGCCCGCGCGGATGACCAGCGGGTACACCGCGGGCTCGACGTGCACGTCCTCGTCGGCGCAGATGCGTTCGAGCAGCGACCGCAACGTCCCCGGCGGGATCAGCCGGAACGGGTAGTGGTGCGTGCGCGACCGGATGGTGGGCAGCACCTTGTCCGGCTCGGTGGTCGCGAAGACGAAGACGAGGTGCTCGGGCGGCTCCTCGACGATCTTGAGCAGGGCGTTGAAGCCCTGCGTGGTGACCATGTGCGCCTCGTCGACGATGAACACCCGGTACCGCGACTCGGCCGGCGCGTAGAAGGCGCGGTCGCGGAGCTCGCGCGCGTCGTCCACGCCGCCGTGCGACGCGGCGTCGAGCTCGACGACGTCGATGTTCCCCGGCCCCTCGGGCGCGAGTGCGATGCACGAGGAGCAGACGCCGCAGGGATCCGGGGTGGGCCCCTCGACGCAGTTCAGCGAACGGGCCAGGATCCGCGCCGACGACGTCTTGCCGCAGCCCCGCGGGCCGGAGAACAGGTACGCGTGGTTGATCCGGCCGGCCGCGAGTGCCGTACCGAGGGGTTCGGTGACGTGTTCCTGCCCCACCACCTCGGCGAACTTCGCCGGGCGGTACTTCCGGTACAGAGCCAGCGCCACGCGATCGAGGCTACCCACCACCCCCGACAAGACCGGGAAGGGGCGGAGCGGGGAGAGAACGAAGGGGACCCCGCGCACCCGCCAGAGCCCGCTGACCCTTGCTGCCTTCCGGCCCTGGGGGAGTTCACAGGATGGACGCCGCGCGGGGTCCGGTGCCGAGTGTAGCCACATCCGTCGGGGAGGGTCCCGGGGCGGGGGTCGGAACACGCGTCGCGTATCGTTCCCGCCGGAGGATTCGCCTAGTGGCCTAGGGCGCACGCTTGGAAAGCGTGTTGGGAGCAATCCCTCAGGGGTTCGAATCCCCTATCCTCCGCCACGCGAGCACGAGCGCCGGGTCGAGGCCCGGCGTTCGTCGTTCTCGGGCCTCTCCGGCGTCGTCGGCGCGGTCCCCTCCACCGTGCCTGCGACAGCGCCCACTACAGCGCCTACGACAGCGCCCGCTACAGCGCCGTCTCGAGCCCCGCTCCCGCCCGTTCGGCCGCGTCCAGCACCACCGCCGCGGCCGCCACGTCGAGCACCGCCACCCCCACCGACTTGTAGACGGTGGGCTGCTCGTCCCAGGCCCGGCCGGGGCGCAGGCCGCCGAGGACCTCCCCGAGCTCGAGGACGACGTCGGGGTGGATCCTCCCTCGCTCGAGCAGTTCGGCGAGGTCGTTCGAGCCGACGGGGTACGGGGCGAGGGTGGTCGCGCGGTGCTCGACCACGATCTGCGCGCGGGTGAGCAGGGCCGCGTCCACCTCCCGTCCCTCCGGGCGGTAGCCGACGGAGGCCACGTGCACCCCGTCCGGCAGGCCGTCCGGCCCGACGAGCGGCCGGAGGGTGCTGGTGGCCGCACATACCACGTCCGCGTCGTGCAGCGCCCCTTCGATCGTGCAGACCCGGGCGGTGACGCCCTCCGCCGCGAGCGAGTCGACGAGCGCGGCGACCTTGTGCGGGTCGCGCCCACCGATGCGGATCTCCTCGAACGGGCGCATCCGTGCGACGTAGCGCGCGTGGGCCTGCGCCTGGGGTCCGGTGCCGAGCACGGCGAGGACACGGGCGTCGGGCCGGGCCAGGGCCCGGACGGACAGCGCCGACGCCGCCGCGGTGCGGTCGGCCGTGATGACGTCGCCGTCCATCAGCGCCCGCAGGGTGCCGTCCTCCGGCGCGAACACGGCGACGAGGGCCTGGTGCGTCGGCAGGCCCAGCGAGTCGTTCCCGGGGTAGAGGGTCAACAGCTTCGCGGCGACCACGCCGAGCGTCTCGCTGTACGCCGGCATCGCGGCGAGGATGCCGAGCTCGCCGACCTGCGCCGCGATCCGCGGCGGGACGGACGCTCTCCCCGTGCTGAGGTCGACCAGGGCCGTCGAGACCGCGTCGAGGAGCGCGTCCGGGTCGAGGAGGGCCCGGACGGCGGCTCGGTCGAGCAGGCGCATCGGACGATGGTGCTGACGGGCCCGGCCGCCGTCAACGCCCGGAACGACGAACGCCGGGGGGCCCTTGCGGGCCCGCCCGGCGGGTCTGGCGGTAGCGGTGGGATTTGAACCCACGGAGGCGTGAACCTCACGCGCTTTCGAGGCGCGCTCCTTCGGCCGCTCGGACACGCTACCGGGAACAAGGTTACAAGCCGGGTCCCGCGACGTTTCAGGCCCCCCGGTGCCCCGCGAAGAACGCCTCCAGCAGCGCCGCGGCCTCGGCGGCCCGGACCCCACCCACCACCTCGGGGCGGTGGGTGAGCCGCCGGTCGCGCAGGACGTCCCACAGCGATCCGGCCGCCCCGGTCTTCGGCTCCCACGCCCCGAACACCACCCGCTGCACACGGGCGAGGCCGAGCGCGCCGGCGCACATGGTGCAGGGCTCGACGGTCACCGCCAGCGTGCAGCCCTCCAGCCGCCACTCCCCCCGGGCCCGCGCGGCCTCGCGCAGCGCGAGGATCTCGGCGTGGGCGGTGGGGTCGCCCAGGGCCTCCCGGGCGTTGGCGGCCACGGCCAGCTCGCGACCCACCGCGTCGACGACGACCGCGCCGATCGGCACGTCCCCGGTCCGCAGGGCACCGGCCGCGACGTCGAGGGCGCGGCCGAGCAGCACGTCGTCGGCCGAGGTGGGCAGCACCCGCCCATCGTGCCCGCTCAGCGCCAACGCCCGCTCCGCAAGCTCCGCTCAGCGCCGATGCCCGCCCCGCAAGCCCCGCTCAGCTGCCGACGAGCTTCGCCAGCTCCTCGGCGAACCCGCAGCGGCGGCCGATCGCGGCCAGCTGCTCGTCCGGGTACAGCTCGATCTCGCCGGCGAGCACGCCCAGCTCCTCGGCCGGCAGCCCGAGGTCGGCGAGGATGGCGAGGTCGCCCTCGGGCCACGGGTCGTCGTCGAGCGCGTCCTCGTCGGGCGGGAGCTCCACCCGCAGCAGGTCGAGCACGTCGGCCGCGACGTCGTAGTCCAACGCCGCGGCGGCGTCGGACACCATGAGCGACACCCCGTTGGGCACCGGGCGGAGGAGGACGAAGAACTCGTCGTCGACGTCGAGGAGCCCGACGACCGCGCCGGTGGACCGCAGCCCGCGCAGTTCGGTGATCGCGGCGTCGAGATCGACCAGGGCGTCGGGATCCAGGCGCACGCACCGCCAACGCCCCTCCTCCCGGATCGCGGCGACCGCGAACCCGGGCAGCGAGGAACCGCGCGCCTCCGTGGGCGCCTCCACCGTCTGCACCGGCATACGACCACGGTAGGCGTGTTCGCGCTGTGTCACAAACCACAATTCGGGTGGAGGTGGGCGCGGTGCCAGGATCGGGAGCGTGCCCGACCTCGCGACCGCCCCCGCCACCCTCCTGGGCGCCGCCCGGTCCCTGCAACCCCGCGCCGTGGCGCTGCGCCGGGCCCTGCACCGCAGGCCCGAGGTGGGCCTGCACCTGCCGCACACGCGCGACGCCCTCCTCGCCGACCTGGCCGACCTCCCGCTGCGCCTGCACCTCGGCCGCGGGCTGAGCTCGGTCGTCGGGGTGCTGGAGGGGGTGCGGCCCGGCCGCACCGTGCTGCTGCGCGCCGACATGGACGCGCTGCCGCTGCCGGAGGACGTGCCCGGCCCGTTCCGCTCCGAGGTCGACGGCGTGATGCACGCCTGTGGCCACGACCTGCACGTCGCGATGCTGGCCACGGCGGCCCGGCTGCTCTGCGCGCGGCGCGACCGGCTCACCGGCCGGGTGGTGCTGATGTTCCAGCCGGGCGAGGAGGGCTTCCACGGCGCCCGGCAGATGATCGAGGAGGGGCTGCTGGAGCGCCGCGGTCCCGGCGGCCGGCCCGACGCCGCGTACGCCCTGCACGTCAGCGCCACCATGCCGAGCGGCGAGGTGCACACCCGGCCGGGGCCGATCATGGCGGCGGCCGACGTCGTCCGGGTCACGGTCACGGGGCGTGGCGGCCACGCGTCGGCCCCGCACCACGCCGTCGACCCCGTGCCGGCGGCCGCCGCGATGGTCGGTGCCCTCCAGACCATGATCACCCGGAAGGTGGACACGCACGACCCGACCGTGCTGACCGTGAGCCGGATCAGCGCCGGGACGACCGACAACGTCATCCCGGAGACCGCGGAGCTCGAGGGCACCCTGCGGACGATGTCGGAGGGCGTGCGCCGGGCGGTGCGGACCGAGATCGAGCGGGTCTGCACGCACACCGCGCTCGCGCACGACTGCACCGCGCGCGTCGAGATCGAGCCGGGCTACCCCGTGACCGTCAACGACCCGGCCGCCACCACGCGGTTGTCCGACGTCGCGCGGCGGCTGCTCGGCGACGCCCGGGTCGGCACCCTCGCCACCCCGATCATGGGCGCCGAGGACTTCGCCTACGTGCTGGAACGGGTGCCCGGCGCCCTCGCCTTCCTCGGCGCCTGCCCGCCCGGGGCCTCGCCGCACGACGCCCCGCCCAACCACTCCAACCGCGTGCGGTTCGACGAGGCGGTGCTCCCCGCGGGCGCCGCCCTCTACGCGGCGCTGGCCCTGCTCTGAACGACTCCGACGGAGTGGCAGGCTGGGACGGGTGACCAGCCTGCGCGATCTCTCCCTCGCCCTGCGCTCCGGCGAGCTCTCGCCCGTCGAGCACGTCCGCGACGTCCTGGACCGGCTCGCCGCCGACGAGCACGCGGCCGTCGTCACCCTCGACGCGGAGCGCGCCCTGGCCACCGCCGAGGAGCGCGCCGCGGAACTGGCCCGGCACGAGTGGCGCGGCCCGCTGCACGGCGTGGCGGTCGGGGTGAAGGACCTGTTCGACGTCGTCGGACTGCCCACCCGCGCGGGCTCGGCGGTGCTCGCCGACGCGCCGGCCGCGACCACCGAGGGCCCGGTCGTGGCGCGGCTGCGCGAGGCGGGGGCGATCATCGTCGGGAAGCTGGCCACGCACGAGTTCGCCTACGGCCCGACCGGCGACGTCTCCGCCACCGGCCCCGCCCGCAACCCGCACGACCGCACGCGGATCACCGGCGGCTCCTCGTCCGGCTCGGCCGCGGCGGTCGCCGCCGGGCACCTGCCGATCGCGCTCGGCACCGACACCGGGGCGAGCGTGCGGACGCCCGCGGCGCTCTGCGGGGTGGTCGGGCTCAAGCCGGAGTTCGGCACCCTCTCCGCCGACGGGGTGTTCCCGCTGGCCGAGACGCTCGACACCGTCGGGATCCTCGCCGCGGACGTGCACTCGGCGTCCGTCGCCTGGGACGTCCTGTCCCGCCCGGACGGCACCGGCGGCGGCATCCAGCCGCCCGGGATCCGTGGCGCGCACGTCGGCGTCCTGGTCGACGACTACTGGCAGGCCACCGACCCGGTGCTGGCCGAGGCGGTGCGGGAGTCGGTGCGGCTGCTGGAGAAGGCCGGCGCGGAGGTCTTCGAGGTCCGGACGCCCTTCATCGACGAGCTGGCCGGGGTCTACGCCGAGATCGTCGGGGCCGAGGCCTACGCGACGCACCGCGAGTGGCTCGCCACCCGACGGCAGGACTACCAGCCGGAGACCGCCGAGCGGCTGGAGATGGTCGCCGACCGACCCGCGTACGCGTACGTGGCGGCGCAGCGGACCCGGAAGCGGCTCACCGCCGAGTTCCGGGCGGCCGTGTCGGACATGGACGTGCTGGTGAGCGCCACCACGCGCCTGCGCGCCACCCGGATCGGCGAGCGGAAGGTCGACGGCGTGCCGGTCCGGTCGTCGATGCTGGCGCTGACGAGCCCGTTCAACCTCACCACGTGGCCCTCGGTGTCGGTCCCGGCGCCCGTGGCCGCGGGTGAACTGCCCGCGGGTGTGCAGATCACCGGGATCCGGCTCGAGGAGCGCGGAATCCTGCGGGTGGCGGGGGCGCTGGAACGGGGCTGAGTGCCCTGCCGGGCGCGGGGATGCCGGGGACCGCGGGTCGGCTAGCCTGCTCGCCCATGCGAGCGTTGTGCGTGGTGGGGACCGGGCTGATCGGCGGGTCGCTGCTGCGCGCGGCGCGGGCGGCGGGCCGGGAGTGCTGGGGCGTCGCGGCGTCCGACGGCACCGCCGAGGCGGCCCGGGAGGACGGCTTCGACGTCACCACCGACCTCGACGACGCCCTGCGCCGGGCCGGCGAGGCCGACGCGCTGGTGCTGGTCGCGGTGCCGCTGCCCGCGGTCGAGGGCGTGCTGACGCGGGTCGACGCGGTGGCGCCGACGGTCCGGCTCACCGACGCCGTGAGCGTCAAGGTCGCGGTGGCCGACGCCGTCGCCACCTTCGCCCCGCGCGCCCGCTACGTCGGCGGGCACCCGATGGCCGGCACGGCCGAGTCGGGGTGGGCGGCCGGCGACGGCGCACTGTTCCACGGCGCGGCCTGGGTGGTGATCGCCGACGACGGCGTCGACCTCGAGGTGTGGAAGGACGTGGCCGAGCTGGCCTGGGCCTGCGGCTCGCGCGTGGTCCCGGCGGCCGCCGACGAGCACGACCTCGCGGTCGCCCGGATCTCCCACCTCCCGCACCTGCTCGCCGCGGTGCTGGCCACGGTCGGCGCCGGCGAGCCCGACGACGACCTGGCCCTCGCCCTCTCCGCGAGCTCCTTCGCCGACGGCACCCGGGTCGCGGGCACCCGCCCCGAGCTGACCCTGGCCATGTGCGAGGGCAACCGGTCGGCACTGCTCGCCGCGGTCGACGAGGCGCTCGGCCGGCTCGGCGCGATGCGGGGGGCCCTCGCCTCGACCGGTGGGCTCAGGGCCACCGTCGAGTCCGGGTACCTCGCGCGGCAACGCTGGGCCTCCACCCGCGAGCCGCTGGCCCTGGAGGTCTCGCTCGACGGCCCCGACGCGCTGGCCGAGCTGCGCGAGCTCGGCCGCCGCGGGGACGTGGTCGGCGGCTGGAAGTAGCCCGCCCCAGCTCGGCCCGGCCGCGGCCCCGGGGTCAGCTCTGGCCGGCCGGCTCCGCGCGCTCGTTCGACACCAGCGCGGCGAGACCCGGGTAGGAGATCACGAACCCCTCCGCGTCGACCTCCAGCTCGGCCCGGGTCCCCGACCAGGAGAACTCGACCACCGCCGGCGAGTTCCCCTCGGCCGGCCGGACGGTCCGGTACCGCTGCGTCGTCGTGCTGACCTCGAGGTGCGGCAGCGACACGAACACCAACGGGAGCTCGACGTCGACGCGCCCGCGGTGCGCGTTCAGCCTGCGGATCGGCAGGGCGTTGAACAGCGGGCTGAAGGCCAGGCCCACGTCGGAGCCGTCGTAGTCCCGGCGTGCGCTGCCCGACCCGTCGTCGAAGAGCCAGAAGCCGTCCTCGGTGCGGTTGATCGTGAGGTGCCTCTCGAACCCGGTCGTCGCGGCGCTGAGCGAGAGCCGCCCGAGCGTGCCGTCCTCGCGGACGACGAGGCTGTACGACGCCGTGAAGTCGCCCTCCGGGTCCGGCCGGACGATCCGGCCGTGGGCGCGGAACCCGGCGGGACCGGGGCCGAAGTGCACGCGGGTGCCCTCGAGGCCCGGGCGGCCGTCGGCCTGCCAGGTGAGCATTGTCGTCATCGACACCACCGTAGGGAGCGGGGACGGACGCGGGACGCCCGTCGGCGAGCAGGTGATCTACAGGGAGGGCGGTAGCGCGCGGTCCCCGGTCGGCGCGACCGGGGACCTCGGCCGCTCGTCGGCTCCGGCCGGTGCCCGGCCCGCCGGTTGGTGCATGTCCACGGTGGGTGCCCCCTTCTCGAGCATCGCCGTCCGCGTCATCCAACACCCCCGTGGCGCGGGTTTCCAGACATGTCGACCCTCACCGGTCCTCCCGCCGCACCTCGGAGGGGTCGACGTCGGCACGGATCCCGCGGAACACCGGCTGGCGCAGCTGCCCGTCGGACGTCCAGCCGTGGTGGGCCACCTCGACCGCGACGACCGGCTCGCACCAGTGCGCCCCGGCGGCCTCGGCCCGGGGCGGGCGCCCGCGGAAGGGCGACGCGTCCGTCTCCAGGTCCGTGACGAGCTCGCCGAGGACGCGCTGGACCACGGCCCCCGCGAGGCTCACCGGGATCCGGCCCGCGTAGACCAGGTCGCCGCCGTCGGGGATCCCGAGCAGCAGGGCCGCGACGCGGGTGCCCTGCCCCGACCGCTCCGGCCGCCAGCCGCCGATCAGGCAGGTCTGGGTGTGCCGGTGGGTCACCTTCACCCAGGCGGGGCTCCGGCGGCCCGGCCGGTACTCCGACTCGCGGCGCTTGGCGAGGATGCCCTCCATCCCGCGCCGCCCGGTGGCCTCGAACAGCGCGCGCCCGTCCGTGTAGAGCGGCGAGAGCTGCAGCGTGGGCACCGAGGCCGTGTCGAGCCGCTCGAGGGTCGCGCGGCGCTCGTGCATCGGTCGTTCCAGCAACGGGACGCCGTAGAGCCGCAGCACGTCGAACACCATGAAGGTCACGGGCCGGGCCAGGGCGCGGGTCCGGGAGACCGGCCGGTGCACCCGGTCGGCGAGCGCGGCGAAGCTGGGGACGCCGTCCTCGAGCAGGACGACCTCGCCGTCGAGCACGACGTCCGGCGCGATCGCGGTGAGCCCGGCCAGCTCGGGGAAGGTCGCCGTGACGTCCCGGCCCGCCCGCGTGACCAGGCGGGCCTCACCGTCGGTGACCTCGGCGAGCAGCCGCATGCCGTCCCACTTCACCTCGTAGACCCACTCCGCCCCCGTGGGGAGCGGTCCGGGAGTGGCGAGCATGGGCTGCACACCGTCATGCTGTCACCCGACGAGCCGTCACGGACGGCAACCGGTGCGGAAGGGACGGGCCTCGATGCGCGCGATGTGGAGCGGCGCGGTGTCCTTCGGACTGGTCAGTGTGCCGATCAAGCTGTACTCGGCCACGACCAACCACGACATCCGCTTCCACCAGGTGCACGGCGCCGACGGCGGCCGCATCCGGTACAAGCGGACCTGCACGGTGTGCGGCGAGGTCGTGGAGTACGCGGACATCGTGAAGGGCTACGAGACCGAGGACGGCGAGCTGATCACGCTCGACGAGTCCGATCTGGACTCGCTGCCGGTGGCCAGCGGGCACGAGATCGACGTGGTCGAGTTCGTGCCGGCGGACCAGATCGACCCGCTGCTGTTCGACAAGAGCTACTACCTCGAGCCGGAGACGAAGGCCGCGAAGCCCTACGCGCTGCTGCGCGAGGCGCTGGCCGAGACCGACCGGATGGCGATCGTGCGGTTCGCGCTGCGGCAGCGGGAGAGCCTGGCGCTGCTGCGGGTGCGCGACAGGACGATCGTGCTGCAGACGATGCTGTGGCCGGACGAGGTGCGCGAGCCGGACTTCGACATCCTCGAGCAGGACATCGAGCTGCGGCCGCAGGAGAAGCAGATGGCCGCGTCCCTGATCGAGAGCATGGGCGCGGACTTCGACCCGTCCGAGTTCCACGACGAGTACCGCGACGCCGTCGTCGAGCTGATCGAGTCGAAGAAGGAGCACGGCGACACCAAGCCCGCCCCGGTCGAGCAGAAGCGCGAGGACGAGGGCGACTCGATGACCGACCTGCTCTCGGCGCTGCAGGCCAGCGTCGAGGCCGCGCGCGGCTCGTCCGGCAGGAAGCCGGCGACGAAGGCCGGGCCCGACCCGCAGGAGGCCGAGGAGCCGGCGGAGGAGAAGCCGGCCCGCCGCAAGCCGACCACGCGTCGCAAGAAGGCCGACGAGGGCGAGGACGGGGCCGAGAAGAAGACCACGACGCGCAAGCGTCGCACCGCCTGACGGGCGTGCCCACCGTCCCGCGGGACGGTGGGCACGCACGTGCGGTCAGGGGCCGAGCGAGCTCTGCGCCGGCGTCTGGTCCTTCTGCAGCGAGCCGAACAGCGCGCTCGCCCGGGTCTTGTCCCACCGGACCACCGACTGCCCGCCGATGGTGGGCGTGCTCCCGACCGGCGCGGTCGTGGCGATGCCCCCGTTGGTCACGCCACGCATGGCGAGGCCGAGCTGGGCGACGTTCCAGATGTGGTCGTTGTCGTCGACGGTGACCAGGCCGGTCATCGCGTCGGCCAGCGGGATCACCCGGAACGGGTTGACCAGCGTGCCCACGCTCGTCGCCTTCGCGATCAGCGCGGACAGGAACTCGCGCTGCCGCTGCACGCGGTCGAAGTCCGAACCCGCCGTCGCCCGGGTGCGGACGTAGCCGAGCGCGGTCTGCCCGTCGAGCTCCTGGCAGCCGGCCTGGATGTCGAGTGCGGCCTTCGGGTCCGTGATGGCCTTCGGCACGCAGAGGTTCACGCCGCCCACCGCGTCGACGGCGTCGACGAACCCGCCGAAGCCGATCTCCGCGTAGTGGTCGATGTGCAGCCCGGTCGCCGCCTCGACGGTGCTGATGAGCAGCTGCGGGCCGCCGAAGGCGTAGGCCGCGTTGAGCTTGTTGCTGCCGTGCCCGGCGATGGGGACGTAGGAGTCGCGCGGCAGGCTGACCAGCACCGATCCGGAGCTGCCGGAGTGCAGCAGCATGATCGTGTCGGTGCGCTGGCCGGCGGCGTCGCCCGTGCCGAGCCGCTCCTCGTCCTCGGCGGAGAGGTCGGCGCGGCTGTCCGAGCCGACGATGAGCCAGTTCGTGCCCGAGGACTCCGCGGTGCTGTCGGCGGGCAGGGCCTGGACCCGGTTGAGGTTCTGGTCGAGGTAGACGCCCCAGCCGATCAGGGCGATGACGACCAGCGCGAGAGCGATCTTGATCCGCCGACCCCAGCGCCCGGGACGGCGGGTGGGGGGCTGCTTCGGCGGGCGGGTGCGCGCCGGCGGGCGGTACGTCTCCGCGGCGGGGGCCGACGACGGCATCATCCGCGTGTTCTGCGGCGGTGGCGGGCCCTGCCGCGGGGGCGGCCCCACCGGCCGGCCCGGGGGCGGCGGCGGACGGCCCCCGGGCGGCGGCCCGGGGCGGCGCTGCGGCTGGGCGGTCCAGCCCGGCCCGCCGCCGCGCCGCGGGGGCGGCGCGCCCCTGCCCGGCGGCGGCCCGGACGGGCCGCGTCGGTCACCGTTCATCCGTCCCTGCACCGTCCCGTCGGTGTCGATGCTCGCTCCGCAAGCCCCGCTCGAGGCGATGCTCGCTCCGCGGACCACGGTAGCGAGGGGCCGTAGCGGTCCCTCACCCCTGGGACGCACGGGACGGGGCGAGGTTGCGCGACGGGCCGGAACCCGCGCCGGCCGGGGCCGGCGGCGGGCCGGACGGATCAGCGTGGGCCGCTCACTTCAGCAGCTCGTGCCCCTCGAACCTGCCGAGCTCCTCGCGGTAGAACTCGAGCCCGACGCCGTTGGGGTCACGGATGTAGAGGCTGTTCTCGACGCCCCGGTCCGGGCCGAGGTAGTCGATGCCGGCCTCGTCGAGGCGCGCCTTCGCCCGCTCGAACTCCTCCGGCGTGGTGGACAGGGCGAGGTGCTGCACCGCGCCGATGGTCTCGCTGAAGTCCGGGTGGTCGTGGCCCGGGAAGTCGAAGAAGCCCAGCAGGTTGCCCTGGCCGATGTCGAAGAAGAAGTGGCTGGAGCCCCGGTAGTCCCGGTTCTCCACGAGCTCGACGAGCGGGAAGCCCAGCAGCTCCTGGTAGAAGCGGATGGTCTCCTCGACGTCCTTGCAGATCAGAGCGAGGTGATGGACGCCCTGCACGGTGGTCGGCTTACGGTCGGCGGGCGCCTGCAGGTACTTCCCGCGCAGGTCGGCGCGTCGGGCGCGGATGGCCTCGAGCTCGGCTCCCTCGGGCTGCGGCATCGGACTCCCCTTCCGTCGGTGGTGCCCCGTCCAACGATTGTTGAGCGTGCAACATTCCGTGCCCGCTCCCGGAAACCGTAGCGCCGCGCGGCATGATCGGCCCGTGGATCCGCTGCCGTTGTGCGAGGACGACCTGACCGATCCGGGGGTGCTCGAACCGCATCGTGTCGTGCCACGCCGGGTGCGGCTGCCGGAGGCCGCGGTGCTCTGCTTCTTCCCCGAGGTCGTGGCCGCACTGCCGGCGGTGCGGACGGTCCACCTGACGTCGGAGCTCGGCCCGTGGCCGGTGCACGAGATCGAGCGGGACGGGCGGCGGCTGGCGGTGATCCAACCCGGTGTCGGGGCGCCGCTGTCCGCGATCTTCCTCGAGGAGCTGGTCGCGCTCGGTGTGCGGGCGGCGGTGGCGGTCGGCGGGGCGGGCTCGCTCGTGCCGGAGCTGACCGTCGGGCATGCGGTCGTGGTCGACAGCGCCCTGCGCGACGAGGGCACCTCCTTCCACTACCTGCCCGCCGGGCGGATCGTGGAGGCCGACCCCGCCGGCGTCGCCGCCCTCTCCGGGGCGCTCGACGCCGCCGACGTCCCCTACGTCACGGCCCGCGCCTGGACCACGGACGGGTTGTTCCGCGAGACCCGCGGCCGGGTCGCGCGGCGGACGGCCGAGGGCTGCGCGGTGGTCGACATGGAGGCGTCGGCGCTGATCGCGGTGGCCCGGTACCGCGGGATCCGTCTCGCCCATCTGCTCTTCGCCGGCGACTCCCTCGCGGGCGAGGACTGGGAGCACCGGGGCTGGACCACCGCCGCCGAGGTCCGTGCCGCCCTGTTCGAGCTGGCCGCCGACGCCGCCCTGCGCCTCGACGCCCCCGCAGCTCGTCAGGGCTCCTGAAGGGCGGCCGCGTCACGCTGCACGCAGGGCCTCCACCAGGCCGGCGAAGCGGACGGGACCGGAGGTGTCGCCGGGGCGGTTGAAGCGGACCCGGTGGGCGAGGGAACCGTAGCGGCAGCGTAGGTCGGCGGCGACCTCCTTCTCCGTCCCGACCGAGCACATGGCCTCCAGGATCTCGTCGGTGACCAGCGGGACCATCTCCTCCCACCTGCCGCGCTTGGAGAGCGTGTTGAGGTCGGTCTGCAGGTCGCCCCAGCCGTGCAGCTCCAGCACGGGCCGGTAGGCGGGCGTGGAGCCGTAGAACGAGATCTGCCGGCGGACGGCCTCGACGTCGGCGTCGTCGAGCGCGACGAACGCCGAGAGCGCGATCTCCAGCGGCGCCAGGCCCTCGCCGCGGTGCGCCTCGACCTCGGGCAGGATCACCTCGCGCAGGTACCGTTCGGTGAGGAAGGGATGGGTGAACAGCCCGTCCGCGACCTGCGCGGTGGTCCGCAGCATGTGCGGCCCGACGGCGGCGAGGAACACCTTCGGCGGCCCGTACGGGTTCTCGGGCGGCACGAAGTTCGGCGTCATCAGCGTGTGGTCGTAGAACTCGCTGCGGTGGTGCAGCCGCTCGCCGGTGTCCCAGGCGTGCCAGATCGCCCGCAGCGCCACCACGAAGTCCTTCATCCGCGCCGCCGGCTTCGACCACGGCATCGAGAACCGGCGCTGGACGTGCGGGCGGATCTGGCTGCCGAGGCCCAGCACGAACCGGCCGCGGGAGAAGCGCTGCAGGTCCACGGCCTGGTACGCGACGGTCATCGGGGTGCGGGCGAAGGCGATCGCGACCGAGGAGCCCAGCTCCAGCCGGGTCGTGTGCTCGGCGCCGACCGCGATCGGCAGGAACGCGTCGGCCCTGTTCTCGCTGTTCCAGGCGCCGTCGAAACCGAGCTCCTCGGCGGTCCGGGCGTCCTCCGCCACGTGCTCGAGGCCGTCCCGCAACCGCGCGTCGATCTTCACGGGGTCCGACTCTGCCCCGCGCCCGCCACACCGGTCAACGACCGCTAGCGCGCCAGGTGCGTCAGCGAGTCGCCGGCCGTCCGGATGCCGCCGAACAGGATGATCGCAGCGGCGACCGCGATCATCCCGATCATCAGCCCGAACGTGCCGCGCGGGCCGAACGCCGCCAGCCCGGCGACCACGATGTAGGGCTGCACCGCGCCGCCCAGGTGGCCCAGGCCGTCGCCGATGGACATGCCGGAGGCGCGGGCACGGGTGGGGAACACCTCCGAGGTGTAGGCGTAGCCCAGCGCCGGAGCCATGATCCAGATCCCGGCGAGGAACGCGCCGGCGATCAGCAGCCCCGGCCCGTGGCTGAGCGCGATCAGGGCGATGCCGACCATGCCGACGACGCCGGCCGCCGCCGCCGAGTGCTTGCGGTTCCAGCGGTCGATGATCAGCACCGACCCCAGCCCGCCGACGAGGAACCCGAGGTCACCGATGGCGCTGTAGAGCAGGCTCTCCGAGACGCCCATCGCCTTGAGCAGCGTGGGCAGGTAGGCCAGGTACGCGTAGGCGGCCATGTAGCTGAAGAACCAGAACAGGAAGACGACGATCACCCGGCTGAGATAGGGCGGGCGCAGCAGCTCCCAGGTCGGGAAGGTGGTGAGGTCGGCCTCGGCCTCGGCAGGTCGCGGTGCGGGCAGCGTGTGCCCCCGGGCCCGGACGTGGGTCTCCATGCGGTCGAGCAGCGCGTCCGCCCGGTCGGACCGGCCGTGCAGCACGAGCCAACGCGGCGACTCGGGCACCCAGCGGTCGTTGAGGAAGATCAGCACGACGATCGCCAGGGCACCGAGGGCGAACACCACCCGCCAGCCGATGTCCGCGGGCAGCCAGGAGATCAGGCCGAGCCCGATCCACGGTGCCGCCGCGAGCCCGACGCCGCCCCAGAACACGTTGAGGGCCACCCCGCGCCCGCGCAGCCGCGGCGGGGACAGCTCGGTCATGATCGTCGCGGCCAGCGCGATCTCCGCGCCCATGCCCAGGCCGGTGACGGCGCGGAAGACGGCGAGGCTGGTCACGCTCCAGGACAGCGCGGTGAGGACGGCCCCGACGGACAGCAGCACGACCGACAGCGCCAGGGCTCGGCGCCGGCCGATGTAGTCGGCGAGGCTGGACAGGACGTAGGCGCCGACGATGTAGGCGAACAGGTTCGTCGTCACCGGCAGTGCGAGATCGGCGCCGCTGAGCCGGAAGCGCTCCTCCAGCACCGGCAGGGTGACCCCGATCGCGGTGATGTCGTAGAAGGTGAAGAAGTACGACGCCCCGACCACGACGAACACCACTGGCGAGAGCCCGAAGGCCGGAAGTCGGTCGAGTCGGGCGTTCACCCCCGCGACGCGTTCCGCGGTGGCGTTCTGTGAACCCATGGTGGCCATGGCGGCCTCTCCCGGTCCGGCGGCGTGGTGCGCAGGAGTGTTGCACCGCGAAGTAGTTCACGCAGGGTGGATCACCTTGCGATCTCCTTCCGGGCCTTGCCGTCGAGGCTGAATGTCCGTACATTTCTCTCCAGTCATCCCGAGGGGAGAGACGATGAGCACCTGGCCGGTCAGCGGTTCACCCGCTCTGCCGGGCGTCGGGCTCCTCCGGGCCACCACCGCGAGGCTGGGGCGTGCCGGCCGGGTCGTGCGCGGAGCCGGCCCGGGGCTCGCGCTCGCCCTGGCGGTCGCCGCGGTGGCGACCGGCCTCGGCCGGCTCCTCCCGGTGCTCGGCGGGCCGGTGCTGGGGATCCTGCTGGGCGCGCCGGCGGGGGCGGTGATCCGGCCGGGGCGCATCCTGGCCCCCGGGCTCGCCGTGGCAGCCCGGCCGCTGCTGCAGGCGTCGATCGTGGTGCTCGGCACCGGCATCTCGCTGCAGCAGGTGGTGCGGGTCGGGCTCGGGTCGCTCCCGGTCATGCTCGGCACGCTCGCGGTGGCGCTGGGCGGCGGCTGGTTGCTCGGCCGGCTGCTCGGCGTCAGCGGCGACACCCGGGCCCTGGTCTCGGTCGGAACGGGCATCTGCGGCGCCTCGGCGATCGCCGCGGTCGCGTCCGTGATCGAGCCCCGCCGGACCGACCTCGCCTACGCCGTGGGCACGATCGTGACCTTCAACGTGGCCGCCGTGCTCCTCTTCCCGGTGGTCGGGCACGCGCTCGCGATGGACCAGGCGGCGTTCGGGCTGTGGGCCGGCACGGCGATCAACGACACGTCGTCCGTGGTGGCCGCCGCCGTCTCCTACGGGCCGCAGGCCGCACAGGAGGGCGTCGTCGTCAAGCTGACGAGGACCCTGATGATCGTGCCGGTCGTCCTCGCGCTGGCCCTGCTGCACGGGCGCCGGAGCGGCGGCGGTACCCGCCGGGTGCCGTGGCGGAAGGTCGTGCCGCTGTTCCTGGTCGGTTTCCTGCTGGCCGCCGGGGCGCAGAGCCTCGGGCTCGTTCCCGCGGGATGGCACGACGCCCTCGCTCTGCTCGGCACCTTCCTGCTGACGACGGCGCTGGCCGGCATCGGGCTCACCCTCCGGTTCGCCGACATGCGCGCCGCCGGGTTCCGCCCGCTGCTGCTCGGCGGCCTGCTGTGGGTCGCCGTGGCCGCGACGAGTCTGGGCCTGCAGGCCGTCACCGGCGCCCTGTGACCTGGACGGCGACCCGAGCGGCCTCGGGCGACGCCCGGCCGCCTCGCCAGGGCCTCGTGCCGGCGCGCACTGTCGGCGTTCATCCCGGTGATCGTCACCGCGTCCCCCACACCGCGTACTTCTGCGTGACGGCGTCGAGCGCGGCCACCGTCGAGGCGCCGCAGACGTGCGCGCCGGAGAGGTCGATCGTGATCTGCGCGGGGTCCTCGGCGCCGGTCGCGGCGGAGATCATCGCGGGGCCGGCCCCGACCAGGGAGACCCTCACGGCCGTGGTGAACGAGGCGAAGAGCCCGATCCGCGCGTCGACGCCCGCGATGATCGAGAAGGCGACCATCTCGGGATCAGGGCGAGCGCGACGACCAGGCCGGACAGCACCTCGTTGCGCAGGACGACGGGCCGCGCGAACGCGGACAGGACGGATGCGGCCACAGGAATGCCGAACGGGTCGGGACGGGACACGAGCGGCCTCACAGGTGGTCACCGGGCAGCGGTCGGCGAGGATGCGGAGGCTGTGGCGGGGCGTGCGACCGGCGCCCGCCCGGCCGCCGACCGGCGCTGAACGATCGATCAGCCCCTCCTTGAGAGTGACGTCGTCGTCATGTGAGACTCGCGCCGTCGCCGTCAGACCCCCACCGTCGGAGGAAGCGTGAAGACCAAGGGTGCCCTGCTGTACGAGCCGAACACCGACTGGAAGGTCGAGGAGATCGAGATCGGGGATCCGGTCGCGGGTGAGGTCCAGGTCCGGCTCGCCGCCACCGGCCTCTGCCACTCCGACGAGCACGTCCGCACCGGGGCCAACACCGTGCCCGTGTACCCCGTCCTCGGCGGGCACGAGGGCGCCGGCGTGGTGACCCGGGTGGGCCCGGGCGTCGTCGGGCTGGCGGAGGGCGACCACGTCGTCCTCGGCTTCATCCCCGCCTGCGGCGTCTGCCGGCCGTGCTCGAAGGGCATGCAGAACCTCTGCGACCAGGGCGCGAACCTGCTGACCGGCAAGGCGATCGCCGACGACACCTTCCGGATCACCGCGTCCGGCAACCCGGTGTCGCCGATGTGCCTGCTGGGCACGTTCTCCCCGTACGTCTGCGTCAACCAGTCGTCCGTGATCAAGATCGAGAAGGACGTCGACCTGGCCACCGCGGCCCTGCTCGGCTGCGGGGTCTCCACCGGCTGGGGCTCCACCGCCTCGATCGGCGGCACCAAGGCCGGCGACGTCGTGGTGGTCGTCGGCGTCGGCGGCGTCGGCATCAACGCGGTGCAGGGTGCGGCCGCGGCGGGCGCCCGGATGGTCGTCGCCGTCGACCCGGTGGCCTACAAGCGCGAATGGGCCATGGAGTTCGGCGCCACCCACACCTTCTCCTCCATGTCGGAGGCGCTCGAGCCGCTCCGCGACCTCACCTGGGGCACCATGGCCGACACCGTGGCGCTGACCGTCGGCGAGCTCGAGGGCGACATGATCCAGCCCGCGCTGGACCTCACGGCGAAGGGCGGCCAGGTCGTCGTCACGGCGATCGCGGACATGCAGCAGATCGACGCCAAGGTGGGGCTGTTCGAGCTGGCCCTGCTGCAGAAGCGGATCCAGGGCGCGATCTTCGGCGGGATCAGCCCGCGCACCCAGATCCCGAAGCTGCTCGACGAGTACCGCGCGGGCCGGCTCAAGCTCGACGAGCTCGTCACCCGCACCTACACGCTCGACGAGATCAACCAGGGCTACCAGGACATGCGCGACGGGAAGAACCTGCGAGGAGTCGTCCGCTACGGCGAGGCCGACTGGTAGGCCGCGGTCAGGCAAGCTCTCCTCCGGCGGCGGGACGTCCCGCCGCCGGAGGATGACCACGTCCAGGCGACCTCAGGAGAACGATGACGTCCTCGCGACTCCCCGGCAGCGGCCAGCACTGGATCGCGCAGATCGATCGGCACGCCCACCAGATGCCCGACCGGACCGCCCTCGTCTTCCGCGGCGAGCGGATCACCTGGACGCGGCTGCGTGGCCGGGTCCGCGCACTCGCGGGGGCGCTGGCCGAGCAGGGCGTCGGCGAGGGCGACCGGGTCGGGGTGCTGATGAGCAACCGGCCCGAGTTCATCGAGGCCGTGCTCGCCGCGAACGCCCTGCGCGCCATCGCGGTGCCGGTGAACTTCCGGCTCTCCGCCGAGGAGGTCGCGTTCATCCTGGGCGACAGCGGGGCCGTCGCGCTGGCCGTCGACGCCGACCTCGCCCCGCTCGCGGCGCAGGTCCGCGGCACGCTCGCCGGTCCCGGTGTCGTGCTGGTCACCGGGGCCGACCCGGCCGCGGCGGGCCCCGGCTCCCTGCCGTTCGACGAGCTGGCCGCCGGGCCCGAACGCCCGCTGCACGACGTCGACATCGACGAGCACGACCCGGCGCTGATCATGTACACGTCCGGCACCACCGGGCGGCCCAAGGGCGCGGTGCTCAGCCACCTCAACCTGTCCGTGCAGACCCAGACGCTGATCCGCTACTGGCGCCTCTACCGCGAGGACGAGGTCAACCTCTGCGCCTCGCCGATGTTCCACATCGCGGCGATCGGCAGCATCGCCCCGCTGATCGCGACCGGTGGCACCACGGTGATCCTGCCCAGCGGCCAGTTCGACCCCGACGGGCTGGTCGACGTCCTGCAGCGCGAGCGGGTCACGCACGTGTTCCTCGTCCCCGCGCAGTGGCAGGCGGTGGTCGGCGTGCCCGAGGCCGGGAAGCGGGCCGCGCACCTGCGCGTGATGTGCTGGGGTGCGGCCCCGGCGTCGGTCACCCTGCTGGAGCGGATGGCCGAGACCTTTCCCGGTGTGCCCAACGTGTGCACCTTCGGCCAGACCGAGATGTCGCCGGTCACGACCGTGCTGGAGGGCGAGGACGCGATCCGCAAGATCGGCTCCGTGGGCCGGCCGGTGCCGGCCGTGGCCATCCGGATCGTCGACGACGAGATGAAGGACGTGGCGCAGGGCGAGATCGGCGAGATCGTCTACCGCGGCCCGAACCTCATGTCCGGCTACTGGAACCTGCCCGAGGCGACCGAGGAGGCCTTCGCCGGCGGCTGGTTCCACTCCGGCGACCTGGTGCGCGAGGACGAGGAGGGGTTCCTCTACGTCGTCGACCGGAAGAAGGACATGATCATCTCCGGCGGGGAGAACATCTACTGCGCCGAGGTGGAGAACGTCCTGGCCGGGCACCCCGCGGTGGCCGACGTCGCCGTGGTCGCCGCCCCGCACGAGAAGTGGGGCGAGACCCCGGTCGCCGTGGTCGTGCCGCTGGACCCCGCCGCGCCGCCGTCGCTCGACGACCTCGCCGAGTGGTGCCGCACCCGCCTCGCCTCGTACAAGAAGCCGACCCGGCTGCTGGTGGTCGACGCGCTGCCCCGCAACGCCTCGGGCAAGGTCCTCAAGCCGGTGCTGCGCCAGCAGGTGCGCTGAGCTTGCGCATCATGGAGCCATCATGCGCGAGTCCGGGAGCCGAGACCGCGTTATGGTTCCATAACGCCCAAATCTGGGGCTCGTGTAAGCGTTATGGTTCCATAACGCTCCGATCCGGGTCTCCTGTAAGCGTTATGGTTCCATGACGCGCCGATGTCTAGGTGAGCGCACTCTGAGCCATGACACTCGATCGCTCGACCCCTCAGCGCGTTATGGTTCCATAACGCTTGAACTCGAGGCCGCTGAGCGCGTTATGGTTCCATGACGCGTCCGATCTCCTTGCGGCCCCCGCCGAGGATACCGGCGGCCGCAGGCCGTGGCCGACGCCTTCTCCTGACCCGCCCCGCCCTACCCTGGTCCCCGCGCCCGGACCCTCAGAAGCGGTACCGGGTCTGCCCGTAGGTGTCCTTCGCGAAGGCCCACACCGCCTCCGGCGCCACGGCGTACACCAGCGCCGGGCCGCCGTCGCCGACGAAGACCCCGTCGGTGTCGTCCCCGGCGACGTCGAAGTGCCACTCCTCGCCGTACTTCGCCACGTAGGCGTCGGCCACGGCCTGCAGCGCCGCGGTGTCCGTGACGCGGACGGCCTCGCCCTCGACCACGACGTCGAGCCCGCGGTCCAGGTCGTTGCAGCCGGTCGTCACCACACACCCCGGGGTCTGCGCGAGGTTGCGGGCCTTGCGCTCCCCCGCCCCGGTGCAGAAGTGCAGCGCGCCCTCGTGCCAGACCCCGATCAAGGGCGTGACGTGCGGACGGCGGCCCCCGGGCCGGATCGTCGAGACCCAGTACAGCGGCGCGTCGGCGAGCCGGGCCCGGGTGGTCCTCCACGGCGTCGGCTGCGCGGCGGGCTCGCTGTAGCGGCCGTCGAACTCGGTCACGGGCTCGAGCGTGCGGGTCATGGCGGGCCTCCTCGGGTCGTCGTGCGGTGGACCGCCCGCGGACCCGGAACTCATCGCCTACCGTGGGGGCGGGGGTGCTCCATGAGGTACGAGTCCGCCGTCGAGAAGGCCATCCGCGAGGCCGTGGAACGCGGCGAGTTCGACGACCTGCCCGGCAAGGGCAAGCCGCTGCCGAACCTGGCCGACGCGGACGAGAACTGGTGGATCAAGGGCTACCTGCGGCGAGAGGGCGTGCCGTCCGACGTGCTGCTGCCCACCCCGATCCGGCTCCGCAAGGAGATCGAGCGGCTGCCGGAGACCGTCCGGGACCTGCCCACCGAGAAGGCCGTGCGCGAGCTCGTCGCCGAGCTCGACGCCCGCGTCGCCGCCTACCTGCGCGCGCCCGACGGCCCGCGGGTCCCGCTGCGCCGCGCCGACCCCGCGGCCGTCGTGGAGGCCTGGCGGGCCCACCGGGCGGCGCGCTCGGAGTCCCTCCGCCGCGCCCGCACCGAGGAGCCACCCGCGCCGCGACGCCAGCGGTGGTGGCGCCGGGGGGCCCGGGCGAACTAGCGTCCGGAAAAGATCACCGTCGCTCGTGGAGGTACCTCGTGCCCGACCGCTGGGGCATCACCCTGCCGCTCTCCGGTCTCCCGCTCCGCGAGCAGCGCGCGGTGCTCGAACGGCTCCCCGACCTCGGCTACACGGACGCCTGGAGCGCCGAGGCGGACCGGACGGACGCGTTCACGCCGCTGGTCCTGGCCGCGCAGTGGGCCCCCGCCCTGCGCCTGGGCACTGCGATCGTGCCCGCCTTCACCCGCGGCCCCGCCCTGCTCGCCCAGTCGGCGGCCACCCTGGCCAACCTGGCGCCCGGCCGGTTCGCGCTGGGCATCGGCAGCTCGTCCGACGTGATCGTGGAGGGCTGGAACGGGATCCCCTTCACGGAGCCGTACGGCCGGGTACGCGACGTCCTGCGCTTCCTCCGCGCGGCGTTCACCGGCGAACGGGTGTCCGAGGAGTGGGCGTCGTTCAGGGTGCGCGGGTTCCGGCTCGGCGAGGTGCCCGAGCAGGTGCCGCCGGTGCTGGTCGCCGCCCTGCGGCCCGGGATGCTGCGGCTCGCCGGGCGGGAGGGCGACGGCGCGATCGTCAACTGGCTCACGGCCGACGACGTCCGGGCCGTCGCGCCGCACGTGCGCGAGTACGGCAAGCCCGAGGCCGAGATCGTGGCCCGGATCTTCGTGGCGCCCGGCATGGAGCCCGACGAGGCCCGCGCGATCGGCCGCCGGCTCACCGCCGCGTACCTCAACGTCCCGGTCTACAAGGCCTTCCACCAGTGGCTGGGCCGCACCGAGCTCGGGCCGATGTGGAAGCTGTGGGCGGACGGGGACCGGCGCGGGGCGGTCGAGGCGATCCCCGACGACGTCGTCGACCGGCTGGTGCTGCACGGCCCCGCCGCGGCGGTGCGCGAGCAGGTGGAGGCCTATGTGAAGGCGGGAGTGACCACGCCCGTGCTGGCGCCGCTGGGCGGTGGGGACCCGGTCGCGACCGTCGAGGCCCTGGCGCCGCGGTAGGGCGGCGCCGCCGGCTCAGCTCCGGGGCCGCAGCCCGTCCATCACCAGGTCGAGCAGCCGGCCGGCCTGCTCGCGCTGCTCGGGCGCGCCCGCCGACAGCGTGATCCCGGACAGCGCCGCGATCACGTCCCCGGGGTCGACGTCGGCGCGCAGGGTGCCCTCCTTCGCGCCGGCCTCGAGGAAGCTGCCGACCGCCTCCCGCATGCGCGCCTTCGTCTCGGCGTACGGGTTGCCGCCGGTCGCCACGATCGCCCGCAGGGTGTCGGCCATCCCGCGCTTGGCCGTCATGTAGTCGACGAAGCGGTCCATCCAGGTCCGCATCGCGCGGTCCGGCGGCTCGGCCTCGAGCAGGCCCGGGACCGCGTCGCACAGCCGGGCGACCTCACTGCGGTAGGCGGCCTCGACCAGGGCCTCCCGCGTGGGGAAGTGCCGGTAGAGCGTGCCGATCCCGACGCCCGCCGCCTTGGCGATGCCCTCCAGCGAGACGTCCCGGCCGGGCTGGGAGAAGGCCTCGACGGCCACCTCGAGCAGCCGTTCACGGTTGCGCCGCGCGTCCGCGCGCAGCGGCCGTCCCGACTCCGCCACCGCGCCGCCTCCTGCTGTGACCTGCATCACTGTCTCCTGCCAACCGGAACAGCCTCCGGTTCACCCGGGTTCGGACCGGAGGCAGCTCCGGTTGCACTGTACGCGTCCGGGCCTCGGGCCGGGCGTGCCACGATCCTCGCGGAAGGGGTTCCCATGACCGTCACGTTCACCCCCTCGATCTCCCGCCCCTTCACCGGCCCGTTCGGGGCCGACACCACCGCCGCCGAGGTCGTCGCGGGCCTCGACCTGGGCGGCCGCCGCGCCGTCGTCACCGGCGGGGCCTCCGGCATCGGGCTGGAGACCGCCCGCGCGCTCGCCTCCGCCGGCGCCTGCGTGACCCTCGCCGTCCGCGATCTCGACGCGGGCGCGGCCACCGCCGCCGAGATCACCCGGACCACCGGCAACGAGCTCGTCTCGGTCGCCCGGCTCGACCTCACCGACCGCACGTCCATCCGGGCCTTCGTGGCCAACTGGGACGGCCCGCTCCACATGCTGGTCCTCAACGCCGGGGTCATGGCCGCGCCGCTGACCCGGACCGCCGACCACTGGGAGCTGCAGTTCGCCACCAACCACCTCGGGCACTTCGCCCTCGCCACCGGCCTGCACCCGGCGCTCGTCGCCGCGGACGGGGCGCGGGTGGTGTCGGTGTCCTCGGCGGCGCACCTGCGCTCGCCGATCGTGTTCGACGACGTGCACTTCCACGGCCGCGCCTACGACCCGTGGACCGCCTACGGGCAGTCCAAGACCGCGAACGTGCTGTTCGCGGTGCAGGCCAACCGCCAGTGGGGCGGGGACGGCATCCACGTCAACGCGCTCAGCCCGGGCGGGATCCGGACCAACCTGCAGCGCCACCTCGGCCCGGCGGACCGCGTCGCACTGGAGGAACGGGGCGCCGCGACGGGCTGGAAGACGCCCGAGCAGGGGGCCGCGACCTCGGTGCTGCTCGCCGCATCGCCCCTGGTGGAGGGCATCGGCGGGCGCTACTTCGAGGACTGCGCGGAGGCCGGGCGGCACGTGCCGGGCACCTACCGGGGCGTCGCGGACTACGCCGTGGACCCGGAGTCGGCGGAGCGGCTGTGGGACGTCTCGATGGCGACGATCAGGGTCTGACGCTCGGCTCCGGCTCAGGATCGAGGATCATCTGCCTCCGGACCGAGGGTCGGCTTCGCCTCCGGACCGAGGGTCGGCTCCGCCTCCGGCGCCGAACACCCCGACCCGGTCCAGGTGGGCCCGCAGCAGCTCGCCGATGTGCAGCATGTGGTCGCGCATGGCCGCCCGGGCCGCCTCCGCGTCCCGGGCGGCCAGTGCCGCGAGCACCGGGCCGTGGTCGCGCACCGAGGCCTCGACCCAGCCGTCGACCCGGCCGTAGTGGCTGCGCGGCAGGTACTTCAGCGACATCGTGAGCTGGGTCTGCAGCCGCGCGGAGAGGCCCGGCCGGTTGATCGCCGAGTGGATCTCGTGGTTGACCTGGAACACCTCGTCGAGATCGCCGGCCCGGGCGGCGTCGGCCAGCACGCCCTGCATCTCGTGCAGCCGGCCCACCTCGGCGTCGGGGAGCAGGTCCACGGCCCGCGCCGCCAGCTCACCCTCGATGAACGCGGCCACGGCGAACATGTCCACGACGTCGCGCTCGGTCAGCGGCACCACCCGGAACCCGCGCCGGGGCTCCCAGCGCACCGCGCCCTCGCTGTGCAGCACCATCAGCGCCTCGCGGACCGGCGTGGCGCTCACCCCGAGCCGCTCGGCGAGCTGCTCCGTACGCAGGTAGTCCGCGCCGCGGAGCTCCCCGGACATGATCGCCTCGCGCACGACCATCGCGACGTGCTCGGACAGCTGGCGTCGCTCCGTCCCGACCGGGATCGCCATCCCGGCAGCCTACGGGGCCCCCGGCGCCGCGCCGGAGATCAGGCGGGGGCCGGGTCGGCCGGCGCGGGCGCGGCGCCGGCGGGCCCGGCCGGGCTCGCCGCTCCCATCCCGTGCCGGGCGAGGAAGTCCAGGGCCAGGTCCGCGGCCTGCCGCCAGGTCGAGTCGACGACGAACGAGTGGCCGGCCCCGGGGAGCGCGGCCCACTCGGTCACGCCGGGGCTGCGCGAGAGGATCCGGTACGCGGCCCGGCTCGTCGCCTGCGGCACCGTCCGGTCCTTCCCGGCGCCGACGACGAGCAGGGGCCCGCGGTCGCGGTGCACGTCGACCGAGGCCTCGCTGTGCAGCGCGAAGTTGGCGGTCGCGGCCTGGAACAGCGGCTTCATCGGCGAGGGGACGGCGTAGGCGTCGTACAGGGCGTCGGACTCCTCCCGGCCGACGGCATTGGCGAAGCCCGCGTGCCAGGAGTCCTTCGAGTGGATCCAGCTCCGGGTGCGCAGCCGCGGCTTGCCGAGGACCGGGAACGCCGTCCTCAGCTGCGCGGGCGGGAGCACCAGGTTGCCCTTGAACTGGGCCGGCGACAGCGCGATGCACGCCCGGGCGCAGCCCTGGCCCATCAGCTTCTCGGCGATCAGCCGCCGAACGAGTGGCCGATCACGATCGGCCGGTCCGGCAGCTCGGAGATCAGCGCCGCGAAGTGGTCCGTGACCACGGAGAGGCCGCGGTTCGCGACCGCCTCCGGATCGGCCGGCACTCCTCGATGCTCGGCGCCTCGCCGGGCCAGCCCGGGGCGACGGGCGCGTAGCCGCGCTCGGTGAGCAGCTCGAGCCACGGCGTCCAGCTCGTCGCGTGCAGCCAGAGTCCGTGGACGAGGACGACGGGGATCGGGGCGGGCGCGGGGATCGACACGGGTGTCCTCCGTGGATGGCCGGAAGCCGCAGCGTAGGGCGGTTCCGGAGGACGGTCGATCGCCCGGATGCCGGAGCCGCGGGTCGTTCCGCGGGCACGGACGGGCAGGGTCGGGCGCCGGCGGGCCCGGCCGGCCACCCCTCGTCGTCGAACCGATGTCCCCGGCGGGATTACCGGCCGATCACGTGGGGCAGACTGCCGGTGTGGAGGACTTCTACTCGGCCTACCGGCACGGCTTCCTGCGCACGGCCGCCTGCACGATCCACACGACGATCGCCGACCCGGCGGCGAACGCCGCCGCCGTCCTGGAGACGGCGCGCGCACTCGCCGAGGACGGGGTCGGCCTCGCGGTCTTCCCCGAGCTGACGCTGACCGGCTACTCGATCGAGGACATCCTCCTGCAGGACACGCTCCTCGACGCGGCGGCCGCGGCGCTCGACGACGTCGTGGCCGGCTCGGCGGAACTGCTGCCGGTGCTGGTGGTGGGCGCACCCCTGCGGCACCGCCAGCGCGTGCGCAACTGCGCCGTCGTGATCCACCGGGGACGGGTCCTCGGGGTGGCGCCGAAGTCCTACCTGCCGACCTACCGCGAGTTCTACGAGCGCCGCCAGATCGGCGCGGGCGACGACGTCACCGGCACGGTCCGGATCGGCGGCGAGGACGTGCCGATCGGCCCCGACCTGCTCTTCGCCGCCTCCGACGTGCCCGGCTTCGTGCTGCACGTGGAGATCTGCGAGGACATGTGGGTGCCGATCCCGCCCTCGGCCGAGGCCGCGCTGGCCGGCGCGACGGTGCTGGCCAACCTCTCCGGCAGCCCGATCACCGTCGGCCGCGCCGAGGACCGGAAGCTGATGAGCCGCAGCGCCTCCTCGCGCTGCCTGGCCGCGTACGTCTACGCCGCCGCCGGCGAGGGCGAGTCGTCGACCGACCTCGCGTGGGACGGCCAGACGATGATCTACGAGAACGGCGTCCTGCTCGCCGAGACCGAACGCTTCCCGCAGGGGGCGCGGCAGTCCGTCGCCGACGTCGACCTCGAGACCCTCTGCGCCGAACGGGTACGGATGGGCACGTTCGACGACAACCGCCGCCACCACGCCGACCGCACGGGCGCCTTCCGGCGCGTCGAGTTCCGGCTCGACCCCCCGCGCGGCGACCTCGGCCTGCGTCGCGAGGTGGAGCGCTTCCCGTTCGTGCCCGCCGACGAGTCCCGGCTCGAACAGGACTGCTACGAGGCCTACAACATCCAGGTCTCCGGGCTGGAGCAGCGGATGCGGGCGATCGGCGACCCCAAGGTCGTCATCGGCGTGTCCGGCGGCCTCGACTCCACGCACGCGCTGATCGTGGCGGCACGGGCGATGGACCGGGCCGGCCGCCCGCGCAGCGACATCCTCGGGTTCACCCTGCCCGGCTTCGCCACCGGCGACCGGACGAAGGGCAACGCCTACCGGCTGGCCGAGGCCCTGGGCGTCACCTTCGAGGAGATCGACATCACCGAGTCCGCGCGGCTGATGCTGCGCAACCTCGACCACCCGTTCTCCTCCGGCGAGCCCGTCTACGACGTGACCTTCGAGAACGTCCAGGCCGGCCTGCGCACCGACTACCTGTTCCGGGCGGCCAACCAGCGCGGCGGGATCGTGCTCGGCACCGGCGACCTCTCCGAGCTCGCCCTCGGGTGGTCGACCTACGGCGTCGGCGACCAGATGTCGCACTACAACGTCAACGGCGGCGTGCCGAAGACCCTGATCCAGCACCTGATCCGCTGGGTCGTCTCGTCGAAGCAGTTCGACGACGAGGTGGGCGCGGTCCTCACCGACGTCCTCGACACGGAGATCACCCCGGAGCTGGTGCCGACCGGCGAGGACGAGGAGGTCCAGAGCAGCGAGGCCAAGGTGGGGCCCTACTCCCTGCAGGACTTCACGCTCTTCTACACCCTCCGCTACGGGATGCGGCCGTCGAAGATCGCGTTCCTGCAGTGGCACGCCTGGCACGACCCGGCGCAGGGCCCCTGGCCGCCCGGGTTCCCGGAGGACGAGCGCCCGAGCTACTCGATGGCGGACGTCCGGCGCTGGAGCGAGGTGTTCGCGCAGCGGTTCTTCTCGTTCAGCCAGTTCAAGCGCAGCGCGCTGCCGAACGGCCCGAAGGTCTCCGCGGGCGGGTCGCTCTCCCCGCGCGGGGACTGGCGGGCGCCGTCGGACATGTCCGCGCGGATCTGGCTCGACGAGATCCGCCGCGCGGTGCCGGAAAGCTGATCGAGTGTGACGACCACTGCGCCGGACGGCGTAACGCCGGGCGGTCGGTGACGACTACAGAGGCGGGAGTCATCCGTTCGAGGGAGTCGTCGTGCCCGACCGTCACACAGCGTGGGGAGCCTCCGGCTGGGGGTTCAACGCCCGCGAGCCCTGGGCGCCGCCGAGGTTCACCGCCGAGCCGGCCGCCGAGGAGCGCGGGTCCGCGGGCCGGGCCTCCCTGGTCGTCCTCGCCGTGCTGAGCGTCCTGCTGGCGGGCACCGCGTACTCCTACGGCGTCCTCCACCTGTTCTGACCCGCCCGGCGGCGGCCGGCGATGAGTTCCGGGCCGCGCCGCGGTCCCCCTTCCGTAGCCCACGCGGAAGGAGACCCCCGATGAGCACGCCGACCACGCCGCCCTCCGTGCCCGCCCGGGCGGGCCGCCGGGAGTGGACCGGCCTGGCCGTGCTCGCGCTGGCCTGCCTGCTCTACGTCATGGACCTGACGGTGCTGCAGCTCGCGCTCCCGCAGCTCAGTGCGGACCTGCGGCCGTCGAGCAGCCAGCTGCTGTGGATCGTCGACGTCTACGGGTTCATGGTCGCGGGCGCGCTCGTCACCATGGGCACCCTCGGCGACCGGATCGGCCGCCGGCGGCTGCTGCTCGTCGGCGCCGCCGCCTTCGGCCTCACCTCGGTGCTCGCGGCCTTCTCCACCACGCCCGAGATGCTGATCGCGAGCCGCGCCCTGCTGGGCCTGTCCGGGGCGACGATCGCCCCCTCCACCCTCTCGCTGATCTTCCACATGTTCCGCGACCCGCGGGAGCGCTCGCTGGCCGTCGGGATCTGGATCGGCGCCTTCTCGGCCGGCAGCGGCGTCGGCCCGGTGCTGGGCGGCGTGCTGCTCGGCCACTTCTGGTGGGGCTCGGTGTTCCTGCTGGCGCTGCCGGTGATGGGTGCGCTGCTGGTCGTGGGCCCCCGCGTGCTCCCGGAGTTCCGCGACCCCGCCGCCGGCCGGCTCGACGTGCTCAGCGCCGCCCTGTCCGTCGTCGCGCTGCTCACCGTGGTGTTCGGCGTCAAGCGCATCGCCGAGCACGGGCCGGGCGTCGGGGCGTTCGGGGCGATCGCCGCCGGCCTGCTCGTCGGGGCGCTGTGGGTGCGCCGGCAGCGCCGGCTCACCGCGCCCATGATCGACGTGCGGCTCTTCCGGAACCGCCGGTTCACCGCGGCGCTGGCGGTCAACTTCCTCGCGATCTTCGTGATGATCGGCTACTTCCTCTTCGTCGCGCAGTACCTGCAGCTCGTGCTCGGCCAGGCGGCGCTGGAGGCCGGGCTGTGGTCGCTGCCGTCGGCCGCCGCCTTCGTGCTCGCCTCCCAGCTGGCGCCGCGCGTGCTCGGCGGGGCCCGGCCGGCATACGTCGTCGCGGGCGGGCTGGCCTGCGCGGCCGCCGGGATGTTCGTGCTCACCACGGTCACCGCGCAGCAGGGCCTGGGCGCGCTGGTCCTCGCCTCGGTCGTCATCTCGCTCGGAATGGGACCGGTGTTCGGCCTGACCACCGAGATGGTGGTCGGCTCGGCGCCCGAGGAGAAGGCGGGCGCGGCCTCGGGCATCTCGGAGACCGCGGCCGAGCTCGGCGGGGCGCTCGGGATCGCCGTCCTGGGCAGCATCGGCGTGGCGCTCTACCGCGGCGGGATCGCCGGGGCGCTCCCGGCCGGGGTCCCCGCCGAGGCGGCGGCCGCCGCCGAGGACACACTGGGCGGGGCCGCGCGCGTGGCGGCCGAGCTGCCGGCGCCCGTGGGCGGCGCGCTGCTCGGGGTGGCCCGCGAGGCGTTCGTGACCGGCATGCAGGTCACCTCGTTCGCCGCCGGCTGCCTCGCGGTGGTCATCGCCGTCGTCGCGGGCGTGGCCCTCCGGCACGCGCGGCCGGCCGAGCAGACCGCGTCCGGCGTGCCCGCGCCGCAGCCCGAGCCCTGTCCGGCCTGACCAGATGGGTCAGATCAGCAGGGCGGCGACGACCTCGGCGGGCGACGGCATCGCGGCGATCTCCCGGGCCACCGCTGCGGCGACGGCCCGGGGTTCCGGGTCCGTGAGCAGCGACGACGCGGTCTCGGCGACGGCCTCGGTCGTCGCCTCGCCGGGCAGCAGCCGCCGGCCGGCGCCGACGGAGACCACGGCCCCGGCGTTGTCGAACTGGTCGGCGCCCTGCGGCAGGACCAGCTGCGGCACCCCGTTCGCCAGCGCGCCGAGCGTGGTGCCCGACCCACCGTGGTGCACGACGAGCGCGGCGTACGGCAGCAGGTCCGCCTGCGGCACCCACTGCTCGACACGCACGGTCGCGGGCAGGTCGTCGACCAGGGCGGCGTCGATCATCGGCCCCGCCGCGACGAGGACCCGGGCGGGCAGCCGCCCGAGCGCCCGGATCGCCGTCCGTAGCACGCTCCCCTCGGCGAACGCCGTGCCGAGGGTGAGGTAGACCAGGGGAGGACCCGGCTCGCCCACCCAGTCCGGCAGGGGCGCGGGTTCCGCGAACGGCACCGGACGCAGCGGCACCCGGGGCGCCCGGTCCGGCGTGAACGCGGCCAGGAAGTCCGGGTCCTGCAGCGACCCGGGACAGATGTCGAGGAAGGGGTCGCCGAGCCCCGGCCCGGCGACGGCCGCGGGGTCCAGGCCCAGCTCCGCAGCCAGTCCGCCGACGTGGTCGCCGGCGCGGGCGAGCAGCTTCCCGCCCGCCACCCGGCCGAACCCGTGGCACAGCCCGCGCACGCCCGCCACCTTCGCCGCGAGTCCGGCGCCGAGGTCGCCCGCCTCGTGCACCACGACGTCCGGGCGCAGCTCCGCCAGCACCGGCGCGAGGTCCGCGGCGGTGCGGCGCGGCAGCACCTCGCCGAAGACCCGCCCGGCCATCGCCATCACCTCGTCCGGCGGGGTGGTGAACCGGGCGCTCGGGTCCTTGCCCGACTGCGCCCACACCTGCCCGAACGCCTCCCGGATCTCGCCGCCGGCCGCGACCGGCCGGAACCCGAGCCGCTCGACGAGCGGGTGGAAGCTCGGCGCCGTCGCGTAGGACACCTCGTGCCCGGCCGCACGCGCCGCGATCGCGAAGGGCAGCAGCGGGTAGGTGTGCCCGTGGGCGGCGATGCTCGAGATCAGGACGCGCACCCGTCCAATCTAGGACCGTTGCGCGGCGTACCGGTCACCCGCCGCGCGCGGCGAGGCCCGCGAGCTCCTCCCGGCGGGCCGCCCTGTCGTCGGCGGTGACCGCGGCCGGCAGGCGCTCGGCGAGGTCGGCGAGCAGCGCCTGCCACTCGGCCACGAGCGGCTCCAGGAGCACGGCCTCGCGGGAGTCGAAGTAGCGCGGAAGCTCGTCGTCGTCACCGGGGCCAACAGCGGCACCGGCAAGGAGGCCGCACGGCGGCTCGCCGGGGCCGGCGCCCGAATGGTCCTGGCTGTCCGGACGCCGGAGAAGGGCGAGGCCGCGAAGGCCGAGATCCTGCGCGAGCACCCCGCGGCGCAGCTGGAGGTCCGCCGGGTCGACCTGGCCGACCTCGTGTCCGTCGAGGAGTTCGCGGCCGACCTGCTCGCCGCGGGCACGCCCGTCGACACCCTGGTCGACAACGCCGCGCCGGGCGCGGGACGCCGACCTGGCCGCCCGGCTCTGGGCCGAGTCCGAGCGGCTCACCGGCGTCGCGCTCCCGGTGCCGGCGTGACCGGCGTGACTCACCCGCCGTGCGTCGCGGCGGACTGGTAGTCGGTGTAGGTGTACGGGTTGTCGAGGATCTTCGTCTCGGGGACGTCGGGGTTCAGGCCCTGCGCCCAGGCCTGCTCGCCGAGGGTCGACCGCAGGTGCTCGACGGTCCGCTCCACCGTCGCCCGCGCGGCGGCGAGGTCGACGTCGACCAGCCGGCCCGCCCGCTTCACGATCCGGCCGCCCACCAGCACCGTGTCGACGTCGCCGCGCTGCGCCTGGAGAGCCACGTGCCCGTAGGGGTGGAGCAGCGGGAACATCACCGGCGAGTGCTCGTTGCGGATCAGCACCACGTCGGCGGCCTTGCCCACCTCGAGGCTGCCCAGCTCGGACTCACGGCCCAGGGCGCGGGCCCCGCCGAGCGTCGCCCACTCCACGACCTGCTCGGCACGCAGCGCGGCGTGGGTGACGGTGTCGCCCTTGGCGTGCGCCTCCAGGTGCTCGCGCGAGCGGTCCGCGCCGAGCGTGGTGCGCATGGCCGAGAACAGGTCGCCGCTCCACCACACGGAGGTGTCCATCGACAGCGACACCGGGATGCCGTGCATCCGCAGCGCCCAGGTGGGCGGGTAGCCCTGCCCGGCGCTCTGCTCGCTCTCCGTGGACACCGACGCGGAGCCGCCGGTGGCGGCGATCCGGTGGTAGGAGTCCGCGGCGAGGGTCGCGGCGTGCACGTAGACCGTCTCGGGGGTCATGAAGCCGTGCTCGTGCATGAGCCGGATGCCGTCGTCGTTCGTGGCGCCCCAGACCCCGGCGTGCGTGGTGACCGGCGCGCCCAGCTCCCGGGCCACCTCGAACGCCGGCTTCTCCGGGAACGCCGGGTCGCCGGTCACGTCGAAAGCCATCTGGAAGCCGAACAGGTCGTGGCGGCGGCGGGCGACGAAGTCCCGGAACCCCGGCGCCGCGGTCCACTCGGCGGGCGCCTGCTGGATGTTGCCGTAGGCCAGCACGAACCGTCCCGGCACCGCCTGCAGCGCGTCGACGGCGGCGTCGGCGTGGTCGACGGTCTGCAGGCCGTGCGACCAGTCGACGGTGGTGGTGACGCCGGCGTCGAGCGCCTCGAGCGCCGAGAGCAGGTTGCCCGCGTACACGTCCTCGGGGCGGAAGGCCTTGCCCCACTCCAGGTAGTACCAGACGAAGTACTGGGTCAGCGTCCAGTCGGCGCCGTAGCCGCGCATCGCCGTCTGCCACATGTGCCGGTGCGTGTCGATCATCCCCGGCATGACGATCCCGCCGGTCGCGTCGATCTCGACGGTGCCTTCGGGCACCGCGAGGTCCGGGCCGAGCGCGGTGATCCGGCCGCCGCCGACGAGCACGTCCTGCCCGGCGAGGACGCGCCTGTCCGCGTCCATCGTCAGCACGGTCCCGCCCCGGAGGACGATCGGGCGCCCGTCGGTCGACTCGCTCATCGGCTCGCTCCTCGCGATCTTCGGACCAACGTCCGCCTGTCGGTCAGCACCGTGTGCGGGCTACTGTGGTCGAGCCCGTGGGCGGTGTCAATCACCGTCGGTCGCCCCGGTCCCGGGCCGCGGGCCGCCCCGGGACCGCGCCGTCCGGCGGGCGGACGCGGCCGGGCTACGGTGGGCGCCGCACTCGGCGGGACGGGGGGACGCATGCCACGCGAGGGAACGGGTCCGGACTTCATCGAGGCCCTGGCCCGGGGGCTCGACGTCATCACCGCGTTCCGCCCCGGCCGGCCCGTGATGTCGCTGGCCGAGGTGGCCGCGGCCGCGGACCTGGCCCGGCCGACGGCCCGGCGGATCCTGCTCACCCTCGCCGAGCTCGGGTACGTCCGTGCCGAGGAGCGCGGCTTCGCGCTCACCCCGCGGGTGCTGGACCTGGGCGTGGCCTACGTCCGGTCGACCGGGCTGTGGGAGGTCGCCCGCCCGCACCTCGAGCGGCTGGTCGAGCGGACGAACGAGTCCTGCTCGATCGCCCGGCTCGACGGCTCGGACATCGTCTACGTCGCACGGGTGTCCGTACCGAAGATCGTGTCGCTGGCCGTGCAGATCGGCACGCGCTTCCCGGCGCTGCAGACGTCGCTGGGCAAGGTCCAGCTCGCCGCCCTCCCGCCCGACGAGCTGGAACGCGTGCTCGCCGAGCCCACCCGCTCCGGCCTGGTCCCGCGCTGGCAGCCCGACCGCGCGGAGCGGGACGCGGTGCTGCGCGAGGTGCGCGCCCGCGGCTGGGCACTCACGGACGAGCAGCTCGCGCCCGGCATCCGCTCGGTGGCGGCCCCGCTGCGCGACGGGTCGGGCCGGGTGATCGCCGGCGTGAACGTGAACTGCCACGCCGCGGAGACCTCCGTCGAGTACCTGCGCGAGCACCACCTGCCGCTGCTCCTGCACACGGCCGGCGAGATCAGCGCGGACTTCGCGCGACTCGAGACCGTGCCCCACGTGACGGTGCCGGGCTCCTCCCGACCCGCTTGACGCCGCCTGCGGCAGGACGAAGAATCCTCAGCGGCGGACGGATGTCCGTGCAGCGGACACGAGGGCAGGAGGGCATCCGGATGACCACGCCCGCTCCCACGACGGGTGGCCCGCTCGCCGGGCTGCTGGTGGCCGACTTCTCCCGGATCCTCGCCGGGCCGTACGCCACCATGCTGTTGGCGGACATGGGCGCCGAGGTGGTGAAGGTCGAGGGCCCCGCCGGCGACGACACCCGGACCTGGATGCCGCCGGTGCGCGAGGGCGTGTCGACCTACTTCCTGGGGATCAACCGCGGGAAGCGGTCGATCGCCCTGGACCTGCGCGACGAGTCCGACCTCGCCGCCGCCCGCGAGCTCGCCCGGCGCGCCGACGTCGTGATCGAGAACCTGAAGCCGGGCGGGATGGCCCGGTTCGGGCTCGACTACGCCCGTGTCCGGGAGTCGAACCCCGGCGTCGTCTACGCGTCGATCAGCGGGTTCGGCTCCGGCCCGGGCAAGGACGTGCCGGGCTACGACCTCATGGTGCAGGCCATGTCCGGACTGATGAGCCTGACCGGCGACGCCGACGGCCCGCCCTACCGGGCCGGGATCTCCGTCTTCGACGTCATGGCCGGCAACCACGCCGCCATCGGCATCCTCGCCGCGCTGCGCCACCGGGACCGCACCGGCGAGGGCCAGCACGTGGAGGTCAACCTGCTGTCCTCGGCGCTGACCGGGCTGGTCAACCACAGCTCCGCCTGGGTCGCGAGCGGCACCGTGCCCTACCGGATGGGCAACGCCCACCCCAGCGTCTTCCCCTACGAGCCGCTGCCGACCGCCGACGACGACCTGATCGTCGCCGCCGCCAACGACCCCCAGTTCCGCAAGCTCTGCGGCGTGCTCGGCATCCCCGAGGTGGCCGACGACCCGCGCTTCGCCCGCAACGCCGACCGCACCGCGAACCGCGAGGAGCTGCGGCCGCTCCTCGTCGAGCGGCTGCGGCAGAGGACCGCGGTGGAGTGGTTCGACCTGCTCACCGCCGCCGGCGTGCCGTCAGGGCCGATCCAGACCATCGACGGCGGCTTCGCGATGGCCGAGCGGTTCGGGCTCGACCCCGTCGTCCCCGTCGGGGAGGGTGATCGTGCGGTGCCCACCACCCGGCACCCGATCCGGTTCTCCGCCACGCCCGCGGTCTACCGGCTCCCCCCGCCGGAGCTCGACGAGCACGGCGCCGAACTGAGGAAGTGGCTGAGCGAGGATGCCTGACCAGCACGAACCGGTCCGCGAGTACCCGACGGCGCTCGGTGCGGCGTCGCGGGAGAAGATCACCCTGCTCGGCCAGGACCTGGCCGAGGACGTCATGGGCCAGGTCGGGTTCGGCGAGCTCGCCTTCTGGCTGGCCACCCAGCGCCGGCCGAGCAAGGGCGAGACCCGGGTCTTCGAGGCCGTGCTGGCCGCGCTGGCCGACCACGGCTTCACGCCGACCGCGATCGTCACCCGCCTGACCTACCTGTCCGCCCCGGACTCCGTCCAGGGCGCGCTCGCCGCGGGCCTGCTCGGCGGCGGGTCGCGGTTCCTCGGGGTGACCGAGGACTGCGGGCGGTTCCTGCACGAGCGGCTGCCGGACCGGCTGCCGGCGGACGAGTCGGGCTGGGACGAGATCGCCCTGCAGATCGTGCGGGAGCAGCGCGAGGCGAAGCGGTTCGTGCCCGGGCTGGGGCACCACGTGCACAAGGACGGCGACCCCCGCACCCGCCGGCTCTACGCGATCGCCCGCGAGGAGGACCTGGTCGGGCCGCACCTGGAGCTGTTCGCCGCGATCGGCCGCGTCCACCCGCAGGTCCTGGGCAGGACCCTCCCGCTCAACGGCGCCGGCGTCTGCGGCGCGGCGCTGGCCGACCTGGGCCTGCCGCTGGAGCTGCTGCGCGGCTTCGCCCTGCTCGCCCGCACCGCCGGGCTCATCGGCCAGCTCGCCGAGGAGCTCCGGCACCCCGTGGGCAACGACATCTTCCTGTCCGTCGACCTCCACAACAGGCCGGTCGACCCGGACCCCTACCGACCGTCCTGACGGTGCGGGACCTCTGACGAACGCGGGAGGCAGCGATGAAGCTGGTCACCGAGGAGAACATCACCGACCTCGCGGTCGAGCGCTGGGCCACGGCACGTGATCCCCGCACCCGCGAGGTGCTCACCGCCCTGGTCCGGCACCTGCACGACTTCGCCCGCGAGGTCCGGCTGACCGAGGCCGAGTGGATGGCCGCGATGCAGTGGCTGACGGCGACCGGGCAGATCAGCGACGAGAAGCGCGAGGAGTTCATCCTGGCCTCGGACGTGCTGGGGCTGTCCATGCTGGTCGTGCAGATGAACAACCGGCTCGACCCGGCCGCGACCCCGGCGACGGTGCTCGGTCCGTTCCACATCGACGGCTCGCCCGAGCTGGACTTCGGCGGCGACATGTCCGACGGCCTGCCCGGCACGCCGCTCTACGTCAGCGGCACCGTCACGGCGCTCGACGGGACGCCCGTCGGCGGCGCGGTGCTCGACGTCTGGCAGTCCGACGCCGACGGCGTCTACGAGGCCCAGCTGCCCGACGTCGACGAGGCCCGGCTGCGGGCGAAGTACCGGACCCGCGCGGACGGCTCCTACTGCGTGCGCACGATCGCGCCGAAGGGCTACTCGATCCCGATGGACGGGCCCGTCGGCGATCTGATCCGGAGGACCGAGATCAGCCACTTCCGGCCCGCCCACGTGCACTTCCTGCTCGCCGTCGACGGGTACGCCCCGCTGATCACCCACCTGTTCCAGGAGGGCGCGGAGTTCCTGGACAGCGACGTGGTGTTCGGCACGAAGCAGGAGCTGGTGGTGGCGTTCGTCGAGCGCGAGCCCGGCCCGACGCCCGACGGCGGCAAGTCGGAGGTGCCCTGGCTCGAGGCCCGGTACGACTTCCGCCTGCAGCCCGCATGAGCGCAGCTCGCCGAGCGAACACGGACACCGGCCCGTGCGCGCCGCCCTGATCCCCGAGCCCGGCCGACCGCCCGTGGTCGCCGACCGCGAGCCGCCCGAGGCCGGGGCCGGCCAGGTCCTCGTCGACGTCCTCGCCGCGCCGATCACCCCGCTCGACCTGCTGTGCGCCTCCGGGACCTCGTACTTCGGCGTGCCGCACACCCCGTACGTGCCGGGCGTGCAGGGCGTCGGCACGGTCGACGGGCGCCCGGTGTGGTTCCCGACCTCGGCCGGGATGGCCCCGGGCGACGGCAGCATGGCCGCGGTCGCGTGCGTGCCCGAGGCCGATCTCGTCCCCCTGCCCGCCGGCGTCGACCCGGTCCGCCTGGCCGCGCTCGGCCTGTCCGCGGTCGCCGCCCACCGGGCCCTGACCGGCACGGGCGGGTTGGCGGAGGGTGAGACCGTGCTCGTGCTGGGCGCGGGTGGTGTGGTGGGTCAGGCCGCGGTGCAGCTCGCGCGCCTCGCCGGGGCGGCGCGGGTCGTGGCCGGCGCCCGGTCGGCGGCGGCGCAGGAGCGGGCCCGTGCGGCGGGGGCCGACGCCGTGGTCGCGCTGGACACCGACGACGTCGCGGAGCTGGCCGACCGGTTCACGAAGGCCGCCGGCGGCCGAGCCGACCTGGTCCTCGACCCGCTCTACGGCGTGCCCGCCGCCGCGGCGGCGCGGGCGCTCGGCACGGGCGGGCGGCTCGTCCACCTGGGCAGCTCGGCCGGCGAGACGAGCCCGCTCGACTCCTCGACGCTGCGCAGCCGGTCCCTGCGGGTGCTCGGCTACACCAACAACGCCCTGACCCGCGAGGAGCGCGCCGAGTCGGTCGCGTACCTCGCCGGGCAGGAGCAGCTGACCGTCGCCCACGAGACCGTCCCGCTCGCGGACGCCGGCCCGGCCTGGGAACGCCAGGCCGCGGGCGCCGCCGAGGGCCGGGTCGTGCTCGTCGTCCGACACCCGTCCGCGTCGTGACAGTCCCGGAGGAGCACGTGCCGAAGATGTTGCCGCTGCTGCCCACGTCCCTGGTCGGCAGCTACGCCCAGCCCGAGTGGCTGATCGACCGCGCCCGCCTGGCCGGCCGGTTCCCGCCCCGGGTCCGCGCCCGGGAGCTCTGGCGGATCCCGCCGGAGCACCTCGCCGAGGCCCAGGACGACGCGACCCGGGTCGCGATCCGGGAGCAGGAGGAGGCCGGGCTCGACATCGTCACCGACGGGGAGATCCGGCGGGAGAGCTACTCCAACCACTTCGCCACGGCGCTCGAGGGCGTCGACGTCGACAACCCGGGCACGGCGCTGGACCGCAGCGGGCACCCCAACCCGGTGCCGCGGATCGTCGGGCCGATCTCCCGACCGCGCCCCGTGCAGGTCGACGACCTGCGCTTCCTGAAGGCGCACACGGACCGCACGGTGAAGATGACCGTGCCGGGTCCGTTCACCATGTCCCAGCAGGCGCAGAACGACCACTACCCGGACCTCGAGTCCGCGGCGATGGGCTACGCCGCCGCCGTGAACGCCGAGATCAAGGACCTGTTCGCGGCCGGCGCCGACGTCGTCCAGATCGACGAGCCCTACCTCCAGGCCCGTCCCGGCGCGGCCCGCGCCTACGGGCTCGCCGCGCTGAACGCCGCGCTCGAGGGCGTGGCCGGCACCACCGTCGTGCACCTGTGCTTCGGCTACGCGGCGATCATCCACGAACGGCCCGAGGGCTACTCGTTCCTGCCCGAGCTGGCCGGCTGCACCGCCGACCAGATCTCCATCGAGACCGCGCAGTCCGGGCTGGACCTCGGGGTGCTCGAAGACCTGAAGGACAAGACGATCCTCCTCGGCGTGATCGACCTGTCCGACCACGCGGTGGAGTCCGTCGGGACGGTCGCGGGGCGGGTGCGGCGCGCCTTCGACCGCCTCCCGCCGGAGCAGATCGTCATCGCCACGGACTGCGGGATGAAGTACCTGCCGCGCGACTCGGCCGTCGGGAAGATGCGGGCGATGGCGGGCGCCGCGGCCCTGCTGCGCGAGGAGCTCGCGTGACCGCGACCCGGGCCCGGCTCAGTCCCGCGCGTCGCGCCAGGCGATCCACTCCTCGAGCAGCGAGAGGTCGTGGTCCGGCCCGCCCACGCCCACGGTGAACAGGGAGACCCCGGCGTCGAGGAGCTCCTGGGCGGTCTCGCCGGGCGGCGCCTGCACGCCGCAGGACCGGGTGATCTCTGCCGGGTCCCGGCCGATGTCGCGGCAGTGCCCGTCGAGCACGGAGCACTTGTGCCGGACGGTGTCGGCGTCGCCGAAGCCGTGCCAGATCGTGGCGTGCTCGGCGGTGTGGCGCAGGGTCTTCCTCTCCCCGCCGCCGCCGATGAGGATCGGGATGTCGCGGGTGGGGCCCGGGTTGAGCTTCGACCAGCGGTCCCGGATGCGGGGCAGGGCCGCACCGAGGTCGTCGAGCCGGCGGCCGGCGGTCTTGAAGTCGTAGCCGTACTCGTCGTAGTCCTTCTCGAACCAGCCGGACCCGATCCCGAGGATGAGCCTGCCGTGCGAGATGTGGTCGACCGTGCGGGCCATATCGGCCAGGAGCTCGGGGTTGCGGTACGAGTTGCACGTGACGAGCGCGCCGATCTCGACGCGGCTGGTGGTCTCGGCCCAGGCGCCGAGCATGGTCCAGCACTCGAAGTGCTTGCCGTCGGGGTCGCCGTAGAGCGGGAAGAAGTGGTCCCAGTTGAAGACGACGTCGGCGCCCGCCTCCTCGGCGGCGAGCAGGGTGTCGCGGATGCGGCCGTAGTCGGCGTGCTGGGGCTGCAGCTGCAGTCCGATGCGGACGGGAGCGGTCATGCCGCCATCGTGCTCCCGATCTTGCGGACGGACATCCCCGGGCGGGTGAGTTCTCCGGGCCGATGAGTTCCGGCGCCGGGCGCGGTCCACCGCCCGTCGACCCGAGGAGGACACCATGATCAGCGGCATCCACACCGTGGCGCTCACCGTGCGCGACCAGGACGAGGCGCTGGAGTTCTACGTCGGGGCGCTCGGCCTCGAGAAGCGGCTGGACGCCCCGTTCGGCGAGGGCCGCTGGATCGAGGTCGCCCCGGCCGGCTCGGCGACCTCGATCGCGCTGGTCGCCCGCGAGCCCGCGGCCGGCGGGCTGGGCACGGCGGTCCGGCTGGCCACTCCCGACGCCGACGCGGCGCACGCCGAGCTGCGCGGGCGTGGCGTCGACGTCGACGCGGAGGTGCTGCGCATGGGCGACCACGCCCCGCCCATGTTCACGCTGCGCGATCCGGACGGGAACGTGCTCGTCGTGGTGCAGATCACCCAGTAGCGGTCAGGTCTGACTGTTACTGTCCGGGCGACCCCAGCGCAGAGGAGGAGCCCGTGACCGAGCAGGACACCCTGGCCGGCCGCACGATCCTGATGTCCGGCGGCAGCCGCGGCATCGGGCTGGCCATCGCCGTCGCCGCCGGCCGGCGCGGTGCCAACGTCGTGATCCTGGCCAAGACCGACCAGCCCGACCCGCGGCTGCCCGGCACGGTGCACACCGCCGTCGCCGAGATCGAGCAGGCCGGCGGACAGGCCCTCGCCGTGGTCGGCGACGTCCGGAACGAGGAGGACGTCGAGCGCGCCGCCGCGCAGGCCGTCGAGCGGTTCGGCGGGATCGACATCGTGGTCAACAACGCCTCGGCGCTGAACCTCACCGGTACCGAGGAGCTCAGCGTCAAGCGCTACGACCTGATGCAGCAGATCAACTCGCGCGGCACGTTCCTGCTGTTCAAAGCGGCCCTCCCGCACCTGCGCAAGTCCGACCGGCCGCGGGTGCTCACCCTCTCCCCGCCCGTCACGATGGCACCGCACTGGCTGGGGAGGTTCCCGGCCTACGCGCTGTCGAAGTTCGGGATGACGATCCTGACGCTGGGCTGGGCCGCCGAGTTCGCCGACGCCGGCATCGCCGCGAACTGCCTGTGGCCCGAGACCGCGATCAAGACCGCGGCGGTGCAGAACCTGCTCGGCGGCACGGACACGGTGGACCGCTCGCGCGATCCGGAGATCATGGCCGACGCCGCCGTCGCCGTCCTGTCCCTGCCGCCGGAGCGCAGCGGCGAGACCTTCATCGACGTGCAGATCCTGCGCGAGACCGGGGTCACCGACTTCACCCGCTACGGCGGCGGCGACGACCCCGAGCTCGACTTCTTCGTCGACGAGCTGAGCTGACCGTGGATGGTCGGTGGTGCCGCGGCACCACCGACCGCACACAGCCGCGTCAGAAGCCGATGGGCAGACCGGCGTAGTTCTCGGCGAGGCCGGTCCTCCCGGCCTCGCTGCTCGCCACCCAGCGCAGCTGCGAGAGCTGCAGTTGCGCGTCGAACGGGTCGCCGGACCGGTGCAGCATCGTCGTCATCCACCAGGAGAAGTGGGTGCAGCGCCAGACCCGGCGCAGGGCGGTGTCCGAGTAGGCGTCGGCGAGGGCCGGGTCCTTGTCGCGCAGCAGTGCGGCCAGGGCCGGGGCGAGCAACGCGACGTCGGCCACGGCGAGGTTCAGCCCCTTCGCGCCGGTGGGCGGCACGATGTGGGCGGCGTCGCCGGCGAGGAACAGCCGCCCGTGCCGCATGGGCTGCTGCACGAAGCTGCGCATCGGCAGCACGGACTTCTCGGTGACGGGGCCGGGGTTCAGCGTCCAGCCGTCCTGGCCGTGCCCGAGCCGGGTGCCCAGCGCGTCCCAGATCCGGTCGTCGGACCACTCGGCGATGTCGGTGCCGTTCGGGACCTGCAGGTAGAGCCGGGAGACGGTCTCCGACCGCATGGAGTGCAGCGCGAAGCCGTCCGGGTGCCAGGCGTAGATCAGCTCGTCGGTCGAGGGTGCGACGTCGGCGAGGATGCCGAGCCAGGAGTACGGGTAGACGCGCTCCCAGGTCTGCTTGACCGAGTCCGGCACGGCGGCACGCGAGGGGCCGAAGGAACCGTCGCAGCCCACGACCACGTCGGCGTCGAGGCGCTCGGCCGTGCCGTCCGGGCCGGTGAAGGTGACGTACGGCTGCTCGGTCTCCAGGTCGTGCACCGCGGTGTCGGTGACCTCGTACCGGATCTCCTGGCCCGCGGCCGCGCGCGCCCTCCCGAGGTCCTTGGTCACCTCGGTCTGCCCGTAGACGGTGACGCTGCGGCCCACGAGGTCGACGAAGTCGAGGTGGTGGCGCTCGCCGGGCCACTGGAGGTGGATGCCGCGGTGCTCGTCGCCCTCGCGGGCCAGCCGCTCCCCCAGCCCCACCTCGTGCAGCAGCTGCACGGTCGAGTGCTCGAGGATCCCCGCCCGGATCCGGGCCTCGACGTACTCGCGGGAACGGGTCTCGACGATCACGGACTCGACGCCCGCGCGGTCGAGCAGGTGGGACAGCAGGAGCCCGGCGGGGCCGGCGCCGACGATGGCGACCTGGGTGCGCATGCGAGGAGTGTGGCCGCCCGGCCGCTCACCGCCTAGCGCGAGCTTTCACTCAGTGGAAGCTCGCCCGGGGAAGACGACTCGGCGGGGAGCGAGCGCCCGATGCCGGCCGCGGCGACCTGGAGGGCCGTGACCAGCCGCGCGCGGCCGCGCCGCAGGTCGGGCACGACGAGCCCGAGCGCGGCCACGACCTCCCCGTCCGGCCCGCGCACCGGGACCGCGACGGAGCAGGCACCGAGGCTCATCTCCTCGACCGTCTGCGCGAACCCCTCGCGGTGCACCCGGCGCAGCTGCTCGCACAGCCGGCCGGGCTGGGTGATCGTGTACGGCGTGACGCGCGGGAGGGCGGCGAGCACGGCCCGCTGCACGTCGTCCGGGGCGTGGGCGAGCAGCACCTTGCCGACACCCGTCGTGTGCAGCGGGAGCCGCCCGCCGACCCGGCTGACCACGGGCACCGTCGCCCGGCCCGAGAGCCGGTCGAGGTAGAGGACCTCGGCGCCCGCACGCTCGGCGAGGTGCACCGTGGCGTGCGTGGCGGCGTACAGGTCGTGCAGGAAGGGGGCGGCGACCTGCCGCAGCTCCGCCTGCACGGGCGCGAGCAGCCCGAGGTCCCACACCCGCCGTCCGACGACGTACCGGTCGCCGCGGCGCTCCAGCCCGCCCAGCCCGACGAGCTCGCCCGCCAACCGGTGCGCGGTGGCGAGCGGCAGCCCGGCCCGCTCGGCCAGCGCGGTCAGCGACAGCGCCCGGTGCTCGGCGTCGAACGCCCCGAGCAGCGCGAACACCCGCGACGCCACGCTGGCCCCGGGGGTCGAGAGATTGCCCGCCACCGCCCGATCCTCCCACTGAGCGGAATCGCCACACCCGCGAGCCGCGCTCTGGGCTCCCGCGGGTCGCGCCCTCCGCTCCCCGGGCCGCGACCCGCGACAAGTGGGCCGACAAGTCGGCGACAGGTCCCGCTTAAGCGGGCCGGCGCAGGGTGAGGCATCCCCCGAGAAGGAGAAGCGATGACCGTCCCCGCCACCTCCCCCGACCTGCTGGGCATGCGCCTGGCGCACCGCATCATGCGCGGCGACCTGCACCGGCTGACCGCCACCGCGGAGCGCCTGGCCGCCGGCGAGCCCTGCGACGCCCGGCGCGCGAAGGCCCTCACCCGCTGGGTGACCACGCTGGCCGACGAGATCCACCATCACCACACCGTCGAGGACGAGCTGACCTGGCCGCTGATCGAGCGCAGCGCCGGCACGGCCGTGGACCTCACCGTGCTGTCCGACGACCACCGCGCACTCGACCCGCTGCTCGACCGTCTGCGCCGCGCCGCCGCCGGGTTCCTCGACGCCCCGATCTACCCGGAACGCGCCGCCGTCCTCGCCGACGCCCTCGCCCGGGTGCGCGACGAGCTCGACGAGCACATCGAGAACGAGGAGGCCGAGCTCTTCCCGGTGATCGAGCGCTACGTCGCGGCCGCGGACTGGCAGGAGATGGAGAAGGCGATCCGCAAGGGCGGCCCGCCGACGGGCTTCGTGCTGCCCCGGATGGCCGAGGTCAGCACCCCGGAGGAGCTCGCCGCGATCAAGGCGGAGGCCGGCGCGCCGCTGGTGCTCCTGCTCGCGCTGCTCCGCCCCCGGCACGCCCGGCGGGTCCGCCTCGTCTTCGGCACCGGGTGAAGCGGCCCCGATGAGCCGCGCAGGCGGCGTCAGCGCTCGAGCGCGGCGAGGGCCTCGGCCGCCCGCTCCTCCCAGTGCGGCGAGCCGAGCCGGCGCGCGATCGCGAGGGCGTGCGCGAAGTGGGCGCGCCGCTCGGCCACCGGCCGGTCCAGCACCCCACCGAGCTCGCCGAGGTGCTGCGCGACCGGGCCGAGCGTGACCGTGCCGCTGGCGAGGCCGGCCAGCTGGTCGGCCCACGGCTCCAGCTCGGCCAGGCAGGCCGCCGCGGCCGCCCGGTCGCCCAGCGCAACGGCGACCTCGGCGCGCAGCCCCATGAACAGCAGCCAGTAGTAGGTCCGCGGCGGGTGCAGGTCGGGCCGCCAGACCGCACGGGCCTCCTCGATGCGCCCGGCCGCGATCAACGCCCGGGCGGTGGGGTCGCTGACGCTGTCGGGGATCCGGGCCTGCAACGCCGCGAAGGCCGGGGCCAGCTCCGCGAGCCTGCCCTGCGCGTGCCGGACGCCGAAGAGGCAGAACAGCCCGAGCGTGTCGGCGTTGATCGCGCCGACGCTCTCCATCGCGGCCTGCACCGCCGCGTACCCCTGCTCGGCGCTCGCGAAGTCCCCGACGACGACGGCGCGCAGCGCGGCGAAGATCGCCGCCCAGGCGAGCGTCACGCCCAGCTGCCCGCCCGACGCGGCGGCGATGGCGGCGTCGGCGTGCCGTTGCGCGGCGTCGAGGTCGAAGCGTTCGCAGGCGAGCATGAAGAGCAGGTGGTGGCCCTCGGAGCGGTAGCCCGCCAGCCCGGCCCGCTCGGCGGTCTCCAGCAGCTCGTGCCCCACTCCCGCCAGCTCGTGCCGGAGGTCGGGGCCGAGCGCGGCGAAGGAGCGGGCGTTGAGGACCCGGCAGCGCAGCAACGGGTCGCCGAGTCCGGCCGACAGCTCCATGGCCTCGGCCGTCAGCTCCCCGACCCGGACGTCGTCGTGGGTCTCCAGCTCGAAGGTCAGGGCGACGAGCAGCCTGCAGCGGGTCGCCGGGTCGAGGTGGCTGTCGGCGAGGGCACCGTCGAGCAGGCCCACGAGGTCCGTGTCGACGGCGACGTCCTGCCGGATCGTCCAGGAGACCGGCGCGTCGTAGCTGGTCAGCGCCGCGACGAGGGAGGCGGTGCCGCGTGCCCGGTCGACCGCGGCGCGGCGGGCGCGCACGGCGGCCGCGACCTGGCCGGCGTGCGCCAGCGCGGAGACGTGCCCGCAGCGCAGCCCGACCTCGTGCTCGACGCCGACACCCGCCGGGCCGGCCAGGCCGACCGCGGCGGCCCAGAGCCGGGCGGCGTCGCGGTGCGCCCCGAATCCCGCGGCCTCGTGCGCCGCGGCCTCCACGTGCCGGAGCGCGATCGCCGGCGGCACGGCCGGACCCGCCTCGAGCGCGTGCCGGGCGAGGGCCGCGGGATCGGCGGCACCGGCCTCGACGGCGGCCAGCGCGGCCGCGTGCAGCCGGGTCCGCCGCAGGCGGGGCAGGTCGGCGTCGAGCGTGTCCCGCACGAGGGCGTGCGCGAACCGGACCCGCCCGGGTGCCGGCTCGGTCAGCAGGCCCGCGAGCACGCCCAGCTCGAGGGCGTCGAGCACCCCGTCCTCGGTCCCGCCCGCCCCGACGGACAGCCGCACCAGGGTGTCGATGTCGACCTCGCGCCCGAGCACCGCGGCCTGGCCCAGCACGGTGCGGGCCTGCGCGGGCAGCCGCGCGACCCGGCGGCGCAGGACGTCCCGCACCCCGGCGGGGATCGCGTCGGCCGCGGCCGCGGGCCCCTCCACCGCGATCAGGCGGGCGGTCTCGCGGACGAACAGCGGGTTGCCGTCCGTGCGGGCGGTGACCAGCGCGACCGTGTGCTCGGCGGGGTCGGCGACGCCCTGGCGGGTCAGCAGCGCGCGCACCTCGGACCCGGTCAGCCCGGCCAGCGTGATGCGGTCGGCGACCGGCCCGGCGAGGGCCGCCAGGGTGGCCGCGAGGTCCGGGCCGACCTCGGCCGGCCGCAGGGTCCCGACGACGAGCACGGGCGCCGCCCCGAGCCCGCCGACGACCGCCCGGAGCAGCTGCAACGTCTCGTCCTCGGCCCGGTGCAGGTCGTCGAGCACGAGCAGCACGGGCCCGCCCGCCGCGGCGCCGCCGACCAGCTCGACGACCGCCCGCGACAGCCAGAACGTCTCGCCGACCGCCGCGCGGCCGGGCCCGGCCGCGCGCAGCGGGGCCAGCCGTGCGGCCAGGTCGTCCGGCACCGGCACGGCCCGGGCCAGCTCCTCGACCAGCTCCGTCCAGGCCCAGCCGGGTGGGGCGCCGTCGACCTCGGGGCACCGCCCGAGCGCCGTCGTCCAGCCGGACAGCCTCGCCCGGAACGCCTCGACCAGGGCGGACTTGCCGCCGCCCGCGTCGGCCTCGACGAGCACGACGGCGACACCGGACCGGGCCCGCTCGGCCGCGGAAAGCAGCCGCTGCAGCTCGGCGGTGCGGCCCACGATGGCCGGCCCGGACTCCGCCGCGACCGGGCGCGGTGCCGGCCGGACGTGCTCGGCCTGGGTGAGGACGTCCTGCTCCAACGCCCGCAGCTCCGGCCCCGGGTCGACGCCCAGCTCCTCGGCCAGCCGGGCCCGCGCCCGGGCCAGCACCCCGAGCGCGTCCGCCTGGCGGCCGGTGCGGTAGAGGGCGAGCGCGAGCAGCCGGACCGCGTTCTCGCGCAGCGGGTGGTCGCGCAGCAGGACCTCGAGGTCGGGTACGACGTCGGCGGCGCGGCCGCGCGCCAGCCGCGCCTCGGCGAGCCGCTCGGTCGCGACCAGGCGCAGCTCGCCCAGGCGGGCGGCCTCCGGGGCGGCCCACCGCTCGTCGGCGAACTCGGCGAAGGCGGGCCCGGACCAGGAGCGCAACGCCTCGGCCAGCAGCTCCTCCGCCCGGTCCGGCGGGGCGACGGCGGCGGCGTCGAGCAGCGCGCCGACGCGGCGGGAGTCCAGGCCGTCGGCCGGCAGCCGCAGGGCGTACCCCGGCGGCTCGCTGACCAGCACCGACGCCGGGGTGCGGGGCCGCCGGTGCGGTTCGAGCACCCGCCGCAGGTGCGAGACATGGACCTGGAGTGCGCCCAGCGCCCGCGGCGGGGGCTCGCCGCGCCACAGGTCGTCGACGAGCAGGTCGGTGGAGACGACCTCGCCGCCGGCCACGGCGAGCCGGGCCAGCACGGCGCGCTGCCGCGGCCCGCCCAGGTCGACGGGCACGCCGGCAACCTCGGCCCGCACCGGGCCGAGCACCGCGACCCGGACCACCACGGCGCCCAGTCAACCCGATCTTCGCCGATCCGCCCAGATCGGGCAGGAAAACAGTCGGTGGTGCCGGGAAACCCGGCCCGGGCCGACTACCCTCCCGGGCATGGCCGCACCGACCCCGCGTCGCACCCAGGGCGAGCGGCGGGCCAGCAGCCACGCCCTGATCCTCGACGCCGCGGTCCGCAGCCTGGTGGAGGACGGCTACTCCGGCGCCACCACCGTGACCATCCAGGAGCGCGCCGGGGTCTCCCGCGGCCGGTTGCTGCACCACTTCCCGTCCCGCTCGGCCCTGCTCGTCGCCGCCGCACAGCACCTCGCCGTCGAGCGGATCACGGACATGGAGAGCTGGCCGCACGCCACGGAGAGCGGCGCCGAGCGCATCGACCGGGCGGTGGAGCTGCTCTGGAGCACCTTCCGCCAGCCCTACTTCTGGGCCGCGATGGAGCTGTGGACGGCCGCCCGCACGGACGAGACCCTGCGTGCCGAGCTCCTGCCCGAGGAGCGCCGGCTGGGCCTGGCGATCCAGCACGTGGTGGCCGCCCTGTTCGGGCCGGTCCACTCGACCCATCCGGCGTTCGACGACGTGCGGGAGCTGCTGTTCACCAGCATGCGCGGCGTGGCACTGACCTACGCGATCGACCCGCGCGACCCCACCACGGACCCGCACCTGGAGCTGTGGAAGCGCACCGCACGACAGATGCTCACCGACGGTCGGTCCTGACCGGTACCGCGAGAGGACACCATGGAGTTCGAGACGATCGCCGTCGAGGCGAAAGACGGCGTCGCGCACCTGCGGCTCGACCGGCCGGCGCAGGCCAACGCGCTGAACCGGGCGATGTGGTCGGAGCTGCGCGCGGCGGTCGACGCGCTCGACGAGGACCCGACCGTCCGCGTGATCGTGCTCTCGGGGAACGGGAAGCACTTCTGCGCGGGCATCGACCTGGAGATGCTCGGCAGCCTCCGGGCGGGCGCGTCGGCGGACTGCGCGGGCCGGGCGGCGGAAACCCTGCGCCGCACGATCCTGGACCTGCAGGACGTGATCACCGGCGTCGAGCGGTGCCGCGTCCCGGTGGTCGCGGCCGTGCACGGGGCCTGCGTGGGCGCGGGAATGGACCTGGCCTCGGCCTGCGACCTGCGCTACAGCACCGAGGACGCCCGGTTCGTGATCAAGGAGATCGACATGGCCGTGGTGGCCGACGTCGGCGTCCTGCAGCGGCTGCCGCGGATCGTCGGCGAGGGCGTGACCCGCGAGCTCGCCTACACGGGCCGGACCGTCGGCGGCGGCGAGGCGTTCGGCCTCCGGCTGGTCAACGGCGTGTACCCCGACGCCGAGGCCCTCGCGGTCGGGGTCGCCGAGCTGGCCGCGTCGCTCGCCGCCAAGCCGCCCCTGGCGCTGCGCGGCACCAAGCACGCCATCACCTACGCGCGCGACCACACCGTGGCCGACGCGCTGGACCAGGTCGCCACCTGGAACGCGGGGATGCTGGTCTCGGCCGACCTCGACGAAGCCCTGGCCGCGGCCAGGGAGCGCCGCCCCGCCGTCTACCGCGACTAGACCTCGGCGAACCCGGATACCGCCACCCGGACACCCGAGGGGGTGTGGGACGCCCGCGCCCCCTGTGACGGGCGGCGGCCGCCGCCCCCACGGGATCAGAAGTGGACGTACTCGTAGTCGAAGGGCTGGCCGTTGATGCCGTTGGTCGGCGGGGCGATCCAGCCGGCGATCTTGCCGGGCTCGTAGACCGGGCGCATCAGGTTCTGCACGTGGGCCTTGTCGCCGGCGCTGGGCAGCCAGGAGTCCTCCTTGGCCTTCCACGCGTCCGCGCCGACCACCTCCCCCGAGGGCGTGACGTGGTACTCGGAGAACAGCCCGACCTGCCGGTTGAAGCCGACGTGCGGCAGGTACAGCGACTCGGCGAAGCCGTTCTTGGCCAGGATCCGGTTCCAGCGCTTGAGCCCGGACTGGCAGTCCTTGACGTACTCGTTGCGCAGGTCGAGGTTGAGCGCCAGCAGCGCCGACACCTCGTCGGTGCTCATCCGGCCGTCCTTGACCGTGTCGATGGTGAAGGCGTCCTCGGTGAGCTTGTGGTCGTCGCGGCGGCGCTCCTCCTGCCAGCGGCCCTTGAGCCCGGCGGTGAAGTAGTTGGCCGCGTTCGTGGACTGCTCGGAGCCGAACAGGTCCAGCGACACCGAGTAGTGGAAGTTGATGTACTTCTGGATCACGTCCAGCGGGATGCCGCCGTGCGGGGCGACGTCGGAGGTGTCGTGCTCGTGCATCAGCTCGCAGGTCCGCGTGACCACCCGGTCGATGCCGGTGGTGCCCACGAACATGTGGTGCGCCTCCTCCTTCAACATGAACTCGCAGGTGCGCGAGAGCGGGTCGAAGGCGGACTCCTTCAGCGTGCCGAGCTGGTACTTGCCGTCCCGGTCGGTGAAGTAGGTGAACATGTAGAACGACAGCCAGTCCGGCGTCTCCTCGTTGAACGCCCCGAGGATGCGCGGGGAGTCCAGGTCGCCGGAGTTGCGCTGCAGCAGCGCCTCGGCCTCCTCGCGGCCGTTGCGCCCGAAGTAGGCGTGCAGCAGGTAGACCATCGCCCAGAGGTGCCGGCCCTCCTCCACGTTGACCTGGAAGAGGTTGCGCAGGTCGTACAGCGAGGGCGCGGTCTCGCCGAGGCGGCGCTGCTGCTCCACCGAGGCCGGCTCGGTGTCGCCCTGGATCACGATCAGCCGCTGCAGGTCGGCGCGGTACTCACCGGGGACCTGCTGCCAGACCGGCTCGCCCTTCTGCTCGCCGAAGGCGATCCGCCGGTCGTCGCCGCGCTCGGCGAGGAACACGCCCCACCGGTACTCCTCCATGGCGACGTGCCCGAACTGCGCCCAGCCCTCCTTGCCGACGTCGACCGCCGTGCGCAAGTAGACGTCCTGGGTGGGGACGGCGGGGCCCATCGTCTTCCACCAGTTGAGGAAGTTGGGCTGCCAGGACTCCAGCGCCCGCTGCAGCTTCCGGTCACCCGCGAGATCGACGTTGTTGGGGATCTTCTCGCTGTAGTCGATCGACATTGCCTCAGACCCGCTTCCTGTCGAACTCCGCCTTGCGTCCCGTGCCGTAGCGGCGCAACGCCCCCTCCGGGCCGGAGGCGTTGGGCCGCACGAAGATCCAGTTCTGCCAGGCGGTCAGCCGCCCGAAGATCCGCGTCTCCATCGTCTCCGGGCCGACGAACCGGTGGTTGGCCTCCATCCCGGTCAGCGCGTCCGGGGACAAGGACGCCCGCTCCTCCAGCATGATCCGGATCTCGTCCTCCCAGTCGATGTCGTCCGGGGCGTCGGTGACCAGGCCCAGCTCGAGGGCCTCCCGGGCCTCGATCCGCCGGTCGGTCTCCTGCCGCAGCTTGGTCACGTGGTCCGCGTCCCCCCAGAACCTGCTGGCCAGCCGGGAGAGGCCGTTGCCCATCGGGAAGGTCCCGAAGTTGCTGGCGGACAGCATGATCTGGGCCTCGTCACCCTGTTCCGAGTCGTCCTCGTCCAGCGTGCCGTCGAGCATGTACTGCCGGTCGCAGGCCAGCGCCAGCTCCAGCAGCGCCCCGGCGGAGCAGGACCCGGGCTCGATCAGCGCGATCAACGACCGGGAGGTCACGTCGAGCCGCTTGAGCACCCGCTTGAAGTAGTGCCGGATCTCGTTGACCAGCCAGTCGTCGCCCGAGTGCTCGGCGATGAGCCGCTCGAAGGCCAGCGCGTCCTCGACCTCGCCGCGCGTCCGGATCACCCAGGTGCCCAGCTCGAGCTCGTTCGACCGCAACCGCAGGATCAGGTCGTCGAGCTCCCGGGTCATGGCCAGCGGCCAGAACGCCTCGCCCAGCTCGTGCACCCGCTCCAGGGACTCCGGCACGCCGCCGTCCGGGCCGGACACGGTGATCTCCACCAGCCCGCGCCCGCGCTCGAACTCGGCCTTGACGTGCCGGTACGTGATTCCGTCCGCCGTCACCGTCGGCTCCAGCGGCGGCAGCGCGACACCCTGCGCGTCCGTGGGGCGCGACGACGCGGCGGCCGCCGCCTTCGCCCGCTCGGCGACCGTCTCGGCCCAGACCCGCTTCGGGATCGTCTCGTCGACGAGCTTCCACTCCACGGCCTGTTTGCCGCGGATCCCCTCGGCGCGGGTGGCGAACACGTCCGCCCGGTCCTTGCGCACCTTCCGCTTGTCCGTGACCCGGGTCAGCCCGCCGGTGCCCGGCAGCACGCCCAGCAACGGGACCTCGGGCAGCGACACCGCCGACGAGTTGTCGTCGATCAGCAGGATCTGCTCGCAGGCCAGGGCCAGCTCGTAGCCACCGCCGGCCGCGGTGCCGTTGACCGCCGCGATCCAGGTCTGATTCGAGTTCTCGGTGGCGTCCTCGATCCCGTTGCGCGTCTCGTTGGTGAACTTGCAGAAGTTCACCTTCCACGGGTGGCTCGACTGCGCGAGCATCCGGATGTTCGCGCCAGCACAGAAGTTCTTGTCCTTCGCGCTGGTCACCACCACCGCGCGCACGCCAGGGTGCTCGAACCGCAGCCGCTGCGTGGCGTCGTAGAGCTCGATGTCCACGCCCAGGTCGTACGAGTTCATCTTCAGCTCGTAGCCCGGCACGATGCCCGCCGTCTCGTCGACGTCGAGGGTCAGCGTGGCGACCTCACCGTCGACGTCGAGCCTCCAGTGCCGGTACTCCGCCGGGGACGTGGCGAAGGAGACCTCCGGGACCTGTTCCTCGCCGGCCGGATCGGACGGGTCGCTCATTCCGGGGCCTCCTGTCGTCGCTGCAGGTCGGGAAGGGATACCTCGTGCGGTGGCACCCGACACTCTACAACACTGAGGCTTAGCGTCAACGATCTGTGGAACGTCGATCGCCGCGGAGGCCCCGCGCGGCCCGGACGGGGCGGGCGGCACCTCCGGCACCTCCGACACCTCCGGCGAAGGAGATCGACTATTCTCGAAATCGGACGCGCCCCGGTTCGCGCGGTTCTTCCGATATCGCCCCGATGCCCGAGCGCGATTCGTCCCCGGAACACCTTTCGTGAGGCCCGTTCATCGCCCGGAAACCGCGGCGGAGTGCCGCCGGAAACAGATCCCGCGAAGCATTCCGCCCCGACCGGTCGACGGGGAGCGGAGGCAGGAGTGATCAACACCGGGGACACCGCCTGGGTGCTCGCGAGCGCGGCACTCGTCATGCTGATGACACCGGGCCTGGCCTTCTTCTACGGCGGCATGGTGCGCAGCAAGAGCGTGCTCAACATGCTGATGATGAACTTCATCTGCCTCGCCGTGGTCGGGGTGCTGTGGGCGTTGTTCGGCTACAGCTGGGCCTTCGGGAACGACAAGTTCGGCGGCCTCGTCGGCGACGGCGAGTTCGCGGGTCTGGCGAACACGATCGGGCACCTCGTCGGCGTCGCCTCGGCCACCGCGCCGTGGCCCGGGACCGACGCCCTGCCGGCCCTGTCCTTCGTGATGTTCCAGCTGATGTTCGCGGTCATCACCCCGGCGCTGGTCTCCGGCGCGATCGCGGACCGCGCGAAGTTCTGGTCGTGGACGCTCTTCGTCGCCGGCTGGGCCACGCTCTGCTACTTCCCGGTGGCGCACTGGGTGTTCGCGTTCGACGGGTTCACCGGGCCGGACAACGTCGGCGGCTGGATCGCCAACACCCTCAAGGCCGAGGACTTCGCCGGCGGCACCGCCGTCCACATCAACGCCGGCGCGGCCGGGCTGGCGCTCGCGATCGTGCTCGGGCGGCGCAAGGGCTGGCCGCGCGAGCGCATGCGGCCGCACAGCCTGCCGTTCGTGCTGCTCGGCGCGAGCCTGCTCTGGTTCGGCTGGTACGGGTTCAACGCGGGCTCGGCGCTCGGCGCGAGCGACCTGGCCGGCGTCGCGTTCACGAACACCACGCTCGCCACCTGCACCGCGGTGCTGGGCTGGCTGCTCGTCGAGCAGATCCGCGACGGCAGGCCGACGACCCTGGGCGCCGCGTCCGGCGCCGTCGCCGGCCTGGTCGCCATCACCCCGGCCTGCGGGTACGTGGCGCCGATGGGGGCGCTGGCGATCGGGCTGATCGCGGGTGCGCTGTGTGCCCTGGCCGTCGGCCTGAAGTTCCGGTTCGGCTTCGACGACTCGCTCGACGTCGTCGGCGTCCACCTCGTCGGCGGGCTGGTCGGCACCCTGCTGATCGGCTTCTTCGGCGACAACGACGTCAACGCGGCCGCCCTCGGCGAGAACGGCCTGTTCTACGGCGGCGGGTTCCTCCAGCTCGGTCGGCAGGCGCTCGCGGCGGGCGCGGTGCTGCTCTACTCGTTCGTCGTCGCGACGGTCCTCGGGCTGGTCATCAAGGCCACCCTCGGCTTCCGGGTCGACGAGGAGTCCGAGGCGACCGGCGTCGACGAGGCCGAACACGCCGAGACCGGCTACGACTACTCCGCCCTGACGGGCGGCCGGGGCCCGAACGGCATGCACGCCGCGGCCGGCGACACCGCGACCCGGGTCGAGAGCTCCTCGTGAAGCTGGTGACCGCCGTCGTCCAGCCCTTCACGCTCGGCCCGGTCCGCGACGCGCTGGAGCAGCTGGCGATCCTCGGCATGACGATCACCGAGGTCAAGGGCTACGGCCGGCAGAAGGGACACACCGAGATCTACCGCGGCGCGGAGTACGACGTCGACCTCATCCCGAAGCTGAAGATCGAGGTCGTCTGCGGCGACGACCTCGCCGACAAGGTGTTCGACGCCGTCGCCGGGGCGGCGCGGACCGGCCGGATCGGCGACGGCAAGGTCTGGGTGACCCCCGTCGAGCACGTCGTCCGGGTGCGCACCGGGGAGCGGGGCGAGGACGCGGTCTGAGTGCCCGGCTCGTTCAGCGGGCGGTGGCCTCCGTGCGGGCCGTCCCGAGCCGCCCGCCGAACTCGATCCCCTTGGCCTCCCTGCCGAGCAGCGTCAGGAGGGCGACCGCGACGAGGACCGGCACGATCGTCCAGAGCAGCGCGAACGGGTAGCCGTGCTTGGCGGCGAGAGCCTGCTGGAGGGGCAGGTTGAAGGCCGCGAGGCAGTTCCCGAGCTGGTAGGTGACGCCCGGGTAGAAGCCGCGGATGGTGTCCGGCGACATCTCGGTCAGGTGCGCCGGGATCACGCCCCAGGCGCCCTGCACCACGACCTGCATGAGGAAGGCACCGAGCGCGAGCCAGCCCGCGGTCGGCGCCAGCGCGAAGAGCGGGGCGATCGGGAGGCCGAGGACCGCGCAGAAGACGATCGTGTACCGGCGGCCGAAACGCTCGGAGAGCGACCCGAAGACGACGCCACCGATCGTGGCCCCGACGGTGTAGAGCACGGCGATCCACGTGGCGGTGGTCTCCGACAGCGCGGCGCCGCCGTTGTCGTGGGCCTTCAGGAACGTCGGGTAGAGGTCCTGCGTGCCGTGGCTCATCCAGTTGAAGGCGGTCATCAGCAGGATCAGGTAGACGAAGCGGCGCAGCACCGCGGGATTGAGGAACACGTCGCGCAGCGACGACTGCGTGACCCGCATCCGCTCCCGTGTCTCCTCCCAGACCTCGGACTCCTTGACCCGGGTGCGGATCAGCAGGCTGAGCAGGGCCGGGAGCACCGACAGCGCGAAGAGCCAGCGCCAGCCCAGGTCCCACCACGACAGCACGACGAGCGAGGCCAGCGAGGCCAGCAGGTAGCCCAGCGAGTAGCCCTGCTGGAGCACGCCCGAGAAGAAGCCGCGCCGGTTCGCGGGGATCTTCTCCATGGCCAGCGCCGCGCCGAGCCCCCACTCGCCGCCCATTCCGATGCCGTAGAGCAGGCGCAGGACCAGCAGCACGGTGAAGTTCGGCGAGAAGGCGCACAGGAAACCGACGACGGAGTAGAAGCTGACGTCGACCAGCAGCGGGATGCGCCGCCCCCGGCGGTCCGCCCAGAGCCCGAAGATGATCGCGCCGACCGGCCGCATGATCAGCGTCGCCGTCGTCAGGAAGGCCATCGTCGTGAGCGAGACGTGGAACTCCTTGGCGATGTCCGCGTAGACCAGGACCACGATGAAGTAGTCGAACGCGTCCATCGTCCAGCCCAGCAGGGCGGCGACGAAGGAATTGCGCTGGTCCGCCGTGAGCGGAGTGTGTTTCGATCCCGACCGACCGACCATGCCGTCCCTTTCCACCGCACCCCCGGGCCCGGCGCGGACGCTACGCGCGGGAAAGTGGTGCCGCCCGGACGGAGTCCCTTTTCTCCCGCATTCCGCCGCGACTACCCGAAAGGGCGGAAGAGCCCGTTCGGGGCGGTCGGCGGTCGGCGCACGGCACGTGGTCGAATGGACGTCGTGGGTGACGAGCGCGGACAGGCCGGCCCGGAGCAGCTGCCGGCTCCGGAGGCCCTCCTCGCCGCGCCCGGGTACGTCGCCCGGCGGCTGCACCACGCCTACACCGCCGCCTGGCAGCGCTACGTGGACCCGCTGCTGACGGGCCCGCAGTTCGCGGTCCTGACCGCGGTCGACGCCTACCCCGGCGTCGAGCAGGGATCGCTGGCCCGCGCCGTCGCGCTCGACCGGTCCACGATGGCGAGCATCGTGCGCCGGCTCGAGGACCGCGACCTGATCACCCGGGTCACCCCGCCCGAGGACGGGCGCAAGCGGCTGCTGCACCTCACCGAGGCGGGCTCGGCCACCCTGGCGCAGGCCTACGAGAAGGCCCGCGCGCTCGACATGCTGCTCATGCGCGGCATCGGGCGCGACGACGAGACCGCCCTCCTCACGCGGCTCAACGGCATCGCCGAGCACTGGGAGTCCCTGGTCGACGACTGACAGTGAGGACGGGGGCGAGCCCCGCCCCGAGCTCCCGCGAGTCGCGCCCCGTACTCCCGCGAGTCGCGAGATCCGGTAGCGCCACGGTGGCGCAGGTCACGGCAGGGTTCGCGCATCCGAGGGCGGGTGTTGCCGGTCCGTGTTCCGGGTTTCTGACGCGTTACAGCTTGCTCCACCCCTTGCGTTCCGGGATCGTCAGTGTTCGGATTATCTCCGCCGGGCGGCGCACAGACCGCTCTGAGCTGCCGCATCGCGGGAGCCCGGCGGGGACGGCGCACCGTCCAGAATGGATCTATCCCGGGAGGGACACGTGGCCAGCCAGTCGTTCACGGTCACCGTCGTCGGCGGCGGGCTCGGTGGTCTCACCACCGCGCTCGCCCTGCGCCGGCGGGGGCTGCGCACGGTCGTCCTCGAGCAGGCGGCCCAGCTGGGCGAGGTGGGTGCGGGCATCCAGACCGCCCCCAACGCCAGCCGCATCCTCTTCGGGCTCGGCCTGCGCAAGCAGATGCAGGCCATCCGGACCGCCCCCACCGACCAGGTGCGGAGGCGCTGGCAGGACGGCAGCATCATCGCCTCGCTGCCGCTGGGCGAGCGCGTGGTGCGCGAGTACGGGGCTCCGTACTGGCACTACCACCGCGCCGACCTGCACCGGATCCTGCTCGACGCCTGTCTCGACCCGGACGGCCCGGGGCCGGTCACCGAGGTCCACACCGACTCGGCGGTCGCCGAGCTGGACCGCTCCGACCCCACCCGCCCGGTCGCCGTCACGGCCGACGGCCGGCGCTTCGTGGGCGACGTCCTGGTCGGCGCCGACGGCATCCGCTCACGGGTCCGCGACGCCGCCGGCTTCGACGACACGCTCGTCTTCTCCGGGGAGATGTGCTATCGCGCGTTGATCCCCGGCGACAAGATCGCGGCCGACCCCGCGACCCGCTTCCTGCTCGACCGCTTCCACTCCACGATCTGGTACGGGCCCGACCGACACCTCGTGCACTACTTCGTCCGCGGCGGGGAACACCTCAACGTGGTCGCGGTCGTCCCGAACACGCTCGACACCACCGACGCCTGGACGCTCCCGGCGACGGCGGACGAGCTGGTCGACGCCTTCCCCGGCTGGGACGACCGGGTCGCGGCGATGCTGTCCAAGGCCGAGGGGGACGCGTCGAAGTGGGCGCTGTTCCGCCGCCGCCGGGACCCGGTGTGGGTCGACGGCCGGGTCGCCCTGCTCGGCGACGCCTGCCACGCGATGCTGCCGTACCAGGCCCAGGGCGCGTCGCAGGCCATGGAGGACGCGGCCGTCCTGGCCGAGGAGCTCGGCGGCGTGACCCGCGACGGCATCGACGCGGCGCTGATCCGCTACGTGAACCGCCGGGCCACCCACGCCGGCATGGTCCAGGACGCCTCCCTGGAGAACATGCGCTTCTACCATCTGCCCGACGGCCCGGAGCAGCGCGAACGCGACGCGCAGCTGGCCGACTTCCGGGGCGAGTCGGACGTCTCGTACGACTGGCTCTGGGGCGGTTCGCCGCTGAACGACCCCGACACCGAGTCCCACTCCTATCCGTTCGCCCGCTGACCGCCCCCCCACCGGAACCGGAGCACACCATGCGTACAGGCGACCAGGTCGTCCAGGACCTCCCGTGGAAGTGGGGGGTGCAGGGAAGGATCTTCGTCATCGGCGGTCTCGGGTACATGTTCGACGCCTGGGACGTCTCCCTGAACGGCTTCCTCACCCCGCTGCTCGGCACCGAGTTCGGGCTCTCCACCGGCCAGCGCGGCCTCGTCGCGACGGCCAACCTGATCGGCATGGCGGTCGGCGCCATCGCCTGGGGCACGATCGCCGACCGGATGGGCCGCAAGAAGGCCTTCTCGATCACCCTGATGATCTTCGCGCTGTTCTCCGTGCTGGGCGCGCTGTCGCCGAGCTGGGAGGTCTTCCTGGTGCTGCGCTTCCTGGCCGGCGTCGGCCTGGGCGGCTGCATCCCGGTGGACTACGCGATCGTCAGCGAGTTCTCCCCGAAGAAGCAGCGCGGCCGCGTACTGGCCGCGATGGACGGCTGGTGGCCGATCGGGACGACGCTCGCCGGCGTCACGGCCACGTTCCTCGTGCCCGTCGGCGGCAACTGGCGCTGGATGCTCGCGCTGATGGTGCTGCCCGCGATCCTGCTGTTCTGGATCCGCCGCGGGGTGCCCGAGTCGCCGCTCTACCTGGCCCGCACCGGCCGCGAGGCCGAGGCCCGCGAGGTGATCGACGACATGGTCCGCCGGACCGGCGCCACGCCCGAGCAGTACGAGATCCCGGCCGTGGTGCCGGAGGCCGCCGCGTCGCGCAGGAAGGGCTTGTCGGCCGCCTTCGACCAGCTCCGGCTGGTGTGGGCCTACAACCCGGTCGTCACCGGCGTGGCCTGGGCGCTGTTCATCTCGGTGATGGTCGTCTACTACGCCGCCCTGTCCTGGATGCCCTCGATCCTGCGGGCGCAGGGCATGGGCGAGGTCGCGGCCTTCGGCTCGACGACGGTCATGAACGCGGTCGGCATCCTGGGCGTGATCACCTCCGTGCTGCTCGTCGAGGTGGTCGGCCGCAAGTGGGTCATCGGCGTCGCCGCCCCGCTCGCCGCGATCGCGCTGGTGGTGTTCTCGCTGGTCCTGGGCTCGTCGACGGCCGCCATCGTGATGATCGCGGTGTTCGGGTTCTTCGCCCTGGTGGTCATCCCGGTCATGTACGCCTACGTCTCCGAGCTGTACCCGACCGAGCTGCGCGCCAGCGGCTTCGGCTGGGCCTCGTCCATGAGCCGGGCGGTCACCGGTTTCGTGCCGCTGATCTTCGGCAGCGTGCTCTGGCCGGTCCTGGGCCTGCCGCTGACGTTCGCGCTGATGGCGGTCGTGGTGCTCGGCGCCGTGCTCTACATGGCGCTCGGCGCACCGGAGACCAAGGGGCGCGAGCTCGACCGGATCACCGGCACCGAGGAGGTCACCGGGGCCGAGGCGCCCGCTCCGTCCGCGGGGGCCGTCCGCTCGTGAAGCCCGCCGCCTTCGAGTACCACCGCGCCCGCTCCGTGGCGGGCGCGGTGGGGCTCCTCACCGAGCTCGGCGACGAGGCCAAGGTCGTCGCCGGGGGACAGAGCCTCGTCGCGATGATGAACTTCCGGCTGGCCCGCCCCGAGCACCTGGTCGACATCACGCACATCGACGGGCTCGCCGAGATCCGGCGCGAGGGCGACACGCTGCGCGTCGGCGCGCTCACCACGCACCGGACCGTCGAGAAGGCGGAACTCGGTGACTTCGCCGTGCTGTCCCGCGCGATGCGCTGGGTGGGCCACCTGCCGATCCGCACCCGCGGCACGGTCGGCGGCAGCATCGCGCACGCCGACGCGACCGCCGAGTGGTGCCTGCTCGCCGTCCTGCTCGAGGCCCGGATCGTGGCCGAGGGGCCGGCGGGCCGGCGGGAGATCCCGGCCGAGGAGTTCTTCCTGGGCCCCTTCACCACCGCCCTGGAGCCCGACGAGCTGATCGTCGAGCTCGTGTTCCCCCACCCGGCGCCCCGCGCCGCGCTGACCGAGTACGCCGACCGCAAGGGCGACTTCGCCCTGGTCGCGGCCGCTGTCGACCTCGACACGGACCGGATCGTGCTCGGTGGGGTCGGCCCCGTCCCGACCGTCGTGCGCGGCGGGTGGTCCTCCGGCGCCGCCTCCCGCGCACGCGCGGCGGCGGCCGCGGACTCCCTGGACCTGCGGGACGAGCCCGGGATCAGCGCGCACTACCGCCGCGGGCTGGTCCGCACGCTGGTCGAACGCGCCTACGAGGAGGCTGCCCGTGGCTGAGCCGAGGTTCCGACGCGACGGCGCCTGGGTCGGCGCCTCCGTGCCCCGCCGCGAGGACCCGCGCCTGTTGGCCGGCCGCGGCCGGTTCGTCGACGACATCACCCTGCCCGGCATGCTGCACGCCCAGTTCGTCCGCAGCACCGAGGCGCACGCCCGGCTGCTCGCCGTCGACCTCGACGAGGTCCGCGCGGTGCCCGGCGTGGTCGCCGCCTACACCGCCGCGGACCTGGACCTGGCGGACATCACCGCGCTGCTCGACCGCCCGGCGCACGAGTTCGTGCCCACCGCCATGCCGGTCCTCGCCCGGGACACGGTGCGCTACGTCGGCGAGCCGGTGGCGGTCGTCGTCGCGAAGGACCCGTACGCGGCCGAGGACGGCGTCGAGGCGGCCGTCGTGGAGTACGCGCCGCTCGAACCGGTGGTGAGCGATCTCGGGGCCCTGGCGGAGGGCGCCCCGCTGGTGCACGCCGGGGCCCCCCGCAACACGCTCGTCGACGTCTCGCTCTTCGCCACCGAGGGCATCGACGACGTGTTCTCCGAGGCCCACACCGTGGTCGAGGTGCGCACGAAGACCGGGCGGCAGAACGCGCTCCCGCTCGAGACCCGCGGCGTCGTCGCCGACTGGGACGACCGGGACGAGCAGCTGCGCGTGCAGACTTGCTCCCAGGTCCCCCACCAGGTGCGCACGGTGCTGGCGCGGTGCGTCGGGCTGGACGAGAAGCAGGTCCGGGTCACCGTGCCGGACATGGGCGGCGGCTTCGGGCAGAAGTGCGTGGTCGGGCGCGAGGAGATCGCCGCCGCGGCGGCCGCGCTGCGCCTGCGCCGGCCGGTCAAGTGGATCGAGGACCGGCGGGACGCGCTCACCGCCGCGTTCCTCGCCCGCGAGCAGCGCTACACCGTCCGCGCGGCCTTCTCCGCCGACGGCGAGATCCTCGGCCTCGACGCCGACGTCGTCTGCGACATGGGGGCCTACTCCTGCTACCCGTTCACGGCGGGCATCGAGCCACTGATGGCCTCCGCCGAGATGCCGGGCGTCTACCGTGTGCCGGCGTACCGCGTGCGCGGGCGGGCGGTCACCACGAACAAGGCGCCCACCGCGCCGTACCGCGGCGTGAGCCGGCCGCAGTACGTCATGGTCGTCGAGCGGGTGTTCGAGAAGGCCGCCCGGGCGCTCGGGATCGACGCGGTGGAGCTGCGGCGCCGCAACCTGATCACGGTCTTCCCGTACACGGGCGTCAACAACATCACCTACGATCCGGGCTCCTACCTCGAGTCGCTCGACCTCTGCGAGAAGACGTTGCGCGACGAGGGCTGGTTCTCTCGTCGTTCGGACGAGAACAGGGTGATCGGGATCGGATTCGCCTGCTTCTCCGAGCGGACCGGCTACGGCTCCGGCGCCTTCGCGCAGCGGAAGATGCAGGTCGTGCCGGGCTTCGACATCTCCGAGATCCGGATGGACCTGAACGGCACGGTCTCCGTCACGACGGGCACGCTGTCGCACGGGCAGAGCCACGAGACCACGATGGCGCAGATCGTCGCCGACCGGCTCGGCGTCCCGTACGACCGCGTGAAGATCGTGCAGGGCGACACGGACCGGATCACCTACGGGTGGGGCTCCTTCGCCTCCCGGTCGATCACCATCGGGGGCAGTGCCGTCGCGGCGGCGTCGGTGAAGCTCGGCGACCAGCTGCGCGAGATCGCGGCGCACCTCCTCGGGGGCGACGTCGAGTCGGCCGTGCTCGAGGACGGCGGGGTGCGGGTCGGCTCGTCGTGGCTCTCGTACGCGGACATCGCCGACGTGGCGTACCTGAAGGCGCACCTGCTGCCCAAGGGCGTCGGGCCGGGGCTGGCGGCCACCGCGAGCTTCGACGTCGGCGGCGACGGGACCTTCTCCAACGCCACGCACGGCTGCGTCGTCGAGCTGGACCCGGGCACCGGCGGCGTCGAGATCCTGCGGTACGTCTGCGTCGAGGACTGCGGGGTGGCGATCCACCCGCAGGTGGTGGAGGGGCAGGCGCGCGGCGGGATCGCGCAGGGCATCGCGGGGGCGTTGTTCGAGGAGGTCCGGTACGACGACGCGGGCCAGCCCCTCGCCCCGAGCTTCATGGAGTACAAGGTCCCGACCGCGAGGGAGATCCCGGACGTGCGGATCGAGCACCTGGAGACGCCGTGCGCGTTCACGGAGAACGGGGCCAAGGGCGCCGGCGAGGGCGGAACGATCGGGGCGCCGGCCGCGGTGCTGAACGCCGTGAACGACGCCCTGCGGCACACCGGCGTCGAGCTGGACGACACCCCGATCCCCCGCGAGGCGATCTTCCGCGCGTTGGAGGTTTCATGATCCAGTTGGTGGAGCTCGTCGTGAACGGCGAGCGGCACGACCTCGCGATCGAGCCGCGCCGCACCCTGGTCGACGTCCTGCGGCACGACCTGGGTCTCACGGGCACGCACGTCGGGTGCGAGCACGGGATCTGCGGGGCCTGCACGGTGCTGGTCGACGGCGCGCCGGCGCGGGCGTGCCTGATCTTCGCGGCGCAGGTGGAGGGCGCGGAGATCCGGACGGTGGAGTCGCTGGCCGCGCCGGACGGCACGCTCAACGACCTCCAGCAGTGCTTCTCCGAGCACCACGGCCTGCAGTGCGGCTTCTGCACGCCGGGCATGCTCATGCTGGCCGAGGGCTACCTCGCCGAGGAGCCCGAGCCCACGACCGAGGAGATCCGCGACGTCGTCGCCTCCAACCTCTGTCGCTGCACGGGCTACCAGACGATCGTGGAGGCGATCGACGACTGCGCCACCCGCCGCCGGGCGGCGTTCCAGGACCGGCTCGACAGGAGTGCGTCATGAGTGTGCACGGATCTTCGACGGACGCGACCTACGAGCGGGCGGGCTTCGGGGCGCCGGTGCGCCGCGGCGAACGGCCCGCGATCGTGGTCGTGGACCTGACGAAGGGGTTCACCGACCCCGCGTACCCGACGGGCGCCGACCTGACCGAGGTCGTCGCGGCGACCTCCCGGCTGGTCACGGAGGCCGCCGCGGCGGACGTCCCGGTCGTCTACACGACGATCGGCTACACGCCCGCGGAGATGGACACCGTCACCTGGCTGGACAAGGCACCCGGGATGCGGGCGCTGGCCGTGGGCTCCGAGGCGGTGGAGATCGACGCCCGGCTGCCGTTCTCGGACGCCGACCACCTGATCCTGAAGAAGGGCGCGTCGGCGTTCTTCGGGACCGGGCTGGCGGCGTTGCTGGCGTCCCTGCGGGTGGACACCGTGATCGTGTGCGGCGCCACGACCAGCGGATGCGTGCGCGCCACCGCCGTCGACGCACTGCAGTCCGGCTACCCCGTGCTCGTGCCGCGGGAGTGCGTGGGCGACCGGGCCGACGGTCCCGCCGAGGCGAACCTGTTCGACATCCAGGCCAAGTACGGCGACGTGATCCCGCTCGACGACGCCCTGGCCTACGTGGGAGGACTCAAGTGACGCCACCCGACGTGCGCTGTGTCCGGCAGGACGCCCTCGCGGATCTCGCGGACGTCCCCGCGAGGTCCCGGTGGGTGCGCAACGGAGCCGTCCGACTGCACCTGCTCGACTACGGCGGGACCGGCGTCCCGATCGTGATCATCCCGGGGATCACCAGCCCGGCGATCACGATGGACTTCGTCGCACGCGCGCTGATCGACCTGGGGCGGCCGATCGTGGTCGACGTCCGCGGGCGCGGGCTGTCGGACACCGGGGACGCGTACACGCTGGCGGACTACGCCTCGGACACCCTGGCCGTGCTCGACGGGCTCGACGACCCGGTGCTCGTCGGGCACTCGATGGGCGCGCGGATCGCGGCCGCGACGGCGGTGCGGCGGCCGCTGCGGGGCACCGTGCTGGTCGACCCGCCCATGAGCGGGCCCGGCCGGGGTCCGTACCCGACCACGCTCGAGGCCTTCCTCGGCCAGCTCGACGAGGCCGTGCGCGGGACGACGGCGGACGAGGTCGCTCGCTCGTGGCCGCGCTGGCCGCGGCGGGAGCAGGAGCTGCGGGCGCGGTGGCTGTCGAGCTGCGCGCGCACGGCGATCGCCGAGACGCACCGCGGTTTCGAGAGCGAGGACTTCTTCGAGGTCTGGCCCTCGGTCCCGGCCCCGACCACGCTTCTCCACGGCGCCGACTCCCCCGTCGTGACGCCCGAGGGTGCCAAGGAGGCGGCGACGACCAACCCCGCGGCAGCCCTGGTCGAGATCCCCGACGCCGGGCACATGGTGTTCTGGGACAACCCGCCCGAGGCCCTGCGCCTCCTCCGCGACGCCCTGCACCCCCTCGTGTGACCCCACGTGTCGCGCTGTGCCCCCGCCCCCCGCCCCCCGGCGCGAGTCGCGCGTTCCGGCACCGCGAGTCGCGACTTCCGGCAGCGCGAGTCGCGACTTCCGGCAGCGCGAGTCGCGAGCTGTGGCACCGCGAGTCGCGAGCTGTGGCACCGCGAGTCGCGAGCTGTGGCACCGCGAGTCGCGAGCTGTGGCACCGCGAGTCGGCAGTTTCCGGTCATCGAACTACACAGGTCGGGAGGCCTCCGCGCGGGAATAGGGATGCGCCTCGCCGGGCCCGGTGCCTAACGTGATCACGCCCTGCTCCCCGAGACCACGGACCGCACGATGACCACCGACGCCCGTATCCGCCGCGCCCTGGCCAACTGCTCGAAGGGCGAGGCCGGCCGGCTGGCCCTGCCTCCCGAGGTCCGCGAGCTCGACCTCGACGCGCTCGACGACGTCGTCGGCTGGCGGGACGCGAAGGCCCCGGACCGCGCCGTGCTGCTGGTCCCCGGCTCCGACGAGCCGATCGCGGTACTGCTCCGCGCCGCGTCGAACGCCGTGGGCACGACGGCGATGTGCGCGCTCTGCCGCACCACCCACAGCGCCGGGGGCACCGTTCTGTTCACCGCTGCCCGCCGCGGAGGCAAGGGACGCAACGGGAACACCGTCGGTACGTACGTGTGTGCCGATCTCGGCTGCCGCCATCACATCCGGGTCGAGAAGGCGACGGCGGCGCTGCGGCCCCCGCCGGGCCTGTCCGTCGACGAGCGGCGCGCCGGCCTGCGCGAGCGCGCCACGGCGTTCGTCGAAGAGGTCGTGCGCTGACGGCGCCGGTCGTCGAGCAGGAGCTCGGGGTCGGATGACCAAGCGTCCCCGACCACGAGCTCCTGGTGATCACGGAGCGAAGGGAAAGGTCGCGAGCGGGTCCCACGGGCCCCCGCGATAGCGACAGAGCCCCGGCGCCACGACGAGGATGGGCTCGGGTGCCTCGCCCGTCCGCGAGTCGGCCACGAGCAGGCGCAACTCGGTCACTCCGATCCGCCGACTCGCGCTACCCGAACCGCCGACTCGCGGGGCGGACTCAGGTGGGGGTGGGGTGGGTGGTGAGGAAGGCGTCGAGCTCGGCGCGGGTGGGGGCGGTGGCGGGGCCGGGCCTGGTGACCGCGAGGGCCGCGGCGGCGTTGGCGCGGCGGGCGGCCTCGGGCACGGTGGCACCGCGGAGCAGCTCGGCGGCGAGGACGCCGCAGTGGGCGTCGCCGGCGCCGTTGGTGTCGACCGCCTCGACCCGCACCCCGGGCACGTGCTCGACCTCCCCACCGCGGACCAGCAGGCACCCGGCGGCGCCGTCGCGGACCAGGACGACCGCCTCGTCCCGCAGCCGCCGGCCCAGCGCGAGCCCGGCGCGCGCCGGGTCGGGCTCACCGGACAGCAGCCGGGCCTCGCGGGCGTTGCAGCTCAGCACGCAGGTCCGGCTCAGCATCCGCGCCCACAACCCGGGCTCGATCTCGGCGGCGAGCGGGCCCGGGTCGACCAGGACCGCGCCGCCGGACAGCGCCAGGATCTGCTCGGCCTTGGCCGGGACGAGCAGGCTGTACCCGCTGACGTAGACCACGTCGGCCGCGCTCACCGCGGGCAGCGCTCCCGCCACCGCTGTCTCCGCGCCGCTGCCGGTGACGAACGTCCGCTCACCGGTGTCGTCGACCAGCACCACGCACACGCCGGTGTCCTGCTCCGCCATCGGCTGCGCGACGGCGATCCCCTCGGCGGCGAGCGCGGCCCGGGTGAGGTCGCCGTGCGGGCCGCGCCCGTGGCCGCCCGTGTAGAGCACCGACGCACCCGACCGCGCGGCCGCGGCCATGACGTTGAACCCGCCGCCGGCGTGCGTCGACGTGTCGGAGGCCAGGACGTCACCGCCCGCGGGAGGCAGGGCCGGCACCCGCATGACCAGGTCGATCACGACCTGTCCGGTGTGGACGAGGCGGCCGGTCACGTCGGGCGCCCCGCGGCCGTCCGGGCCCCGCCCAGCGCCGCGTACACCCCGGCGCCGACCACGAACGTGATCACCCAGGCCAGGCCGTTCTCCCCGAACCAGGTGCCCGCGAGGGGGCCGGTGAACCACGCGTCGTCGGACGGGCCGGCCGTGGTGAACAGGTACCCGACGACGATCGCCGCCGCCCAGGCCCCGAAGGCCCGCGGCTCCACCCCGGCCCGGTACCAGTACGCGCTGGTCCGCGACGTGTCCACGAGCGCCACGGGGTCGTAGTGTCGTCGCTTCAGCATGTCGACCGTGAACACCCCCACCCAGGCGGTGATCGGCACCGCCAGCGCGCTGATGAAGGCGATGAAGGGCGTGTAGAAGCCGTCGGCGACGAGGATGAAGTAGATCGCGCCGAGGAAGGTCACCACGACGTCGACCACCACGGCCCACACCCGTCGCACGCGGATGCCCAGGGTCAGCGTGGTGAGGCCCGCCGAGTAGACCGACAGGTGGTTGGACAGCAGCAGCCCGCCGAACGCCGCGATCAGGTACGGCACGGCCATCCAGGTCGGGAGCATGGCGCGGAGGGCGGCGACCGGGTCGCCGGCCTCGGCCAGCGAGGGGTCGCCGGCGGCGAGCATGCTGCCGAGCGAGATGAGCAGGACCAGCGGGATGCCGGCGCCGGCGGCGGCGGACAGCACCAGTGAGCCGGCCCGCACGGCGGGGGCCTGGTAGCGGGACATGTCCGCAGAGGCGTTGGCCCAGCCGATGCCGGTCCCCGCGGCGATCACGCCCACCCCGGCCACGACGACGCCGATCGGCGCGGGCGACGCGGCACCGACCGCCGCCCAGTCGATGGTCGCCACGAGGAACCCGCCGACGACGAGGTTGAGCAGGCCGAACACCCAGGTCGCCCACCGCTGCACGGCGACCAGGAAGGCGTGCCCGAGTCCCGCGACCACCACGGTGAGCGCCTCGAACACCGCGATGCAGACGATCGTGAGCACCGGGTGCTCCTTCGCCTGCGGGCTGGTGCCGAACAGGATCGTGGCCAGCGAGAGCAGCGCGAACGCCGCCGTCGTGGTGTTCACGGTCTCCCAACCGAGGCGGGAGAGCAGCGACACCAGGGTCGGGCCGATGTTGCCCCGCGCGCCGAAGACGGCCCGGGACAGGGTGAGCCCCGGCGCGCCGCCGCGCCGCCCGGCGATCGAGACGGCGCCGACGATGGCGAAGGAGCCGACCGCGCCCAGCACGGCCGCGACCACGGCCTGCCACACGGTCATGCCCATCGCGACGAGCGTCGCCCCGAGCGGGAGGCCCAGGATCGAGATGTTGGCCGCGAACCACACCCAGAAGAGCTGGCCGGGGCGGCCCTTCCGCTCCTCGGCGGGCACGGGCTCGATGCCACGTGTCTCCAGTGTGGACGCTTCGGCGGGGGTCGTGCCGGTCGTGCGGGTGGCCATCGTGGCCTCCTTCTAGGAGCGGGACCGGAGGGCGAGCAACCCGTCGACGACGGGTTCGAGATCGAGGGCGTTGACCGTGCGGACCTGCGCGAGCAGGTCCGCCGGGAGCCCGGTGACGCCGTGCTGCGCGCCGAGCACCGCCCCGCAGATCGCGGCGACGGTGTCGGTGTCGCCGCCGAGGGAGGCGGCGGTGGTGAGGGCGGCCCGCGGGTCCGCGCCGAGCGCCTCGACCAGCGCGAACGCGGCGATCACGGACTCGTTGGCCGCCACGGAGGTGCCGACGACATCGGCGAGGGCGTCGGTCAGCACGCTGCGGGAGAGCCCCGGCACCCAGCCGCGGACCCACCGGAGGCGGGCGGCGATGTCACCGCCCGCCACCCAGTGCCCGCGGCGGGCGCCGGACTCGGCGGCCCGCTCGGCGGCGTCCAGCGCGGCAGGGAGCCCCGCGCCGGCGACGCCCGCGGACACCGCGGCGGCCACCGCCGCGGCCGCCCCGATGCCGAGGCCGGTGTGGTGGGTGACCCGGCTCGACTCCACGACGGCGTCGAGCAGACCGGGACCGGCGACGGCGATGCCGACCGGGGCGACGCGCATGGCGGCGCCGTTGGTGGTGCCGTCGCGCCCCGCCTTGTCCGGGGACTCGCCCTCGCGCAGCCGGGTCAGCGCGCGCCGGGTGGACGGTCCGAGCAGGTCGAGGGACCCGCGCCGGATCATGTCCTCCTCCCAGTCCTCGAGGGCGGCCGCGAAGGCGTGCGGGTCGACGGTCCCGTCGCCCTCGATCAGCAGCCGGGCGAGGAGCAGGGCCTGCTCGGTGTCGTCGGTGACGGTGCCGGCCGGCAGGTTCGGGGCGATCGGCTGGTCGGGGGCACCGTCGAGGAGGCGGTCGACCACGCCGTAGCGGTGCGCGATCTCGGGGCGGGACAGCGACTGGGTCGGCATCCCCAGGGCGTCGCCGAGCGCGAGGCCGTACAGGGCGCCGAGCGCACGGTCCCGGATCATCGGGACCCGCCGAAGGTCAGGTGGAAGCGGAACCGCTGCGGGTCGAGGAGGCTGACGACGTGCTCGACCAGGCCGCCGTCGGCGCCACGGGTCACGCGCACGGCCCGCAGGAAGGGCGCGCCCGGCTCGCGCTCGAGCAGGGCGGCGTCGGCGGCGTCGAGCGGCTCGACCGAGATCCACTGGTCGCCGGCGACCCCGTGCAGCCCCGCCGCGCGCAGGGTCGCCGTGATCGAGTCGTCGACGAGGCCGCGGGTCGGCAGTGCGGCGAGCAGGCCGACTGCCGGCAACGACGCCGTCTCGACCGACACCGGGCGGCCCGCGGACCGCCGCAGCCGGCGGACGGTGACCAGCGACCCCTCCCGCTCCTCGACGGCCGGGTCGCCGCCCGCCGCGATGCCCAGCAGCTCGGTCGTGACCTCGGCGCCGGAGTCCGACAGCGCCCGCGCCCAGCCGATCTCCTGGTCGAGGGGCACGCCGTCGAACGTCACGAAGGAACCGACGCCGGTCTCCGTGGTGATCAGCTCGCGGCGCTGCAGCTCGGCCAGGGCGCTGCGCACGGTGCCGCGGGACACGCGGTACCGGGCGGCGAGCTGGTTCTCCCCGGGCAGGCGCTCACCGCGGGCGAGCCGGCCGGCGCGGATGTGCGCGGCGAGGTCCTCGACCAGCCGCGACCGCTTCGAGTGGCCGACCTGTTCAGTCATGTCCCTACTTGTACAGTCCTGTACATCAGGTGTCCACCCCCGGGTGGAGATCCGAGGTCCCACCCGCAGGTGGACGCCCCGGACGCGCCCGGTTCCTAGCGTGGTCGGCATGCTTCGACGTCCGACGGGCCGACCCGACCTGCTGCTCGGGATCGTGGCCCCGATCGCCGCCTACTGGGTGCTCACCGGGCTGGGCGCGTCCGACCTGACCGCGCTGACCTGGGGGGCACTGTTCCCGCTGGCCGGCGTCCTGATCGGGATCGCGCGCGGGCGGCGGGTCGACGTGCTCGCCGCCCTCTCGCTCGGCGCGATCGCCGTGAGCCTCACCGGCGGGCTGCTCCTGCACAGCACGACGTTCCTGCTGGTCAAGGAGTCGCTCGTGACCGGCGTGATCGGGCTGGCCTTCCTGGGCTCGCTGCTCGCCCGGCGCCCGCTGCCCGTGGTGCTGCTGCGCGGCCGGCCCGGGGCGGCGGAGGTGATCGAGACCCGCTGGGCCGATCCGGGGTTCCGTCGCGCGCTGCGGGGGATCACGATCGTGTGGGGGTGCGCGCTGCTCGCCGAGGCGGGCCTGCGCGTGGTCCTGGCCCTGCTCGTGCCACCGGGGGTGCTGATGATCGCCTCGCCGCTGCTCGCGGCCGCCGTGCTCGGTCCGGTCGCGCTGTGGACGGCCCGCCGCCGGTCCGCCCTGCGGCGCACACCGGTCCCCGTTCCCGCCTGACGACCCGCCCCGAGGAGGAGCACATGACCACCACCGTCCCGCAGCTGCCCTTCACCCGGCCCGGCGTGCTGGACATCGCGCCGCTCTACGCCGAGCTGCGCGAGCGCACCCCGATCTGCGCGGTGCGCACCGCGACCGGCGACCCGGCGTGGCTGGTCACCGGGCACGCCGAGTGCCGGGCGTTGTTCGCCGACCCGCGCCTGGGCCGGTCGCACCCCGATCCCGAGCGCGCCTCCCGCGTCTCCGGCTCGGCGATCCTGGGCGGCCCGATGATGGGCGACCCGGAGACCGAGCGGGAGCAGCACGCGCTGATGCGCCGCCTGCTCGCCCCGGCCTTCTCCGCCCGGCGCATGCTGCGCCTGCGCGATCACGTCGACGAGCTGGTCGGGCGGGCGCTCGACGCCCTCGCCGCCGCCGGACCGCCCGCCGACCTGCACGAACACCTCGCCCTGCCGGTCCCGATCCTCGTCATCTGCGAGCTGCTCGGGGTGCCGTACGAGGACCGGACCCGGTTCCGTGCCTGGTCCGAGGGTGCGGGACGGCTCGACGACCACGGGGCCGCCCAGCAGTCCCTGCAGGCCCTGGTCACCTACGTCCACGGCCTCGTGGCGCGCAAGCGCGAGGAACCGGGCGAGGACGTCCTCAGCGACCTCGCCGCCTCCGGTCCGGACCACGACTGGCAGAGCGCCTCCCTGGCCGCGGCCCTGCTCTTCGCCGGACACGAGACCACGGTGACCCGCATCGACGTCGGCACGGTCCTCCTGCTGCAGCACCCGGAGCACTGGGCCGCGCTGGCCGCCGATCCCACGCTGGTGCCGGACACGGTCGAGGAGATCCTGCGGCTGGCCGCGCCCGGCGGCAGCGGCCTGCCCCGCTACGCCCACACCGACGTCGAGATCGGCGGGGTGACGATCCGGACGGGCGACTGCGTGGTCCTCGCCCCGGCCGCGGCCAACCGCGACCCGGGGGCCTTCCCCGCCCCCGAGAGCTTCGAGCCGGGCCGCGCCGACGGCCGCAACCACCTCTCCTTCGGCCACGGCCCGCGCTACTGCATCGGGGCGAGCCTCGCCCGCGTCGAGCTGCAGGCCGTGTTCACCGCACTCCCGGCCCGCTTCCCCGACCTGCGCCTCGACCGCCCGGTCGACGCGCTGCCGCTGCGGGCGGACCTGCTCACCGGGGGCCTCGACGCCCTGCCCGTGACCTGGTCGTAGGCCCGGCCCGGGTGCAGCGGTTCACGAGGCCAGGAGGCGACCCGCGTTCGGCACCGTCGGCGGCAGGCCCAGCTCCTGCAGGATCCGGTAGATGGTCGCGGTCGCGGCCGAGAGCACCGGGATGCCGAGCTCGTCCTCGACCGGCTGGATCGAGGGCAGCGAGGGCATCTGCACGCAACAGCTGAGCACGAGCGCCTCGGCCCGGGCCAGGTCGAGCTCCTGGCGGTGCTTGCGCAGGTCGGCGGGGTCGAGCCGGGCGACGGCGAGGTTGTCCGGCACCTCCAGCGACAGCGAGTCGACGACCTCGACCCCGGCCGCCTCGAGGTACTCGACCACGGCCTCGGTCAACGGCTTCATGTACGGGGTGATGATCGCGACCCGGGACACGCCGAGGGCGGCGATGCCGTCGAGCAGCGCGCCCGCGCTGGACACGACCGGCGCCCGGGAGCCCTCCGCCCGGAGCGCCGCGGTGATCGACTCCTCCGCGGTGCAGTGGTACCCCGGGCCCTGCGCCATGATCGCGACCAGGCAGGCGGTGGCGACGACGTCGGGCCGTGCGTCGGCCAGCTCGGTCGCCGCCCGCTCGGCCTGCGCGTTCATCGCGCGCAGCTGCTCGGGGGTGACGTGCTGCATCCGGGCCCGCGCCGAGTGGAAGACGAACCGGTGCTCCGGGTCGACCTCCTCGCGTGCACGCAGCATCCGCGGCAGCTCGGTCTCCATCGTGAGGTTCGAGCTCGGGACGATCATCCCGATGTGGTGGTCCGTGCTCATCGCTTGTCCACCGGCCGCATCTCCGGGACGGTCAGCTCGCCGGCGTCGACGATCAGCTCGTCGTCGAGATAGAGACTGTTGCCGCGCATCGGGATGTCGAAGTGACACGCGGTGTCGTTCGGCCCGCCGAGCTCGTTGTTCGGCCCGATGGAGAACATCACGTTGCCGTAGAAACTGCGCAGCTCCATCCCCATGCCACCACCGAACTGGGTCAGCCCGTGCCAGTGCGCCCGCTCATCGAGCCCCCACCCGACGTGCGACATCCCGTAGCCACGCGGATCGTCGAACGACTCGATATAGCTCTTGAGCAGGTCCGCGTCCAGCCCCGAGGAACCCGCGCCGCCGCGGATGTCGCGGATGAACCCCGCCTCGATGGTGATCTCCACCGGGGTCTGCACATAGGTGTTGAACGGCAACAACACATCCCCCGGCGCCAGCACGATCTTCCCGTCCACCCCGTCGTCCGCCCCGCCGGTGAACACGAACGCCGCCGGCCAGTGGTCCCAGCGGCCGGGCTGGTCGGTGTAGCCGTACTCGCTCAACGTCGGGTACACGCCGAGCTTGTAGGTCACGTCGGTGCCGTGCGGGCTGGTGATCCGCATGGTCTGCGCCTTGGCCAGCAGCTCCGCCCCGATCTCCACCCGTTCCCGCAACTCACGGGTGGGCATCAGCCGGGCCAGCAGCGGGGCCGGCTCGACCGCGGTCAGGATCCGGGTCCCCGCGGCCTGGATCTCGAACTGCTCCGGGCTGAACAACAGGAACGTGCAGTCCACCACCATGTCCACGCTCTTGAGCGCCTCCACCGCCAGCCGGTTGCCCGCCAACCCCGAATCACCCACCGCCCACGCCCCCGACGCGGTCACCGGCGCCGGCAGCCGCAGGTGGAAACCCTGCGCACCCAGCTTGCCGATCGCCCACAAGAACGCATCCGCGTACTCCGCCCGCTCGTTCCCGCGGGTCAGCACCGCCACCGTCTCGCCCTCGTGCACCGCCGAGAGGGTCAGCTGCTGCAGGCAGATCTCGTTGAACAGGTTCTGGTCCATGGCTCCTCCGGCCTCGGCTCCCGAGATAGTCCGAACACTGACGATTGCCGCTACGGGCCGCTGCGTCAAGCGCAGGATGTGACATCCGGGTGACGAAATGCCGGATCGGCCAGATCTGAACCGGTCACGAGACGCTCCCGGCGGGCCGGCCCGGGTCCGCAGCGCACCGGGCTCGGGGTCGGTCCGCCCTCCGGTCAGCGGAGCAGCTCCGGGTCGAGCCCGGCGAGCCGGGCGGGGTCGGCCAGGATGTCGATCTCCGTGATCCGCCCGCCGTCGACGGTGAACGCCAGCAGCGCGACCGGGCGGCCGTCGACCGTGCCGAGCACTCCGGGCGCGCCGTTGACCAGCACCGGGTGCCGGACCTGGTCCTCGCTGCGGTAGGCCGCCGCCTGGCCGGCCACCGCCCGCGCCCCGTGCACCGCGCGCAGCCCGGTGCCGGTGTCGGCGCGCAGCACGACGTCCGGGTCGAGCACCGCGACCAGGCCCTCGATGTCCCCCTCGCGGGCCGCGGCGAGGAACGCGTCGACCACCTGGCGGCGCGCACCGCGGTCCGACCGGGACGCCGGCTCGGCCCCGCGGACCCGGCGGCGGGCGCGGCTGGCGAGCTGGCGGGCCGCGGCGGGGGTGCGCTCGACGAGCGGCGCGATCTCGTCGAACGGCAGCCCGAACATGTCGTGCAGCACGAAGGCCAGCCGCTCGTCCGGTGCGAGGGTCTCCAGCACGACCAGGAGCGCGAGCCCGACCGAGTCCGCGAGCTCCGCGCCGTACTCGGGGTCACCGGCGTCGTCGCGGCGGACGACCGGGTCCGGCAGGTGGTCCGGGAAGGCCTGCTCGCGGCGGGTCCGGCGGGCCCGCAGCTGGTTGAGCGCCACCCGGGCGACGACCGTGGTCAACCAGGCCCGCGGGTTGTCCACGTGTGCCGGGTCCGCGCGGTGCAGGCGGATCCAGGCCTCCTGCACGGCGTCGTCGGCCTCGCTGAGCGAGCCCAGCACCCGGTACGCCACCTGCCGCAGGTACGGCCGGTGCTCCTCGAAGTCCGTCACCGGATCCATCCGTCACATCCTCCCGTCGGCGGGTGTCGAGGTGATGACCCACGAGAACCCGCCGATGTGACGGCGGGACGGAAGGAGACCGACATGTCCGCACGCATGACCAACCCCGCCATGGTCGTCCCCGGTGCCCTGGAGGCCCTGCTGGCGCTCGGCGAGGCGGAGAAGGCCACCGGCATCCCGGAGACCGTCCTGGAGCTGGTGCACCTGCGCGCCAGCCAGATCAACGGCTGCGCGGTGTGCCTGCACATGCACGCCCGCGCCCTGCGCAAGGCCGGCGAGCCCGACGAGCGCATCGACACCGTGGCCGGCTGGCGCGACGCCCGCTTCTTCACCGACGAGGAACGGGCGGCGCTGGCCCTGACCGAGGCCGTGACCCGGCTGGCCGACCGCGCCGACCCGGTGCCGGACGAGGTGTTCGAGGAGGCGGCCGCGCACTACGACGAGCAGCAGCTCGGCGCGCTCGTCCTCTCGATCGCGAACATCAACCTGTGGAACCGGCTCAACGCCACCACCCGGCAGGTCGCCGGCGCCTACGAGCGCTCGTGAACCCGTCGGACCTCTCGTAGGGGGCGCGGGACCAGTGGCGCAGATCGCGGCGAAGGCGGCCCAGCGGCCGTGCATCTCGGTGGGGGTGGGGAGGTCGAGCGCAACGAGGGTCACCCGGACAGGCTGGTCATGGGGTGTCCAAACATGAAACACCTCGCACGGGGAAGGTTCGGGGAAGGTGGCGGCAGCAGCCTCCCCGAGAACGACGAAGGAGTCGATCCCCGCATGAAGACCAAGGCCGCAGTCGTCTACGAGACCGGCAAGCCGATCGAGATCGAGGAGCTGGAGCTCGACGGCCCCAAGGACGGCGAGGTCCTGATCCGCTACACCTACGCCGGGCTGTGCCACTCCGACGTGCACATCTCCCACGGCGACCTCGAGGCCCGCCTGCCGATGGTGCTCGGCCACGAGGGCGCCGGCATCATCGAGGAGGTCGGCCCGGGCGTCACCCGCGTGAAGCCGGGCGACCACGTCGTCTGCTCGTTCATCCCGAACTGCGGCGTCTGCCGCTGGTGCGCCACCGGCCAGCAGGCCATCTGCGACATGGGCGCCACCATCCTCGAGGGCTACCTGCCCGGCGAGCGCTTCCCGTTCACCGGCCCCAAGGGCAACTACGGCGCGATGTGCATGCTGGGCACCTTCTCCCAGTACGCCACCATCCACCAGAACTCGGTGGTCAAGGTCGACGACGACCTGCCGCTCGACAAGGCCGTCCTCGTCGGCTGCGGCGTGCCCACCGGGTGGGGTTCGGCCGTCAACGCCGCGGACGTCCGCCCGGGCGAGACCGTGATCGTCTCCGGTGTGGGTGGCATCGGCATCAACGCCGTGCAGGGCGCCCGCTACGCCGGCGCGAAGAACCTCATCGCCGTCGACCCGCTGCAGAACAAGCGCGAGAAGGCGATGGAGCTCGGCGCGACCCACGCCGTGGGCACCATCGAGGAGGCGGCCGACCTCGCCCGCCAGATGACCAACGGCAACGGCGCCGACAAGGCCGTCGTGACCGCGGGCCTCGTGACCGAGGAGATCGTCACCGGCGCGTTCGACGCGATCGGCAAGGGCGGCACCGTCGTGCTGACCGGGCTGAACAAGCTGTCGGTGCAGAACGTCAACATCCCCGGCTCGATCATGACGCTGTTCAAGAAGACGGTGAAGGGGTCGCTGTTCGGCGACTGCAACCCGACCACCGACATCCCGAAGATCCTGGGCCTGTACCAGTCCGGGGACCTCAAGCTCGACGAGCTGATCACCAGGACGTACTCCCTCGAGCAGGTCAACGAGGGCTACGAGGACCTGCTCAACGGCAAGAACGTCCGCGGCGTGCTCGTCCACGAGCACTGAGTCGGAACCCCGTCCTCGGCGGGCCGGGAGAACCCGGCCCCGCCGAGGACGGCGTCTCACGCCGGCCGCTCGCGCAGCGCCTCCGGGTCGATGTGCAGCTCGCGGATCCGGCGGTAGAGCGTGGTGCGGCTGATCCCGAGCCGGCGTGCGGCGTGCACCTTGTTGCCCCTGCAACTCTCCAGGCAGCGGACGATCGCATCCCGCTCCGCCTGCCAGAGGGCGCCCGGGACCGGTTCGCGCGGCCCCTCCCGGTAGCCGGGCGGCAGGTCGGCCTCGGTGAGGTCGCCCGCCGACCGGCGCCCGGCGACGTACCCGACGACCGTGGCGAGCTCGCGCAGGTTGCCCGGCCAGTCGTGGGCGGCGAGGGTCCGCAGCGCTCCGGTGGTGAAGCGGACGGCGGGACCGGCGCGCTCCCGCAGCAGCGCCCCGGCGAGGGCGGGGACGCGGTCCCGCCGGCTGCGCACGGTCGGCAGCTCGAGGCGGACCGGGCACCGGGCCGCGAACGCCGCCGTCTCCCCGGCCGTCAGCCCGTCGAGGCCCGCGGTCAGCACCAGCCGCACGCCCCGCCGGTCCACCTCGCGCGCCAGATGTGCCGCGACGGCCGGTGCGAGCAGGTGGGCGTCCTCGACGAGCAGGGTGCCCCCGCCGGTCGCCTCGGCCAGCGGCACGTCCGTGTCGGCCACCGTGACGTGCGCACCGGCCAGCACGGGCACCCCCGCGCCGGCGAGCTCCGTCGCGGCCGTCGTCCGGCCGGTGCCGGGCTCGCCGAGCACCAGCACGTTCGCCTGCTCGGCGCGATAGCGACGGATCCGCGGCCGCAGCTCGGCGTGCCAGTCCCGGTCCGGCACGGGCGCCGCCGCCCGTACGGCCGGCGGTCGCTCCGGCCGCTCCAGCTCCACGAGGAAGCCCCCGGCGCCGACCGGCTCGACGCGGGCGACCATCCCCTCGCCCGACGCCAGCTCGACCTCGGTGCGCACCGGCCCCGGCCGCCCGTGCCGCAGGGCCTGCAGGGCGGCGTGGTCGACGGGCTGCAGCAGGTCGGCCGCGGCGTCGTTGGTCAGCACGAGGTCGGGCCCGAAGGCCACCAGCGGCCCCGTCGCCCGCAGCCGCGCCGCCTCGAACGCCGCGAGCACCCGCCGGTGCGAGCCGCGGGCCTCGGCCAGCATCCCGTCGGCGATCTGCTGTGCGGCGCCGAGCAGGAAGGGCCGCAGCAGCGGGCTGGCGTCGGCGGTCAGGCAGGTGATGTCCAGGACGCCCGCGTGCCGCCCGGTCAGCGGGTCCCGGATCGGCACCCCGTAGCAGGCGAACCGCTTCAGCGACTCCAGGTAGTGCTCCGCGCCCACGACGGCGATCCCCCGGCGCAGTTCGGCGACGGTCGCCACCGAGTTCGTGCCGCTGACCCGCTCGGTGAACAGCATCCCGGGCACCACCCCGACCGACTGCAGCACCGGCTCCAGCTCGGGCGAGCCGAGCCGGATGTCGACCAGCCGCGTCTCGCGGTCGGCCAGGACGAGCGCGAACCGGGAGCCGCGCAGGTGGCCCTCGAGCGCGGTGAGCACCGGACCCGCCGCGCGGCGCAGCCGCGTGCCGGGGTCGGGCTCGACGGCCGCGCCGGTGTCGAGGCACGCGGCGGGATCCAGCCCGGCGGACGAGAGTCGCTGCCAGGACTGGGCGATCTCGGGACGGAGCGCGGACATGCCCGGACCCTCCTCGCTGCGGGATCCGACGGTGGGAGTCGACACGGATCCTATGCCGCGTGACGCATCCGTCGACTCCGAGCGGACGAACCGAGGGGTCCTCAGGTTGCCCACAGGGGACGCGTGCACGATGTGACGGGTGCAGCTCGACATCGACCGGTCGCCGACGGGCGTGACCCCCGAGCGCCCGCGACCGGACCTGCTGGGTCGCGCCGCCCTGCTCGTGCTCGGAGTCGTCACGGTCCTGTCCGTGGTCCGTGCCTTCGGCCCGCTGACGTACCCGGGCGACATCTGGCGCCAGTCCGACACCGCGTCGATGGCCCGCAACTACGCCGAGCACGGGCTCGACCTGTTCATGCCGCAGATCAACTGGGGCGGGAACGGTCCCGGCTACGTCGAGTCCGAGCTGCCGATCATGCCGTGGCTCACCGGCGTCCTCTACACGCTCTTCGGCCAGCACGAGTTCCTCGGCCGACTGGTGTCGCTGGCCTTCATGCTCGTCGCGACCGCGGCGTTCTGGGGGCTGGCGAAGCGGATCCTGCCGCCCGCGGCCGCCCGCTGGGCTCTGATCGCCTGGGCGGTCTCGCCGGCGTTCATGCGCTGGGGCACGGCCTTCATGCCCGAGGCGACGGTGCTCGCCTTCACGGTGCTGGCCCTGCTCTTCTTCTGCCGCTGGCTGCAGGAGGACCGGCCGGTGTGGCTGGTGGCCGCGGCCGGGGCGGTCTCGCTGGCCGGGCTCGCCAAGCCGACCTCGCTGCACGTCGGGCTGGTGATGGCGCTCTGGTTGCTGCTCGCGGCCCGCGACCGCCTGCGCCGCCCCTCGGTCTACCTCGCCGGGCTCGCGGCGCTCGTGTTGCCCGTGCTGTGGCTGCGGCACGCCTCGGGCCTCTACGAGACCTACGGCAACACCTTCGGCGTGATCTCCGGGGGCGACGACAAGTTCGGCAACCTCGCCATGTGGCTGGGCGCCGACTTCTACCTCGGCAACCTGCGCAGCGAGGTGCTGTTCGTCTACGGCGTGGTCGGGGTCCCGCTCGCGCTGCTGGGCGCGGTGTGGCTGTGGCGGCACCGGCGCGGGGCGCCGGCCGCGCCCTTCCTGCTGGCCGGCGCGGTCGCGCTCGTCGTCTACTACTTCGCGGTCGGCCGCTACAGCGGATCCGACCTCGGCATCCAGTACCACGTGTACTCGCTGCCCTACGCCGCGACCGCGATCGGGATCGGTGTGGTCGCGGCACAGCGGCTGCTGCGTGGGCGGGTCGCCCCGCGCCTCGTCGCGGTGCTCGGGGTCGTGGCCGTGCTCGCGCTGGGGGCCCAGTCGCTCAACGTGTTCCGCCAGTCGTTCGACCCCGACGCCGGCGCCCTCGGCACGTGCGCCACCCAGTTGGCGGCGGTGTCCGCGCCGGGCGACCTGGTGGTCGTCGGCACGGACAGCACCACGACCGAGGACGGCGTCGCGAACAACTACCAGGAGCCGGTGATCCTCTACCGGGCCGACCGGTACGGGTGGGTGCTGGCCGCCGACCAGTACGACCCGGACCGGCTCGCGAGCATGCAGGCGCAGGGGGCCCGCTGGTTCGTGAACCCCGTGCCCGCGGAGCTCACGGGCCCGCTGGCGAGCTGGCTGCGCGACAACGCCGACCAGGTCCGCACCACGGCCTTCGACGGCTGCGACGTCTGGGCCCTCCGCACGCCCTGACCGGGCTCCTCACTCCGCGGCAGCCAGCCCGGAACCGTCCGGGGCGCCGAGCAGCGGCACGGGGACGCTGACGAGGGTGACGGTCGTGCCCGCGTCGTCGCGGCGGATCGAGACCCGCTCCATGCAGCCGCGCATGACGCTCATGCCGTAGCCCTTCTCGCCGTGGTCCGGGCGCCACACGCCCTCGTCCCGCACCGTCACGACGACCTGGCGGCTCGCGGGGCCGGCCACCAGCCGGCCGACGACCTCGACGTCCCCGGGGACGCCCCCGGCGTAGGCGTGCTTGACCGCGTTCGTGCAGGCCTCGCTCACGGCGAGGATCGCGTCGACGCGCTCGGCCTCGGGCCACTCCAGCGCCTGGAGCCAGCGGTCCAGCCCTGCCCGGAAGAAGGCGAGCTGCACCGGGTCCGCGCCGAACCGGATGCTGTAGAAGCCCGAGTCGTCCGCCATACCCCCGAGGATGACGAAGCCCGGGGCCCTTCGCGACCGCTGGCCGGACGCCGGCCGATCATCGGGCGGGGGGTATCCGGGGCGTCAGGTGGGCAGGCGTGGCTCCGGGACGTCCACGACGACCGGTTCCGCGGCCGGCGCCGGGATCCCGGCGGCCTCGGGTCCGACCACGTCGACGAGCTCGGGACCGCCGACGACGTCGAGGTCGGCGTCCGCCGGCGTCTCGGCCAGACCGAGCACCCGGCGGCGGGCCCGCGCCCGCCGGCTCAGCTCGGCCTGCTCGTCCGCGGTCCACGTCTGCCGCTCGGCCGGCGGTTGTCTGGAGACCATGCCTCGCACCCCCTGAACGCCCTCGTCCGGTTCGGCCGTACCCCTTGTGAGATCAGGCTCACGAGAGGCGCGACACCCCGGCGGGCGTACCGAGGTCCGTCCAGTGTGCCCCCGGCACCCGCCGGAAACCCAGCCTCACCTGCGCGACGGGCGCGCCCACCCCGGTCGGAGGGGGCCTGTCGGCGGGGAAAGGACGGCCCGGTCCGACGGTGAGCTGCGGCGTCATCCGCCCGTAACATTCGTGGGCCCGTCGCCGGCAGGTCGCGACGGCACGGGACGGGCAGGGTGGTGCGCGGATGGGCCGGATCCCCCGCCGCTTCCGTCCGATCCTGGCCGGGGCCACGCTCCGCGACCGCCTGTACGCCTGCGGCGGGGCGCTCGCCGCCCTGTGTGTCACCGCGCTGCTCGGCTACGTCGTCGTGGGACCCGAGGCGGCGTTGCCGTTCCTCGTCGCGCCGGTCGGAGCGTCGGCCGTCCTCGTGTTCGCGGTGCCCGCGAGCCCGCTCGCCCGACCGTGGTCGGTCGTCGGCGGCAACGTGCTCTCGACGCTGGTCGGCCTCGGCGTGCTGGCGTTCGTCCACGACCCGTTCCTCGCGGCCGGGCTCGCGGTGGGCGGGGCGATCGCCGCGATGTCGCTGTTCCGCTGCCTGCACCCGCCCGGGGGCGCCGCGGCACTGACGACCGTGATCGGCGGCAGCGTGGTCTCCGCCGCCGGCCCGTTGTTCGCCTTCGTCCCCGTCGGGCTGAACTCGGTCGTCCTCGTCGCGATGGGCTGGCTGTTCCACCGGCTCGCCGGCCACGCCTACCCGCACCGGGCACCGCGCACCGATCCCGCGGAGCGCCGCAGCCGGTTCCGCGCCGAGGACGTCGACCGGGCGCTGGCCGAGGTCGGTGAGGCGTTCGACATCAGCCGCGAGGACCTCGGGGTCCTGCTGCGCGAGGTGGAGACCCAGGCCCTCGTCCGGCGGCACGGTGAGCTCACGGCGGGCGACGTGATGTCGCGCGAGGTCGTCCGGGTGACGATGCACGACACCCCCGAGACCGCCCGCGCCCTGTTGCTCGCCCACGACCTCCGCACGCTGCCGGTGCTCGGACCCGACGGCGCCGTCGTCGGCACGGTCGGGCTCCGTGAGCTCGTGCGTCCCGCCACCTGCGTCGGCGAGCTGGCCTCGCCGCCCCTGACGGCCCCGGTGGACCTGCCCGCGCTGGCGCTGAGCCGCGCCCTGAGCGACGGCCGCGCCCACGCCGCCGTGATCCTCGACACCGAGGGCGGGCTGTGCGGCATGGTGACCCAGACCGACCTGATCGTGGCGCTCTGCCGGGCCCTGACCGACCCGGTGTGACCTCGAGGGCGACCGGTTCCGGAGCCCTCAGCCCTCGAGGCGTGCCCGGACCGCCGACAGCCGCTGGATCAGTTCGGGCTCCGTGATGACGCCGCGACGGACCAGCGAATGCGCCAACGACACCAACTGACTCTCCGGATAGGGCAAGCCGGAATAGAGGGTCGCGGACAGGGCGTCCTCTTCGTCGCGGCGAGCCCGGAAATCAGGGACATCCGCGTCGGAGGCGCAGTGGTCGAGTGCGTCGCAGAGCCCGTCCAAGCTGGTCTTCCACGGCGGAACCGGGTTGTCGACGCCGTACTTCGCCGCCATCCTCGGCCACACCTGGTTCTGTGTGACGATCTCCCGCAGCACTGCGACGTCGGTGTCGGGCACCGACGAGCCCCCGCCCTCCGCGGCCATCACTCACCGACCGGATGCAAAGCCGGCCGGGTGGCGACGACGACATTGGTCGTCACGCCGGCCCGAGGGAGCGCAACGCCGATCAGGCAGTCCCGGGTGACGATCTCGGTCAGCTGGTCCTCGGTCCAGTCGTCCGTGTTCTCCGGCCGCATCGGCATCACCATGAAGCGGTGCTTCTGGTTGGAATCCTGAACGCGGATCTCGACGTCCTCGTCCAGGTACAGCCCGAACTCGGACAGCACCTGGCGCGGATACCTGACCAGCCGGCGGCGGTAGTTGGGTGTGCGGTACCACTCGGGCGAGTTGCCGAGGATGGGCCGCGGATAACACGAACACAGGGCGCAGACGATGACGTGGTGCACCGTGGGGGTGTCGACGAGGATCTCGAAAGCGGTGAAGTCGCTGGGCGTTCCGAAGCCGGTGGGCTCGAGCCAGTCGACGCCGACCTCCTTGCTGGCCGCCATCGGATCGGCGACCGCCAGAGCCTTGAAATCCGGATCGAGCCACGACCGGGCCACCAGGCGCGCGGCGGGCGTGGGCCCGATCTGCTCGGCGAACTCGGTGAAGCGACGATGCTCCTCCGCGGTGAAGATGCCCTTCTCGATGCACAGCTCGCGCAACGCGATCTCCAGCACCTCGAAGTCCGTGACCTCGTCGACCATCGGCTTGACGGTTCGGTCGTGGTCGTGGTCGTGGTCGTGGTCGGCCATTGTCTTCCGTTTCTGCGCGGGACGGTCCGGCGGATCCGTCAGTCGACGGGCTCGAGCCAGCGCTCCGGGATCTCGGTGCGCAAGGTGTCGGTCGCGGTGCCGTTGTAGCCGTGCCACAACTCGGCCATGGTGAAGCTGACGACGTAGAACCACTCGGGCTCGGCGGCCGGTCGGTCCCAGGTCTCGTCCTCCGGCGCCGGGCTCTCGTAGGCGACAGCGGCGATCCGGCCCGTGGCGCCGCGCGCGTACTCCGGGGTGCGGGTGTAGAAGAGCACCGGCAGTTCGCGGACCCGCACCGGATCACCCACGGCGAACCTCGGCTCCCCCGCTCTGCCCGCGTACACCTGAGGGTCGCCCTTGCCCAGCGCATGCACGATGTGACTGTTGCGTTTCACCTGCGTTCCGTCGCCCTCGAACGCGGGCTCGGCCGTCAGTGTCCTCCCGGCCAGGCCGCCGTCGTAACGCCGTCGGACCTCTGCCATCCGCTCGGCGAGCTCCGTCAGCCCGAGGTGGTGCTTCTCGACCAGTACGCGGGCCACCGCCAGCAGCCAGCGGCCGTAGTAGGGAAAGCCGAGATAGACCGCGCGGCCGACGTCGACGTTCCCGATGCGCCGCCGCTCCTCGGACAGCCAGATACCGCGCCAGGCCAGTACCTCGCACATGACGTACGTCATGTGCTCCCAATGCTCGTATTCCTTGTTCTCGTACCTCATGGGCACGTCCGGCTCACCACCGACGTCGTGCACCGGTTTCATGTACGCGGTGAAGCGATCGTGGTCGAGCAGATCCGGCGGGGGCGCATCGGGAAGTTCCGGGTAGGCCGACCTCAACCTGGACACGAGATCCAGTTGGGCGGCACGATCGGCTGCAGTGCTCACGATGGCTTCTCCCCGGAGTCCGAACCTGCGCTGACTCATGACCCGTGCCGGCCGTTCTTCGAGCACCCGACCTTTCGGTGAGCTTACGAGTGAGCCAATTCGCTGTCGTTCACTCGAATGTGTACTCGCTCGGCTCACCCAGTGACCCCCTGCCCAGCTGGACGACCAGGTCAGGGTGCGGCGTGGCATGACCTCGGGTGGACGAGGCTTGCCGGTGGACGGGCCGATCGCCTGGGTCGACGGGTCAACGGCGTCGGGCTCGATGCGCCCCGGTAGTCCCCGGACGGCGTGAGGGCCGTCACTGTCAGTCTGGGTGTGGGGTGCTCGACCACAGTTGAGGTCGGGCGAACGTGCTGCTCACTCCGCCGACTGCGGCTCGCCCCGGCAGGGCATGGGGGCACGGTCGGTGGCCGAGCGGGTCCGCGTATCCCGCTTCTGGGCTTGGTGGTGGGGCGGCGGGCGTGTAGCGTTGATCTCGGTCACCGTAGTTCTGATGTTCGTGTTTTAGGGCGCGCTCGCAGGATGATGATGCGGGCGGATTCGCTGTCTTTGGTGTAGCTGAAGTTGGCTGCCGTCTGGGAATCACTTTGACCCGGGCAGCCACGGGCGTGGTTGTTCCGTCCAACGCTACGCGACAAGGAGCACCACATGATCCGTGGAACTGTGAAGTGGTTCAATGCCGAAAAGGGCTTCGGTTTCATCGCCCCGGACGACGGCGGCGCCGACGTGTTCGTTCACTACTCGGCGATCGACTCGTCCGGGTTCCGGGAGCTGACCGAGAACCAGGCGGTGTCCTACGAGGTCACCCAGGGAGCCAAGGGGCCGCAGGCTTCCACCGTGCTCATCTGAGTCGGAACCAAGCGCCTCTCGCCCGGCGGTGGTGCCCCGCGTCCAGCGGGCACCATCGCCGGACCTGTTTTGCCTTCAGCACGTGATCGTCACCGATACCTGAGAGAACCGGCGAGGAGCCTTTCATCTCCGCTCGACACCGTTCCCAGCCCGGCGCCGCGACCCTCGCGTGCGTTCGCCCGCAGCGTCGTCGCGTCGTTTCCTCGTCGCGTCCGTGCGCCGTCCCTGAATCGAGTGGGGTTCGCTGCGATGAGCTGCAAGCGGACCAGTTCCGGGGAGCCGAGCCGGCCGACACGCCGCCGAGCGACCCTTCCTCCGTGGAGCGCAGTAAGCCCGCCCCGCGCGGCCCTCGCATACCATTTGACACCGTGCGCGGCTGAAAGATCAGCCCAAGGCTGGGCGCGCGGGCAGCGCGTCGAGCCAGGCGACCTGCTCAGGAACGGTCTCGGGCGACCGAGCAGCCGGTCAGCGACGAGTGGGAACCGGTCGAGCCCACTGATTCCGCTGGCAGCCCTCACGCCACTCAACCCACTCCGCCGCCGCCCACAGCCGCAGACCAGGGGATCGGCCGCGGGCGTGCCCCGCGCCGGCCGCTGTCAGGTGCGTGCTCGATCACTGACGACAGTCATCTGCCCGAGACCTACTCGACGCCTGCGGCACGCGAACGCGACGGTGAGCGGCCCGGCCGCGACAGGCCGAACATCTGCGCGGGTCTTGGTCGAGGTCGACGTCACCGGATCAGGGCGATTCGGAAGCGCGGGTCACCGTGAACCCGCTCGCCTGGACGCGCTGGTTCAGCTCGGTGTTCATGCGCCGCGCCTCTTCGAGCTGGTCTTCCAAGATGATGATGCGGCACGCCGCCTCCACGCCCATGCCCTCGTCGACCAGCGCCCGGACCCGGGCGGCCAACCGCAGCTGGTACCGGGAGTAGCGACGGTGTCCCCCGGGCGAACGCTGCGGGACGAGCAGCTTCACCTCGTCCAGGCTGCGGAGAAACCCGGGCGTGGTACCGAGCATCTCCGCCGCTCGACCCATCGTGTAGGCGGGGTAGTGCTCGTCGTCGAACTTGTCAGCCCCGATTTTCGGGTCTCGGGTCATTCCACCTCCACAGACGAGGGGCCCCGGTGCAGTCGCACCGGGGCCCCAGGGTTAGCTCTTCACACCATCAACCGACTCGAACGTCGGTCTTCTCGACCCGCAGGACACTGAAACCAACTTCTGCGGGAAAACGCATCCGCGTAATAACCGAGAATCACCTTCCGTTCCGACGAGACGATACCCACTGGCCACACGGCCGGTAGCGGGTCTGACAGTGAGCTGCTTTCCCTTCTCCTCAGTGTTGCGACTTGCTGGTGTTGCGACTTGCTGGTGTTGCTTCACGGGTAGTTACGTCATCTCCCGTGCTGATCTTCTCTCTCTTCAACGCGGAGGAGACTACACACAGCCGTGCGCGGATGTCTACCTCGGGGGGGTGAGATTTTCTCGGGTACGCGAGGTGCGCCAGCGCCCCGGGCCGTGAAGCCCGCTCCCTGCCTTCGGTCACAGGCGGGCGGCTGAACGGTGATCTGGGGACGATCTGGGTCCAGGCCCGTGACGATCCCTCCGGGACGCGTTAGGTTGACGTGGTCAGGTCGGACAGCACGGGGACCATGGTCGGACTCACCGCACAGGTCTCCGTCGCCAAGAGTCGCGCTCCGCGCGCTCGGCGAGTGCTGAGCCGGCTCGAGGAGTACCCATGACGCGGCTCGGAACCGACCGTTCCCTGAAGGAACCCAGCGAGTGGGCGGCGCAAACCGCTGCGTACGAGGTCGCGTGCCGGAGGCAGAGCGTCAGGGCGGCGCGGATCGTTGCCGATCGGGCCACGGACGCGGCCGACTGTCGCGAGCTGCTCGACATGCTCGGACTGGGGGCCGACGACCACCGGGCAGGCTGACCCGCTCACCGCGCTCCGCCGGGAGGATCCGGCCCGTCGGGGTCGTGTGCATGGTGGGGCAGCCACGGTCTCCCCCGGGCAGCCGCATCCACTTCACTCTGCTGGACGCGGAATCCGCGCCGGCCGTGTCCGGCGTCTACCGCCTCCAAGGCCCCGCGTCGAGCTGGCCGGGCCGGCCGGGCGGCCCGTGACGTAGTTCGATCGCTCCGGTCACGATCCCGCCCGGCCATCATCGGCCGTGAGTTCGCCGAAGTGGTCTCCTCCCTGGGCTACGGCACGACGGGACTCTCGCTGCGACAGCGGCTGTTCGGGATCACGGACTGGCACCGCCACGGAACGCCGCGCCGCGGTCGCCGAAGCCGTGCGCGTCCTCGCCTCGACTCCGCGGGTCCGACCGGCCGCGGCGCGGCGGCACTCGGTCGCGCGCCGGGAATCCCGCGAGCTGCGCAAGGACACCCGCGGACCTCGCGGCGGAACGCCGCGACCGGGGACGCCGGCCTGGGCGGGCGGGTCCCCGGTCGCGGATGCGGAGGAGACGGCCGGGGACGCCGGCCGTCGTCAGCCGGTCCTACGCTGCGCGCCGACGAGGACGAAGACCATCGTGCAGGGCGAGTCGCTGCGGTTCCGCCAGGCGTGCCGGGTGCCCCGCTGCACGACGCAGGTTCCCGGGGTGACGTGCGCCTCGGCCCCGTCGTCGAGCTCGAGGTACACCTCGCCCTCTACGCAGACGCCATAGTCGACACTGTCGGTGGTGTGCATACCGGGGCTGTCGGGTTCGAACACCCCGATCAGACCGGGCTGGGTCCGCTCCGCCTGCGCCGCGGCCTCCTCGGGGTCCGCGTCCCCCTGCTCCGCTGCGGCGGAGTCGGGAGGGAAACGCACCACGATGAACCGCGAACCACCGGGCCCGGGGAAGAACGGGAACGGCACCGTCGCCGGGTTGTCCCCCGCGCCGACGGACGGGAGGCCGTCGGCGGTGCCCCAGATGTTGAAGATGTCCAGGCCGAGAACGGTTCCCGGCTCGACGGACTTCTCCTCCGCGAACACCGACTTGCCGTCGGCGGTTCGGTCCGTGACGACCTTGCTGACCTCGAATGCCACCGTGTTCCTCCTGACGTCGTGACCGGCGTGCCCTACAGACCCACCCATCGCCTGCCGGTTCCGCGGACGATGCGGCCGAAGGCCGAGCCGCTGAAGTGCCCGTCGGCGGCGAGGACCTCGGAGTCCCCCTCGAGCTCCGCGGCGATCTTGTCCCGGGTGCGGGCGGCCGTCTCCGGATCGACGTCGAAGATGATCCGCAGGTCACCGTCGGCCAGCTGCAGGGGGCAGTGCACGACGTCGCCAAGGATGATCGCCCTGTCCGCACCCGAGGAGATCACCGCCGAGCAGTGCCCGGGCGTGTGCCCCGGGCTCGCGAGCACGTTGACCCCCGAGGCGACGAGCGCACCGTCACCCACGGACTCGATCCGGTTCACCAGCGGCGCCTGGACCGCTTCCGGGTGCGGCCCGACCACGGCCAGTTGCTCGTCGGTGACGCCCTGCCAGAACTCGAACTCGCCCTCGCCGACGACGTACCGGGCGTTGGGGAAGGTCAGCTCGCCGTTCTGTGCGGTCCAGCCGACGTGGTCGAGGTGCAGGTGGGTGTAGAACACGACGTCGACATCGGCCGGTTCGACGCCGGCCTGGCGCAGGCTCGACAGCAGCTGACCGCCGCGGAACACGCCGCCCACCGGGGGGAACGGGACCGTCATGTCCCCGAAGCCCAGGTCGACGACGATCTTCTGGTCGCCGGTCTCGACCAGGAACCCGCCGAGGGTGAGCAACAGCTTCCCCTCGGCGTCGAACAGCTCTCGATGGGCTTCCCAGAGCGCCTCGTTCGAGGCCGGGAAGACCGTGCCCGCCTCGACCGTGGCGTCGCCGTCGGGCAGGTAGGTCACCTTGATGTCACCCACGTCGATGGACTCGAGGGGTGCGGGTCGTGCGGACATGGTCGTCCTCTCTGATCTGTGGGTGCGGCGGGAGAGCCGTCAGCCGGCCAAGGCCCCGAGCACCGGCTCGAACGGTGGATCTGGGTTTCCACGACCACGCCCTGCGCGAGGTAGGAGTCGCCGTCGAGCAGGGACTTCAACTCGGTGGTCCGGTCGCCGACCTCGACGACGAGGATGCCGCCGGTGCCGTCGTCGAAGGGGCCCGCCAAGCGCACCGCGCCGGCGGTCACCTGTTCCTTGAGGTGCGTCGGGCAGCCATCGCCGACTCGTCGCCCGCGCGCCTATGCCCGCGCAGCGGCGGCGAAGGCCTCGAGCTCGCGCGGGATGTCCGGGCCTGCGGGCTGATATGCGATCTCGGTGCTCCCGGCCGCTTCCAGCTTGGCGAGCTTGTCCCGCCACTCGGACGGTGACAGCGCCAGCCCGCCCTTGACCATCAGCTCGCCGGTGACGAAGGGTCGGTCGAGCTCGTTCACGGCCACCAGGTGCCGGTCGTGCAGGGCCAGGTGCCGCCTCTCCTTCGGAATGTCGTCGTAGGCGGCGGCCCACTCGGAGCCCCGCTCAGGCAGCAGCTCGTCAATGACGCCGTGCTCGACGGCCCAGTGCAGGACGACGCTCAGCCCGTGTCCGGCCGCGTCGACCACCCTTGCCGAGCCGGGATCCTCACCGTCCTCGAGCACGGTCCCGAAATCCAGGATGACGCTCGAGGCCAAGTCCGCGTTCGGTACCAGCACGGTCAGGACCTCGGCGCCGAGGTCGCGGGTCACCCCGTAACCCTTCGGCCCGTTGGCGGCGACCACCCACGGAACCTCGATCGGGCGGGCGGGGGCGTACCGGTCGTCCGGCGCCAGCATCTTCATGATTCCGCCGTCCCACTCGACCTCCTCACCCCGCAGCAGGGCCGACACCACCAGCACGTACTCCTTGACCTTGGCCCACGGGAGGGGCCGCTTCCCCATGGACAGGCGCCCGGTGAAACCGGAGCCGACTCCGACCATCGTGCGTTCGGCGCCTGCCACCGAGACCAGCGTCGCGATGGCCGATGCGGTGACCATCGGATGACGCAGGCTCGGAATCAATACACCGGGACCAAGGGTGATTCGCTCGGTGCGTTCGGCAGCGCGGCAGAGCTGAACCCAGACGTCGGGATAGAGAGCGGGCGAGTCGTAGAAGAATGCGCGCTCATAACCCAGGTTCTCGGCGATTCGGGCGTGCTCATGACTGTCCAACGACGTCGCGAACGCGCATGAAATCCTCACGAGGCCTCCAACTCAGGACACGGAATAGTGACCAATGCAGTGATGACCGGGTCGGACCGGAAGGTCAGGAGATCTCCTGATCGGGAACGCTAGCGCCGCAGTGAGGGGCGGACGTGTCCGACTGTGCGACACAGCCGAAGTACCGGGCACCGGACGACGAGGGAGACGACGAGGGAGAACAGGCCGAACGCCTCGTCTCCACCCCGCGACGTCTCCACCCCGCGACGTCTCCACATCGCCGCGGGCGGAGCGGACCTCCCTTTCTCCACGGCAGGGGCACCACCATGAGAACCGGTATGCAGGGCAGCGGCCGGCTCGGACCGAGGATCTCGGAGGTCATCGCGCGCGAGTTGGCGAACCACATCGTGGAGGCCGAGCTCGTTGCCGGGAGCCTCCTGCCCACCGAGCGGGAGATGATCGAGAGCTTCGACGTCGGCCGCTCCACCATCCGGGAGGCGCTGCGGCTGCTGGAGACCGGCAACGTCATCACCCGATGCCCCGAGCCGGGCGGCCCGGTCGTGGCGGGCTTGCTCATCCAGTACGCCAACGCCGGCACCCGCCGTACGTACGCCTACGCGCTCGGCCTACCCGTGGCCTGGACCGACGCCCTGACCGGCGCCGGTCCCGTGCCGACTGCCACCGGTCAAGCCTACGAGCGGCACCCACGCCGACCGTCCCTCTCATGCCGGCACACCTGCCGGCGAGGCGTTCCGACACACACCTTCGTGGATCGTGATCCACTTCGCCGACCTGGAACGAGTCGAGCCCTGACCATATCTGCTGGTCAGGGCCCGATTCCGTGCTGTGCGCCCGAAGGGATTCGAACCCCTAACCTTCTGATCCGTAGTCAGATGCTCTATCCGTTGAGCTACGGGCGCCTACCGTGTCCGTGCGACACAGCCGTTTTCAATTGTACAGCCTGGCCGAACCGACCCGGGAGTCGGCCCTGCCGGTGCGGAGGCTCCGGGATTTGAACCCGGGATGGGGGGTTACCCCAAACCGCATTAGCAGTGCGGCGCCATAGACCAGACTAGGCGAAGCCTCCCGGGGCCTCTCGGCCTCCAGCGGGTCCAAGAGTACACACGGCCCGGAGGGGGTTCGCACCCCACCCCGGGTCCGCGCGCCGGGGGCCCGTCAGCGGGAGGTGGCGGCCAGGTCGAGGAAGGGCGCGAGGGCGTCCGGGTTCTGCAGCGCGCCCCTGCTCACGGCCTTGTCCGGGCTGACCCCGGCGAGGATCTTCTTGACCGGGACCTCGCACTTCTTGCCGTTCAGGGTCCGCGGCACGGCGTCGACGACCACGAACCGGTCCGGCACGTGCCGAGGCGAGAGCTCGCTGCGCAGCGCCTTGCGCAGCCGCGGCTCGACGTCCTCCAGCGACGCCGCCGGGGCCAGCACGAGGAAGCACAGCAGCGCCCCCTCCTCCTTCGCACCCAGCGCCGTGGTGTCGATCACCAGGGAGTCGGCCACCTCCTCGAAGCCCTCGACCACGGCGTAGAAGTCCGCGGTGCCCATCCGGACCCCGCCGCGGTTCAGCGTGGAGTCCGACCGGCCGTAGATCACGAAGGAGCCGCGCGGGGTGGCCCGCACCCAGTCCCCGTGCCGCCAGAGGCCCGGGTACATCTCGTAGTAGGCCTCGCGCAGCCGGGACCCGTCCGGGTCGTTCCAGAACATCACCGGCATGGACGGCATCGGCTGGGTGATCACGAGCTCCCCGACCTCGACCGGATCGGCACTGACGAGATCCTCACCACGCTCGTCGAACGAGTGCACGTCCGCCCCGAGCGCCGCGACGGACAGCTCGCCCAGCCACACCGGCACCGTCGGCGCCGAGCACACGAACGCCGCGCAGACGTCCGTGCCGCCGGACACCGAGCAGATCTGGATGTGCTCGCCGCAGGCCTCGGCGATCCACCGGAAGCCCTCCACGGACAGCGGGGAGCCGGTGGAGCCCAGCGCCCGCATCCGGGACAGGTCGTAGCTCTCCCGCGGCCGCAGGCCCTTCTTCAGGCAGGACTGCACGAACGGCGCCGACACCCCGAACACGGTGACGCCGTGCTTCTCGGCCAGCGCCCACAGCGCGCCGAGGTCGGGGAAGCCCGGGTTGCCGTCGAACAGCAGGATCGTCGACCCGACGAGAAGCCCGCCGACCAGGAAGTTCCACATCATCCAGCCGGTGGTGGTGAACCAGAAGAAGGTCTCCCCCGGCCCCAGGTCGTTCTGCAGGCGCAGGGCCTTGAGGTGCTCGAGCACGATCCCGCCGTGGCTGTGCACGATCCCCTTCGGCAGCCCGGTGGTGCCCGAGGAGTAGAGCACCCACAGCGGGTGGTCGAAGGGCACCGCTTCGAACTCCAGCGGCCCGGCCTCCGCGGTGAACTCCACCCACGGCGTGGTGCCCTCCAGCCGAGCCTCCGGGTCGAGGTAGGGCACCAGCACGGTCCGCCGCACGGTGGGCAGCTGCTCCTGCAGGGCCGCGACGGTCTCGCGGATGTCGAAGGCCTTGCCGTTGTAGCGGTAGCCGTCCACGGCCAGCAGCACCACCGGCTCGATCTGGGCGAACCGGTCGTGCACCGCCCGCGCGCCGAAGTCCGGCGAGCAGGACGACCACACCGCGCCCAGCGAAGCCGCCGCCAGGAACATGACCAGCGTCTCGACCGAGTTCGGGGCCAGCGCCACCACCCGGTCCCCCACCCCGACGCCCGCGGCGACCAGCCCGGCCCGGGCGCGCGCGACCTGCTCGCGCAGCTCGGCGTGGGTGACGGTGCGCTCCACACCGTCCTCGCGGGCGAACACCACCGCGGTGTCGGCGGCCTCACGCCCGGGGCCGGGGGTGAGCGCGTGCTCTGCGTAGTTCAGCGTGGCGCCCGGGAACCACTGCGCGCCCGGCATCTCCCGCGAGCCCAGCACCGCCGTCGGCTCGTCCCGGAAGATCACCCCGAGGAAGTCCGCGGCCGCGGCCCAGAAGCCCTCCAGGTCGCGCACCGACCAGGCGTGCAGGGCGGCGTAGTCGGTGTCCGACCCCAGCTCGACGCCCAGGTGCTCCTGCACCCACCGCGCGAACTCCGCGATCGCGGTGCCGCCGGCCTGCTCCGGCGACGGGGACCAGAGGACGTCGGGGACGTCGGCGTCGAGAGTCATGGCGTCATCGTCGCCGACGCCGCGGGAGCGGGGCCACCCTTGTGTGACCAGGGCGGTGGTGCGGAGGTCAGCGCAGGTGGGAGTCGAACCAGTTGAGCATGCGCTGCCAGGCGTCGGCAGCCGTCGCGGGGTCGTCGTCGAAACGGTGCCCGGACCCCGGGTAGGTGACGAGGTCCGTGGCGACCTCGGACTCGCGGGCGGCGTCGAGCAGCCGGTCCAGCTTCCCCTCGTCGTCCCGGTCGCCGTAGATGCCGAGCCATGGGCAGGTCAGCCCGGGCGCGGCGGACACCAGCGCGGGCAGCGGGCCCATCGGCTCGTCGATCCCGCCGCCGGCCACGGTGACCGCGGCCCCCAGGGTGCGCCGCGCCGCCACCAGCAGCGCGACGCTGCCGCCGAGGTCGAAGCCGATCACGCCCATCCGGTCCGGGGGGACGTCGTGGTCGGCGAGCCAGCCGAAGGCGGTGTCGGTGTCCGCCATGACCTGCTCGCCGTCGAGGCGGGCGACGTGGTCGGCCACCTGGTCCTCGGCGCCGTCGAGCTCGTCGGCCCCGTCGCGGTGGTAGAGGTGGGGCGCGACGACCAGCCAGCCGTCGCCGGCCATCCCCTCGACCAGCCGGCGCACCGCGTCGGTCACCCCGCGCGCCTCGTGCAGCACGACGATGCCGCCGCGGGCCGGACCCTCGGGTTCCGCGACCGTGAGGCGCAGGTCGGACCCGTCGACCAGGGGCACCGCCTCGGTGCGGATCTCGCTCATGTGGACAGCCTTCCACGACTGCGGCGCCCGCCGGGGGCGGGGCGGGTTACCGTGACGCACATGACGCCGATCCGTCCCGACCTGGACTCCCTGCCCGCCTACGTTCCGGGCCGGGCCGTCCCCGGGGCGATCAAGCTGGCGAGCAACGAGGTCGCGCTCCCGCCGACCGCGCCGGTGCTGGCGGCGATCGCCGAGGCCGCGGCGGCCGGCAACCGGTACCCCGACCTGGCCGTCGTCTCGCTGAGCGAGCGGCTCGCCTCGGAGCTCGACGTCACCCCGGACCGGATCGCGGTCGGCTGCGGGTCGGTCAGCCTCTGCCAGCAGCTCGTGCAGATCACCTGCCGGGAGACCACGGACGAGGTCGTCTACGCCTGGCGCTCCTTCGAGGCCTACCCGATCGTGACCCAGATCGGGAACGCCCGCGCCGTCACCGTGCCGCTCGACGGCGACTTCCGGCACGACCTCGACGCCATGGCCGCGGCCGTCACCCCGCACACCCGGCTCGTGTTCGTCTGCAGCCCGAACAACCCCACCGGCACCGTGGTGCACCGGGGGGAGTTCGAGCGGTTCATGGACGCGGTGGGCCCCGACGTCGTCGTGGCGCTCGACGAGGCCTACCACGAGTACGTCACGGACCCGGAAGCCGTGGACGGGCTGCCCCTGGTCGACCGCTATCCGAACCTCGTGGTGCTGCGGACCTTCTCCAAGGCCTACCGGCTGGCGGGCCTGCGGGTCGGCTACGCCGTGACCGCGCCGGAGATCGCGACGGCGTTGAAGAAGGTCTGTGCGCCGTTCAGCGTCAGCACCGTGGCCCAGGCGGGAGCGGTCGCGGCCCTGGACCACGCGACGGAGCTGCTGGCGGCGTGCAAGGAGGCCGTCGGCGAGCGGGTCCGGGTGCGCGAGGCGCTGCTCGCGGCCGGATTCACCGTGCCGCACACCCAGTCGAACTTCGTGTGGCTCTCCCTCGGCGAGCGGACCGCGGAGTTCGCGGCGCACTGCCTGGAGCACAAGGTGGTGGTCCGGCCGTTCCACCCCGACGGCGTGCGGGTCACGGTCACCACGCCCGAGGAGGACGACCGGTTCCTCGAGGCCGCCCGCAGCTTCGGCTGACCCCGGGGTCCTTCGACCCGGCATCTCCGGGCATTTCCCCGATGTCGGGGCCGCGACGCGGGTGTTCACTGCCGGTATGAGCAGCAACTCGCCGTACGAGTACCCCGGCGACCAGTCCGGCCGGGCCCCGCTCGTGCCGCGCGACGACGAGCGCAACTGGGCCATGGCCGCGCACGTGCTCAGCTTCGTGTCCGCCTGGTTCGCCCTCGGCCTGTTCGCGCCGCTGATCGTCCTGCTGGTGAAGGGCGGCGACTCGGCCTACGTGCGCCGGCACTCGGTCGAGTCGCTGAACTTCCAGATCAACGCCCTGATCTGGACGGTGGTGTTCGGCCTGCTGATCTTCGTGGGGATCGGCCTGGTCCTGCTGCCGCTCTACGGGGTCTTCTACGTCGCCTGCGTGGTGATGGGGACGGTCCGGGCCTCGCAGGGCGTGGACTTCCGCTACCCGCTCACGCTGCGCCTCGTCCACTGACAGCGTCGTCCACTGACGGAGGGACGCGGGCGGGCCCGGACCGCTTGGTCCGGGCCCGTCGCGCTCGAGCAAGTCAGCGTGTCACGCCACGCCTGTTGTACAGCGCGGTTGCACCGGCCACCGCCGCGACAGCCAGCACGATCTTGATGATCAGCTCGATCCAGTCGACCCCGTTCGTGCTCGCGACGCCGAGCGCCTGAGCGATGAACAGACCGACGACGGCCGCCACGACGCCCGCGAGGATCGTGAGCCACATAGGGATGTTCTGCTTCCCCGGCAGGATGAGCCTGCCCAGAACACCCAAAACGAGGCCAATGATGATGGTCCAGATGATGCCCCAGAACGAGATGCTCACGGCGCTCCTCATGGTGGAAGGGCAGCTCCCCTCGGCTGCCCGTGGGGCCCCTGCCTAGCACAGCGCCGTCCCGTCAGCTTCTTGTCGGAAAGGTCGGGACCGAAGCGTTATCTCCCGTTCCGTCGCAGGTCAGGAGGTACACCCGGACGGATGACCACGGTCGGCCCTGCGGCCCTGTCGGACGGCCCGAACGGGACGAATATCGTCACCGTCCGTTTACGGCTCCCGATCACCGGGCACTTGCACCTCGACCACATCGGACACGCTCCGGAGGAACCCGGCGCGAGCGCAGGAGGAAGCAATGGGTGTCATCGGTTGGATCGTCGTCGGGCTCATCGTCGGCGCCCTCGCGAAGCTGATCATGCCGGGTAAGGACCCGGGCGGCATCATCGTCACCTGCATCATCGGCATCGTGGGCGGCCTGCTGGGCGGGTGGATCAGCTCCGCCCTGTTCGGCGTCGACACGGGGAGCTTCTTCGACCTGCGCACGTGGGTGATCGCCCTGATCGGGTCGCTGGTGCTGCTCGGCATCTACCGGCTCGTCGTCGGTCGGCGTTCGCGCACCCACGCGTAACCCGCCCGTCGCACGACGCACGCACGGCGCCCGCCCGGAGAACCCCGGGGACGGGCGCCGTCGCGCGTGCGGGTGTCGCGCGGGCGGTTCAGCCCTCGAGGACGTACCCGGCCCCGCGGATCGTGCGGATCCGCTCGGGGCCGATCTTGCGCCGCAGGTAGGAGATGTAGACCTGCACGAGATTGGGCGACGCCGGCTCCGACCACACCTGGTTCGCCAGCTCCTCGTGCGACACGGTCGCCCCCGGTTCCGCGAGCAGGGCGGTGAGCAGCGAGAACTCCGTGGGCGACAGGGACACCGGGGTGCCGTCCACCGTCACCTCGCCGAGCTCGGTGTCGACCACCAGCTCGCCGCGGCGGATCAGGGTGTGCCCGAGGGCACCCGTGAGCCGCAGCCGCAGGCGGATCCGCGCGGACAGCTCGTCGACGGAGAAGGGGCGCAGGACGTAGTCGTCCCGGTCGCTGCGCAGCTGGGCGATCACGGCGTTGCGGCGCTCACGCGGGGTGAGCACCACCACCGGCACGCTCGGCGACTCGGCGTGGACCGCCGCGAGGACGGCGGCGTGCTCGGGCCCGGGGAGGTCGACGTCGAGCACCAGGAGGGCCGGCGGGGCGGCACGGATCGTGTCGAGGACGGCGATGCCGTCGCCGGCGAGGTCGGCGCGCATCCCCTCCGCACGGAGGGAGCGCAGCACCGAGGCCGACGCGGCGGTCGGGGGCAGCGCCACGAGGACGGGGGCGTACGGGGGCACGGACGCTCGAGCCGTCGCCTGAGACGGCACGAACACGGACGCACCCCCCGGGGGAGCAGCGGGGAGCATCGGGGACAAGCTTGACGGGAAAGCTCCCCGATCACAATCCGTCAACAGTTCGAACGGCGTGTGCCGACCCGACGAGCGGCGCTCCCTGAGAGCCGCACTGCTCCGAACGGAGCAGCCGCCCCGGGGATTCCGCGCAGAACGGGGCGCTCCGGCGCCTCCTGGCGACCTGTCGGCGCGCTGAGGCAACCCCGGCTCTCAGCTTCACCCGGTCGTCAGGGCGTTGCTCCATATGGTCATCGATCATGCGACGGAAACCCTCCGCCGCGGAGGACCGGCTCGACCCCCGCGAGCTGATCGCCCGACTCTCCGCGGAGCACGGCTCCCCTGCCGGCCGGCCGGGCCGCTCGGCGCACGGGCGGCACGCCGCCGGCGCCACGGCCACGATCCCCGCGCCGCGCTCCGCCGACGGTCCCGGTCCCGACCCCGGTCCCGGCGAGTTCCCGCGCGAGCCCGCGCTGCTGACGCACACGTCGTCGCTCCCCGCGGTCGGGCTCGACCCCGAGGGGGCCGGCCCGCCGCCGATCAGCCCGATGACCGGCATGCCGGTGATCACGGCGGCCGACGTCATCGCGGGCCCCGTCCTGGGCCCAGCCGGCGGCCCGGACGACGGTGGCCCAGACGACAGCGCCCCCGACGACAGCGGGCCGGACGGCCCCGGCTCGGGGTGCTCCGGGGACGCCACCGACATCGAGCGGGAGGCCCCCGAACCGCGCCGCGGTCGCCGCCGCGCCCCACGCTCGGCCCTACGCCGGTGGGCCCCGCTCACGGTGGGACTGGCCGCGGTCCTCGTCGCGGCGGCGGTCGCCTGGCTGCTGCGCCCGGTCTCCGACCAGGGGCCGGACCTGGCCGCGTCGCTGACCTCCGCGGACACGGCGCAAGGCCCGCCGGACGCACCCTCGACCGGGGTCGCGGCCGTCCCGGCCCCCGGCGCGCTGAGCCAGGCGGTGGACTCGGCGCGCCGGCACGCCACCACGACCACGCGGCCGCCGGTGGCGGCGAACCCGGCGAACCCGGCGACCGGCACGGCCCGGTCACGCGGTCCGGTCGCCGCGGGCGACGGCTCCACGGCCGCCGGCCGGCTGGGCTGGACGCCGATCGGCGGGGACGAGTTCTCCGGCGGCCTCGACAAGTGGGGCCTCTACGACGGCGCGGGCCACGGCGGCAACGGCCGGCGCACCCCCGACGCGGTCTCCACCGCGGGCGGGATCCTCACGATCCGCGGCGACTCGAACGGCAACACGGGCGGGATGGCGTTCAACGACAGCCGGCGGTACGGCCGGTACGAGATGCGCGCCAAGTTCCCGGCGGGCGACTCGCAGTACCACCCGGTGCTGCTCCTGTGGCCGAGCGACGTCGAGTGGCCGCGGGGCGGCGAGATCGACTTCGCCGAGACGGACAGCGCCTCGAACGGGGTGTCGTTCTTCCTGCACTACGGCGCGGACAACAACCAGAAGTCCGCGAACCGGAAGGTCGACATCACCCAGTGGCACAACTACGCCGTGGAGTGGACGCCGAACGGGATCACGGGCTACCTCGACGGGCAGCAGTGGTTCTCCAGCACCGACCCGGGCACGCTCCCGCCGAGCAAGATGCACCCGACCATCCAGCTCGACTACTTCCCGGACGGCGGCTCCCCGCGCCCGACCGAGATGCAGGTCGACTGGCTGCGCATCTACTCGTGAGCCACCGCCCGTCGTGAGTCACTGCCGGCGGATCAGCCGGACCACCTCGTCGACGTGCGGTTCGAGCAGTGCCCAGCCGTCCCGGAGCAGATGCAGGGGCCGCCCGTCGGCGAGCTGCCAGATCACGGCCGCCCCGGTCAGCGCGGCGAGGGCGACCAGGACCAGCAGCAGCCGGCCGAACCGGGCCCTGCGGATCCGCCGACGGCGCCGCGCCGCCGACTCCGCCCAGGTCCGCGGCCCACGGGTGCGCCGTGCCACCCGCACGGCCCGGTGCGCGGGCCGCTGGAACGGGAGGCGGACCGTCGGGCTGTCGTCGGGGAGGGTCCAGGTCGGCTGCAGGCTCATGGCGGTCCCTCCGGCGGCGGGTCGGTCATCACTCTGTCGAGCAGATCTCTGTCCGCGTTAGCCGTCGCACTGGGCCGAACGGGCGTTTCTGATCACCCGTTCCACCTAGCGTGAGGGAGCCGCTCCGCTGGGTGTCGTGGCGCTACGTGGGGTAGCGGATCAGTAGCGAGGCGTGCACGTCCCCGGATCCGACGGCGGCGTACCCGTGAGGAGCGTCGGCGGCCCATTCGAGATACCCGCCCGGCCCCACGACGCCCGGGGCGTCGAGCCGCCCGGCCCGGAGCTCGCCGGCGAACACCGTCGCGTGCTCCGTCACCCCGGGATGGTGAGCCGGCGAGGTCTGCTCGGCCCCGGCCGGGATCCGCATCCGGTAGAGCTCGTAGGTGGCCGGACCGTCGTCGAACACCCGCAGCAGCTCCATGTCCACGGCCGCGCCGCGGATGCGCGGGCTGCCGCCGCCCGCGACGAGTGCCGTCAGCGCCACGCCGAGCGCGGCCGCCACCGCATGCAGCGTGTCCAGGGTGGGGTTGCGGGTACCGGCCTCGAGCCCGGAGAGCGTGGCCTTGCCGACCGACGCGCGGCGGGCCAGCTCCGACAGCGACATCCCCCGCTCCGTACGCAGCGCCCGCACGCGCGGGCCGACGTGGGCGGCGCCGCCGGGGAGGGCCGGCCCGGTGCCGATCCCCGACTCGCTTGCCGTCGTCGCGTCCACGCGGTTATCGTCCCATCCCGCGCGCGTTCCGTAAACGGAACGATCGGGAGGAGGCGCGATGCGCGGGATCGCACGACCGGTCCTGGCGGGAGTCGTGACGGCGATCGTCGGCTTCGGCGGCTCGTTCACCGTGGTGCTCACCGGGCTCCGGGCGGCGGGCGCCTCCGAGGCGCAGGCGGCGTCGGGGCTGCTGGCGGTCGCGGTCGGCTCGGGGGTCGTCGCGCTCGTGCTGGGCCTGCGGACCCGGATGCCGGTGAGCATCGCGTGGTCGACGCCGGGGGCGGCGCTGCTGCTCTCGTCGGGAGTGCCGGAGGGCGGGTTCCCGGCGGCCGTGGGCGCGTTCCTGCTGTGCGGCGCGCTGATCGTCGTCGCCGGGCTGGTCCGCCCGCTCGGCCGGCTCATCGCCGCCATCCCCGGGCCGATCGCGGCCGCGATGCTCGCGGGGGTGCTGCTCGACCTCTGCCTCGCACCGGTCCGGGCCCTGCACGACGTCCCGCTGCTGGCCGCCCCCGTGATCGTCGTCTGGGCCCTGGTGGCCCGGTTCGCCCGGCAGTGGGCGGTGCCGGCCGCGCTGGTCGTGGCGATCACGGGCATCGCACTCACCGGACCCGGCCTGCGCGGGATCGACCTCGCGCCGCGGCTGGAATGGACCGCGCCGGTGTTCACGCCGTCGGCGCTGATCGGGATCGGGCTGCCGCTGTTCCTGGTCACGATGGCCTCGCAGAACGTACCGGGCATGGCGGTGATGGCGCAGTACGGCTTCGTGCCGCGGCTGCGCGGGATCCTCGTCGCGACGGGGCTGGCGACGCTCGGCGCCGCCCCCTTCGGCGGGCACGCGGTGAACCTCGCCGCGATCAGCGCGGCGTTGGCCGCGGGGCCCGACGCCGATCCCGACCCGGACCGTCGCTGGATCGCCTCGGTCACCGCCGGGTTGGGTCTGGCGGTGCTGGGCCTCGGGGCGGGACTGGCCACCGCCCTGCTGCTGCTCTCACCGCCGGTGCTGGTCGAGGCCGTGGCGGGGCTGGCCCTGCTCGGCGCGCTGGCCGGAGCGGTGACTTCGGCCGTCGCGCAGCCGGCGGGTCGGGAGGCGGCGATCGTGACGTTCGTGGTCACCGCCGCCGGGGTGTCCTTCCTCGGCCTGGGCTCGGCGTTCTGGGGCCTGCTCGCGGGCGGCGCGATGCTGCTCCTGCACCGCCGCCGCGCCCGGGCGGTCAGCTGAGCAGGGCGGCGAGCCGGGCGTCGGACCCGGCGAGGGCGGCGCGGTCGAAGGTCGAGGAGCTCACGAGCAGCTCGTCGGCGGCGGTGCGGGCGAGGAGGGCGTCGAGCCGCGCGGCGACCGTCGCCTCGTCGCCGACGATCGTGCGCCGCAGCGCGCCCTCGACCGTGGTGCGCTGCCGGTCGGTCAGTGGCCGGTCCGGCGCCGGCGGCTCGAGCGGCGGGAACTCCCCGGTGCTGCCCGCGGCGGCCAGGGCCCAGGCCTCCGGCAGGGCGAGCTCCGGGTCGCCGACGAGCACGTCGAGCGACACGACGACGTAGGCCCGCTCCCCGGCCCGGTCGCGGTAGTCGGCGAGCGCCGCGGCTCCGGCCGGGGTGTCGTCCAGCACCGGACCGCCGACGACGACCGGCAGCCCCAGGTCCCCGGCCACCGCCAGGCCCTTGCCCGTGGCCAGCACGAACAGTGGCACCGGCGCGTCGAGCCGCGGGCGGGCGGTGACGGGTGCGGTGCCGTCGAGGAAGGCGCGGAGCTCGTCGAGGTCCTCGCGGAACGTGTCGGTGCTGGCGCTGCGCAGGGCCCGCCTGACGGGCGCGGTGAAACCGAGCGAACGCCCGACGCCGAGGTCGATCCGGCCGGGGTGCAGGGCGGCCAGCACCCCGACCTGCTCCGCGACGACGAGCGGCTGGTGGTTGGGGAGCATCACCCCTCCCGACCCGACGCGGATCCGCTCGGTCGCGGCGGCGACGGCGGCCATCAGCACCGTCGGGGCTCCCGAGCCGATGCCGGGGACGGCGTGGTGCTCGGCCACCCAGAACCGGTGGTAGCCGAGCTCCTCGGCCCGGCGGGCCCGGTCCACGGTGTGCCGCACCGCCGCGGAGTCCGGCTCGCCCGCCCGGGTCCGGGACCGATCCAGCAACGACAGACGCACACTTCTGCCAACACCCCGCGAGTCCGCGGTATTCGGTCACCGAACCGCACATCCCGGCAGCTCCCGGGATGTGCGGTTCGGTCGCGCGGAAGTGCCGACTCGCGGGGGTCAGGTCAGGTTGCGGCGCTCCAGCAGCGGGCGGATCTCGGGGTCGCGGCCCCGGAAGGCGCGGTAGGCCTCCCTCGCGTCGTCGCTGCCGCCCTTCGACAGCAGCTCGCGCCGGAAGTGGTCGCCGTTCTCGCGGCGCAGCCCGCCGTTCTCCGCGAACCACTCCACGGTGTCGGCGTCGAGGACCTCCGACCAGATGTAGGAGTAGTAGCCGGCCGAGTACCCGCCCGCGAAGACGTGGTTGAAGTAGGTGCTGCGGTAGCGCGGCGGTACGAGCGGGTGCGCGATCCCGGCCTTGCGCAGCGCCTCGGCCTCGAAGGCGAGCACGTCCTCGACCGTGTCGTCGACGCTGAGGGTGTGCCAGGCCTGGTCCAGCAGCGAGGCCGCCAGGTACTCGGTGGTCCGGTAGCCCTCGCCGTAGGCCCGGCTGGCCAGCAGCTTCTCCAGCAGCTCGGGCGGCAGCGGCTCGCCCGTCTCGTGGTGGCGCGCGTATCGGCCGAGGATCTCTGGGCGCTCCAACCACATCTCGTTGACCTGCGACGGGAACTCGACGAAGTCCCGCGGCACCGACGTGCCGGAGAAGGTCGGGTAGCGGACGGCCGAGAACAGCCCGTGCAGCGCGTGCCCGAACTCGTGGAACAGGGTGCGGACCTCGTCGATCGTCAGCAGCGTGGGCTCGCCCTCGGCCGGCTTGGCGATGTTGAGCGTGTTCATCACGACGGGCCGGGTGCCGAGCAGCCCGGCCTGCGGCACCAGCGCGTTCATCCAGGCGCCGCCGCGCTTGGACTCGCGGGCGTGGTAGTCGCCGCCGTAGAGGCCGAGCGGGGTGCCGTCGGCGTCGAAGACCTCCCAGTACCGGACGTCCGGGTGGTAGGTGGGCAGGTCGTGCCGCTCGTGGAACTGGATCCCGTACAGCTCCTCGGCCGCGTGGAACACCCCGTGCTGCAGGACCCGCTCCAGCTCCAGGTACGGGCGCAGGAGCGCCGCGTCGACCTCGTACCGTTCCCGCCGCACCCGCTCGGCGTAGAACGCCCAGTCCCACGGCTCGAGCGCGTGCCCGGCGAGCGCGGCGAGGTCCGCGGCCTCGGCGTCGGCGTTGCGCATCGCGGGCGGGGCGAGATCGGCGAGCATGGTGGCGACGGCGTCGACCGTGCCGGCGGTGTTGTCGTCGATCACGTAGGCGGCGTGGCTCGGGAAGCCCAGCAGCCGCGCCCGCTCCGCGCGCAGGGCCGCGAGCCGCAGCACGACGTCCCGGGTGTCGTTCTCGTCGCCCTTCGCGCCGCGCCCGATCGACGCCTCGAAGATCTCGCGGCGCAGCGCGCGGTCGGTGAGCGACTCGAGGACGGGCTGCCCGGTGGGCAGCACCAGAGTGATCAGGAAGCCGCTGCCGTGCCCGCGGTCCTTCGCCGCCGCAGCCGCGGCCGAGATCGCCGTCGGCGACATCCCGTCGAGCTTGGCGACGTCGTGCACGTGCACCGCCGCCGCGTTCGCCCCGGCGAGCAGCCGGGCGCTGAAGGTCGTGGACAGCGAGGACAGCTCGGCGTTGATCGCGCTGAGCCGCTCCTTGTCGGCCTCACCGAGCTCCGCCCCGGCCCGGACGGCGTCGCGGTGGTGACGTTCGAGCAGCCGCAGCGACTCCGGGTCGAGCCCCAGCTCCTCCCGCTTCCCGTGCAGCTCGGCGATCCGCGCGAACAGCCGCGGGTCCAGGGCGATCGCGTCGGCGTGGGCGGCGAGCATCGGGGCGACGGCCGCGCGCACCTCCTCGATCCGCGGGGTCGTGTGCGCCCCCGCGCGGCTGAAGAAGACCCGCGAGACCCGGTCGAGCGTGCGACCCGAGAGCTCGAGCGCCTCGATCGTGTTCGCGAAGGTCGGCGGGCCGGAGTCGAGGATCGCCTGCACCTCGCCGCGCTGCTCCGCCATCCCCGCCTCGAACGCCGGCAGGTAGTCCTCGTCGGTGATCGCCGCGAAGTCCGGGAGGCCGTAGGGCAGCTCGCTCGGCGCGAGGAAGGGGTTCGCCATCCCCTCACGCTAGCCCGGGCCCGGGGCGGCGGAGGGCCGACGACGTGCGCTCGGCACGCCCGCCGGCCCTGGTCACCAGAGCGACTGGACCACCACGCCGTCGTGCAGGGTGGAGACCTTGTTCCGCTTGCTCCACTCCATGAACGCCGGAAGGTCCGCCCAGTCCTGGACCGCCAGCCGCCAGTGCTCCGGCACGCCGGCCGGGCCCTGGTAGATCTCGTCGAGGACGAAGATCGTGTTCCCGGTCGGCGCCGAGTTCGGGTCGACCGGATCGGAGAGCTCGGGCCCCTTGGAGATCTGGTACGACAGCAGCGCCTCCTCGCCCTTGCGCGGGTGCCCGGTCATGAACTCCGCGTGGCTGGCGAAGATGCGGTCGCCCTCCGCCACGTCGTCCGGGCCGACCGTCCACATGACGACGATGTTCGTCCTGCCCGTCTCCGGCATCGGTGTCCTCCTCGGGGGCGGCCCCGCCCGGCGGCGGGACGTGCCCCCGGGATACGCGCCCCGCCGCCGGCGGGCACTACGTACTTGTGCGTACCGGGGCCAGCAGGTCCGCGGCCCGCTCGCCGACCATGACCGCGGTGGCGGCCGGGCCCCGACGGGGGACCGCGGGGAGCACCGAGGTGTCGGCGACCCGCAGGTTCGCGAACCCGCGCACCCGCAGGTCGGGGTCGACGACCCGGCCGAGGGCCGCGCTGCCGCAGAGGTGCACCGAGGTGGTCAGCACGTCCCGGATCCAGCCGTCGAGCCGCACGTCGTTGCCCAGCACCCAGCCCTCGGGCGCCGCGCGGTCGAGGTCGGCGACCCGCAGCAGGTCCGCCGCGACACGGACGGCGGCGCGCAGCCGTCGTCGATCGGCCTCGGTGCGCAGGTAGCGGTAGTCGAGCAGCGGCGGCGCGAGCGGGTCGGCGGAGGTGATCGTGAGGGCGCCGTGGCTCTCGGGGCGCTGCAGCGCGCACATCAGGTGTACGTCGCCCTCCTCGGTGAACGGCCGCGCGAACAGCAGGATCTCCAGGTCGCCGGCCGGGTCGGAGCCGGAGTCGAGGTTCAGGGCCGCCTGCCCGGCGACCGCGTCGGGGTGCGGGGGCGGGCCGGGCCAACGGAAGGGCAGGTAGACGCTCGGGTGGTCCGACCACCCCTGCCCGACGGGCAGCTCCGCCCGCACCGGGACACCGGCCTGCTCCAGCACCGGCACCGGTCCGATCCCGCTGTGCAGCAGCAGATGCGGCGAGCCGACGGCCCCGGCCGCCAGCACGACCTCCCCGGCGCGGAGGGTCCCCGCCGTGGTCGCGACGCCGAGGGCGCGGTCCCCGTCGAGCAGCACCCGCAGGGCGCGGACCTCCGGACGCACGGTCAGGGTGGGCGCCTCCGGCGCGGCACCCCACGGCGGCGGGAGGTAGGCGGTCGCCGTGCTGATCCGCACCCCCTCGGCGGCGTTCGACGGGATCGGCCCCGCCCCGGGCGGGCCGCCGGCGTTCTTGTCGGGCTCCTCGGGGTAGCCCAGCGCCTCGCAGGCCGCGAGGAAGGCGGGGGTGACCGGGGCGAGCAGGGTGCCCGCAGGCCGGCGCACCCGCAACGGCCCGGCCCTGCCGTGCCGGGGCCCGTCGACGTCGAGGTCGGCCTCCGAGCGCCGGTAGTACGGCAGGACGTCGTCGTAGGACCAGCCGGGGACCGCCCAGTCCGCGAAGTCCTGCGGCACGGCCCGCACGAAGTACGACCCGTTGATCGCCGACGAGCCGCCGACCACCCGACCGCGGGGCACCGAGACCATCCGGCCGCGCACCAGCCGGGCGGTGTACTCCCAGTTCAGCGGGTGTCCGGGCGCGGTGGCGGCGAGCGACGCGGCGCTGGTGACGTCGGGCAGCCGGGACGCCGGACCGGCCTCCACCAGGCAGACGGTGCGGTCGCCGCGCTCGGCCAGCCGGCCGGCCAGCGCGCACCCGGCGGAGCCCGCGCCGACCACCACCACGTCGTACCCGGGGTCGGTCACGGTGCGAGGATGCCGCACGTGAGCCCCCGGGACAGCAGTGCCGCGCGCGACCTCGCCGACTTCGTCTCCGCCTCCCCCACCCCGTACCACGCCGTGGCCGAGTCCGTCCGCCGGTTGCGCGAGTCGGGCTTCACCGAGCAGGTCGAGACGGAGGAGTGGGACACCGCACCCGGCGGGCGGTTCCTCGTGCGCGACGGCACGGTGCTGGCGTGGCACGTCGGCGACGGCGCGCGGCCGGGCTCGCCGCTGCGGATCTTCGCCGCGCACACCGACTCCCCCACGCTGAAGGTCAAGCCGCGCCCGGACACCGGGGTGGCGGGCTGGCGGCAGGTCGCCGTGGAGGTCTACGGCGGCGCGCTGTGGAACTCGTGGCTGGACCGCGACCTCGGGCTGGCGGGCCGGCTCGCGCTGTTCGACGGGACCGTGGTGCCGGTGAACGTCGACCGGCCGCTGCTGCGGGTGCCGCAGCTGGCGATCCACCTGGACCGGCAGGTCAACCAGGGCCTCACCCTCGACTCCCAGCAGCACCTGCTGCCGGTCTGGGGCATCGGCGACGTCCGGGAGGGCGATCTCGTCGAGTTCCTCGCCGCCGAGGCGGGGATCGACCCGCGGCAGGTCGCGGCGCACGACCTGGTCGTCCACGACCTCACCCCGCCGGCCCGGCTCGGCCGCGAGGGCGAGCTGCTCGCCTGCCCGCGGCTGGACAACCTGGCGTCCGTGCACGCGGGGCTGGCCGCGCTGCTCGCGGCGTCGCGCTCGGGCACCGGCGTGATCCCGGTGTTCGTCGGCTTCGACCACGAGGAGATCGGCAGCGGCACCGCGACGGGCGCGGCGGGCCCGCTCCTGGAGACCCTGCTGACCCGGCTCGCCGGCGGGTTCGACGCCCGGGCGCGCGCGTTCGCGGCCTCGCGCTGCCTCTCGGTGGACGTCACCCACGCGGCGCATCCCAACTACCTGGAGCGACACGACCCGGGGCACCGGAGCATCCCCAACGGCGGGCCGACGCTCAAGGTCAACGCCAACCAGCGCTACGCGACGGACGCCCCGGGCGCCGCCGCCTGGCAGCGGGCCTGCCGCGGCGCCGGCGTCCCGACGCAGTTCTTCGTCGGCAAGAACACCGTGCCCTGTGGCACCACCGTGGGGCCGATCGTGGCGACGCGGCTCGGGATCCGCACCGTGGACGTCGGCATCCCGGTGCTGTCGATGCACTCGGCACGCGAACTCTGCGGCGTCGACGACCCCGGACACCTCGCCGCCGCGGGCGCGGCCTTCCTCGCTGATCCGGCATAACCGACTTACCGGTCTCCTGTCACACTTCCGTTTGACGGCGCACCTACCGCGCGTCACCGTCGGCCTCGTCTATCCGCGACGACGACGACGGGGAGCAGACCGATGACCAGCACGGTGGGCGGCCCACGCGACGACGAGGCCATCCGACGGTCGCAGCGGCGGCGGGCGGTGTTCGCCTCGACCGTCGGCACGACGATCGAGTGGTACGACTTCTTCCTCTACGGGACGGCGGCCGCGCTCGTCTTCCCGAAGCTCTTCTTCCCCGGGGAGGACCCCTATGTCGGGATCCTGCTGGCCTTCGGGACCCAGTTCGCCGGGTTCGCGGCGAGGCCGATCGGCGCGGCGATCTTCGGGCACTACGGCGACCGAATCGGCCGCAAGTCGACACTGATCATCACCCTGCTGCTGATGGGGATCGGCACCGCGCTGATCGGCGTGCTGCCCGCGTACGCCGCGATCGGCCTCGCCGCACCCATCCTGCTGACGATCCTGCGGATCGTGCAGGGTGTCGCGGTCGGCGGGGAGTGGGGCGGCTCGGTGCTGCTCGCGATGGAATGGGGTCACGCGAAGCAGCGCGGGCTCATGGCGAGCTGGCCGCAGCTCGGCGTCCCGCTCGGGCTGCTGATCTCCACGGGGCTGGTGCAGCTCATGTCCGCGACCACCGGTCCGGCCTTCCTCACCTGGGGCTGGCGGGTGCCGTTCCTGGCGAGCCTCGTGCTCGTCGGCGTCGGCCTCTACGTCCGGCTCCGCGTCCTGGAGAGCCCGGAGTTCGCCGAGGTCAAGGCGAAGCAGACCGTGGTGAAGATGCCGGTCGTCGACGCCTTCCGCACGCAGTGGCGGGAGATCCTCACCTCGGCCTTCGTGCGGCTCTCCGAGCAGGCGCCCTTCTACCTGTTCGTCACGTTCGTGCTCACCTACGGCACCCAGCAGCTGAAGCTGGGACGGACCGGGCTGCTCAACGACACGCTCGTCGCCGCCGCCGTCGGCCTGGTCAGCGTGCCCTTCTTCGGCTGGCTGTCCGACAAGATCGGCCGGAAGATGATGTACGGCATCGGCATCGTGTGCACCGCGCTGTTCGCCTTCCCGTACTTCGGCCTGCTCAACACGCGGGTGGCCGGGCTGGTGCTGCTGGCGATCGTGATCTCGCTGGTCTTCCACGACATGCAGTACGGCCCGCAGGCCGCGCTGATCGCGGAGAGCTTCGGCACGAACATCCGCTACAGCGGCGCCGGCATCGGCTACCAGCTGGCGTCGGTGATCGCCGGCGGGCCGGCCCCGCTGATCGCCGCGTACATCCTGAAGAACACCGGGTCCAGCACGGGGATCGCCTGGTACATCGTCATCTGCTGCGTGCTCGCCATGATCGCGTTGGTGCTGATGCCGCGCCGGGCGTCGTCGGTCGACGCAGGGTCGGTGCGGGCCGCCGTCCAGCAGGGGTAGGAGCGGGGCCGCCCCGGTCCGGGGGGATACGGTCCGTGGTCGTGACGGATGTCTGCTTCGAGACCGCCCGCGGCATGGCAACGGCGCTGCGCCGCAAGGAGACCTCGGCCCGCGAGCTGGTCGGGGCCCACCTCGACCGGATCGAGGCGTGCAACGGGGCCGTCAACGCCGTCGTCACGCTGGTCGCGGAGCGTGCTCTCGCCGAGGCCGCGGCGGCCGACGACCGGCTCGCGGCGGGCGAGCCGGTCGGGCCGCTGCACGGCATCCCGATGGCGCACAAGGACACCCACGCCACCGCCGGGATCCGCACCAGCAAGGGCTCGCCGATCCTCGCCGACGAGGTGCCGACGGAGGACGAGCTCGTGATCGAGCGGATCCGGGCGGCCGGCGCGATCACCCTCGGGAAGACCAACGTGCCGGAGTTCGGCGCCGGCTCGCACACGTTCAACCCGCTCTTCGGCGTGACCCGCAACCCCTACGACCTGGGCCGCAGCGCCGGCGGCAGCTCCGGGGGCGCCGCCGCGGCGCTGGCCACGGGCATGCACCCGCTCGCCGACGGCAGCGACGTCGGTGGCTCGCTGCGCAACCCGGCCTCGTTCTGCAACGTCGTGGGGCTGCGACCCGCGCCCGGCCGCGTGCCGTCCTACCCGGCCGAGCTGGCCTACTCGACGGTGAACGTGCAGGGACCGATGGCCCGCACCGTCTCCGACGTCGCCCTGCTCCTGTCGGTGATGGCCGGGCCGGACCCGCGCAGCCCGATCGCGATCGAGGAGCCGGGCTCGGTGTTCGCCGCGCCCCTGGAGCGGGAGGACCTCACCGGGCTCCGCGTGGCGTGGTCGCCGGACCTGGGCGGTTCGATCCCGGTCGACGCGGCCGTGACCGCCGCACTGGAGCCGCAGGTGCGGGTGCTCGAGGAGCTCGGCGCCACGGTGGAGCGCGCCGACCCGGACCTCCGCGGGGCCGACGAGGTGTTCCGCACGCTGCGGGCGTGGATCTTCGCGGTGTCGATGGGGCCGCTGCTGGCCCGGCACCGGGACCGGATGAAGGCGACGCTCGTCGGCAACATCGAGGAGGGGCGGCGGCTCACCGGCGCCGACGTCGCCCGCGCCGAGATCCTGCACTCCGCCCTCTTCCAGCGCATGCGACGGTTCTACGAGCGGTACGACCTGCTCGCGCTGCCGGTCTCGCAGGTGCCCCCGTTCCCGGTGGAGATGGAGTACCCGACCGAGATCGCGGGCGTCGCGCAGGGGTCCTACCTCGACTGGATGCGCTCGGCCTACCTGATCTCGAGCTTCGGCCACCCGGCGATCTCGGTGCCCGCCGGCTTCACGTCCGACGGGCTGCCGGTCGGGCTGCAGCTGGTGGGCGCGCACCGCGGCGAGGCGGCGCTGCTGCAGGCCGCCCACGCCTTCGAGCAGGCCACCCGGGTCGGCGAACGCAGGCCCCCACCGGTCGCCTGACGTGCGTCGCCCCCGGCGCCCGTGGGGCGCCGGGGGCGGCGAGATTCGCGTCAGCTCCCCCTGACGCGGCGGCTGCGGAGCTCGGCACGGCGGCTTCGAGCTCCCGAGCAGCATGAACCCCAGCCGGAACCGGCACCAGGTGGGAAAGGTGCGTACACAACTTTGAGGAGGGCCGGCGGCGCTAGGGTGACCGTCGATCCTGCAGGGGGCCACGATGTTGATCACCACCATGAACGACGTGCCGGGGCACCGGATCACGCAGGTCCACGGCGAGGTCTTCGGACTCACGGTGCGGTCGCGCAACGTCGGCTCGCAGCTCGGCGCGGCCTTCAAGTCACTGGCCGGTGGCGAGCTCAAGGGCATGACGAAGAACCTCGAGTCCAGCCGCCAGGAGGCGATCGACCGGCTCACCCGGGCCGCCGAGGCGCACGGGGCCAACGCCGTGGTCGCGATGCGCTTCGACACCACGGAGATGGGCGACACCTGGTCCGAGGTGTGCGCCTACGGCACCGCCTGCTCCGTGGAGCCCGCCTGAAGCAGGTCCGCGACGGCGTCGGTGGCCTTGAGCGCCGAGCCGGTCAGCACGGCGACGACCCGCTCGCCGGGGTGCAGGGCGCCGCGGGCCCGGAACGCACGGACCGCGGGGAGGACCTGCGCGCTCGTCGGCTCGGCGTAGAGGCCGCGACGGGCGAGATGGAGCGTCGCCGGGCCGATCTCCTCCTCCGGCACGGCCACCAGCGCGCCGTCGGAGGCGCGCACGGCCGCGAGCACCTCGCGGTCGCGCACCGGCTGCGTGATCGCCGTGCCCTCGGCGATCGTGCGGGACCAGGCGGCGGGCACGACGGCGTCCTCCCCGGCCTCGAAGGCCGCGACGAGCGGGCTGCAGTGCTCCGGCTGCGCGACCAGCAGCCGCGGCCGGCGGTCGATCGCGCCGGAGGCGAGCAGCTCGCCGAAGCCGAGGTGGCAGCCCAGCACGAGGCTGCCGGCGCCGCACGGGAGGACGACGGCGTCGGGCGCGGCGAAGCCGAGGTCCTCCCAGATCTCGTAGGCCAGCAGCTTGGTGCCCTGCAGGAAGAACGGGTGCCAGTTGTGGCTGGCGTAGAAGACCTCGACGGAGCGGCGGACCGCCTCGTCGGCGGTCGCCTGCCGGGAACCGGCGACGAGCTCGACCCTCGCCCCGTGCGCGCGGCTCTGGAGGATCTTGGCGGGTGAGGTCGACTCCGGCGCGAGAATCGTCGCCGCGATCCCGGCCGCCGCGGCGTAGGCGGCGACGGACGATCCGCCGTTGCCGCTGCTGTCCTCGAGGATCGCGGGAACGCCCTGTGTGCGCAGCAGCGAGAGCATCACGGAGCTGCCGCGGTCCTTGAAGCTGGCCGTGGGGTTGAACCACTCCAGCTTGAGGCCGAGATTTAGGTCGTCCACGTGATGAGGCAGCAGCGGCGTCGTGCCCTCGCCGAGCGTCACCGGGTCCAGCGGGCGCGGGAGGGCGGCGGCGTAGCGCCACTGCGACCGGACGGTGGTGTCGACCTGGTCGCGGGTGATGCCCGGCAACGGCTCGACCATCAGCGGGGAGCCGTCGTCGCCTCGCCACCGCGGCTCGTCGAGCGGGTAGCGGCGGCCGGACCTGTCGAGGAGCATCGCCCGTCATCCTCCCGCACAGCGGTGCGCGTGAGTCGGAGAACACACCGCAGGGCTGCGTGCCCGCCCGAACCCGACCCGGTGCGGAGTGGCGCGAACCGGATGGGGCAACATAACGTCGTACCCGGATCGACGACCTCAGGGGGCCGCATGTCATCGCAGGGTTCGGGCCGGCACTCGGCCGTGGCGACGGTGGTGTCCGCCATCGTGGCGGTCGCGCTGCTCGCCCTGCTGGTGTTCGTGATCACCGGCTTCGGCGCTCCGCTGGGTGCCGACCTCACCGAGGTGATCGTCGGCCTGGTCTGCTTCGGGGCCCTCTACTTCCTGCTGACGAAGCTGGTCTTCCCGCAGTTCGAGAAGCTCTACGCCGAGCGCGAGGAGCGGATCGAGGGTGGTCTCGCCCGCGCAGAGGACACCCGTGCCGAGGCGCTGGAGCTCAAGAAGCAGTACGAGGACCAGCTCGCCGACGCCCGCGCCGAGGCCGCGCGCATCCGCGACACCGCCCGGTCCGAGGGGGCCGAGGTGAAGGCCGAGCTGCGGGCGCAGGCCGAGCAGGAGGCCGCCGCCATCCGCGCCCGCGCCGCCGAGGAGATCGCGGCGCAGCGGGCCACCGCCGCGCAGGCCCTGTACGCCGACCTGGGCGCGCTCTCGACGCAGATGGCCGAGCGCATCCTGGGCAGCACGCTGTCGGCCCGCGGCTCCTCCGCGATCGACCGCCACCTGGCCGAGCTGGAGGGCTCGCAGCGCTCCGCCACGAACTGAGCCTGCTCGTCGCCGGACCCCGCCGCACCTGACTGTGGCGGGGTCCGGTCGTTCTCGGCCCACGCGGAGGAAAGGCAGGCGGGTCGAGCGAGCGGGCAGCCCTTCACGCGGAGGTGGCGTACCCGGGGATCCGGTCCCGGATCTTCTGCATCTCGGACTCGTCCGAGACGCCTTGGAAGTCGTACCGGGGGGTATAGGGAGCTTCGAGGGCGGCGAGCTCCTCGGGGTCGAGCTCGATGGCGAGAGGGCGTCGACGGGACCGGAGGACCGCTCCCAACCCATGCTCGGCCTGATCCTCGACGGACTCAGCGGCCCTCGGCGTGGCTAGCCCGGAAAGCCCGCCCTCCCGTCCACGTCGCCGTCCGCTGTCGCTGTCGCCGTCGCGGTCGCTGTCGACGCAGGTGAGCGGACGACGAGCGGCGAGGGAGGCTCCGACCTGGCGGAAGCGGAGGGATTCGAACCCCCGGACACTCTCGTGTCTCTCGCTTTCAAGGCGAGTGCATTCGGCCGCTCTGCCACGCTTCCGTCGGGCAGCCTAGCGGCTGCCCCCGGGGCCGGCCGCGGCTACGAGCACTCCCGCAGGCCGGCGGCGACGCGCTCCAGGAAGACGGCGGCCTGGGCCCGTTCCTCGGCGTCGAGCAGGTCGACGACGTACTTGCGCACGCCGGTGACGTGCGTGGGCGCGGCGGCGACGAGCCGGTCGTAGCCCTGCGGGGTGAGACAGGCGAAGATGCCGCGACCGTCGGACACGTCGCCGTCCCTGCGGACCAGGCCCGCCTTCTCCATCCGCGAGATCTGGTGCGACAGCCGCGACTTCGACAACGCCAGCACGTCCGCGAGCGCGCTCATCCGCATCCGGTGACCGTCCTGTTCGGACAGCACGACCAGCACGCCGTAGTCGCCGTGCGAGAGCCCGTGGCCCTCCTGCAGGTCCCGGTTGAGCCGGTTCTCCAGCAGCGTCGAGGACAGGATCCACGCCCGCCAGAAGCGCTGCTCGCTCTCGTCCAGCCACGGGGTCGAGGACGTCTCCGGCTCTTCCGACGCATGATCCGTCACGGCTGCGCACCCTACTGGGGGACCTCGGGGCGGTGGCCGCGCCGCCGCCCGTCCGGGAGCCGCGCGTGGTGTCGCCCGGAGCGGCCCGGTGTGGTGGGATCTCGTCGTCGGTCCGCGGGTCGCCCGCCGGGCCCCGGGGGAGGAGCACGGATGCGGTTCGACGAGAACGCGGACCTGGACACGTCGAACATCGACGACCTGCGCGGGTCCGGCGGGGGCGGCGGCGCTCTGGGAGGGCGGGTCGCCCTCGGCGGCGGCGGGCTCGGGATCGTGGGCCTGATCCTCTTCTTCGTGCTGTCCTCGCTGGGCGGCGGGGGCGGCGGCACCTCGGGCGGGTCCGCGCTGCCCGGCGGGCTGTCCGGGCTCTCCTCCGGCCAGACCGCCGACAACACGCAGATCGCCCAGAGCTGCCGCACCGGCGCCGACGCCAACTCCAACCTCGACTGCGAGGTGACCGCGGTGGTCAACTCGCTCGACGGCTACTGGTCCGACGCCTTCGCCCGCTCCGGCCAGACCTACACCGCGCCCCGCACCAACTTCTTCTCCGGCCGGGTCAGCACCGGCGGCTGCGGCAGCGCGACCTCCGACGTCGGGCCCTTCTACTGCCCCGGTGACTCCGAGGTCTACATCGACCTCTCCTTCTTCCAGGAGCTCGAGCAGCGCTTCGGCGCGCAGGGCGGCCCCTTCGCCCGCGCGTACGTGATCGCGCACGAGTACGGGCACCACATCCAGAACCTCCTCGGCACCAACCGCCAGGTCCGCGGGGGCGACAGCGGCCCGACCTCCGGCTCCGTGCGGCTGGAGCTGCAGGCCGACTGCTACGCCGGGGTGTGGGGCAAGCACGCCACCACGACCCCGACGGCGTCAGGACGCCCGCTGATCACCGACGTGACCGACGCCGACGTGGCCGCCGCCCTCGACACCGCCTCGCGCATCGGCGACGACTACATCCAGAGCAACCTCGGCGGCGGCCGCGTCGACCGGAGCCAGTTCACGCACGGCACGTCCGCGCAGCGGGACAAGTGGTTCACCACCGGCTACCGCACCGGCGACCCCGCCCGCTGCGACACGATCAGCACCAACAACCTGGGCTGAGGCCGGCCGTCACTCCCGCTCCACCACCTCCAGCGCCTCGCAGTCGCACCGGGCGCCGAGGGTGCGCAGACCGGCCTCCAGCGGGTCCCAGGGGACGCGGTGCGTGCGGGCCCACCGCCGCGCCTCGCGCAGCGAGCCGTCGCAGCGGCGCAGGGCGAGGCAGGCGGCGAGCCGGCTGCGCAGCGCGGCGACGTGTCCGGCGCCCATGCCCAGCACCACGCAGACGACGCGTTGCCAGGCCGAGGTGGGAGGGGCGCCGGCGGACCTGTGCCCGGGGAGGGAGGTCCGGTCGGGCTCGGGGTCGCGGTCGTGAGTGGTCATGGGCGCACGCTCGGCCGCGGCACCGACGTTCCCGGCGGTCCGGACCGGGACCACGACCGAGTTGTCCACAGGATCCCGGGCCTGTGGACAGGTCCTCACGCCGCCCCGAGCAGCCCGGCAAGCTCCGGCCCGTGCCCCTCGACGACCAGCTTCCAGCCCGGCCGCACGAACCGCTCCGCGGTCAGCCTCAGCCGCACGTTCTCCACCGGCTCCCCGCGCGGCGCCACGATCGAGATCCCGTCGCGCGCGTAGCCGAGCTTCTCCGACACCCGCAGCGAGGCCGCGTTGTCGGTGAAGGCGTCGGAGCGGGCGTGGCGGGCACCGAGATGGTCGAACGCGTAGCCGAGGACCGCCGCCCGCATCTCCGTCCCGAACCCGCGGCCCTGGTGCTCGCGGCCCAGCCAGGAGCCGGAGTCCACCTCGCGGCGGGTGGCGAACTGCGTGGTGGTCAGGCTCTGCACACCGATCACCCGGCCCTCGTGCCGCACGAGGAGGTGCAACGCCCATGCCTCCGGTGCGAACCGGGCCCGCTCGGACCAGAAGTGCTGCAACGTCCCACGGCCCATGTACCGCGGATCGGCGTCCGTCCACGCCACGAGGAAGGGCATCCGCTCCGGCGGGTGGATCCCCGCGTACGCGACCTCGACCAGCTCGGCCAGGCCGGCGTCGTCGTCGGGGCGCAGCTCGAGCCGCGGGGTGCGCAGGACGAGATCGCGCTGCGGCCAGTGCCGGATCGTTCCCACCATGGCGCACCAGCCTGCCGGACTGCGTCCGCGGCCACGACGGAATAGCGTTCCCGGACATGTACGCGATCACGGTGGCGGAGCCGGGCGGCCCGGAGAACATGCGGTGGACGGAGGTCGACGACCCGGAGCCCGGGCCCGGCGAGGTGCAGCTCGACGTCGTCGCCACGGCGGTCAACCGGGCCGACCTGCTGCAGCGGCAGGGGAACTACCCGCCGCCGCCCGGGGCGTCGGACATCCTCGGGCTGGAGTGCTCCGGGCGGATCGCCGCGCTCGGCGAGGGCGTCACCGGCTGGTCGGTCGGCGAGGAGGTCTGCGCCCTGCTGGCCGGGGGCGGGTACGCGCAGAAGGTGGTGGTGCCGGCGCCCCAGCTGCTGCCGCAGCCCGAGGGCGTGGACCTGGTGACCGCCGGGAGCCTGCCCGAGGTGGCCTGCACGGTGTGGTCGAACGTGGTCGACCGGGCCGGCCTGGCGAAGGGCGAGACCTTCCTGGTCCAGGGCGGCAGCAGCGGCATCGGCACCCACGCCATCCAGGTGGCGAAGGCGCTGGGTGCCCGCGTCGCCGCCACGGCCAACCCGGCCCGGTTCGACGTCTGCCGTGAGCTCGGGGCGGACATCGTGATCGACTACGACGCCGACGTGCCGGAGGAGCTGAAGAAGGCGACGGACGGGCACGGCGCCGACGTCATCCTCGACAACATGGGCGCCAAGGGGCTCAAGGCGAACCTGGCCGCCCTCGCGTCCGACGGCCGGCTGATGATCATCGGTATGCAGGGCGGCGTCAAGGCGGAGATCAACATCGGCGCGTTGCTGGCCAAGCGGGGCAGCGTCTCCGCGATGGGACTGCGCGGGCGCCCGGTCGAGGGCGCGCACGGCAAGGCCGCGGTGGTCGCCGGGGTGCGCGAGCAGATCTGGCCGATGTTCGGCGACGGCCGTGTCACGCCGGTCGTGCACGCCCGCTTCCCCCTGTCGCAGGCCGCCGAGGCGCACCGCACGCTGGAGGCCGGCGGCGTGGTGGGCAAGCTGCTGCTGGTCGCCGAGTAGGCGGGCATGATGGGGGCATGACGGCACCAGAGGACAACGACGGACAGCAGCAGGTCATGGTGATCGGACCCGACGGGCGCCCGGTCGGCATGGCCAGCGTGTCGCAGTCGGAGATCCGCCAGGCCGACGGCGACGACGGCGAGCAGGGTGGGATCGGCAGCATGGTCGAGCAGCCGGCCAAGGTGATGCGGATCGGCACCATGATCAAGCAGCTGCTCGAGGAGGTGCGTGCCGCACCGCTCGACGAGGCCTCCCGCGCCCGGCTCCGCGAGATCCACGAGAACTCGATCAAGGAGCTCGAGGAGGGCCTGGCCCCGGAGCTGCGCGAGGAGCTGCACCGTCTCTCGCTGCCGTTCACCGACGACGCCACCCCGAGCGAGGGTGAGCTGCGCATCGCGCAGGCCCAGCTGGTCGGCTGGCTGGAGGGTCTGTTCCACGGCATCCAGACGGCGCTGTTCGCCCAGCAGATGGCCGCGCGTGCGCAGCTCGAGCAGATGCGCCGTGGGCTGCCGCCGGGCATCGGCGGCCAGGTGCCGGGTCAGATGCCGGAGGGCGGCGGCCGCGGCACGGGCCAGTACCTCTAGGGCCACCTCCCGGAACCGTGTCCGTGCAGGTCGCGATCGGTGGCCCACCGCTCGCGGCCGACCGTTCACCCGTCGGTACCCTCGTCGGGTGGCCGTGACCGTGGACGACAGCACTGCCGGGCGGGCGCGCCCGGTGATCGCCGACGCGCCCGGCTCGCGGAGCTGGGCGCGCGCCTTCGGCGACCTGCGCCAGGGCTGGCAGCAGCGGGCGCTCTGGGGGCACCTGGGCTGGCAGGACATCAAACAGCGCTACCGGCGCTCGGTCCTCGGCCCACTGTGGATCAGCATCAGCATGGGTGTGATCGCCCTCGGCCTGGGGCTGCTCTACTCGCTGCTGTTCCAGGTGCCGCTCGCGGAGTTCCTGCCGCACGTGGCGGTCGGGCTGCTGATCTGGAACTTCGTGTCCGGCTGCATCCTCGAGGGCAGCGAGGTGTTCATCGCCAACGAGGGGCTGATCAAGTTCCTCCCGGCGCCGCTGTCCCTGCACGTGTACCGGCTGGTCTGGCGGCAGACGCTGTTCTTCCTGCACAACATGGTCATCTGGGTGATCCTGATGATCGTCTTCCCGCACCCGCTGGGCTGGTCGCTGCTGTTGGCGATCCCCGCGTTCGCGCTGCTGGCGATCAACGGCGGGTGGATCGCCATCCTGTCGGGCATCCTGGCCACCCGGTTCCGCGACATCCCGCCGATCATCGGCAGCGTCGTGCAGCTGGTCTTCTACCTCACGCCGATCGTCTGGTCGGTGGACTTCCTCAGCAACAACCCGGGGGTGCAGGAGCGCGCCCGGCTCGTCGAGCTCAACCCGGTCTTCCACTTCCTGGAGATCCTGCGCCGCCCGCTGCTGGGCCAGGAGACCGTGTGGCGGTACTGGTACGTGGTCCTGGCGATCACGGTCGTGGGCTGGGCGGTCGGCCTGGTCTGCATGCGCAACTACCGGGCCCGTGTGGCGTACTGGGTGTGAGATGAACGAGCCGAGCATCGACCTCGACGCGGCCTGCGTCGACTTCCCCATCTTCGACGCCAAGACGCGGTCGCTGAAGAAGTCCGTCCTCGGCCGCGCGGGCGGGCGGATCGGCACCGAGGCCAAGGTGCCGATCATCGAGGCGCTTCGGGACATCACGATCGCACTGCGCAAGGGCGACCGCGTCGCGCTCGTCGGGCACAACGGCGCCGGCAAGTCCACGCTGCTGCGGCTGATGTCCGGCATCTACGAGCCCACCCGGGGCCGGGCCGCCGTCCGCGGCAAGGTCGCGCCGATCTTCGACCTCGCCGTCGGGATGGACCCGGAGATCTCGGGCCTGGAGAACATCATCATCCGTGGGCTCTTCCTCGGGATGACCCGCAAGGAGATGGAGGCCCGGGTCGACGACATCGCCGAGTTCACCGAGCTCGGCGACTACCTGTCGATGCCGCTGCGCACCTACTCCACGGGCATGCGGGTGCGGCTCGCGCTCGGCGTCGTGACCAGCATCGACCCGGAGATCCTGCTGCTCGACGAGGGCATCGGCGCGGTCGACGCCGAGTTCCTCGCCAAGGCCCGCGACCGGCTCAACGAGCTGGTCGAGCGCTCCGGCATCCTCGTGTTCGCCTCGCACTCGGACGAGTTCCTCGCCGACCTCTGCGACACCGCGATCTGGATGGAACACGGCACGATCCGCGAGTTCGGGCCGCTGCGCGACGTGCTGCACCACTACAAGGGGCGGGACGTGCTCGCCGACCACCCGGTCCACGGCCTGCACAAGCCGGCCCACGAGGACGCCGCCTCGTGAGCGAGCCGCTGCCGCCGGGTTCGGTCGTCGCCGTCGTCGTCACCCGGCACCGCAGCGAGCTGCTGGTCGACTCACTGGCCGCGTTGGCCAAACAGACCCATCCGATCGCGCACCTCGTCGTCGTCGACAACGGGCCGGACCGGCCCGCGCGCGAGGTGGTCGAGGCCTGCGGGCTGCCGGCCACCTGGCTGCCCTCCTGGCACAACCTCGGCGGCGCCGGCGGCTTCGCCCTGGGCATCCTGCACGCGCTCGCGATGGGCGCGGACTGGGTCTGGCTGGGCGACGACGACGGGCACGCCGGCGACGAGTCCGCCCTCGCCACCCTCCTCGACCTGGCCGAGCGGCGCGGGCTCGCCGCCGTCTCGCCCGTGGTCGCGGACAAGGCGGAGCCGGACCGGCTGGCCTTCCCCCTGCGCCGCGGCCTGACGTGGCACCGCACCCGTCCCGCGCTGCTCGCCGCGGACCCGGAGGGCGACCAGGAGCTGCTGCCGGGCATCGCGTCGTTCTTCAACGGGGCTCTGTTCCGGGCCTCGACGCTCGACGTCGTGGGCGTGCCGGACCTACGGCTGTTCGTCCGCGGCGACGAGGTGGAGACCCACCGCCGCATGGTGCGCTCCGGGCTGCCCTTCGGCACCGCCCTGCAGGCCACCTACCTGCACCCGCAGGGCGGCGAGGAGTTCAAGCCGATGCTCGGCGGGCGGCTGCACGCGCAGGATCCGGAGGACCCCACCAAGCGGTACTACACCTACCGCAACCGTGGGTTCCTCATGAGTCAGCCGGGCATGCGCCGCATCGGCTTGCTGGAGCTGCCCCGGTTCGCCTGGTACTTCCTCGTCACGAAGAAGGACCCGCGCGGCTTCCGGGACTGGCTGCGGCTGCTCAACCAGGGGCGCGCCGAGCGCTTCCACCGCGCCCCCTGAACGCCGGCCCGGGCGCGCGTCGCTACCCTCGACGCGTGACCGCGACCGAGCCCGAGGCCACCCCCGCCCCAGCCGGCCACGGACTCGTGGGCCAGCTGGTCCGGTTCGGGGTGGTCGGCGTGCTGTCGGCCGCGGTCGACTTCGGCATCTACCACCTGCTGCTGGCCCTCGACGCGCCGACCTGGCTCGCCCGTGCGATCAGCTTCATCTGCGGCACCACCACGGCCTACCTGCTGAACAAGCGGTTCACCTTCGGCGACGCCGCGGGCGGCCGCGGCCGGCTGGCCGGGTTCGTGCTGCTCTACGCCACGACCTTCGGCATCGCGGTGGGCGTCAACGCGCTGGCGCTGTACCTGCTGCCCGAGGTCGGGTACAAGGCGTCGATCGCCTGGGTCATCTCGCAGGGCACCGCCACCGCGATCAACTTCGTGATGCTGCGGACCGTGGTGTTCCGGGCCCGCTGAGGCCCTCACCGCGGCGGGCCACCGACCCGCCGCGTTCAGAAGCTGTAGTTGCCCAGGCGGTAGCGGCGCCGGACGGTCACCGATCCCATGCCCGCGCGCCCGTAGACCCGGAAGTGCGGGGCGCCCCGGCGCGCCGCGGCCGACACCTTGCTGCGGATCGTGCCCATGCCGGCGACCAGGCCGTCGACGTCCGCGCTCGCGTTGTCCGGGACCAGCAACCGGGCCGATCCCGCCCCGAGCTCCAGCTCGACCTCGATCACCGGGTGGGTCAGCTCGGCGTCGGTGAAGTCGAGCAGCACCGAGCCCATCGTGCTGTGCACGCGCAGCCGCGCGGGCACGACCCAGCGGCCGGTGCGGCGCAGCGTGCCCATCCCCGTCCGCAGCACCATGGGCGGGCCGACCGGGGTGGACAGCGTGGTGGGCTGCATGACGTCGAGCGGCTCGCCGGGGAGGTCCGCGAGCGGCGGGACCAGGTCGGAGGCGTACCGCGCGGCGTAGACCACCGCGAGGCGCTCCTCGAGCTCGGCGACGGTGATCCTGCCCTCGCCCAGCGCCGTGTGGAGGCGGACCGCGGCCCGCTCCCGGTCGGCGTCGGAGATCCTGATCTCCGGGCGGGGTGGAACGGTCACCTCTGCAGGGTAGCGGCCAGCGGGAACGCCCACGCCCCCTCCAGCGGGACGCCCTCGGATCCGGTGACGCGGCGGGTCCAGTCGAGGACCGGGGCCGGATCGCGGCCCGGCGGCGGCACGACGAGGACCACGGTCACCCCCGTCACGCGCAGGTCGCGGGCCGCGGCCTCGGGCTCCGGCGGGGCGGCGAGCCCCCGCCAGTCCTGGGCGAGCGCCGCGCCGGCCTGGTAGCGGTTCCACGGGGACTCGAGCAGCACGGGATGCTCCGCGTCGGAGCCGAGGAAGTAGCCGCCGGTGAGGCGATAGCCGAAGTCCGACGCGATCTGCGCGCGGAGCGGGTCCGCGCCGCCGTACCAGTCGCTGGTGATCCGGGGCCACGTCTCCACCACCTGCCCCACGAGCTGCGGAAAGGCCTGCGCGGACGCCGGCGTGGTGCGCTGGGCGTCGGCCGGGAGCCAGGAGACCGCGGCGAGGATCGCGACCAGCGCGACGGGCCGCGGGAAGCGGTCGAGTGCGAGGCCGACCAGCACCGCGACGACCAGCGCGACCACCACCTGCAGGCGGTGGGCTCGATCTCGCCGAGCAGGGGCACGCCCAGCAGCGCCCGCCACGGCAGGCGGAAGCCGGTCGGTTCCGCGGCCACGAACAGCTGCGGCCCGAGCGCGAGCCCCCAGGCGACGGCACCGGTCGTCGCGGCGACGCGGGCCGCGGTCCCGCACGTCCACACGGCCAGCAGGACCAGCAACAGGACCGCGACGCCCAGGTAACCACCCTGCTCCCCGAGATTGCCCTGCATCTCGGGCGGGGCCGGCACCGGCCGGAGCGCGGTGAGCCAGGTGGGGGTGACCGTGTTGACGAGGTCGGCGCTGCCGTACTCGGGCGAGCGCAGCGGGCCCTGCGGCCGGGCGGGCCCGGCGAGGACCAAGTACATCGCGTATCCGGCGAGGACCGCGAACACCAGGACACAGGCCGTCGCGGCCCTCAGCAGCGCGGGGAGCCGGTCGGCCGCGTGGCCCGGGTGGCGGGCGGCCAGCACCAGGGCGAGCACGACCAGCATCAGGACGCCGATCGCGAGCGTCTGGGTGTAGAGCCACGCCTGCAGCGCCAGCGCGAGCCCGGTCAGGGCGCCGAGCAGCCAGGGCCGCCGCAGGTCGCGGACGAACAGCCGGTGGGCCAGCGCGAGCAGGACCGGCGGCAGCACCGCCCAGACGAGGTTGAGGTGCCCGGCCTGCAGGTGGGCGGCCATGAACGGGGAGAAGGCGTAGAGGGCGCCGGCCGTGACGCGTGCCGCCCGGGACCGCACGATCCCGCCGAGCGCGGCCGCGGCGGCCACCCCCGAGAGCACCGGCCCGAGGACCATCCCGACGTTGAACGCCGCCGTCGGACCCGCCGTCAGCGTGACCGGCGCAAGGAGCACACCGAGCAGCGGGACGGCGGTGTTCCACAGGGCGTTGACCCCGACCGGAGCGTGCTGCAGGTCCGTGACCAGCGGGTCCACCCCGGCGGTGAGCGCGTGTGCGGTGTGGGCGAGCCACCAGGTGAAGCCGGTGGCGTCGGTGGACACCCGCCCGACGGCGCTGCCGGCGAGGTCACCGAGCACGCGGCGCTGCAGGAGCAGCGAGATCCCGAGGTAGATCAACGCCGCGAGGCCGAGCCACCGCCGGCTCGACCACGTCGCCCGCACCGCGAGGGCCGGCGCGACACGGGGCGGGGCGGACACGGCGGCAGGGTGGCACAGGTGCTGGGCCGGATCGCGGACGCCCACGAGTCCGCGTCGTTCACCCCGTCGGTAGCCTGGCTCCCGATGACCAGCCCAGCCAGCGAGACCCGGACCCTGCACGGGTGGGGGCGCACGGCGCCCACCGTGGCCACGGTGATCACACCCCGGACACCGGAGGAGGTCGCCGCCGCGGTGAAGGCCGCGGGGCGGCGCGGGATCATCGCCCGCGGCCTCGGCCGGTCCTACGGCGACCCCGCGCAGAACGCCGGTGGCACCGTGCTCGACATGACCGGGCTCGCCCGGATCCACTCGATCGACGCCGACTCGGGCGTCGTCGACCTCGACGCCGGTGTCTCGCTCGACACGCTCATGCGCCAGGCGCTGCCCTTCGGCCTGTGGGTGCCGGTCCTGCCCGGGACCCGGCAGGTCACCATCGGCGGGGCGATCGGCGCGGACATCCACGGCAAGGCGCACCACGTCGTCGGCTCCTTCGGCAACCACGTCGAGGCGATGACGCTGGTCCTGGCCGACGGCTCGATCCGCGAGCTCACGCCCGAGGGACCGGACGCCGAGCTGTTCTGGGCCACCGTGGGCGGCATGGGCCTGACCGGCGTGATCGTGCGGGCGCGGCTGAAACTGCACCACGTCGAGACCGCGTACTTCAAGGTCGACACCGAGCAGATCGACAACCTGGCCGAGCTCATGGAGCGCCAGACCCGCGACGACGAGAAGTACGCCGAGTCGGTCTCCTGGTTCGACGCCGTCACCACGGGCGAGCACTTCGGCCGCGGCCTGCTGACCAGGGCGAACCACGCCACACTGGCGGACCTGACCCCGAAGCAGCGGAAGAACCCGCTCAAGTTCGACGCGCCGCAGCTGCTGACCGTGCCCGACGTCTTCCCGCCCGGGATGCTCAACCGGGTCACCGGCAGGCTGTTCAGCGAGCTCTGGTACCGCAAGTCCCCCACGAAGCTGGGCGCGATCCAGAACATCACGCAGTTCCTGCACCCGCTCGACATCGCGGGCGAGTGGAACCGCGGGTACGGCCCGCACGGCTTCCTGCAGTACCAGTTCGTGGTGCCGCCGGAGCGGGGCGACGTGATCCGCACGGTGCTGGAGCGGATGACCGAGGCCGGGCAGGTCTCGGCGCTCAACGTGCTCAAGCGGTTCGGCGAGGGCAACCGCGCCCCGCTGTCCTTCCCCAAGCCCGGCTGGACGCTCTGCGTCGACATCCCGATCGGGCCCGGCCTGAACGAGCTCTGCGAGGAGCTCGACCGGATCGTGCTCGACGCCGGCGGCCGGCACTACCTGGCCAAGGAGTCCCGGACCACCCCCGAGGCGATCCGCCGCGGCTACCCGCGGCTCGAGGAGTGGCGCGCGGTGCGCACCGCCGTGGACCCCGCGGGCGTCTTCGCCTCCGACCTCGCACGACGACTGGAGCTCATCTGATGATCGATGCCGTGGGCAACCCGCAGAGCATCCTGCTGCTGGGCGGGACCTCGGAGATCGGGCTCGCCGCGGTCGAGGCGTTCGCCTCGGACCGGCCGATGCGCGTCGTGCTGGCCGCGCGGCCGTCGCAGCGGCTGGCCGACGCCAAGGCCCGGCTCGAGGCCAAGGGCTGCGCCGTCGAGACCGTCGACTTCGACGCGAAGGCGCTCGACACCCACACCGCGATCGTCGACAAGGCGTTCGCCGAGGGCGACGTCGACGTGGCGATCGTGGCGTTCGGCCTGCTCGGGGACAACGAGGAGGCCTGGACGGACACCGCGAAGGCCGTCGAGCTGGCGCAGGTCAACTACACCGCGGCCGTCTCCGTCGGGGTCGCGCTCGGGGACCGGCTGAAGCAGCAGGGTCACGGCTCCCTGGTGGCGCTGTCCTCGGTCGCGGGCGAGCGGGCGCGCCGGTCGAACTTCGTCTACGGCTCCACCAAGGCGGGGCTGGACGCCTTCTACACCGGCCTCACCGAGGCGCTGCGGCCCTTCGGGGTGACGGTGACCGTGGTCCGGCCCGGGTTCGTGCACACCAAGATGACCGAGGGCCTCAAGCCCGCCCCGCTGTCGACCACCCCGGAGGCGGTCGCGGAGGTCATCGTCCACGCGGTGCGGACCAAGCAGGAACTGGTGTGGGCCCCGGCCCCGCTGCGCTTCGTGATGTCGGCGCTCCGGCACGTCCCGCGCCCGGTCTTCCGTAGGCTTCCGCTGTAGGAGCGATCTAGAGTCGGGGGATGGCAGAGCTGCTCCCGCTTGACCCCGACCAACTGCTGACCACCACGCGCTCGGTTCGCAAGCGCCTGGACCTCGAACGCCCGGTGCCGCTCGAGGTCATCCGTGAATCGCTCGAGGTCGCGCTCCAGGCCCCCAGCGGAAGCAACAAGCAGGGCTGGCACTGGATCGTGGTGACCGACCCGGCAAAGCGGAAGGTCGTGGCAGAGCACTACGCCCGCTCCTTCGACCTGTACCGCAACTCGGCGGGCTACGCGGCCAACGACTCGTCGGGGGACGCCGACCGGGAGGCCACGCAGAAGCGCGTCGCGTCGAGCGCGGAGTACCTCGCCGAGGTGATGGCCGAGGTCCCGGTGCTGGTCATCGGGGCGATCGAGACGGGCACGGAGGACCTGCCCGCCGGGAACCAGGCCGGGCTGTGGGGTTCGCTCCTGCCCGCGGCCTGGAGTCTTCAGCTCGCCCTGCGCGCGCGCGGGCTCGGCAGCGCCTGGACGACGCTGCACCTCCGGTACGAGAAGGAGGTCGCCGAGGCGCTGAGCATCCCGTCGACCGTGAAGCAGGGTGTGCTGCTGCCCGTCGCCTACACCAAGGGCACCGACTTCAAGCCGGCTCCGCGGCAGCCCCTCGACGAGGTGCTGCACGTGGACGGCTGGTGAGCAGATTGCTCGTCCCTGTACGCGTCGGAGCATCGTCGCGCAGAGCACTCCAACGACGAGAGGACCACGCACGACGAGTCCGGTGTGCGAGCGCGAAGACCGTCACGCCGGGTCGGGCGTTACCGGCTCGACCCGCAGTACCGCGGAAGGACGCCATGGCGTCGAGATGGTCACGCCGGCCCCGTCCGGGGCGGCCACGAACTGCAGCGCGGGTTCCACGGGCGGCCCGATGCGCAACCGCGCATAGTTCATCTCGAGGAGACGTCTGCCGAGCCAGCCGCTGCGGTCGATCCGCTGCTGGATCAACGGGCTGATCAGCGCCCGATCGGAGAACCCGTCGACGACGGTGCAGTCGCAGTAGTACGCCAGCGTCCCGATCTCGCCCGGCGAGCGGACGACCACACCCTCGGGCACCAGCCGAGCCGCCTCGCGATACTGCTGTGCCGTCGCCCAGTTGGTGGTGATCGGAGCCGTCGACCACGGGCGCTGCACCAGGAACGCGACGGTGACGACCAGCCAGACCGCCCCGGCCAGCAGACCGATCATGCGCATCACGGTTGGCGCCGCGCCGAGACTGAGCACGCCGAGAAGCGTCAGTGATCCGATCGACGGTCCGTAATACCAGTGGTAGGGCGCCGTGCCGAGGACGACGAACAGTAGAGCGTGCAGGCCTGCGCCCGCTCCCCACACGATCGCCAGCGCCGCACCGCCGACGGCGAACCTGGCAAGCCAGCGCACGACCCAGACAGCGGCGGCCACGGCGCCGCACACAGCGGGTACCACCGAGAGGACCACGGCGGTCGGGTAGACACCGAAGTACAACTGCAGCCCGTTCACGAACGTCCAGGGCCCCCAGTGATCACCGACCTTCAACAGCACGGTGTCCGGCAACGCGGAACCCAGACCCCACCAACTGATCGCGAACCACGGCAACGCGACCCCTACCGCGCTTCCCGCAAGGACATGCGGCCGCCGGGCGAGTGACGGGACGGCGACGGAGGCCAGGCCGAACATCAGGAGGTCGGGCCGAGTGAGGACCAGGAGCCCGATGACCAGACCCGCCATACCGGGCCTACCGGCAATGGCGGCCCAACCGAGGCACGCGATCAGAGCCACCGCGAGGTAGGTCTCCATGCCGACCGTGGCAGCGAGCAGCGGGTTCGCCACCACGATCAGCAGGGCAAGGAGGGCCGGCCACCGGCGCCATCCCAACCGCGCACAGATGTTCGAGACGGCGAGACCGAGAACCGCCAGCGACCCTGCCAGCACCCCCGCGACGGCGACGAACGGAGTCCTGGTCACGACTGTGACCAGGGCGAGCAGGAGGACGTTGAGGGGCGATGTCGCTGTGTTGGCCAGGTGTCCGGGCTCGAGGGCCCAGTCTCCGTCCAGGGCGAGCGACCTCGCGTAGTCGAGGGTGATGTAGGCGTCGTCGATGAGCGCGTCACGGGCAAGCAGGAACAGCAGGAGACCCGCCACCGCTCCTCCGAGCGCGACGCCGACGTCGGCACGCCGACCGGACCGGACCAGGAACGTCGAGCCGGCCGGTACAGCCGGAGGATCCTTCAAGGTCACGGCCTCGCCGATCTGCACAGGGGACACAGCGCGGACCGTGAAGTCTAGGGCGACCCGGAATGCAGCAACCCGATCGTGTGACGAATGTCGACGTTGAACGTCCAGTACACGGCGTGCCGATCAGCCCGGGCGCTCGAGGACGAAGACGCTGTTCTCGCCCTCGCCGGGATTCAGGAACAGGGAACCGAACCTCTGCTGGACCCGTGCCGGGAGGGTGCGGGGATCGAGCCAGGTGGGGATCCGACCGTAGGGACCCCGGCTCAGGCCGTCCGACCCTTCCCGGTGCACGGACAGGCCGGCGTCGGCGAAGAGCCGGAGCCAGTCTGCGTGCGACCGCCCGGACGATCCGGCGTCGGCCTCGACCTCGCCGGCGAGCCGGGCGCCGCGGCCCGCGGCGTCGGGAACCAGGACGACCGCGCGTCCGCCCGGGACCAGCACCCGCCGCCACTCGCGGACATCGGACCGGTCTCGCTCGGGATCGTCGGTCCGGCCGAGTGCGTTGATCGCGACGAGGCACCGGAAGGATCCGCTGGGGACCTCGGCGAGGGGAAGGACGGGACACCCGGGGGCCTCGGCCCTGACCCGTGCGGCTATTGCCGGTGACGAGGCGACACCAGACGCAGGGCCGTACTCGGCGAGCCGGCGCAACAGCCGGCCGTCGCCGGCGGCCTCGAGGTACGGGCCGCGACCTGCGTACCGCAGGACGAGCCGCACGTACCAGCGAAGCGGCGCACGGTCGCGCTCCCGATCGACGGGCTCCGTCACCTGCTCGGCGTGCACCCGTGCATCGTGGCATCAGGCGACCAGGGTCCAGACCGCCGCCCTCCGGCGCGCGGGTGGTCGGTCAGTGCGCGCGGCCCTGGCGCTCCGGTCCACGCTGGCCGGCGATGTGCGGGGCAGCGTGCGGGCGGGCGTTCTTCACCCGGTGCTTGCCACGGGCCAGCCGCGCGCCGACGAGCTGGTGCGCCAGCTCCTCGGCCAGCTCGGGGTGCGGCGACCGGAGGTCGGCGTTGCGGGCGTCGAGGAGCCGGCGCACGGGGCTCGGCTGCGCGGGCAGCGGCGCGACCGCCGGGAAGACCTGGGTCGGCGGCTCGACCAGCACCATGGGGACGACGGTCGGCAGCGCCCGGGCGGCCGGGTCCCGCCGGGCCGCCGTGGTGTCGATCGGTCCGAGCGCCGCGGGACGCTGGGCGGGCTCGGGCGCCGGTGTGGGTCGGGGGGCGGGTGCAGGGCGCGGACGTAGCCGTGGCCGTTCCGGCCAGGAGCCGGCTCCGCTCAGCCCGATCGCGACCTCCGGCTCCAGCGCGACCGCCGGCAGGACCGCGGTGACGGGGTCGCGCCGGGCCGCGTCGGTGTCGATCGGCACGCCCGGCCCGGGGCGGTCGACGGCGGGCACGGCCGGCAGCGGTGCGGTACGCGGCGCGACCGGGGTGTCGGGACCGTCGGCGGCGGCCGGTTGCGGGTCGGTCGGGACGGACGGCATGACGGCCTCCTCCGGGTCGGGATCGACGGCGGGAGCGGAACGCGGCCCGTCGGGTGCCGCGGGAACGGGGGCGGGCTCGACGGCCCGCGGGTCCGATGCCGTCCGGGCCGGGGGCACGAGGGGGACGGGCATCCCGCCGACGCGCACGCAGCCCTGCTCCCCCGCCCGGCGCGGCGCGGGCGCCACGGGCCCGGCCAGCGCCACCGCGGGCCCGGCCGGCACGACGGGAACGAGACGGGCGAGGGCCCCGGGCAGCCGGTCCCGGACGTCGGCCAGCTGCCGCCGCCACACGGCCGGCTGCTCCTTCATCGCGGCGCGCGCCGGCTCCTCGACGTACCGGAACAGCAGGTGGGCGGCGGGCACGGTCGCGACCAGCACGACGACCGCGAGTACGTGCGCGAGCACTCCGTCGGGCGCGAGGAGGGAGCTGCCCCCGAAGCCGCCGTAGCGGCGCAGGGCCAGCCAGAAGACCTCGAAGATCGGGATGTGGATCAGGTAGAGCGCGTAGGAGATCCGGCCGCCGTGCACCATCGCCGGCCGCGAGAGCCACCGGGCGACGCCGCCGTGGACGCCTCCGTCGGCCAGCGCCAGGGCGCCGACCAGCACCGGGAAGAGCACCAGGACGGCGCCGCCCCGGCCGGGACCGAGGCGCTCACCGGCCAGCAGGCCGACCGCGATCAGCACCGGGACGGCCGAGGCGACCACGGAGGCGGCGCGGCGGACGTCGGCGCGGTGCCGCAGCCGGCGCACGGCGAGGTAGGTCAGGATCCCGGCCCCGAACCCGCAGAGGATGCGGACGACCCAGCTCCACGGGTAGTAGGGGCTCCCGGTGGTCAGGTAGGCCGCCGCGATCGGCGTCATCAGCGCCAGGGCGCCGCCGGCCAGCACGACGACCGGCAGGTCGCGCATCCGGTGGAAGATCACCGCGACCAGCGGGAACAGCAGGTAGGCGAGCCATTCGGCGCTGATCGACCAGGTGGACCCGACCCACGAGGCGCCGTCGAGGTACGGGTTGTCCCACATCTGCACCATGACCATCTGCTGCAGCCACTCGCCCGGGCTCAGCACCGGCTGCACCGCCTGGAAGGCGATGTCGGGGTCGCTCCCGTACACGGCGCGGGCGACCAGCCAGATCCCGAACATGTGGAACACCAGCGCGTACGCCGGCCAGATCCGGCAGGCCCGCGCCCAGACGAAGCGGCCGGTCCGCGCGGCGGAGAGCCGCGGCCCGAGCTGCTCGAGGTAGGTGTAGGCGATCACGAAGCCGCTGAGCACGAAGAAGAGGTCCACACCGAGGGCACCCTGCGTGACCAACGGGCCGAGCAGCCCGCTGACGAGCGCGACGCCCGGCAACGCGGTGAAGTGGAAGTGGAACAGCACGACCCACGCGGCGGCGACGGCACGCAGCCCGGTCAGGGCCCGCAGCTCGCCGCCTCCGGCCAGGGGCGAACCCGGGGCCGGCCCCGGGCTCGGCGCCGTGCTGGAGGGGGCGTCCGACACGGTCGCGTATTCGGCGGTCGTGGTCACATCGGCCACAACGATGCCCCCGAGTAGCCGTCACGGGCGTCCCCCACACTGCGCCCGAACGGCCCAATGCCTTACGCACAGTGGCGGAACTACACGGATGTAGTTCTTGATGCCCGGACCGGATGACAGCCGGACGACAGTGTGCCGGATCACCCGTGGAGACGGGTCGAGCGACGCGCCGGGGCGGGAGCTAGCCTCGGGCGTCGTGCTGACCACCGACACGGTGGACGAGGCACGCCGCAGCTCCCCTCCCCGGCGTGACTCCGCTCCCCCACACCACCGTCCCGGTCTGCGACGGCTCGCCGCCGGACTCGGCCTGCTGTCGGCCGTGCTGGCGATCGCGATCCCGTTCCTGCCCGTGTCGCAGAACACCGCCCAGCTCAGCTGGCCGACGGCCGACGGCGGCACCGCCCCCGTGACCGCCCCTCTCGTCGCCCTGCGCCCCGAGAGCTTCGACGCCACCGTCCCCTGTCCCGCCGTGCGCAGCCTCGACGCGCGCAGTCCGCAGGCGGCCACGGTCTTCACGACGACCGCGCCCGGGGCCCCCGACGGGGCCACGGTGGGCATGCGGGTCAGCGTCGACGCCGGCCGGCTCGCCGTCGACGACCGCGGCGAGCGGATCGCCGAGGCGGACCTCGCCCCGGGCGACTGCACGCTCGTCGTCCACTCCGACTGGGCGAGCACCGCCGTCACGGTCGGTGGTCGGCAGCTCGCCGCGTTCGACGACGACCGCCGGCCGCAGGTCGTCGGCGTCTGGTCGGACCTGGACCGGAACCTGGACCCGGTCGCCGGCACGGACGTCCGGTTCGCCACCGACAACCGCTTCGACAGCGCCCCGTCCGGGCTCAAGGTGGCGGCCGGGGTGCTCGCCGTCGCGGCCCTGCTCGGGTGCCTGCTCGTGCTCCGCCGGCTCGACGACCGCGACGGCCGCCGCCTGGTGCACACCGGCCGGCTGTCCGGGCGGCTGCGCGGGCACGACTGGATCCGGGACTCCGCGGTCGTCGTGCTGCTGGGCGGCGCGACCGTCTTCGGCAGCATGACGCCCGACGACGGCTACATCCTCAACATCGCCCGCGGCACCTGGACCTCGGGCTACGTCGGGAACTACTACCGCTGGTACGACGTCCCGGAGGCGCCGTTCGGCTGGTTCTACGAGCTGTACTCGAAGTGGATCGAGGTCAGCGACGCGGTCCTGTGGCTGCGGATCCCGGCCTTCGCAATGGGCGTCGCGTCGTGGTTCCTGATCAGCCGCGCGCTGCTGCCCCGGCTCGGCACCCGGGTGCGCCGGAGCCGCTCGGCGGGCTGGGCCGCGGCCGGCGTGTTCCTCTGCTTCTGGATCCCCTTCGACAACGGCCTGCGCCCCGAGCCGGTCGTGGTGATCGCCGCGCTGCTGTCGCTCGTGCTGCTCGAGCGCGCCCTGGTCACGCAGCGCCTGCTGCCGATCGCCGGTGCCCTCGTCTCCGGTGCCTTCGCCGTGGCGGCCACGCCGACCGGGCTCATCGCCTTCGCGCCGCTGCTCGCGGCGGCCCGCCCGCTGCTGCGGCTGCTCGCCGGACGGGCCCGCAAGGCCGGCTGGCTGGTGGTGCTGCTGCCGCTGCTGGCCGCCGGCGTGATCGTGCTGGTCGCGGTGTTCGACGACCAGACCTGGGCCTCGGTGGCCGAGGCCACCCGCGTCCGCACCGAGATCGGCCCGAACCAGCCCTGGTACCAGGAGCTCTCCCGCTACCAGCTGCTGTTCTCGGACAGCCGGGACGGCTCGCTCATGCGCCGCTTCCCGGTGCTGCTGCTCCTGCTGCTGCTCGGTGTCAGCATCGCGGTGCTGCTGCGCCGCGGACGGATCCCGGGAGCCGCCCTGGGCGTGTCCCGGCGGCTGATCGGCAGTAGCCTGCTCGCCTTCGTCGTGCTGGCGTTCACCCCGACCAAGTGGACGCACCACTTCGGCGCCTTCGCCGCGCTCGGCGCGGGCATGGCGGCGATCGCCGCGCTGGCCACCGGCACCAGCGTGCTGCGGTCGAGGCGCAACCAGGCGCTGCTGGTCGCGGCGCTGCTCGGCACGACCGCGCTGGCCTTCGCCGGCCCGAACACCTGGTGGTACGTCTCGAACTGGGGCGTGCCGTGGTTCGACAAGCCGCCGTCGGTGAACGGGATCTCCGCCACGTCGCTGCTGCTGGTCGCGGCGGCCCTCGCGCTGCTCTACGCGCTGGTCGAGCACCTGCGCGGGCCCGCGATCCCGCGCCCTCTGGCGGCCGACGGCCGCGGCCCGCGGCTGAACAACGCGCCGATCGCCGTGATCTGTGCGCTGATGGTGGTCTTCCAGATCGCGTCGCTGGCCAAGGGCGTGCAGAAGCAGTGGGGCACCTACTCGCTGGCCGCGGACATCGTCGGGGACCCGACCGGGTCGCGGTGCGGGCTCGCCGGGCGGGTGCTCGTCGAGACCGATCCCGAGGCGGGCGTACTCCCGCCGGCGACCGGGCCGGGCGGCCCCCCGGAGGCCGTCGGGTTCACCCCGGACGGCCTCCCGCCGTCCGGGCCCGGCTCGCTGCGCGACACCGACGGTCGCGGCAACCACGATCCGGGCATCACCGGAACCGGGCCGCACGGCGGCCGGGTGTCCGGCAGCTGGAGCACCGACCCGCAGGCGATCGGCGACTACCGCAGCGGCTGGTACGCCCTGCCGCAGGCCGCGCGGGACGGCTCCGTCCCGCTGGTCCTCGGCATCGCCGGGCAGGTCGGCGGCGGCACGTCGCTGACCCTGGAGTTCGCGCGCGGGGGCCAGGTCGTCGACCGGATCGAGCCGGACGGCGCGTCCGGCACCGTGACCGCCACGGCCGACCCGCTCGGCACCGCCGCGTCCGGGCTGGGCTGGCGGGACGTCCGGCTGCCGCTCGACGGGGCGGCCGCGACCGCCGACGCGGTGCGGGTCGTCGCGACGGACCGGGCCCTCGGCCAGGACGGCTGGATCGCCGTGGCCGAGCCGCGGGTCCCCCGGCTGACCCCGCTCACCACCGTGACCGCGGGGATGGCCGGCTACACGGACTGGCCGACCGCCTTCCCCAGCCCGTGCCTGCGTCCCTTCGGGGTGCACCGCGGCGTCGCCGAGATGCCGGGCTACCGGATCCTGGCCGACACCCAGCAACGCGAGGTCGGCGACAACTGGGGCTTCCCCTCGACCGGCGGCCCGCAGGGCTGGATCGACCACGTGGCCCGCCAGCGGGTGCTGCCGACCTACCTGCAGGGCCAGTGGGACTTCGACTGGGGCCAGCTGCGGATGCTGGAGCCGTGGTCCCCGACGCCGGGCGCCCCTGACGTCGAGCGGGGCACCCGCACGACGTGGGGCTGGCAGAAGGTGGGCGAGCTGGGCGAGGCCCCGGCGGACCCGCCGCTCGACCGGCCCTGATCAGGCCCCGCAGCGGGACGCGGCGGCCGCCGCGTCCCGCGGGTACCGGTAGGACGTCCGCTCGACCGCCCCGATCAGGTTCTGCCGGAACCGGTCGGCGGTGAGCGGGTCCCGGTAGGAGGCCAGCATCTCGCGGGTCGCCGGGCAGGTCAGCGCGCGGCGGGCGTCGTCGACGAAGGCCGGCCCGACGAAGCCGGTGTCGCCGCGCACGCCGGCGTCGGCGAGGAACCACTCCGGCAGCAGGTCCTTGTCGTGCCCGATCCGCCCGCCGGGCACCCCGGTGGCGTGCCCGGCGACCGGGTTGACCAGCCCGACGCCGTCGAGCACCCGGACGTCGAGGGGCGCCAGCTCGCCGGCCACGCCGAGGTTGAGCCAGACCAGCGTGCTCCGCTCGCCGGCGGCCGGGTAGACGTACCACTGCCCGCCGCCGACGATCGCGAGCGACGGCCCGGGCGCCGCGGCCAGCCGTGCGGCGCCCTCGCCGACCATCGGGTGCGTCGAGTAGTCCGCCGCCGTGACCGGGTGGGGGTTGCCGAGCAGCAGCACGTAGTAGAGCCGCTCGTTGGCGATCCAGTGGGGGCCGAGGTGCTCGCCGTAGGCCGGGCGCAGCGACGTCAGGCAGAACGCCGCCCACACCAGCGTCCCGAGCACCGGGACCAGGGCCCAGCGTGTGGCGGGGACGACCATGACCGGCAGGAGCAGCGAGAACAGCGCGGGCAGCAGCATCCGGCCGTGCATGAAGTCACCGCCGACCCGCGTGACGTACAGGCCCAACAGCAGCGCGGCGACGACCGGAGCGAGTGCCACCACCGCCGTCGCACCCCGGGTGCCGGACGGGACCGGGCCGGTCCGGCCGCGCCGGCTCAGCAGCGCGAGCGCGACGAGGGCCGCACCGGCCCCCGCGAACCACAGCTCGTAGGTCTGCAGCAGGTCCAGCAGGTACCAGCCGCCCTGGTCCCAACGGGAGTCGCTCGCCTCCTTGGCCAGCGCCGTCGACGGCACGAGCAGGCCGTAGTAGCCCATCCGGAAGATCTCGTAGCCGACCGGCACCACCGCCGCCACGGCGGCAAGACCGAGCAGCCGGACCACGCCCCGGCGCCACTCCAGCACCACGAACGCGGCGCCCAGCACGATCCCGGCGAGCGCGAGGTCCGGCCGCACCAGCGGCGCCAGCCCGACGACGACGGCGAGGGGCACGGCCGACCCTGCCCTCCCGGCCGCCCCGCCCCGGCGCACCTGCAGCCGCCGGACGAGCAGCCACCACCCCAGCCCGAGCCAGCCGGTGATCAGCCCGGTCTCCAGGCCCGAGGTCCCGAAGTCCCAGAAGGGCGGCAGCGCCAGCACCACCAGTGCGCCGGCCGGCAGGATCAGGCGGGCCCGGTGCAGCCGGCGGGCGGCGTCGACCGCGAACCCGACCCCGGCCACGGACAGCAGCAGCCCGAGGACGACGGCGGTCCAGTTGAGCGAGATCCCGGGCACGAGGCCCGGGATCGCGAGGAGGGAGGTCCAGAGGGTCGAGGTGTTGGCCTCGACCCGCTCGCCGGCGTTGAACACCGGCCCGTCACCCGCCAGCAGGTTGCGCACGGTGCGGAGCACGATCAGGCCGTCGTCGCTCATCCACCGGCGGTTCCAGACCAGCGCCGCGAAGACGACCAGCAGCAGGACGAGGACGGCGCCGTTCCACAGGCCGGGCCGGATCCGGCGGTCGGTGCGGACGGGCGGGAGCCCGACGGGGGCGTGCTGGACCGGTGCGACGGTGTCGATGGACCTGCTCCTCATCACTCGCGTACGCGTACTCAACGAGCCTTCCCCCGGGCAGGCCGCGACATTCTGGCGGATCGATCACGAATCGTGACCGACCTTCGGCCCCGGAACGCGGCGTGTCGCGGCCGGGCTGGCACTGTGTCCGGGTGGTCTCCCCCGCGCGCCCCGCCCCCGACGCGAGGCGGGAGGACCCACCGGTGCCCGTCGCCCCGCCGCGGCGGCCCGGGGTCCTCGCCGCCCTGCTCGGGCTCGTCGTGCTGGTCTGCGCGGTCGCCTTCCCGTTCGCACCGGTGGTCCAGCCCGAGGTCCGGTACGACTGGGGCGGCCCGGGGGCCGTGCCGACCGCGCTGCCGCTGATGCCCTACCAGCCCGTCGCGCTCACGGCCTCGACGACGTGCGACACCGCCCGCGCGCTCGGCGAGGGCACGCTCCTCGCGACCACCCCCGCCGCGCCCGATCCCCGCGCGACCCCGCTCGACGGCCTGCGGATGGCGGTGGCCGGCGGGTCGCTGCGCGTGACCACGGCCGGTGTCGAGCTCGACCCCCTGCCCCTGCCGGCGGGGACGTGCACCGTCGAGTTCCGCAGCGACACCTCGGCCACGACCCTGCTGCTCAACGGCGCACCGGTCGTCTCCCGCCCCGGTGACCTGCGGCCCGCCGTCGCCGCGATCCTCAGCGACGCCCCCGACCCGTCCGGGCTGCGCCTGCAGCTCACCGCCGACACCCGCTTCCAGACCTCGATCACCGCGCTCAAGGCCGCGATCGCCGCCGTCGGGGTGCTGGCGCTGGTCGCGATGGTGGTCGTGCTGGCCCGGGGCGAGCGGCGGCGCCGGGTCCGGGTGGCGCCCCGCCGCTGGTGGCGGCCCCGGCTCCCCGACCTCGCCGTGGCCGCGGCCCTCGCGCTCTGGTGGCTGTCCGGGCCGGTGACCGTCGACGACGGCTACATCGCCGGGATCGTCCGCGACCGCGGCAGCGGCGGGTTCGTCGGCAACGTCTACCGGTGGCTGAACGCCCCCGAGGCGCCGTTCAGCTGGTTCTACGACCTCTACTACGCCTGGTCCCAGGTCTCCGCGTCGACGGTCTGGATGCGGCTGCCGTCGATCCTGCTGGGCCTGGTGACCTGGGTGCTGCTGTCCCGCTGCGTGGTGCCCCGGCTGCTGCCGCGCGCCGGCCGCGGGGTCGCCTGGCTCTCCGCGCCGACCTTCCTCGCCTGGTGGCTGCCCTACACGCTGGGCCTGCGGCCCGAGCCGTGGGTCGCGGTCGGGACGGTGCTGGCCTTCGTCGGCGTGGAGCGCGCGGTCGCGCTGCGCCGGGTGACGCCGCTGGTCCTGGCCCTGCTCGTCGCGGGGGTGACGACGGCGGTGACGCCCGGCGGACTGATGGCGTTCGCCCCCGTCGTCGCCGGCCTGGTCCCGGTGCTGCGGACGCTGCGCCGCAGTGGCCTCGGCCCGGTGTCGCTCGTGCTCGTCCTGCTCGCCGGCCCGGCCGCCGCGGTGTTCCTCATGGTGTCCGACCAGAGCCTTGCTGCCCTGCTGGAGGCCACCCGGGTCCGGACGCTGATCGGCGGCGGCCAGCCCTGGTACGACGAGTACAGCCGCTACGCCCTGCTGCTCACGCAGGACGACATGCAGGGTTCGCTGGCCAAGCGCGCGCCGGTGCTGCTCACGCTCCTCGCGGCCGTCGCAGCGCTGTGGGCCGTGCTGTCGGCATGCGGACGCCGGATCCCGCCGGGGCCGACGCGGCGGATCGCCGTGGTGTTCCTGCTCGGGCTCGCGTCGATGACCGCCACCCCGACCAAGTGGACCCAGCACTTCGGCGACCTCGCCGGGATCGGTGCGGCCGTGCTGCTCGTCGGGATCGTGGCCGTGGGGCGACGCGCCCTGGCCGGCCGGACGGCGCCGTGGCTCGCCGCGCTCGGCGCGCTCGCCGTCGCCGGCTCCCTGGTCCTGGCCGGGCAGAACGTGTGGCCCTTCGTCTCGAACTGGTGGGGCCTGACCTGGAGCACGCTCCCGCCGGTCGTGGCGGGCGTCGAGCTCGCGCCGGTCTGGCTGGTGCTGGGGCTCGTGCTGGTCGCCGCGGCCCTGCTGGTGCTGGCCTGGCGACGTTCGGGCGGCCGCACCGGGCGACTGCCGCGGTGGCTGCCGAGCCCGGCCGCCGTCACGACCGTGCTGCTCGTGGCGGTGGTGCTGCTGCAGGTCGGGTCCTTCGCGCGCACCGGCTGGCAGCACCGGGACAGCTACACCCTCCTGTCCGACGCGGTGTCCACCGCTCGCGGTGCCCCGTGCGGGCTGCAGGAACGGCTCTCCGTGGAGACCGACCCGGCGGCGGGGCTGCTTCCCGCCCTCCCCGGTCCGTCGGACCTCCCGCCGGAGCCCGTCGACGCGGGCGGCACCGAACTGCCGGGGATCCGCGCGCTCGGCTCCGGCACCACCGCCTGGTTCGCCCTCGACCTCGTCCAGCGGTCGCGCGCGCTGCCGGTCGTCGTGACGGTCGCGGGCGCGCTGCGCCCCGGCGACACGCTGGCCGCCGAGTTCGCCGGCGACGACGGCGAGCCCCTCGCCCGCACAGCACTTCGACCAGACGGCGAGACCCCGCGCGACGTCCGGCTGCTCGCACCCGAGGGCGCGACGCGGGTCCGGCTCGTCGTCGACGTGCGGGAGCCGGCCGACACCCCCGCCGTCGCGACCCTGCCCCGGGTCCCGCGCCTCACGCCGATGGACCAGGTCCTCCCGGCCGGGACCGAGGCGATCCTCGACTGGCCCGTCGCCTTCGTGTTCCCGTGCCTGACGCCTGCGCCGCTGCCCCTCGGCACCACCGCCCTGCCGCAGTGGCGGGTCGCGCCGCCGCAGAGCGACGACTCCGCCGGGATCACGTACGCGCCGAGCTACGGAGGACCGTTCGCCGCAGCCCGGACCCTCGTGATCGAGGAGCGGATGGCGACCTATCTCGCCGGCGACCCGACCCGCGACGCCGCCCAGGTCTACCGCTGGGTCCCCGTCCGGCCGCTCGCCACCGCGACGCCGCAGGTCACCGATCGCACTGTCGGCGGCTGGGTGCACACGGGGCGCACCCGTGTCCCCGGTCTCGATCCCGTCGGCTGAGGCGCGCCCGCCCACCTGCGACGCACGTCATACCTCACAATGGGGCTCACCGACGCCCCTCGGCCCGGCCCCGGCCGGTCCGACCCCGCACCGGAGGACTGAGCCGCACCCATGCTTCGCACAGAGACGCCGGACGAACCCCTGGCCGACCCGGCGTCCCCGGAGCGTCGCGCGGAAGGCCCGGTGCGGCTGACCGTGCAGCGCGGGCTCTTCTTCGGGCCGTCCGCGCTGGCCCCCGAGGACCTCTACTCGGTCGTGGAGAAGGGCGTGGCGCGCCGCGAACGCGGGCGGGTCCACCTCCTCCCGGGCACCCGGGTCGGCACCAACACCTACTTCGGCCGGCTCCACGCCACCTACTGGCAGCGCTGGACCGCGGTCGACCGGGTGGAGGTCACGGCGGTCGCCGCCGGCGAGGGCCGGGTCCGGCTGTTCGCCTCGGACACCAACAAGGTCTCCCGGATCGTCGACGCGGTCGAGGTCGGCACCGCGGCCGGGCCCGAGACGTGCGAGATCCGGCTGTCGGCGCCGATCGACCGCTTCCTCGACGGCGGCGGCATGTGGCTGGAGATCACGACCGAGACCGGCGAGCTCACCGTGTCGGAGGTGCGCTGGAGCGTGCTGTCCCCGCGCGCGGTGCCGCCGACCGACATCGTGATCTGCACGTACAACCGGGTCGAGGAGTGCCTCGACACGATGCAGGCGCTCGCGGACGACCCCGAGGCCCTCGCGGTCATCGGCGTGGTCCGGGTGGTCGACCAGGGCAGCGACCCGTTGGAGTCGCGGGACCGCTTCGCGGCCGTCTCGAAGGCGCTCGGCGACCGGCTCGTCTACCTCCGCCAGCCCAACCTCGGCGGCGCCGGCGGGTTCACCCGTGGGCTCTACGAGGCCACCGCCGGGGCGCCGGAGGAGGACCACGACGTCCTGCTCATGGACGACGACGTGATGCTCGAGCCGGAACTGCTGATCCGGCTGACCTCGTTCGCGGCCTGCACACCGCAGCCGACGATCGTCGGCGGGCAGATGCTGAACCTGCTGCACCCGGCGCACCTGCACATCTCCGGGGAGCGGGCCGATCCCGAGAATCTGATCAACGGTCTGGCCACGCCCGGCTCGCTGAAGGAGGCCTACCTCCTCGGCCTGGACGAGCGGCTGCTGCCGATCAACCAGGAGCGGAGCACCGACACCGAGTACAACGGCTGGTGGTCCTGCCTGATCCCGGCGGAGATCGTCCGCCGGATCGGCTATCCGCTGCCGATCTTCTTCCAGTGGGACGACGTCGAGTTCGGCTACCGCGCCCGCGCCGCCGGCTTCCCCACCGTCTCCCTTCCCGGCGCCGGCGTGTGGCACGGCGACTTCGGCTGGAAGGACTGGGACGAGTGGCACCGCTACTTCAACCTGCGCAACGGGTTGATCATGGCGGCGTTGCACACCGGCTTCTCCACGAAGACGATCGTCGCCCGGGTCCGGCACCTGCTGTCGGTGTACCTGATCGGCATGCACTACGGGCTGTCGGCCACGTTGCTGCAGGCCGTGGAGGACTTCCTCGACGGCCCGGAGATCCTGCGCGACGGCTCGGTGGGCTCCGCGGCCCGGATCCGCCGGGTCCGCGCGGACTACCCCGAGACGACGGTCCACAAGCTCACCGACCTGCCCGAGGACTTCCGGGCCCTCACCGTGCAACGAGCCGGCGGCGAGCCCAGCAACGAGAGCCTGACCTGGGTCAAGCGGGTCGTCTACCAGCTGCTCGGCAAGGCGCCGTACCCGATGGGCTTCATCCCCGCCGGCGACGCGCACTGGTGGCACGTCGGACTGTTCGAGCGCGCCGTCGTCACGGACATGGGCGAGCAGGGTGTCCGCATCCGGCAGCGGGACAAGGCGAAGCTGATCGCGCTGGCCCGACGCGGCCTGCAGGCGATGCGCCGGCTGCACACCGAGGGCCCGGGCGTGGCCGAGCGCTACCGTGCCGCGGTGCCGGAGCTGACGAGCCGGGAGAACTGGGCCCGGCTCTACGGGCTCGAGGAGAAGGCGGACTGATCGGGGTTCCGGCCGCCCCTCGCCGGGGCGGCCGGGACCCGCGTCCTACTTGTCGAAGATCTCCTCGGACCACGTCTGCCCGCTGGTCAGCCAGGCCAGCGCGTCCGTGTAGCGGGTGCGCAGCAGCGGCCAGCGGCGGGCGACCTCGCGGTGGAGCTCGAAGGACTCCTTCACCATCCGCCGGAACAGCTCGGGGTCCCGCCGCCGGAAGGTCACCCCACGGCCGTCGGGCGTCGACACGGTGGCGGAGTCGAGCCCGGCCAGCACGAACCACTGGGCCTGCTTCCACGGCACGTTGCGCTGCGGCACCTCGCCGTGCGCCGGGTTCGGCGACTTGAGGTTGCGCAGCACCCCCTTCGCGAGGCCGAGGCCGACCTTGACCTTGCCGACCGGCGGCTCCGGGAACAGCTGGGCGCCGAGCGCGTCGAGGCGCGACAGCGGCACCTCGGTCGCGGACTGCAGGGGGCGACCGTCGTCGTACTCCGCGCGCTCGGCCCGGATCTCGCCGAGCACCACCGGGAGCTTCGCGAACAGCGCCTCCGGGCCCGCGAGGAAGTCCTTCAGTCCCTTGATCTGCAGCGCGACGGCCGAGTACTCCATCAGCATCAGGTGCCGCAGGGTGCGCTTGAACGACTCCTGGAGCAGCGCCTTCGGCGAGTCCGGGCCGTGCAGCGCGGCGGCGACGTACCGGTTGCGGTAGTGGAAGTACGCCTGCCAGTCGCTGGAGTCGTCCTTCTCGATGAAGGACATGTGCCAGATCGCGATGCCCGGCACGGTCGCCGTGCGGTAGCCGCGGCCGCGGGCACGCAGGCCGTACTCCGCGTCGTCCCACTTGATGAACAGCGGGAGCGGCAGGCCCAGGTCCTCGGCGACGACACGCGGGATCAGGCACATCCACCAGGCGTTGTAGTCGACGTCGACGCGGCGGTGCAGCCACGGGGTCCGGCGCAGCGTCTGCTCGGCCAGGTCGTGGTGGGGGTGGGTGTCCGGCGCGACCCGCCACAGGAACTGGTTGCGGTCGACGACCTCGCCCATGGTCGACAGCTGCGAACGCGCCTGCAGGGACAGCATCTGCCCGCCGACCAGCATCGGCTCGCGGGAGAACCGGGAGAAGGCGACGGCCCGCAGGATCGAGTCCGGCTCGAGCAGGATGTCGTCGTCCATGAAGAGGATCTGCTCGCAGTCGGTCGACCCGAGCGCCTCGTACATGACCCGCGCATAACCGCCCGACCCGCCGAGGTTCGGCTGGTCGACGATCCGCAGCCGCTCGCCGAGCACGGCCGCGGCCTGCTCGTAGCCGGCCTGGTCGCGGACCTTCTGCGTGCCCTGGTCGGGCAGGATCACCGCGGTCACGGCCGCGAGCACGGCCGGGTCCTCGCCGATCGCCGTGAGGGTCGCGACGCAGTCCGCCGGCCGGTTGAAGGTCGGCATGCCGATGGTCACGGCCGCGCGGCCCGGGGCCGCGGTCGGCGCGTGCCAGCCGCCCTCGTGCAGGACGAGCTCGCCGTCGTCCGTGGTGAGGTCGAACCAGTACCAGCCGCCGTCCTCGAAGGGACGCAGGTCCAGTGCCAGCTCCAGCTCCTGCCGGCCCTCGACGCGCTGCCCGATGACGTAGATGTGCGAGCCGTCGGCCTTCGACCGGTAGACGTCGACCCGGCCCGACCCCTCCAGCGCCAGCCGCAGCCGGATGTCGGTGAGGGTCGACCAGGCCCGCCAGTAGCCCGCGGCGAAGCCGTTGAAGTACGCCCCGAAGGACACCTCGCTCTGCGCCGGCAGCACGGCCGAGGTCCGGGAGGTGACGCGCAGCGCCCGCCCGGTGCTCGCCGAGACGGTGAGCGTCATCGGCTTCTCCTGCGAGCCCGGCGCGGGGTCGGTCGGCGCCAGCGCGGTGCCGGTCCGCTCGTCGACGTAGAGCGCGCGCACCGCCAGCGGGTCGGCCGGGCGGGGCAGGATGACACGCTGCAACAGCGTGTCGGCGGTCCCCCCGCGCGAGGGCACGGAGGCGGGCTTCTCAGCCGAGGTGGTCGTGGGCACAGTGGTCGTCACTCGGTCCTCGGTGTCTCGCTACCGGCGGGGGCACCGGCGAGGGTAGCCACGCCGCGTCACGACGCCGACGACCGGGTACCGGCCGCCTCCCTGGCGATCTCCTCGCGGAGCACGGCCAGGACCCGCTGGGCGCTGTTTCCCGCGCCGAAGAGCTCGTCCACGTTCCGCCGCTGGACGCGGGACAACGGATCGGGGTGGCCCGAGAGGAACTTGTCCGCCAGCCGGCGCGCCTCGTCGACGGCGTGCACCGTGTGCACCCCGCGCACGACCCGGCGGCCGATCTCGTTGAACGGGCGATGGCCCTCGCGCTCCAGGAACAGCAGCGGCTTCCCGAACAGCTGGTACTCGACCAGCATCGACAGCCCGTCCGTGAGCATGAGGTCGGACGCGGCCAGCGTCGGGCCGTACTCCGTCTCCGACAGCACCGCGGTGTTGGGCAGGGACGACCACGCCCGCATCCAGTCGTCGAACTCGGTTCGGCTGATCGGGGACTCGGCCGCGTCGGGGAGGGGCAGCAGGGCCGGGTGCGGCATGAACACGAACTCGGTCCCGGGGCTGCCGGCGGCCCACTCCAGCATCTCCGCCTGCATGAGATGGAAGGCACCGAAGTCCGTCCAGCCCCGCGCGATCGTGTGGTGGGCCGACCAGACGACCCGCCCCGGACGGCCCGGCCCGTCCCCCGACAGCGGCCACTGCGGCGAGGCGGCCCGTAGCTGGTCCGCCTTGGGGTGCCCGACGACCCGGAACTGCGCGCCCGCCCGGGCGCCGTCGCGGACCGCCGTCTGCAGCATCAGGTCGTTGGCGCAGAACACCAGCCAGGCGGACCGGTGGAACGGCGCGTCGACGGCCGTGTTGGGCGTGCGCGGGTCCGGCACGTTGTGGACGATGTTCATCGTCTCGTAGGGGACCAGGCAGGTCCGGGCGAAGCCGAGGCGCTCGGTCGCGAACTCCTCCGGCACGTCGGCGTCCCACTGGGACTGCCGGAAGATGACGTCCGGCTCGATGGCCTTGACCATCTGCAACAGGTCCTGCTCGCCGTCGGCCGCGAGGCGGAGGTGGGGCACCCCGCGGCGGGTGAGCCCATCGTGCACGTCCTGCTCGCCGGAGAAGCCGGCGGAGCCGCGGAACCGGCGCGGGATCGACGCGACCACCGGCTCGAAGTCCTCGCTGGCCTCCATCGCCTCGACCAGCGGGTGCGTGGCGTCCCAGGAACCGAGGACGTGCGCGAGGAACAGCACCCGGATCGGGGTGCGGCGCAGGGCCGCGCGGCGGGCGACCAGGTGGATGGAGTCGCGCAGCTCCGCGTGGCGGTCGGGAGCCCCCTCGACCGTCGAGCCGACCTCGTCGAGCCGCGACCGGACCGCGCCCAGCTCCTCGAGGGTGCGGTGCAGCTCCGCGTCGATCGCGGACAGGTGCCGGTCGAGCTCCCGCATCTGCACCGGCAGCTCCCGCAGCCGCCGGAACTGCGCCCGGGCACGGCGGGGCAACGCGCGCAGGGCCCGCAGCCGCGCCGCGCTCACCGCGGGTGACCGCTCGGTCGACGGCGGGTGGACGTCCGATGAACCGCCATACGAACGACCGTACGGATCTCGGCCGGTGCCCGCGCGGCCGAGCGGCCGTCGTCGGGCAACGGCCGCTGACGATCGACGACCGGCCGGCGGACCGGGACGAACCCGGCGCGACCTGACTCGTCAGTCACAACTACACAGCTCAAACTGGACAGTTTCGGCTGTCGAGTTCTACCGTCGACGACATGGACGAGATCTCGGAGTCGGCACTGCGGGCCTCGCAGGACGTGCGGACCGTCGTCGGACGGCTGCGCCGGAGGCTGCGCGAGGTCGCGTCCGAGGGTGCGGGGCTGACGCCGTCGCAGACGGCCGTGTTCACCCGGCTCGCCAAGGAGGGGGACTCGTCCGCGAGCGTGCTCGCCGCCGCCGAGGGCGTCCGGCCGCAGTCGATGGCCACCATCCTCGCCGCGCTCGACGGGCACGGACTCATCGAGCGCCGCCCCGACCCCGAGGACGGGCGCCGGCAGCTGATCACACTGTCGGCCGCGGGGCGCGAGCGCGCGGCCGGCGACCGGGCGGCGCGCGTCGAATGGCTCGCCCGGCGCCTGCAGGAGGACTTCACGGAGCGGGAGCGGCAGACGCTGATCGAGGCGGCAGCCCTCCTGGAGAGGCTGGTGGAACGGTGAGTGCCCTGGTCGAACGGCTGCGCCGGCGCGACGACGGGGCCTTCGACCGCCGGCTGATCACCCCGATGATCCTCGGCGCGGTCCTCAACCCGATCAACTCGTCGATGGTCGCGGTCGCGTTGGTGCCGATCGGGATCGCGTTCGGCGCGCCCCCGGCCCAGACGGCGTGGCTGGTCTCCGGGCTCTACCTCGCGACGGCGATCGGCCAGCCCGTCGTCGGCAGGCTGGTCGACACCTACGGGCCGCGGCCGCTGTTCCTCGCCGGGACCACGCTCGTCGGGCTCGCCGGGCTGCTCGGCGCGCTCTCGCCGCAGCTCTGGGTGCTGGTGCTGGCCCGGGTGCTGCTCGGGTTCGGGACCTGCGCCGGCTACCCGGCCGCGATGTACCTGATCCGCAGCGAGTCCCGGCGCACCGGGCTGGCGAGCCCGGCCGGCATCCTCACCGTGCTGTCCGTCTCCACCCAGACGATCTCGGTCGTCGGGCCGACACTGGGCGGGCTGCTGATCGGCGCGGGCGGTTGGCGGGCGGTGTTCGCCGTGAACGTTCCGCTTGCGGTCGTGGCCTTCGTCCTGGGGGCGAGGCGCCTGCCCCGCACCCCGCGGACGGGACCGGCGCCCCGGATCGACGTGGCGGGGATCGTGCTGTTCGCGGCCACGCTCGTCGCTGTGCTCCTGTTCCTCATGGAGCCGGCGCGCTGGTGGCTCCTGCCGGTCGCGGTCGCGGCCGGAGCGGGGTTCGCCGCGCGCGAGCTCCGGACCGCCGATCCGTTCCTCGACCTGCGCATCTTCGGCGGCAACGGCCCGCTGCTCGCGACGTACGGGCGGACGCTGCTGAGCTACGTCGTCGCCTACGCCTTCCTCTACGGCTACACCCAGTGGCTCGAGGAGGGCCGCGGGCTGTCGGCCTCGGTCGCCGGGCTGATGCTGCTGCCGATGTCCGTCACGGCCGTCGCGGTCTCCGCGCTCACCGGCCGGCGACCCGAGGTGCGCGGCAAGCTGCTGGTCGGGGCCGCGGCGCAGGTCCTGGCCTGTGCGGCGCTGCTGACCTTCGGTGGCGCCACGCCGCTCTGGCTGATCGTCGGCCTCGCGATCCTCGTCGGGATCCCGCAGGGCCTGGTCAGCCTGGCCAACCAGAACGCCCTCTACCACCAGGCCGACCCCGAGCGGACCGGCGCCTCGGCCGGCCTGCTGCGGACCTTCGGCTACCTCGGCGCGATCGTCGCCTCGGTCGGCAACGGCGCCTTCCTCGCCGACCGGGCCGACACGCCAGGCCTGCACCACCTCGCGGCATTCCTGCTGGTCGTGGCGTGTGCGTTCCTCGCGGTCACCCTCGCCGACCGCTCACTGCGCCGGATCGGCGCGACCACCGGAAAGGACTGACCATGGCCCTCACCGCGCTCGACCGCACGTCGGCACTCGTCGCGATCGACCTGCAGAACGGGATCGTCGGGGTGTCGACGCAACCCCACGGCGCCACCGAGGTGGTGGCGCGGACCGCCCGCCTCGCCGAGGCCTTCCGGGCGGCCGGCCGCCCGGTGGTGCTGGTGCGGGTCTCGCTCCGCCCGGACGGGTCGGACACCACTCCCGGCCGGACCGAGGTGGGACGCCTCCTCCGGACCCCACCCACGGGTTGGGACGAGATCGCGCCGGAGCTCGCGGGACACCCGGCGGACGTCGTGGTGACCAAGCGGAACTGGGGCGCCTTCCACGGCACCGACCTCGACCTGCAGCTGCGCCGGCGCGGGATCACCCAGATCGTGCTCACCGGGATCGCGACCAGCGCGGGCGTCGAGTCCACCGCCCGGGCGGCCCACGAGCACGGCTACCACGTCACCACGGTCACGGACGCGATGGCCGACCGGGACGCCGACCTGCACCGGCACTCCGTCGAGCGGATCTTCCCGCGCCTCGGCGAGACCGCCACGACGGACGAGGTCCTCGCGCGGCTCGCCGGCTGAGTGCGGGGCTCAGTCCTCGCTCTCGGTGCCGGACAGCGCCCTGCCCTCGGCGAAGTGCGGGGTGAGCCGGTTGTCGAACATGGTCAGCGCGGAGCCGATCGCCATGTGCATGTCGAGGTACTTGTAGGTGCCGAGACGCCCGCCGAAGAGCACGTTGCGGTTCGCGGTCTCCTTGCGCGCCAGCTCGCGGTAGCGCTCCAGCTTGGCGCGGTCCTCCGGCGTGCCGACCGGGTAGTACGGCTCGTCGCCCGACTCGGCGAAGCGCGAGTACTCGCGGACGATGACGGTCTTGTCCGTCGGGTAGTCCCGCTCGGGGTGGAAGTGCCGGAACTCGTGGATCCGGGTGAAGGGGACCTCTTCGTCGTTGTAGTTCATGACGGAGGTGCCCTGGAAGTCACCGGTGTCGTGCAGGACCTCGGTCTCGAAGTCCAGCGTGCGCCACGAGAGCTCGCCCTCGCTGTAGTCGAAGTAGCGGTCGAGCGGGCCCGTGTAGACCGTCGGGATCCCGGCGGGCAGCTCGTCGCGCACCGCGAAGTAGTCCGTGTCGAGGCGGACCTCGATGTTCGGGTGGTCCGCCATCTTCTCCAGCCACGCGGTGTACCCGTCGACGGGCAGGCCCTCGTAGGTGTCGTTGAAGTAGCGGTTGTTGAAGGTGTAGCGGACCGGCAGCCGCGTGATGATCGACGGGCTGAGCTCGGTCGGGTCCGTCTGCCACTGCTTGGCTGTGTAGCCCTTGACGAACGCCTCGTACAGCGGGCGGCCGATCAGCGAGATCGCCTTCTCCTCCAGGTTCTCCGCCTTCGCGGTGTCGAACTCGGAGGACTGCTCGGCGATGAGCGCCCGCGCCTCGTCGGGCGTGTGCGACTTCCCGAAGAACTGGTTGATCAGCGCCAGGTTCATCGGGAACGCGTAGACCTGGTCGCGGTACCGCGCGAACACACGGTGCTGGTAGCCCGTGAACTCCGTGAAGCGGTTGCAGTACTCCCACACGCGCTTGTTCGAGGTGTGGAACAGGTGCGCGCCGTACCGGTGGATCTCGATCCCGGTCTCCGGCTCGGGCTCCGAGTAGGCGTTGCCGCCGATGTGCGGGCGCCGCTCCAGCACCAGGACCTTCTTGCCCAGTTCGGCGGCGGCCCGCTCCGCGATCGTCAGCCCGAAGAAGCCCGAGCCCACCACGACCAGATCGAACTGTGCGTCAGTCACGGGCACCGAGGGTAGCGAGGTTCCGGCGGGAGCCCTGACCCGGCCGTATCGGTATGGCGAATTGGCGCGGCGGAGCCGTCAGGGCAGTATTGCCGAGCGGTCGCGGGGAAGGAACGGTGTGAGGCTGTACAGGTGGCTGTCGAGGAGGCCGCGGTGACGGCCCTCCTCGTCACGACGCTGGCGTGGCTGTTCGGGCCGGGTCTCGCGCTGGGGCTCGCGCTGCGGCTCCGCGGGTGGCTGTTGGCCTCTGCCGCCCCCCTGCTGACCCTCGGCCTCCTCGCCGTCGCAACTCCCGTCCTCCCGATTGCCCACATCGCCTGGACTCCGATCGCAGTACTGCTGGTGACCCTCGTGGCAACCGGGCTCACGACCCTAGCCACCCGGGCGTGGACGCCGACTCCCCCGAAAGGCGGCCCTGGGGGCGCGCCGTGGAGTCGCTACCACCATGGCGCAATCGTGATCGCGCTGATAGGCGCCGGATTGCTCGGCGTCGTGGTCGTCTCGCGGGCAACGGGCGGTCTGCAGGTGGTCAACCAGACCTGGGATGCCTTCTACCATGCCGGAGCTATCCGCCACATCTCCGAGACAGGGGATCCGCGGCCGGCGTCACTAGCCGCGGTGGCGGCACCCCACTCGCAGACCTACTTCGCGCCTGACACCTACCATGTCGCGGGCGCCCTCATCCTGAGCTCGACCGGCGCAAGCATTCCCGAGGTCGTCAACGCGATCGCGGCACTGCTGCCGTTCGTCTTCGGTGTCGGGTGTGTCGGCGTCTTCCGCGTCCTGACGGGACGCCCTGCACACGCGTTATGTGCGGCCGCAGGTTCGGCTTCGCTGGCGTCGGTGCCGTACCAGATGACTGGTTACGGCGCCCTCCTTCCCTACGGCCTTGCCGTCGTCCTGTTCCCGGGGTTCCTGGCGTTGCTCGGCAGCTTCCTCGGAGCGCCCACGTGGTGGCGCGGTATCGCGAGCGGACTCGGTGCCGCAGCCCTCCTAAACACTCACCCCCAAGTGGCGGTGCCTGCGGCTCTCGTCGGCTTCCTGATGCTCGTCCGACAACTGGTCATTCGACGCGAAGCCCGCCTCGCGCTGCTCGGCGGCACGGTTGTCCTCATCACGGTGGCCGCAGCAGCGTCGTTCCAGGTGATCGTCTCTCTTCTTCCCTCGACAGCGAGCGGCACTGCGGCCGCGATCGATTGGCCGGCCTACACGACGCCGGGCGGCGCCATTCGCGACCTGCTCCTCTTCAACGCCACGGGATTGCGGCAGGTGGCCTTCGCCCCGCTCTTGGCTGTCGGTGTCCTTGCGGTGTTCGCCGCACCGACGTTGCGGGTTCTGCTTCCTGTGCTCGCGACGGCGGCAGTGGTCGTCTGGCTCTATGTGCTCGCCGGTGCCTACGACACCGACCTCTCGCTCCTGGTGACATCGCTGTGGTGGAACGACCGGCACCGGCTGGGGACCGCGTTCACAGTGCTCGCCTACCTCCTCGCCGTCGTCGGCGCGGTGGCGCTGCGGGACCTCGTCGCCTCGGCCCTGAGGCGCGGCCCGCTTCGGCGGGCTCTCGCGGGGCGTAAACCTCGGCTGATGCCCGTTGCGCTGCTGTCCGCCGGTCTACTGCTCGGCGCGGTGGTCACGCACGGCGGCTACCATCGGACGACCGAGGCGACCGTCGCCAAGGCCTACGGTGCCGGCCCGACTCTGTCTCCCACTGAGCGGCTCGGCGTCGACCAGGCCTCGGCTTGGGTGCGAGCGGACGGCGGGGGCGCAGTCATGAACGACCCTCACGACGGCTGTGGCTGGGCCTACGCGCTCGACGGAACGGACGTGGTGTTCCCGACCCCACTTACCGGACCGTTCGACTGGGGCGACCAGGGGTACGACCGCGAGGCGCTGTTCGAGCGTTTCGACACCCTTGACTGGGACCCGACCGTCCGTTCTGCGGCGGAAGGCCTTGACGTTCGCTGGGTCATGCTTTGCCAGGGTTTCATCCGTGGTGACGCACAGAGGCGAGCGCCCGGACTCGTCCACGTGGCCGACATGCACTCGGCTCGCCTTGTCTACTCCAACTCCGAGGTGCAGCTCTACAAGCTGCAGGAGGCGACGGACTGACCTCAGAACGCCCGCCGATAGGGTCCGCCGCATGGGCTACTTCGACTGGCACGGCGCCCCTGGGTACTTCCGCGACATCACCCGGCACTTCCCAAGCTCCACACGGCTCCTCGATCTCGGGTGCGGCGCGGCTTGGCTCGGCGAGCACTACGAGGACTACACCGGTCTCGATGCCTCGGGTGATGCGGTCGAAGCGGCTGCCGAACGTGGCATCACGGTGATCCAAGGTAGTGTCGAGGAGCGGCTTCCGTTCGAGGACGCGACGTTCGACGGTGTCATCGCTAAGGACCTCCTCGAGCACGTCGAACGACCCGGCGAGGTCGTCCGAGAGATCAACCGCGTCCTGCGCCCGGGCGGGCGGGTGTTCGCCTCTTCCCCGGACGCGCAGAAATGGGTCTGGGACGACTACACCCACGTGCGCCCCTTTACTCGCAAGGGGTTTCGTCGCCTCTTCACCGACCACGGCCTGAAACCGGTCACGGTCGGTTACGAGTCGGTCATGCCTGGAACCTCTGTCATTGCAGCCCGCCTGCCCTCGCACCGACGACCACTGCCGTTGCGTGTCGCGGCCTGGCTTCCGGTCGTGCGCCGCAATGTCTGGATCCTGGCCGAGCGTGGCTGAGGCGCGCTGAGGCGCTCCGAAACCCGACCGGCGTGCAGCAAGACGACCTCGATCGCCGATGGCCCCTCAGGAAGCCCGGCCGCGTACGAGCATCCGCGCTACCCCGCCGGACGAAAACAGTTCGACTCCAATGAGAGTTGCCCCGATCACAGTCGCCGAGGCCGCGATCACCTGCCCCGGCGACGCGTGGAAGAGCCCGAGTAGGGACCAGTGGCAGGCGGCTGCAAGCGCGAGACCGAACGCCATCGCGCGGCTTCGTCGCGCAATGGCAAAGGTCACGTGCACCCACAGCACGGCAGCCGCGGTCATGACGAGGGCAAGCGGAGCCAAGTAGGGCTTGGACCCGACGTACGCGGGGCCGAACGTCGCCGCAAGCATGGACGCGGGGATGGCGCAGAGGGCCCCGGTGACCGCCAAGCCGCACAGAGCAGTGACACCGATCGTCTTCAGCACGGCGGCGTCGGCTCGTTCACCGCGCTCGATGGCAGCGGAGGCGCGGGGCAGCAGCACCATGGCAAGGGCCGACGGCGCGAACAGCGCGACCTTCCCCAGCAGCACAGCGCCGGCATAGACCCCTCGGTCGGCCACCGGCAGTGCCGCTTGGGACACCAGCTGGTCTGCGTTCGTGAGCGAGGAGAACAGCAGCAGGGTGGCCATGGTGACGGGAGTGCTGGCCACGCGTGGCGCGTTCGCCGGCCGCACCTTGGCCAGTCGGAGCACGGGCCTGGCCAACACGACGATTCCCACTGCTGTCGCGGCGAGCATCGCCCACATCCCTCCGGCCACACCTGCCGCCACGATGCAGAGCGGCAGGAACAGCGGGCGCAGCGCGCCGAGCGGGCCGCCGAGGGCGAACGCGACCAACGGGAAGCGCTCGGCCCCCTGGGCGACCCCGGTTAGGACCAGGAGGATCGCCATTCCCGCCAGCCACACGCCCGCCAGGACGACGAGGACCTGCGAGCCGAGGTTCAGCCAGTTCGCGACTACTGGGGACAGGCCGCCCAGCAGTACCGCGATGCCGATGCTCGTCCACGCCGTCCGCGTGAGGACTCGTCGCAGGTATGCCGAGAGTTCGGCCTCGCCGCCCGAGGCGAGCAGCACCGCGACATCGCGGGCAACCGCGGACTGCATGCCGTTCAGCGGCATCATCGCGATCGTGCCGAACGCGATGAGCGCCGAGACGACGGCGAACTCGGACGGTGCCACCATGCGGGCCGCGACCAAGTAGAAGAGGTAGTTCCCGCCGTGCCCGACGAAGCTGGCTGCGAGCACCAGCGTCGCAGGGGTGCGGATCCGGGCGCCGATCACGCCAGGACCACCGAGCGATAGATCGCCGCGATCGACCGCGCAGTTGCGGGCCAGGTGAAGTCGGACGCTCGCGCTCGTCCCGCTTCCGCTAGGCGATCTCGCAGGTCCGCCTCAGCCGTCACCTTCCGGACCGCCTCGGCCAAGGACGCCGGGTTGTGCGGATCCGCATAGACCATCGCCTCGCCGCCAACTTCCCGGAGAACGGGGATGTCGGACCCCACGACCGGGCAGCCGCGTGCCATTGCCTCGAGGACGGGTAGACCGAAACCCTCGAAGAGGGTGGGGAAGACATATGCCGTCGCCCGCCGGTAGAGGTCTTCCAGTTCGGCGGTGTCGACCCAGTCCCGGAGCTCCACGTCGTGCTCGAGCCCGAGCTCGCGAACGAGGGGGCCCAGAGGGTCGACACCGCGGCCTCCTGTGACGACCAGCTTCGGCCGGTCGGCGTTCGGAAGGAGCGCCCACGCGTGAAGTAGACCTTCGAAGTTTTTGTGCGGCATACGGTTACCGCCGGTGAGCAGGAACGGGCGATCATCTGCAACCCTGCGGTCGGCGCGGGCGGTGACCTCGACGCCCGGCGGCACCACCGTCACCTTGTCGACCGGCACCCCGAGCAACTGGTGGAGATCGTTTGCAGTCGCCCGGCTGACGCTGACAACATGATCGGCGGCGCGGACCGTCGCGCGATGAAGCAGACGGACGCCGCGCGCTCGCCCCTCGGGAACCCACTCCGGGTGTCGCTCCGCGAGGATGTCGTGCACGGTGACGACGGTCGGTAGCAGGCGTACGGCGGGCCCGAAGTTGGAAGGACAGTGGAGAAGGTCGACTCCGACTCGCCGGGCGACAGGACCGACCGCAAGCGCCTCAGCGGCTGCCCACCCCACCCGGTTCTCCCCCGAGACCGGCAACGCCACGATCTCCCCCGGGAACCAGTCGGGAGGGTCTCGACGCAGCTCCGCGTTGCCGAGGCCGACGAACGTCAGGTCGTCGTGGCCCGCCAGCGCGGCGAACAGCCCGCGGGCGTAGCTCTCGGTTCCGCCTTTTCTCCCCGTGTAGTAGAGGAGGTCGACGGCGACACGAAGCGACACCAGGCAATAGTAGGGAAGGGTCCGTGCGTTTCCCCTTCCAACCCGGCCGCGGCCCGTCTCGGCGCTGACCTGTGCCGGATCGCCCTCGGTCAGCGACCGGCAAGGCGTGATCTAGATTCCTTCCATCGTCCCGACGTACGGATGCCGCTTCCTCCCCGAGCGGCGTCTCCGCCCTTCTGCGGCGGACGAGTTCGAGTTACCAGCTGTGGAAGGACCGGTGACGGACGTTGCACACGCCTTCGGCACCGGACCGGACCTTCTCCAGGTTCGCTGGCCGGGATGCTCACCTCGCCTCACCGACGCGTAGTCGCTTCCGGCCGGAGCTGCAAGGACTGAGGGCGCTCGCGGTCACCCTCGTGGTCGCCTACCACGTCTGGTTCGGCCGGGTGTCCGGCGGGGTCGACGTCTTCTTCCTAATCTCCGGCTTCCTAGTGACGGGTGCGTTGTCCCGCTCTGCCGAAGCCGGAACCCTGCGCTTCCGCAGCACCTGGGCCCGGCAGGCTGTTCGCCTGGTCCCGTCGGCCGCGGTGGTCCTCGTGGCGAGCGCGGTGGCGGGGATGGTGCTCCTCCCGGAGGCACGGTGGCTCCAGACCCTACGCGAGACGGTCGCCTCGGCATTCTTTCTTGAGAACTGGCGTTTGGCCGTAGATTCGATCGACTACGCCGCCCAGCACAACACACAGAGTATAGTTCAACACTTCTGGTCGCTCTCGATCCAGGTCCAGTTCTACATCGTCTGGCCCCTGTTGGTCGCGGTCGTCGCTGCCGTGGCTGGCCGGGCCTACGGCCGACTTCGGCTGGGCCTGTTCCTGACCCTCGTCGGCGTGGGCGTTGCCTCGCTGACCTTCTCCATCACGCTGACGATCAGCAACCAGCCCCTCGCCTACTTCCACTCACTCACGAGAGGGTGGGAGTTCGCTCTCGGTGGCCTGCTCGCCCTCGTGATCGATGCGCTCGCCCCGCCGATGCGAGTACGCATCGTGCTCGGCTGGACCGGCGTCGTCGCACTCGTGGCGTGCGGGGCACTCCTCGATGTCGACGCCGTCTTCCCGGGGTTCGTGGCCTTGTGGCCGACGCTCGCGGCAAGCCTCGTCCTCATCGCCGGTACCACCGGATCCACTCTGGCCGCGGACCACCTCCTCGGGTCGCGCCCGGTTCGCTACCTCGGCGACCTCAGCTACTGCCTGTACCTCTGGCACTGGCCGGTTCTGATTCTCTACCTGGCGTTGCGTGACCAGGTCGCGGTCGGCCTGCGCGGCGGGCTCGCCGTCGTCGCGATGTCCGTCCTCCTTGCCGTGCTGACTCACCATCTCGTTGAGGAGCCGCTCCGCAGGCTGAAGCTGAGCGACGCGCGACGGTTCGGTCTCTGTGGCGGGTTGATCTCCGTCGTACTGGTGACCAGCCTGTGCTGGAGCCTCCTGCTGCACGCTCGAGCTGCTGACAACGCCTGGTTGGGCGATCCGAATCATCCGGGCGCGGCTGCCCTCGCGAGCGGGAGCAGCGGGGACGCCGACCTCCTTCCACCCCTCGTCGACGCGCCTCAGGACTTCGCGAGCGTCACTTCGTGGGACTGCCGTCCGATGGACCACCTTCCGTCCAATCCGACGTGCAGCTCTCCTCTGCCGGGTCCTGCCGTGCTCCCGGCGAAGAGGATCGTGGTCGTCGGTGACTCCCACGCCGCCCAGTTCCTCGCTGCCCTCGGCCCGGTTGCTGCGGACCGGAACTGGCAGATCATCAGTATGACGTTGGGCGGCTGCGCGTTCTCCGCTCCTCCGCCGGACGGCTCGATGAGCCAGACCTGCGTCGACTTCAACCAGGCCGCTCTCGCCGAGATCAGCGAACTCCGGCCCGACGCGGTCTTCACGCTCGCGAGCCACGACGTACGGCCCGGGCTCACCGAGTCGACACCTCCTGGCTTCGTCGCACAGTGGCAGCGCCTCGCCGACCTCGGGATCCCCGTGATCGCGGCGCGTGACAACCCCCGTCATGACCCGGGCTACAACCCCGCAGACTGTCTGGAGCACCGCCGAGCAGACGGAGCCTGCGGATTCGAGCGGGCCGAGGTCTACCCAGCCCAGCCCTCGTACCTCTCGGCCGTCGGCGTTCCGCCTACTGTGTCGTTCATCGACACCGCGGATCTGCTCTGCAACGCGGAACTGTGCCCGGCCGAGGTGGGCAACGTGCTCGTGTATATGGACTTCAACCACGTATCAGCGACGTACATGACCTCGCTGGCCCCGCTGCTTGGACCCCGCCTGGACGCCCTCCTGCGCTGAGCGCCTGAGGCCGCCTCAGTCCTCTCCGATCCGGGTCAGGCTGAGGGCGAAGCTCACGATGACCAACTGGAACCCGGCGACGGCCAGAACCATCCCGACGATGGGCACCCGCATGGACTGAACCACGTCGAGCGCCCCGAATCCGAGGACGCCCCAGCGGGTGAGCGCCACCAGGAAGCAGGCGACTCCCAGCAGCATCAGGAGCCCGCCGACGACCAGGCCCTTCTCCAGGGTGAGTCGAGCGAAAATCCGCTCGGCCTTCTCGGAGGGAGGCGGCAGCAGCCCGAGGTGGGCGGCGTACGAGCGGGCAATGACGGCCAGGCCGACTCCTTGCATGCCGACGATGAACATCGTCGCGAAGGCGACCATCGAATGGATGTCGAAGCCGACACCGCCGATCCGCTGAGGACCGAATGCGAGCCAGACTACCCCGACGAGTCCGATGATCTGAAGTGTCATGGACGGGTAATAGAAGAGCCAGCGCGGGCTGAACGCCAACAGGAAACGCAGATGTCGCCAACCGTCGCGCCACGTCCTCAGGTGCGGCGACCGGCTCCGTCCGTCGGGGCGCAGAGTTGTCGGTACCTCCGTGATCCGGAAGTGCGCCAGCGACGCACGAACCACCATCTCACTGGCAAACTCCATCCCGGACGTGCGTAGACCGAGCTGGAGGACCCGCTCGCGACGGAACCCGCGGATCCCGCAGTGGAAGTCGCCGATCGGAATCCGGAAGAACAGCCGCCCGAGCATCGACAGCACCGGGTTCCCGAGGTACTTGTGCAAGAAGGGCATCGCGCCCGGCTCGATCCCGCCGTGGAAACGGTTACCCATCACGAGGTCGGCGCCGCCCCGCAGGCCCTCGAGGAACCTTCCCAGGTCCTCGAGGGCGTAGCTGTCGTCGGCATCCGCCATGATCACGAAGCGACCTTTGGCCGCATGAATGCCGGCTGTCAGCGCCGCCCCGTATCCACGCTTCGGCACGTCGACGACGCGAGCCCCCGACGACACGGCGATCTCCTGCGAGCCGTCCGTCGAGCCGTTGTCCGCGACGACGACCTCGCCGGCGACTCCGAGCTCTGCCATCGACGCGCGTGCCTTACGGATGCACGTCTCCAACGTCTCCGCCTCGTTGAGACACGGCAGGACCACCGTCAGCTCGAGGATCACGGACTCGGCGGCGGCATCCTCCTGCGCCATCGAGATCGACGTCATCGTGCCCCCATCGCGTCCGGATTCGGTCTGTCGGAGGCGAACACGGCCTCACGAACACCCGTGCAGGGTAGCGAGCGTGAGGGCCGAGGCGGCACACGACCGCGGCGCGTCGCCGACCCGCCACTTGTCCGAGGCCTGGTCTACGCTTGACCGCCCAGGGACTCGCCCCTGAGCCAGGCCGTCAGCCCGTCGACCACGAAGGTTCCGAGTGCGCATCGCCATCGCCTACGACTGCTTGTTCCCTTTCTCGGTCGGCGGTGGCGAACGCCAGTACCGTGTCTTCGCGGAGGAGTTCGCCGCTGCGGGACACCAGATCACCTATCTCACCCGTCGTCAGTGGGACGGTCCGGCTCCGGAGCTGGAGGGGATCCGCGTCGTCACCGTGAGCGAGGACCGCGAGATCTACGACGCACACGGTGCGCGAACGGTCGGTCCGGCGGTCCGCTTCGCCTACGGTCTCGCCGTCCACCTGCGGCGCCACCACCGTGACTACGATGCGGTGCTGGTCAGCGCCACGCCAGCTACCAACGTACCGGCCGCGCGCGCTGCCCTGGTGGGTACTCGCGTAGTACTCGCAGTCGACTGGCTGGAGGTCTTCCGCCCGGAGCAGTGGAGGGCGTACTCCGGTCGCGTCGTCGGCCGCGTCGCCGGTCTCGTTCAGCGGCTCGCGATCTGCTGCGGGCCTCTCGCTAGCTGTCATTCCGCGCTCGTCGCGAGCCGCCTCCGGGCGGCGGGTCTCCGCCGTGATCCGCTCGTGAGCCCTGGACTCATTCCCGACGGCCCTTTCGGCGAACCTGAACTCGAACCCGCCGCTCCCCCGACAGTGGTGTACGTGGGGCGGCACATCCCGGACAAGCGGGTCGAGACACTTCCGGCGGCCATCTCGGCCGCCCGGGCGGAGCTGCCGGGCCTAACCGCCACGATCTTCGGTGACGGCCCCTCGCACTCCGCGGTCAAAGCTGAGATCGACCGGCTCGACCTCCGCGATGTCGTGCGCCTACCGGGCTTCGTGTCACAGGACGAGCTCGAGGGCGGGGTGCGTACGGCGAACTGCCTGGTGAACCCTTCGGCGCGAGAGGGCTACGGCCTGGTGGTCGTCGAAGCCGCCGCCTTCGGCACTCCGGTCGTCCTCGTCGAGGGAGGCGACAACGCATCCCTGGAACTCGTCGCCGAGGGGGTCAACGGCACGATCGCACGCTCGTGTGACCCCGCCGAGCTCGGCGCAGCGATCGTCCGAGCCGTTCGGGGTGATGTGAGCCTGCGACGGGCGACGCGCGGTTGGTTCGAGCTGGTGAGTCGGACGCAGACGATCCGCGCAGCGGCGGCGGCACTCGTCGCCCGGCTCGAAGCCGAGGTCGACGGGCGCACGCGACGCTCAGCCGCGCCCTGAGGCGCAGATCGACGGCCGGGCCGGACCCGGGCGGACTTAGAGATAGACCGCCAGGGTCAGCATCGCCACCCACGCGATCGCGAGGACCTGGAGGACACGGTCGCCGAGGGCGATCTCCTCGGGCTCACCGCCGTCGCCGTTGTCGACGTCGACGGAGTAGCGCAGCACCGCGACCACGAACGGGACGATGGAGATCACCGACCACACCGAGTTGTGGTGCGCCTCGCGGATCTCGAAGGCCCACAGCCCGTAGGTCATGATCAGCACGGTGGCCGAGAGCGCCCACACGAACCGCAGGTAGGACGGGGAGTAGGACTCCAGCGACTTGCGGATCTTCGCGCCCGTGCGCTCGGCGAGCATCATCTCGGCGTAGCGCTTGCCGGCGACCATGAACAGCGAGCCGAAGCCGGCCGCGAGCAGGAACCACTGCGACAGCGGGATGGCCGCGGCGACGCCACCGGCGATGGCGCGCATGAGGAAGCCGGAGGCGACGATGCAGATGTCGAGGACCGGCTGGTGCTTGAGCCAGAAGCAGTAGGCCAGCTGCACGCCGACGTAGACGCCGAGCACGATCAGCAGCTGCACCGAGGCCAGCAGGGACAGTGCGATGGCCGCGGCGAAGCACACGGCGGCCACGGCGTAGGCCACCGGGACCGGGACGATGCCGGCGGCGACGGGCCGGTTGCGCTTGGTCGGGTGGGCGCGGTCGGCCTCGACGTCCTTCGCGTCGTTGACCAGGTAGACGCCCGACGCGGCCAGCGAGAACGCCACGAACGCGATGGCGAGCTTGACGGCCACCGCGCCCTGGAACAGGTCGCCGGAGGCGAACGGGGCGGCCAGGACCAGGACGTTCTTGACCCACTGGCGAGGGCGCATCGTCCTGACGACGCCGGCCGCCAGACCGATCGGGGTCCGCTGCGGAGCCTCCACCGCCGGGGGTACGTCCGTGCTGGTCATCAGCGCTTCTTCCTGTGGATCAGGCGCGGGATCACGCGCCGGGCGGCGAGGGCGACGCCGGCGCCGAGCGCCGATCCCGTCGCCACGTCGGTCGGGTAGTGCACGCCCAGGACCAGCCGGGACAGCGCCATCACGGGCACGACGGCCAGCGGCGCGCGCGAGCGCAGCAGCCGGCCGTAGAGCACGGCGGCGGCGGTGGTCGAGGTGGCGTGCGAGGACGGGAAGGACAGCCGGCTCGGGGTGCCCACGAGCACCTCGACCGACGGGTGTTCGGGACGGGGCCGGCGCACCACGCGCTTGACCCCGATGGACGCCCCGTGGGCGAAGGCGACGGCCGCGGCGGACCACAGCCACTCGGCGCGCCGGCGCCGGTCGACGGCTGCACCGACGAGACCCAGCGCGAGCCAGCCCCCCGCGTGCTCGCCGAAGTGCGACATGCCGCGGGCCACGGACACGGTCCGGGGCCGCGCGATCCCGCGCTGCACGGCGGACAGGACCTGCAGCTCGGGCGAGGCCGGTGCGACGGGTTCGGACGGCACAGGAGCGGGTACGGCGGGAACCGTGGGTGCGTCCGGCGCGGCCGGTACGTCGAGCGACCGGTCGGTCACGGGCAGGCCTCCTCGCGCGCGCGGCGGGGTTTCCGCGGGCGCCGATCTGCGGGGTGTACGGCGCAGCCATGCTACGCGGCGGCCGCCCGCGGCCCGGTCCGGCGTGCCGGGCCGCCCGTCCGCGCTGGTCAGCCCGACGCCGGATCCGCGGCCGGGACCGGGGTCAGAACCAGCGCTCCAGCACGAGGGCGAGGCCGTCGTCGACGTTGGTCGCCGTGGTCTCGTCCGCCGCCGCGACCACCTCCGGGTGCGCGTTGCCCATCGCCACGCCGTGCCCGGCCCAGCGCAGCATCGCGACGTCGTTGGGCATGTCCCCGAAGGCGACGACCTCGTCGGCCGCGATTCCGGCGAACTCCGGCGTGCGCTCCATGAGGTCGCGCAGCCCGGTGGCCTTGGACACGCCCGCCGGCGCCACCTCGATCAGCCCGCCCGGGTGCGAGAACGTGATGTCCACGGTGTCGCCGACCAGCGGCTCCAGGACCGCGGCCATGGCGTCGCTCGACATCCCCTTGGCCCGGACCAGCAGCTTCACCGCGGGGTGGGCCAGCAGCCGCTCGCGCTCCTCGGTCGGCGGGCCGCCGCCCGGCCAGGCGTGCTCGTAGTCCGGTTCGGCGACGAACTGGGCCACCTGGTCGTCGAACGCGTGCTCGCCGACCCGCTCGACCCCGAGGGTGGCGCCGGGCAGGGCCTCCGCGACCGCCTGCTCGAGCCGGACGAGGTCCTCCGGGTGCAGGGGGCGGGAGCCGACGATCCGGTCGGCCTCGACGTCGTAGAGCACCGCGCCGTTGGCGCAGACCGCGTACCGGACCACACCAAGCTGGGTCGCCACCGGCGGGATCCACCGCGGCGGCCGCCCGGTCACCAGCACGAAGGGGACGCCGCGGGCGACCAGCCTGCCGATCACGGCCGCGGTGCGCGGGCTGACCTCGTGGTCCTCGCCGAGCAGGGTGCCGTCGACGTCGCTCGCGACGAGGCGCGGGGCCTCCATGCGCTACTCCACCCGTCCGGACACGCCCCCAGCGTACGGGCAGCGTGGGAGCGATCTCCTTCGCTAGCGTGCCCGTATGCGCGTGCTGCTGGTGTCGGCTCCGCTCACCGGGCACCTGCTGCCGATGCTGCCCCTCGGTGAGGCGCTGTGGGAGGCGGGGCACGACGTGCTCGTCGCCACCGGCGGCGACGCGATGAACGCCGACACCGGCGACCTCCCGGTGATCGACGTGGCACGCGACGTCTCCTTCGCCTGGATCGCCGCGCGGAACATGGCCGCACACCCCCTCGACGCCCGCGCCGAGCTCACCGGCACGGCGGGCACGCGCATGGTCGCCCGGCTGTTCGGGGCGGTGAACGAGGAGCTGACGGACGGGCTGGTCACCGTCGTCGAGCAGTGGCGGCCCGACGTCGTGGTCCACGAGCCGCTCGCCGTCGCCGGTGCCGTGGCCGCGGCCCGGTACGACCTGCCCACCGTGCTGCTGGAGAACTCGCTGTTCGACGGCCCCGCACTGGTCCGGGTGACCGCGGCGTCGAAGATCATGCGGCGGGCCTTGCGCCGGCACGGGCTGGAGGAGCGCGGGCTCCCGGCCCCCGAGGTGGTGCTGACGACGGCGCCGCGCAGCGTGGTGGGCGAGCGCGCCGGGATGCCGATGCGACCGGTCCAGCGCGGCGGCGGCGAGATCCCGGCCTGGTTGCGGGTGCCCTCGGACGCGGCGGACCGGCCGCGCATCCTCGTCTCGCGCAGCACCGCCCCCGGTCCGGGCGCCGACCCCATGCCGGCGGCGCTGGCCGCGGCCGCGGAGGTCGACGCCGAGATCGTGCTGGTCCGGCCGGAGCCGCGGATCGAGCGCCGGGCGCGCGCGGTGGACCGGGTGCGGACGGTCGGCTGGGTCCCGCTCGTCGACGGCATGCCGCTGTGCGCGGCGATCGTCCACCACGGCGGCTCCGGTACCGCGATGGGCGCGCTGTCCGCGGGGATCCCGCAGCTCGCGGTGCCCGGGGCCGGGGACCGCCGGCACAACGCCGAGCTCATCGCCCGGCGGGGGGCGGGCCTGTCCGGCAAGGTCACCGCCGAGGCGCTGCGCCGCCTGGTCGCCGACGGCGAGCTGGCCGCCAACGCCCGCGAGGTGCGCTCCGAGCTGGAGGCGATGCCGCCGCCCGAGGCCCGCGTGCCGGACGTCGCCGCCCTGGGATGAGGAGGCCGGCGCGGCCGCTCACGGCTCCCAGGCCAGCAACGCGGTCCGCAGCAGGGCCGCCAACGACTCACGCTCGGCCGTCGTGAAGACCTCGAGCAGCTCGGCCTCGGCCGCGATCTGGCGCGGGAGGACCTCGTCGACCAGCCGCTCCCCGGCCCCGGTCAGCGCGACCCGGGCGGCGCGGGCGTCGTCGGGATCGGGGGTGCGGGTGACCAGGCCGGCCGCCGTGAGCTTGTGCAGCCGTTTGGTGGTCGCGGCCGGTGAGCCGACGACGCCGGCGGTGAGGTCACCGGGGCGCAGCGGCGCGTCGGTGCGCCGCAGCTGGCTGAGGACGTCGAACTCCGCGCGCGTCACCCCGGCGTCGGCCAGCCAGTCGTCGGCGGCCTGCTGCAGGAACCGCGCGGCCCGCAGGATCCGCCCGACGACGGCGAGGGGCCCGGTGTCGAGGTCCGGGCGCCGGACCGCCCAGATGGCCTGGATGTCGTCGATCGCGTCACGGTTCGCCGCCACCGGCTTCCCCTTTCGTACACCGGTGAAGTAATTTGTACACCAGTGAAAGGAGTATGCGTGCAGGGGACGCTGGCCCGTGAACTGGTCCGTTTCGAGGCCCACGCCGGGGCGCACCGCCCCGCGCTGCGGTGCGGGGTCTCGGTGGGCGTCCCGATGCTGGCGCTGCTCGTGCTCGGCCGGCTGGACCTGCTGGGTGCGGCCACCTTCGGCGCCTTCGCGGCGATCTACGGCCGGAACCTGACGGTGCCGGCGCGCACCCAGGTGCAGGCGGTCACCGGCCTCGGGCTGGTCGCGAGCGTCGCGGTCGGGCTGCTCGCCGCACACCTGCCCGCCTCGCCCTGGCTCGCCCTCCTCGTCCTGGTGGGCGTGGCCGTCGCCGGCACGATCGGCGGCGAGGTCGTCGGGTGGAAGCCCGGCGGGCCGCTGTTCTTCGTGTTCGCCGCCGGCGCGTTCGCCGGCGCCCACCCGCTCGGCCTCGCCGCCGCGCTGCAGGTCGTGGCCGTGGCCGCGGGCTCGGCGGCGTTCGCGGTGCTGGTCGGGAGCGCCGGGGCCCTGCTGCCCGGGCACGTCCGCCGCCGGGCGCCGCTGGTGAGGCTCCCGCTCGGCGAGGCGGCGCGCCGGGAGATCGTGCTCGAGGTCCTGCTGGCCTGCGCGGTCACCGCTCCGCTCGCCGTGCTCCTGGGCGTCGGCCACCTGTACTGGGCCCTGGTCGCGGCCGTCGTCCCGCTGTCGGTCGCGGGCTCGCGGGCCCGGGTGAACCGCGGCGTGCTGCGCATCGGGGGCACGCTGGGCGGGCTCGCGGTCGCCGCGGCGCTGCTGGCGCTGCACCTGCCGGGCTGGGCGATCGTGGTCGCCGCCGTCGTGCTGCAGACCGCGGCGGAGCTGCTGGTGATGCGCAACTACGCCGTCGCGCTGCTGTTCATCACGCCCCTCGCCCTGGTGGTCGGTACGACCATGCACCCGGTCCCCACCGCCACGCTCCTGGCCGACCGGCTCGTCTCGACGGTGGTCGGGGTGCTGGTGGCGCTGGCCGTCCTGGGCCTGCGCGCCCGCCGCCGCCGGTCCCGGGACCGGGCCGTCGCCGTCCTCCCGGCCGCGCCCGAGACCGGCTCCTTCGCCGCGTAAGGGCCCCGAACCGCGGGTACCCGACCGTATGGGTGCGCCACAGGACACCGTGACCGCGCTGCTCGACGAGGCCGGCGAGACCTACGCCGAGCAGGCCGGGATCACGCTCGAGGACACGCCCGCGCCGCTGTACCGGCTGCTGGTGCTGGCGGTGCTGCTGTCGACCCGCATCCGGGCGGACATCGCCGTCGACGCGGCGCGCGAGCTCGTCCGCTCCGGGATGGGCACGCCCGAGAAGATGCGCGAGGCGAGCTGGCAGGACCGCGTCGACGCCCTGGGCCGCGCCCGCTACGCGCGCTACGACGAGAGCACCGCCACCGCGCTCGGCGAGGGTGCCGAGCTGCTGCTCGACCGGTGGAAGGGCGACCTGCGCCGGCTGCGGGAGGAGGGCCGCGGCGACGCAGACCGCATCCGCGAGCTGCTCACGGAGTTCCCCCGGCTCGGGCCGACCGGCGCCGACATCTTCTGCCGCGAGGCGCAGGCCGTGTGGCCGGAGCTGCGCCCGGCGCTCGACGGCAAGGCGCGGCAGGGCGCCGAGGAGCTCGGCCTGCCGACCGACCCGGACGACCTCGCCGCCCTCGTCCCCGACGACGGGCTCGCCCGGCTCGCGGCGGCGCTGACCCGGGCGGCGCTGGCGACGGACGTCGTCGAGAAGGTCCGCGGGCCCGCCTGACCCGGCTCAGATGATCGCGACGGCCACCACGAGGCCGAGCGCCACGTGCGCGGCCGCGACCACCCACGCCTCGGCGCCGAGCTCCTCGGCCGCCAGCACCTCACCGATCCGGATGCCGGTGACCCACTCCAGCAGCCGCACCGCCACGACCTGCGCGACGATGCCGACCAGGCCGAAGATCAGCGCCGCGAGCAACCCCTCGGCCAGCAGCCCCGAGGCGCTCCAGATCGCGACGACCACGATGAACGCCATCGAGATCATCCCGGCGGACGTCACCAGCACCGCGCCCGGGCGGCCGTCGCGCACCAGCCGGTTCAGCTTGCCGGGCGTGGTGATGTCGATGGCCCAGAAGCCGATGAGCATGAGCAGCGCGCCGAGCAGCGCGTAGAGCAGGATCGCACCGACGCCGCGGCCGATGTTCGCGAAGTACACCGCATCGAGGGCGAGGGTCATGGGGTCCTCCGGGAGGAAGGGGACGGGGAGCGGGGGTCCGGGGCGGGGAGCGCGGCGTCAGTCCTCGGGGATGCGGTGCGGCACGAACGCGGCGCCGTCGTCCGTCACCAGACCCGCGGTCTCGCGGATGCCGAGCCCGGCCGAGCCGTCGCCCACGATCCACGCTCCCAGGGCGGGCCGGAAGCCGTCGAACTCCGGCAGCGGGTCGAAGAGCTGGTAGACGTAGCCCTCCTCGCCGTACACGCCGCCGGTCGAGACCTGCGAGCCGGGCGAGACGATGTCGACGTTGGCCCCCTCGCGTCCCAGCAGCGGCTTGCGCACGTACTCGGTGAGCAGGCCCGGGTCGTTCAGGTACGCGGGCAGCAGGTTCGGGTGGCCGGGGTACATCTCCCACAGCACGGCGAGGATCGCCTTGTTCGACAGCAGCGTCTTCCACAGCGGCTCGAGCCAGAGCGTCTCGGGCAGGCTGCGCACGACGTGCTTGCCGAACTCCTCGGTGAGGATCCACTCCCAGGGGTAGAGCTTGAACACCGAGGCGATCGGAGCCTCGGCCAGGTCGACGAAGCGGTCGAGGTCGACGTCCCAGCCGATGTCCTCGATCCGCAGGCCCACGGTGTCCAGGCCGGCCTCGGCCGCCGTCTCCTGCAGGTAGCCGACGGTCACGTGGTCCTCCCCCGTGGCGTCGCCGCCGGACCAGGTGAAGTGCACCTCGGAGCTGGGCAGCGCGCCCTTGATCTCGCCGAACCGCTCGACCAGGCGCTCGTGCAGCGAGTTCCACTGGTCGTCGTCGGGGTGGGTGTCCTTCAGCCAGTACCACTGCAGGATCGACGCCTCGAGCAGCGTGGTCGGGGTGTCGGCGTTGTACTCGAGCAGCTTGGCCGGGCCGGAGCCGTCGTAGCGCAGGTCGAAGCGGCCGTAGACGTGCGGGTCGTGCCGCTTCCAGGAGGCCGCGACCTTCTCCCACGCCCATTCGGGCAGGGCGAAGTCGCGGAACCGCTCGGTGGTCACGACGTGGTCCACGGCCTCGAGGCACATCGAGTGCAGGAGCTCCACGTCCGCCTCGAGGGAGAGGATCTCGTCCATCTCGAAGACGTAGTGCACCGACTCGTCCCAGTACGGCCGCGCGAGCCCGTTCCGGTCCCGGCCCGGGGCGTCGTAGACGAGTCCCTGGTCACGGACGATCTGCTGCCAGCCGGGGCGCGCGGCCCCGCGTTCACGGCGCACCGCTCAGCTCCCGCTGCTTCCGCCGGACTTCCCGCCCGACGAGGACGACCCGCCCGACGTGCCCTTCGACCCGCCGGAGGACGAGCCGCTGCTCACGCCGAGGCCGCCGCGCGAGATCGTCTTGCCCGACGGCGTGCGGACGGTCGCGTTCTGGGGCACGGTCGTGGTCCCGCCGGTGGCGACCTGGCCGATGTTGCCGGCGCCGCCGTAGTTGTAGTGGTACTGGCGGCCGCCGGCCCCGATGAAGATCGGGAAGAACCCGCCGCCCCCGTAGTAGGTGTTGTTGCTGGCCGAGGCCGGGGTGACGCAGTTCGCGTCGTCGACGACGACGTTGTTGTCGTCGACGCAGCGGGCCTGGACCTCCTCGTCGTCCGAGGACACGGCGTAGCCGACGGCGATCAGCGCGACCACGCCGACGACGACGCCGGAGCCGATCAGGATCCGCTTGCGCTTCTTCTTGCGCCCGGCCTCCTCCTCGGCCAGCCGGGCCTCCTCGGCGCGGCGGCGGGCACCCTGCTCGCGGGCGCGCTTCTCGGCCAGGGTGGGTTCACGGGGCGTGGTCGACGCGTCCTGCTCCGTCATCCGGCCGCGGACCCTCTCGACGGGCCGGGTCTCCCCGGTCTCGTCCGGCGGCCCGGGCTGGTCCCGGCCGTCGTGCTCCGTCATGCGTCCACCCCCGCCGCGCACCGTATCCGCTCCGGGCGTACGTGCGGAACCGCCCTCGGTCTCGGCTCGGTATCGACCCGACCAAGATCGTGACACCGTTCACCCGACCCGGGAGCCCTCCCGCCGCGCAGGATCACCGGATCGGGGTTCCTCGTCGTCCCCCGACGACACCTCGCAGCACGCTCCCGACCGATGACCGAGCGACGGCGGCACCGGATCGGGGTCGCCCGGACGGGGACGGCAAGATGGTCGGCGACATGGACGAGCTCCCCACCCCGTCCGGCGGCCGCTCCCCCCTCGCCGTCGCCGACCGCCCGGCCCGCTCCCCGCGGACGAGCCCGCCGCCGGCGGCACCCCGCCGGGGTGCGCGCCTGCCGGGCCGCCGCCAGGCGCGGCGGATCGTCGCGGCCGTCCTCGTGGGCGCCGGCGTGATGCTCGGCGTGGCCACGCTCGACACGGTCGCCGGCGCCACCGTGCCGGTCCTCGGCTCGCTGGCCGCGCTCCCCTCGCCCAACGGCACCTCGGCCGACGTCGAGGACATCCCGCCGCCGCCGACCACGCCCGGCACCTGCCTGAACTGGGCCCGGGCCGACGCCGCGGACACCGCCGTCGTCGACTGCGCGCAGCCGCACCTGTTCGAGCAGTCGGGGACCGTCCAGCTCACCGACCAGCAGACCCTGCCGGACGACGCGACCATGCGCCAGCTCGTCAACGAGCGGTGCACGCCGGTCGTGCTGCAGTACCTCGGCGGCAGGTTCGACCCGAACGGCAAGTTCCGGGTGGGCGCGCTCAAGCCGTCGCAGAAGAAGTGGGACGAGGGGGACCGCGAGCTGCGCTGCGGCGTGCAGAGCGCCTCGCGCTCCGGCGCGCTGTACCCGCTGAGCGGGAAGGCCGCCGACCAGGACCAGTCCGGGGTCTACGAGCCCGGGACCTGCCTGGCGATCGACGGGCCGCGGGTCGGCGACCCCACGGACTGCGCCGGGCCGCACGCGGTGGAGACGGTCGGCGTCGTCGACCTCTCCCAGAAGTTCCCGGGCGGTTTCCCGGCGGTGGGCGACCAGGACGGGTTCCTGCAGCCCGAGTGCAGCCGGATCGCGGGCGACTACGCCGGCGGCCCGCAGGTCATCACGGACAAGAAGCTCACCGTGTACTGGGACAACATCACCGAGGAGTCCTGGAACGCGGGCACCCGCAAGGTCAACTGCAACCTGGCGGCCCTGCTGCCGGACCGCAGCGGGTTCGCGCCGGTCACCGGGCCGGTCAAGGGGGCGGTGTCGGTGGGCGACCAGCCCGCCCCGCCGGCCACCACCACGCCGAAGCCGGGCGTGCCGGCCCCGCCGACGCAGTCCGGCGCCCCGACCACGGACCCGAGCGTCCCGCCGTCGTCGTCCGAGCCGGCCCCGCCGAGCGCCGAGGCGCCCCCGTCGGCGTCGGAGTCGGCGGGCCCGCCCGCCGCGCCGCTGCCCGAGGTGCCCGTTCCGGCACCCTGACGTCGTGGTGGAGATGAGCCGGACCCGGTTCGACGAGCTGGTGTCCGATGCCCTGGACACGATCCCCCGAAGGCTCACCGCGGCGATGGACAACGTCGTGGTGCTGGTCGAGGACCGGCATCCCGACGACCCGGAGCTGTTGGGCCTGTACGAGGGCGTCGCGCTCACCGACCGGACCAGCGACTACGGCGGGGTCCTGCCCGATCGCATCACGATCTTCCGCGACGCCGTGCTGGAGGTCTGCGCGACGGACGACGAGGTCGTGCACGAGGTCGCCGTGACCGTGGTGCACGAGATCGCCCACCATTTCGGGATCGACGAGCACACGCTGCACGAGCTCGGCTGGGGCTGAGCTGCGCCGAGCCGGTCAGGGGGCGTAGGCGCGCAGGAACGCGTCGACCCCGGTGGCGACGATCGCGTCGAGCTCCTCGCGCGGCAGCGGGAGCGCGCCGTGGAACGACCGGCTGGTCACCTCGCCCGCCGCCAGCAGCACGAGGTGGCGGGCGGTGCGGTGCGGATCCGCCTCCCGCAGCCGGCCCTCGGCCATGAACCGGGCGACGTGTCCCGTGAGCGCCTGCTGCACCCGGCGGGGCCCGGTCTCCTGCCAGGCCTCGAGCGCCTCGGAGGGGATGTGCAGCACCTCGGCCTGGATCTGCCGGACCAGCGCGAAGTGCTCGCGGGCGGTGGGCTGCGCGTGCGCCCGGCCGAAGGCGAGCAGCGCCGCCCCCAGTGCCTCCGGCCCCTCGGCGACCTGGCCGAGGTGGCGCTCCATCTCGCCGATCTGCTCCTCGGCGACCCGCTGCGCGCTCTCCTGGATCACCGTCTCGAACAGGGCGGCCTTGTCGCGGAAGTGGTTGTAGATCGTGCGCGTGGAGACCCCGGCCTCGCGCGCGATGAGGTCGATGCTCGCGCGCGTGTAGCCCTCGCGCGCGAACACCGCGAGCGCACCGCGGAGGATGGCGCGCCGCTTGTCCGCGAGCCCCCGCCGCGGCTGGCTCCCGACGGTCGTCACCCCGACTTCCTACCCGAGACAACGAGCGTTGTCACTTTGCCATGCACGTTGTACTTTACGGCCCGTGAACAGCGACATCAGGATCGGTATCGTCGTCGGCAGCACACGCCCGCAGCGGCGGGGCGCGATCGTGGCGGACTGGGTGCAGCAGGTCGCCGAGGCCCACGGCGCGACCGTGGCGCTCCTCGACCTGGCCGACTTCGACCTCCCGCTGCTCGACGAGCCGAGCCCCGCCCTCCACGCCACCTACACCCGCCCGCACACCCTGCGGTGGGCCACGGCCGTCGCCGCCTGCGACGCCTTCGTCTTCGTGGTCCCGGAGTACAACCACTCCTTCCCGGCCGCGGTGAAGAACGCGATCGACTACCTGTTCGCCGAGTGGAACGACAAGGCCGCCGGCCTCGTCGGCTACGGCGTGCAGGGCGGCGTGCGGGCCGTCGAGGCGCTGCGGCCGGTGCTGGCCGAGGTCGGGATCGCCGACGTCCGCACCCAGGTCTGCGTCGACCTCATGAGCGACTTCGTGCTCACCGGACCGACCGACGTCGGGCGCATCGCCCCGGCCACGCACCGGGAGGACACCCTGCGCCGGATGCTCGACGAGGTCACGGCCTGGGCGGGCGCGTTGCGAGGCCTGCGGGTGTCCGCGTGACGGTGTGGGACCGGGCAACCCGGAGGATCGCCGCGGTCGTGGTGCTGGGGGCGCTGCTGTCGATGCTCGACGCGTCCGTGGTCGCGCTCGGGCTGGAGTCGATGGCCCGCGACCTCGGCGCCGGCCTCGGGGCGGCGCAGTGGATCGCGCACTCCTACCTGCTCGCCCTGGCGGTGGCCCTGCCCGCGTGCGGGTGGCTGGGCAGGCGGATCGGCGCCGGCCGGCTCTGGGTGCTCGCGCTGGCCGGCTTCACGGTGGCGTCGGTGCTCTGCGCCGCCGCGCCGACCCTCGCGCTGCTCGTCGGGGCCCGGGTTCTGCAGGGGGTCGCCGCCGGCTTCCTGGTCCCGACGGGGCAGGCGCTGCTGGGTCAGGCCGTCGGGCCGGAGCGGCTCGGCCGCGTGATGGCCGTGCTCGGGGCGGTCGTCAGCCTCGGCCCGGCGCTCGGCCCGGTCGTGGGCGGCGTGCTGCTCGAGGTGGCGTCGTGGCCGTGGCTGTTCCTGGTCAACGTGCCGATCGGCCTGGTCGGGGTGGTCGCGGGGATGCGCGTGCTGCCGCGCGGGAGAGCCACGCGCACGGGGACGCTCGACGTCGTCGGCATGCTCCTCGCGGGCGTCGGGCTGTCCGCGCTGGTGTACGGCCTGACGGCGTGGGGCGAGCAGGGCGCGCCGCTGGTGGTGGGCGGCACGGTGCTCGGCGGCGGGATCGCGCTCGCCCTGTTCGTGGTGCACTCGCTGCACCGCGCGCACCCGCTCACCGACCTGCGGCTGTTCGTCGACCGGCGGTACGCCACCGCGACCCTGTGCAGCACGCTCACCGGTGCCTCGCTCTTCGGGACCGTGCTGGTCTTCCCGCTGCTCCTGCAGCTCGGCCGCGGCACCGACTCCGCCGGCACCGGCCTCGCGCTGCTCTCCTACGGGCTCGCGACGGCGGCCTCGACACCCCTGGCCGGCAGGCTCACCGACCGCTTCGGCGGCGGGAGGGTGGCCGTCGCAGGCTGTGCGGGGCTGGCGCTCACCGCGGTCCCCTTCGCGGTCGCCGACCCGGGACCCGGGCTCGTCCAGGTGCTGCTGGTGCTGCGCGGGATCGCGATCGGCTTCGCGGCCATCCCGCCGACCGTGGCCGCCTACGCCGCGGTGCGCCGGGAGCAGCTGCCGGACGCGACCACCCAGCTCAACGCCCTCCAGCGGATCGGCGGGGCGGTCGGCGGCGCACTGGTCGCCACCACCCTGGCCACGCTCTTGCCGCTGGGCGCGGGCCCGGCCTTCGCCGCGGTGTTCTGGCTGCTCGCGGGCCTTGGCGTGGTGGCGCTGGTCCCGGCGCTCCTCCTCGCCCGGCGGCGGGACCCGGTCCCGCAGGGCTGAGTACCTGCAGCGCGCGCCCCGACGGCCTCCGGGGGTGGCCGTCGGGACGGCGCCGGACCGTCAGTGGGCCTCGGGGGCCGCGCCCGCCGTCACGTCGCCGACCAGCGCGGGGCCGGAGTCCCACAGCTCCAGCGCCCACCCGGTCTCGACGGACCGGTCGCGGCGCAGCACCACCCGGCCGGCGTTGGGCACGTAGCGGGTCTCGGCGGTGTCGCCGAGCAGCGCGGCCGCGGCGAGCCGGATCGCGGCGCCGTGGCTGACCAGGACCACCATCCCGCCCGGACCGTGCGCCCGCTCGGTCTGCTCGACGATCCGGTCCACCGCGGGCAGGTACCGCGCGCGCAGGTCCAGCGCCGACTCCCCGCCGGGCAGGGCGCGCGCGAGGTCGCCGCCCCACCAGGCGTCGTACACCTCGTCGAACTCGCGGCGGGCCGGCTTGTCCGAGCGGCCCTCGAGCTCGCCCACGAAGATCTCGTGCACCCCGTCGACCACGGTCACGCCCAGCCCGTGGGCCAGCGCGACCGGCTCGGCGGTCTGCCGGGCGCGGATCGCGCGCGAGGCGTGCACCGCGCGGATCGGCCAGTCCGCGATCAGCTCGGCGACGCCCGACGCCTGGGCCCGGCCCGTCTCGTTCAGCGGAGCCCCGGGCGGGACGGTGTCCAGCGCCCGCGCGACGTTCGCGTCCGTCTGGCCGTGCCGCAGCAGGACCAGGCGCAGCTCGTCCTGCTCGGGCTCCTCGGGGGTCATGTCCACTCTCCGTTCCGCACTCCGGTCAGCCACTCCTGCGCCGCCCGGTACGCCGCGGCGTCGGCCCCGTGCAGCGGGACCGCGGGCGCCCCGACGCCCTCCACCGGCTCGGGCGCACCGACCGCCCGCGGGTAGGAGCCGAGGAAGCGGACGCGGTCGCAGCGGCGGTGCAGCGCGGCCAACGCCTCCCCCATCGCCGGGTCCGCCACGTGCCCGCTGCAGTCGAGGTGGAACCAGTAGTCCGCGTGCCGGTCCTTGATCGGGCGGGACTCGATGCGGGTCAGGTCGATTCCGCGCACGGCCAGCTCGGTGAGCAGCCCGAGCAGCGAGCCGGGGCGGTTCTCCGTGGTCAGGGCCAGGGTGGTGCGGTCGTGGCCGGTGGCCGGTGGCGGCGTGCCGGGCCGGGTGACGAGCACGAAGCGGGTGACCGCGCCGGCGTTGTCGGCGATGTCGTCGGCCAGGACCTCGAGCCCGTGCTGCTCGGCGGCCAGCGGCGACGACACGGCGGCGTCGACCTCGCCGCGCGCGACCTGCGCCGCGCCCTCGGAGGTCGAGGTCGCCACCCGGACCTCGGCCTCGGGAAGGTTCGCGGCGATCCAGCCGCGGGTCTGGGCGATGCCGTGCCCGTGCGAGGCGACGGAGCGAACGGCTGCGAGCGTCGTGCCGGCGCGGCCGAGCAGCACGAACTTCACCGGGATGACGGCCTCGCGGACGATCACCAGCGGCGGCTCCTCGACCAGCCCGTCGAGCACGGGCGGTACGGCGCCCTCGACGCTGTTCTCGATCGGCACGCAGCCGGCCTCGACGGTGCCCTCGCGCACGGCGCGGAGCACGGCGGGGTTACCCGGCAGCGGCACCAGCTCCGCGTCCTCGGACTCCGGCAGCGTGCGCAACGCCTGCTCGGTGAAGGTGGCGTGCGGGCCGAGGAAACCGATGCGGGATCGGGGACGGGGCACGATCGACCAGCCTAGGCCGTGTCTCTCAATCCGGCGCCGCCGGGCCCGGTGATCCACGTCGTTCCCGGCAAGGCAGCCGGGCCGCCCTCATACCGGGCGTATTCGGGTGGCCCGGCAACGCCGGCGGGGACGGCGTGGGCGCCGGGAGCGGTGGTGGCGGGTTGGGAGACACGGCCTAGTCGGGCCGCCGGCGGCCGCCGCGCTGCCCCGTCCCGACCAACGCGACGGGCCGGAGGGAGGAACTTCGCGGTCCGCGCGAACCGACGGCGCGCCCGGCCCGTACGTCAGGTCGGGGCGCCGCGCTCCGAGGGGAGCGGGGGATCCTCGGCACCGGCCGCCCCGGGGTCGCCGGACACCGCGTCCGGGGTCCGGCGACCCGCCGCGCCTACAGCAGGCCGAGGGTGGCGAACTCGCTGATCGACATCGGGTCGGGGTCGATCCCGCAGCAGGGGAACAGGCCGCGCACCGTGTCGACCGTGCGCCCGGACAGCGCCTCGGCCGCGCCGACCAGCGCCTGCCCGTCCGTCTCGCGGAGGGCGTCGCCGACGGTGCCCTCGCCGCCGGTGCCCAGCTCGCGGGCGACGGCGAGCAGCAGGTTGAGCACGCCGTGGCGGCCCCGGTCGGTCTCGTTCTCCGGCGCCGGGCGGACCGCCTCGCGCAGCCCGATCGCGGTGAACCCGTGCCCGGCCCCGACGGTGACCTGCAGGAACCGCTCGACCTCGGCGACCGACGGCACGTCCGACGGCCGCGGGCCGCCGCACCGGAGCTTCGGGGTGCAGCCGTGCTCGGCGACCCGCTGCACCGCGTCGAGCCACGCGTCGATCTCGTCCGCGCTGCCGCCGAGCGGGCGCCGCGGCTCGACGACCGGCGTGACCTCGTCCGGCACGAACTCCGAGACGCGCTCGAGCCAGACGGCGTCGACGTCCGGCGGCGCAGCGGTCTCGACCGTGCGCGGGGTCAGCAGGCTGGACCGGGAGAAGACGGTGGACAGCGCCTTCGGCACGGCCCCCAGCCCGGTGTCGACGACCAGCGAGAGGTCGACGGGCCGCGACGGGGCCGACCGGGCCAGCTCGGTGACCAGGGCGGGCAGCCGGGAGACGGGGCAGACCAGGTGACCGATCATGCCCCCGTAGGCCCCGTCGCGGGCCGACAGGTAGCGGGCCACCACCGCGTCGATGCTCGGGGCGACCATCCGCGGCTGGACGAGACTCGCGTCGTCGACCAGCCCGGCGAGCAGGGGACGGATCGGCCACGGGTCGGCGGAGGATCCCGAGGGCACGGTCGTCACGGGTACGCACGCTAACCCGCCGTTCACCCGGGCCCGACAAGGGGTGTCCGCTCCGCCCTGGACAGGCCCGTCGCCCAGCAGCTAACTTAGCCTCACCTAACTCGGAGGTGAGCTACGTGGGACAGACCCGGCTCCGGCGTCCGCCGGCACCTGCGGACGCCGAACGCGCCCGGAGCGTCGCGGCGCGCGGCGGGGAGGCGGCACTGGTCGGGACGGGCGGACCGGAGCCCGTCGTGCCGCTCGTGCACCACGTCCACGCCGACGGCTCGGCCGTCGTGCTGCTGCCCGACGAGTCGCCGGTCCTGGAGGCGATCCGCACGGCCGACCGCGGCGAGATCCCGGTCATGCTCGAGCTGACCGACCGCGCGCCGGTCGAGCTGCGCGAGCCGGTGCGCGCGCTGCTGTGGATCAGCGGCTGGCTCCGGCTGCCCGACCCCACGTCCGCCCGCCGGGCCGCCGTGCAGGTCGCCGACGTCGCCCCGCACCCGCGGCTGCTCGACCTCGGCCACGGCGCCACGCTGGTCAAGCTCACCCCCAGCTCGGCCGTGCTGGCCGATGCCGAGGGCACGGCCGCGCTCGCGCCCGTCGACCTCGCCGCCGCCCGTCCGGACCCCTTCTGTCGGATGGAGAACCACTGGCTCTCGCACCTCGAGGAGGCCCACCCCGAGGTCTTCGACGCGCTCGCACGCCACCTGCCCGCGTCGCTGCGCTGCACCCTGGGCGCGCGCGTCCGGCCGCTCGGGGTGGACCGCTGCGGGCTGCGGCTGCGGGTGGAGACGCCGGAGGGCGACCACGACGTCCGGCTCGCGTGGCCGCAGGAAGCCACGACGGCCGACGAGCTGCGCGTGCAGCTCGGGCTGCTGGTCGGGTGCCCGTTCCGCCAGGTCGGCGGCGACGCGCACGCGCAGGTCGACGAGGCCTGATCGGCCCCGGGTACGCGGTCAGCTCTCCTGCTGCAGGGCCCGCTCCCGCGCCTGCACCCGCTGGGTGACCTTGCGCTCGGCGATGAACGAGCAGACCGGGATCGTGCCGGCGAGCAGCACCAGCAGCGCGAACACCGGGGTGAACCGCGCGCGCTCGGCCAGCACCAGCGTGGCCACGATGTAGGCCATGTAGAGGAAGCCGTGCAGCATGCCGATGAGCGCCACCGGCCCCGGGTCGCCGGCGAAGTACTTCATCGGCATCGCGTAGAACACGAGCAGCAGCAGCCCGACGCCCGTGACGTAGGCGAACACGCGGTACAGCGGCAGCCGCCACCCGACGGGGCGCTGGGCGGTGGACGTCCTGGGGCTGGTCACGCCTCGACTCTAACCGCGCCGGCTCACCGCTCGTCCGCGGTCTCCCGGTCGCGCGCGGCCAGCCCGGCGAGCATCCGGTTGTACTCGGCCAGCCCGGGCGCCTCGCTGTCGGTGACGGGGGACGGCGCGGCGACCGGGCTGCGGGTGAACGGGGAGGCGTCCCAGGGCAGCGGGGTGTCGGGCGGGGTGTCGGGCGGGGTGTCGGGCGGGGTGTCGTCGGCCTCGGCGGCGAGCGCGGGCTCGGGGCGGGTCCTGCTCTCCGCGGTGTTCCCGGTCGTCGCGGGGGCGGGGAGCACGGGGCCACCGGCCGCCGGGGCGCCCCGGTGCTCGAGCAGGTCCAGGCGCAGGAACCGCCACCACATGTAGGCGAAGAACACGGCGAAGATGGGCCACTGGATGCCGTAGCCGACGTTCAGCGCGGACCCCATCGCCGATCCCGCGCGGTCCCACTGCCAGATCGCCGCGATCACGCAGCCGGCCACCGCGAGGATCGCCAGCAGGTGCCAGAGGATCCAGCGGGGGGACAGGACCACGCGCCACACGCCGACCAGGATACGCGGCCCGGCGACGGGCCCCGGCCGTCGTCGCCGCCGGTACCGCCCGGGCCGAGGTGCGCGAGCGGCACACCGGCCAACCCGAGGTGATCACCGTTCGGGACACCTTGGCGCCACATCCGGCACTCGACGGTCCCGGACGGAGATCATGGGGGGCACGTCGGCGGACGCGTGCGGTCGCCCCACTCCGTGATCACCGCTCGGGACAGCTCGGCGCCACATCCGGCCGCCTGCGGTCCCGGACGGCGATCACGGGCGGGGGACCCCACGCCGCCGGGAGCGGTAGCGTCGGCGGCGTGGCGGGAGGTCGGGTCGGGCGGTGGCTCGCGGCCCCGCCGTCGGACGTCGCGGAGGTCGCCGATCCCCGGGAGCGCCGGCTGATCGGGCTGGAGATCGCCGTGGTGCTCACGGTGACGCTCGGGCTCTCCGCGCTGCGCAGCGCCCTGTCCCTGATCGACGCGCTTCTCGCCCCCACTCCCCTGGCCGACCAGCAGGTCGCGCTGAACGCGCCGGCGGCGCAGGCGGACCTCGTCGATCTCGCGCTCCAGCTGGTCCGGGTGCTGCAGCTCGTCGGCTGGGGCGCGCTGGCGGCGTACCTGCTGCTCCGCGCCGGGTTCCCGCTCGCCCGGATCGGGCTCGACCGGACGCGCCCTGGGCGCGACGCCCTCGGCGCCGTCGGGCTGGCCGCGCTGATCGGCGTCCCCGGGCTCGGCCTGTACCTGCTGGTCCGGGCGCTCGGCGTGAGCCTCGACGTCGCCCCCAGCACGCTCGACGACGTCTGGTGGCGCACCCCCGTCCTGCTCCTCTCGGCGGCGGCGAACGCCTGGGCCGAGGAGATCGTCATGATCGGGTACCTGCTGACCCGGCTGCGCCAGCTCGGCTGGTCCGCCGACCGCTCGGTGCTCGCGGCCGCGGTGCTGCGCGGGGCCTACCACCTCTACCAGGGGCTGGGCGGGTTCGTCGGGAACCTGGTGATGGGGCTGGTGTTCGGGCGGGTGTGGCAGCGGACCGGACGCCTGTGGCCGCTGGTGGGGGCGCACGCGCTGATCGATGTCGTGGCGTTCGTGGGGTACGCCCTGCTGCCCGCGAGCCTTCGCCCCTAGCGGTCCTGAGGGTACCCTTCCCGGGTGTCCGACTCGAAGTTCCTCGCCCTGCTCAAGGACCAGATCCGCAGCGAGTTCACGGCCTCGCAGCAGTACACGGCCGTCGCGGTCTGGCTCGACGGGGAGGACCTCCCCCAGCTGGCCGCGCACTTCTACGCCCAGGCGCTGGAGGAGCGCAACCATGCGATGAGCATGGTCCAGTACATCCTCGACACGCACGAGCAGGTGCAGATCCCGGGGATCGACGAGGTGCGGAACGACTTCGCGACCGTCGAGGACGTCGTCGCGCTGGCGCTCGAGCAGGAGAAGCGGGTCACCGAGCAGATCACCACGCTGGCCCGCACCGCCCGGGACGAGGGCGACTACCTCGGCGAGCAGTTCATGCAGTGGTTCCTCAAGGAACAGGTCGAGGAGGTCGCCTCCATGTCGACGCTGCTCACCGTGGTGCGCCGGGCCGGGGACAACCTCTTCCACATCGAGGACTTCGTGGCCCGCGAGCTCACGAAGGGCCAGGCGGCGGACCCCTCCGCCCCGCCCGTCGCCGGCGGCCGCGTCTGAGAACCCGCGCTATGGAACCATAATGCGCGAAATCCGGCCCAGGAATCGCGTTATGGAACCATAATGCGCCAGATTTCGGCTCGAATGCGGCGGGTGAGGGTTCCCGCCGCGGTCAGCGGAGGGTGACCTGCTTGCCCGCGAGCGCGTCCCGGGCGCTGCGCTCGGCGGTGGACAGCTCGACCGTCGCGGCCAGCGCGTGCTCCAGGCGCGTCGCGAAGGCCACCGCGGGGGCCGACCACTCCTTGGCGTGCATCTCCCGGTCGACGTCCCACACCGGCACGAGCAGGCCGTGGGCACGGAAGGCGCCGGCGTAGCGGCTGCCCTCGCCGAGGTCGAGCTCGCCGGCCGCGTGGAGCCGGGCGAGGGCCGCCATGAGCGCGTCCTCGGCCTCCGGGCGCACCCAGCGCACGTGCGCCTTGGTGCCGGTGTCGACCCAGTACGCGGCACGGACGCCCTCCCCGCCGAGCGCCTCGGTCGGCATGATCACGGAGTTGGCACGCTCGATCGTCGCCGCGATCTCGGCGCCGGGCTCCTCGCCGTCCGCGGGCAGCCACCAGGCGAAGTCCTGGTGCAGCTCGAGGTCGAGCTCGGCGTCGGCGACCAGCAGGTCCTGCAACCGGACGAGCTCGCCCTCGCCCACCCCGGGCCCGACGACGGGCAGCGCGGACCCCGGCTCGGCCGCCTCGGCCCAGCGCAGCGCCTTCGCGAGGTCGGCGGACAGGTCGCCCGAGCGGGTCTGCACCTGCATGCCCAGCAGGATCTCGCCGTCGGGCCGGACGAGCGCGGCCGAGGCACCGGGCAGCACCGTGGCCAGCCGGACCGGGCGCTCGCCGCTCTCGCGCAACGGGAGCGGGGCGACGGCCGACGGCAGGAACTCGCGCATCGCGACGAGGTCCGGCTCGGCGGCGAGCCCCTCGAAGGGCCGGGTGACGATCACGTCGTCGCCGGCGCCGTGGCACGCCTTGTACCGCTTGCCGGACCCGCAGGGGCAGGGGCGGCGCGGGTTCTCGCCGGCGGCGGTGCTGTTCTTGTCGCGGTTCTTCTTCGCCATCAGGGCGCCACCGTAGCGCCGCCCGCGGCCCGCTCCGCCGCCGGTCCCGGGGCCCGCACGGCCACGAGCATCTCGCGCCGGACCGGGCGCGGCGGCTCCAGCAGGGCCATGAGGTGACGCAGCACCCGAACGGTGACCAGCGCGGTCGCCGCGGCGAGCAGGTCGAGCACCGCGTGCAGGACGACCCCGTCGGCCATGGCCTGCACGCCGCCGCGGAAGGACCACAGGAACGCGACGACGCCGAGCACCACCCCGGCGCCCCACATCGCCCACCACGCGAGCAGCAGCCGCGACGGGCGCGGGCGCTCCGCGGGCGGGCGGTCCAGCCCGGCGTGCTCGATCTCGGCGAGCAGCGAGCCCGGCAGCGACAGGTTGAGCCCGGGCACCACCCACCCGGCGACGACGGCGGCCGCGGGCCGGTCCGGCACGGTACCGGTCCGCTCGGCGGCGGCCTCGCGGGCGCGCAGCGTCCAGAGCACGATCAGCACCCCGCAGCCGACCAGCCCGGCGAGCGAGGCCCAGCCGCCGAACGCGACGGCGGCGTCGGAGAAGGCGACCGGCCCGGCGGGCAGCGCGTCGGACCGGCTCAGCACGAGCAGGACGTAGCGGAGGATCTCGGCGAGCCCGGCCACCACGGCGACGCCGGCCGTGACCCGCAGCAGCACGTCGAGCGGGTGCGCGATCCGGCGGGCCCGCTCCAGCGGCGACACGTGCTCCGGCTCGGGCTCGGCGCGCCACGGCAGCGGCGGGAAGCCCCAGCGCGGCACCTCGCGGTAGCGGGGCGGGCCGGTGTAGCGGAAGCGGGGCCGCACCGGCGGGCGCGGCTTCCCGTCCGGCGGGGGCTCGGCCACCCACGCCAGGGCGGCGAGGTAGCGGCCGCAGTACGGGCAGAACGGCCCGGACCCGGGCGGCGCGACCCGTCCGCACCGCGAGCACGCCGGCGGCCGGGCGGGGGTTCCGCCCGTGGCGCGGGCCGGCGGGGTGGGGCTCACACGTTCCCGCTCAGATGATCTCGGGGGTCCGGTCCGGGTCGGCGACGATCTCGCGGCCGGAACCCGCCCACGCCTGCATGCCGCCGTCGACGTTGACCGCCGGGTAACCCTGCTGGGCCAGGTAGGCGACGACGCGCGCGGAGCGGCCGCCGGAGCGGCACACCACGTAGAGCGGCTCGTCGCCGGGGATCTCGGCGAGGCGCTGGGTGAGCTCGGACATCGGCAGGTGCCGGGAGCCGGGGGCCCGGCCGGCGGCCCACTCGTCGGCCTCGCGGACGTCGAGCATCGCGGCGTCGGCCGGCAGGTCCGCGACGGGCACGGACGGAACGCTGGTCATGCCCCCATGATGGCACCCGGCCCCGTGACGGGCCGGTGAAAGGCCCCGGACCGGCCCGATCCGGTCGCCGGCGACGCGCCCGGCGGGCCGGCGGCGGGGCGAGAAGCACGAACGGCACCCCCGCCGCTTGCAGGGGTGCCGTTCGCGAGGGGCGGGTCAGGCGTCGACGGTGGCCTTCTCCGACCCGGCGCCGGTGAGCGAGCGGACCTCCATCTCGGCGTACTTCTCCGAGTTGAACCGCTCGCGACGGCCCACGAACGTGCCGATCACGCCGAGCAGGAACGACACCGGGATGGACACGATGCCCGGGTTGGACAACGGGAACCAGGCGAAGTCCGCGCCCTTGATCATCGCGGTCTCGCTGCCGGACACGGCCGGGGAGAACACGATGAGCACCAGGCAGACGGCGAGCCCGCCGTAGATGCTCCAGAGCGCGCCCATGGTGTTGAACCGCTTCCAGAACAGCGAGTACAGGATCGTCGGCAGGTTCGCCGACGCCGCCACGGCGAACGCCAGCGCCACGAGGAAGGCGACGTTCTGGCCGTTGGCCAGGATGCCCCCGGCGATCGCGACGATGCCGATGATCAGCGCCGTGCGGCGCGCGACCCGCACCTCGGCACCCGGCGTGGTCTGACCCCTCTTCACGACGTTGGCGTACACGTCGTGGGCGAACGAGGCCGACGCCGTGATCGTCAGCCCGGCGACGACCGCGAGGATCGTGGCGAAGGCGATCGCGGAGATCAGCCCGAGCAGGACCTCGCCGCCGAGCTGGAAGGCCAGCAGCGGCGCGGCCGAGTTGACCCCGCCCGGCGCCTTGGTGATCACGTCCGGCCCGACGAGCGCGGCGGCGCCGTAGCCCAGGACGAGCGTGAACAGGTAGAAGATGCCGATCAGCCAGATCGCCCACACCACCGACTTGCGGGCCTCCTTGGCCGTCGGGACGGTGTAGAAGCGCATCAGGATGTGCGGCAGGCCTGCGGTGCCGAGCACCAGCGCGATGCCGAGCGAGATGAAGTCGATCTTGTTCTTGTACTGCAGGCCGGGCGCCAGCAGCGCCTCGCCCTTCGACGACTTCTCCACGGCCCCGCCGAGCAGGGCCGAGAAGTTCAGGCCGTACTTGCCGAGCACCCAGAAGGTCATCACGAACGCGCCCACCACCAGGAGCGCGGCCTTGATGATCTGCACCCAGGTGGTGCCCTTCATGCCGCCGACCAGCACGTACGCGATCATCACGAGGCCGACGACGGCGATCACGATGCTCTGCCCGAGCTTGTTCGAGTTCGGGATCTGCAGCAGCAGCGCGATCAGCCCGCCCGCGCCCGCCATCTGCGCGATCAGGTAGAAGAACGACACGACCAGCGTCGAGGTGGCCGCGGCGGCCCGGACCGGGCGCTGCTTCATCCGGAAGCTCAGGACGTCGCCCATCGTGAACTTGCCGGTGTTGCGCAGCAGCTCCGCGACCAGCAGCAGCGCCACCAGCCATGCGACGAGGAAGCCGATCGAGTAGAGGAAGCCGTCGTAGCCGTAGACCGCGATGGCCCCCGCGATGCCGAGGAACGACGCCGCCGACAGGTAGTCGCCGGAGATGGCGATGCCGTTCTGCGAGCCGCTGAAGGAGCGGCCGGCGGCGTAGTAGTCCGAGGCGGTGCGGTTGCTGCGGCTGGCGCGGTACACCACCACCAGCGTGAGCAGCACGAACACCGCGAAGATGCCGATGTTCAGGCCGACGCTGCCGACCGTGCCCTGGGTCTGGGCGAGCTGCACCGTCACGCCTCCCCCTCGATCTCGTGGCGGATGCGCTCGGCCGCCGGGTCCAGGGTCCGGTCCGCGAACCGCACGTACAGCGTCGTGATCAGGAACGTCGACACGAACTGCAGCAGCCCGATCAGCAGGCCGACGGTGAAGTTGCCGGACAGCCTGATCGCCATGAAGTCGGGGGCGTACGAGGCCAGCAGGACGTAGACCAGGTACCAGATCAGGAAGAGCGCGCTCATCGGGAAGACGAACCGGCGCAGCCGGCGCCGCAGGTCCCCGAACTCGGGGCTCGCCTGGACCTGCTGGTAGATCGTGCCCCCGGCGCTTCGCTCACCGGTGGTGCTCATGAGTAGTCCTTCCGTGCGTGCCCGGCGCCCTCCTCCGGCGCCGGTGCCACTACAGGGCGAACGACTCGGATCGCCGATCGAGACGGTTCCGCGCTGAAACCGTCCGTGTCATCCTGATGACGGAGCGTGAAACCGCCCAGATCAGACGGAGGGCCGGCGCCCGCCCTCGACGGACTCGCGGAACAGCCCGAGCCGCTCGGGAGCGTGCAGCCGCAGCAGCAGGGCGTCCGTGTTGGCCGGCCGGTGCTTCCGCGTGGCCAGGCTGACCACGATCATCACGAGGAAGGCCAGGGGCACGGTGACGATCGCCGGGCGGTAGAGCAGCACGCCGAGCCAGCCGCTGCCGCCGATCCCGGCCAGGCTCACCGACACCGCCCCCGCCGAGAGCAGCCCGCCGGCGAGCAGTCCCGAGACGGCGCCGCGCGCGGTGAGGCCCCGCCACCAGATGCCCAGCACGAGCAGCGGGCAGAAGGTCGACGCGGCCACCGCGAACGCCAGGGCGACGGTCTCGGCGAAGTCCAGCCGGGCCACCCCGAGCGTGAGGGCCAGCGGCGCCGCGCCGGCCAGGACCGTGGAGATGCGTAGCCCGACCATCCGGCGGTCGGCGGCCACCGCGCGGTTGCGCAGCACGTCCGTGGACAGCACCCCGGCCAGGCTGACCAGCAGGCCCGACGCCGTGGAGAGGAACGCCGCCCACGCCCCGGCCGCGACCACGCCGCCGAGGATCGCTCCGGCGAGCCCGCTGCCCAGGACCGCCTCGGGCAACAGCAGCACCGCGGCGTCCGTGGGGCCGGCCACCAGCAGCTGCGGGGTGTAGAAGCGCGCGAGCGCGCCGATGAGCGTGACGAGCAGGTAGAACCCGCCGAGCAGGCCCAGCACGATCACAGCGCTGCGCCGGGCCGCCCGGCCGTCGGGGTTGGTGTAGAAGCGGCCCAGGACGTGCGGCAGCCCCATCGTGCCGAGGAAGGTCGCCACGATCAGCGAGTAGATGGCGAGCAGCTGGTAGGGCCCGCCGCCGGCCAGCGGGGTGAGCCAGCGGGCGTCCGTGGTCGGGCGGCCCGCCGACGTCGGGACCGGGGAGCCGGCGGGGAAGACCAGCTCCGAACCGGCGTCGACCTCGTGCCGGGTGCCCGCCTGCCACGTGAGCACGGTGTCCGGCGGCACGGCGGTGCCGTCGACGACGGCGCCCGCCGAACCGATCTGCACCCGGGTCGGCGAACCCGTCTCGAGCTGCACGTCCGTGTCGACGCCGACGGTGGTCCGCTCGCGGAAGTCCGGCGCCTCCGGCCGGTCGAAGTGGTGCCCGCTGTTGAGGAAGAACACCAGTGCGACCACCGCGGGCACGGCCAGGGCGGTGAGCTTGAGCCAGTACTGGAAGGCCTGCACGAAGGTCACCGAGCGCATGCCGCCGAACACCACGGTCAGCACCACGATCACGCCGGCCGACATCGTGCCGATCCACTGCGGCAGCCCGGTGACGACCTCGACCGTGAGCCCCGCGCCCTGCAGCTGGGGCAGCAGGTAGAGCCAGCCGATGACCAGGACGAACACGCTGCAGATCCGGCGCAGCGACGCCGAGCGCAGCCGCAGCTCGGCGAAGTCCGGCACCGTGTAGGCCCCCGAGCGGCGCAGCGGGGCGGCCACGAACAGCAGCAAGGAGAGGTAGCCCGCGGTGTAGCCGACGGGGTACCAGAGGGCGTCGACGCCGTCGCGGAGCACGAGGCCCGCCACCCCGAGGAACGACGCCGCGGACAGGTACTCGCCGGAGATCGCCCCGGCGTTGGCCGCCGGCTTGACCGTGCGCGAGGCGACCAGGAAGTCCGAGGTCCGGCGGGACCGGTGGCCGATCATCCCGATGGCCGTCGAGGCCACCGCGACCAGCAGGATCGCGGTGAGCGCAGCGACGGCCGTCGCGCTCACGACGGTTCCCGGAGCACCCGGTCGCGGGTGAGGCCGAGGCGTTCGGGGGCGTGCAGCTGCAGGAGCGTGTGCTCGGCGTCGACCGGCACGCCGCGCCGGGTCGCCCGGCTGACCACGACCATCGTGAGGAACGCGAGCGGCACGGCCACGGCGGCGGGCCGCAGCAGCAGCACGCCCACGGCCCCCTCCGGCACGGTCCCGGCCAGCGCGAACCCGACGCCGACGGCGGACAGCACCCCGCCCACGAGCAGGCCGGCCGTGGCCCCGGTCGGGGTGAGCCCGCGCCACCACACGCCGAGCACGAGGAGCGGGCAGAAGGTGGCGGCGGAGACCGCGAAGACCAGCGGCACCGTGAGAGCCAGGTCCAGCCGCGCGACGAGGAGGGCGGTCGCCACCGGGACGATCGCGGAGAGCAGCGCGGCGAGCCGGAAGTCCCGCAGCCTGCCCTTCAGCACATCGGTGAACAGTACGCCGGCGAGGCTCACGACCAGGCCCGACGACGTCGAGAGGAAGGCCGCCGCGGCCCCGGCGGACACCAGCCCGCCGAGCAGCCAGCCCGCCCAGCCGTCGCCCAGCGCGGCGGTCGGGACGAGCAGGACCGCACCGTCCGTACGGCCGTCGACCAGCAGCTGCGGGGTGAACGCGCGCGACAGCAGCCCCATCAGCGTGACCAGCACGAACACCCCGCCGATCATCGCCAGGACGACGACGGTGGTGCGGCGGGCGGCCCGGCCGTCGGGGTTGGTGTAGAAGCGGACCAGCACGTGCGGCAGGCCCATCGTGCCCGCGATGCCGGCGACCAGGATCGAGTAGATCTCGAGCAGGTCGAGCGGCCCGGACCGCGGTTCCAGCCACGCGCGGTCCGTCGCGGGGGTGCCGACCGGGACGGGGACGCCGGTGCCGGCGGCGAACCGCAGCTCGGTCCCGGCCTCGACGGTGTGCAGGCCCGGCGACCAGAGCAGCGGGCCGTCGACGGTCGCGCCGTCGACCTCGCCCCGGGCCTCGAGCGGGGTGTCCGCGACGACCTCGAGGTCCACGGGGGTGCGGACGTCGATCGTGGTCGCCTCGGGGAACTGCGGCGCGACCGGCCGGTCGAGCTCGCGGTCGCTCCCCACGAACAGGGCGAGCGCGACGAGCGCGGGCACGGTGAGCGCCGTCAGCTTGAGCCAGTACTGGAAGGCCTGCACGAAGGTGATCGAGCGCATGCCGCCGGCCACCACGCACAGCACCACCAGCACACCCGCACCGAGCACCCCGACCCACGAGGGCAACGAGGTCAGCGTGGTGAGCGAGAGGCCGGCACCCTGCAGCTGCGGGAGCAGGTAGAGCCAGCCGATCAGCAGCACCAGCGCGGTGCACAGCCGGCGCAACCGCGGCGAGTGCAGCCGGGCCTCGGCGAAGTCCGGGATCGTGTAGGCCCCGGAGCGGCGCAGCGGGGCGGCCACGAACAGCAGCAGCGCCAGGTAGCCCGCGCAGAAGGCGATCGGGTACCAGAGCGCGGTCGCGCCCTCGCGCAGCACCAGACCGGCGATGCCGAGGAAGGTGGCGGCGGACAGGTACTCGCCGGAGATCGCCGCGGCGTTGGGCACCGCACCGACGGTGCGGGAGGCGACGAGGAAGTCCGAGGTGCTGCGGGCGACGCGCACGCCGAGCGAGCCGATGACGACGGACGCCACGCCGACGAGGGCGATGGCGACCAGCGCGATGACGGACGGGGTGGGCAACGGGGAGCTCTCTGGGGAACGGGCGGGGGCGGGGGTCAGTCCTGGACGTGGTCGGCGAAGTTCTGCTCGACCCGCTCGGCGGCCCTGGTGTGCCGCCAGCCCAGGGCCAGCAGGAACGGGTAGACGAGCACGCCGAGCAGCAGCCAGGGCAGCCGCAGCCCCAGCACGTCGACCCGGCCCAGCTCGGGGTAGAAGGCGAACAGGACGGGCAGCACGCCGAGCACCAGCAGGGCGAGGCCGCCGTAGCGCAACGCGACCGCGAGCTGGCTGCCGATCAGGTTCGTCCGCAGCAGCTCGCCGACGGCGGTGCCCTCCTGGACGTCGACCACGGTGCGGACGGTGCGGGCCACGCCCTTGCGCTCGGACAGCACCACGCGGACGCGGCGCGGGACGCCCTCGGGCTGCTCCTCCTCGACCGGCCGGAACCGCGCGCCGACGGGCCGGCCGGGGCCGGTGTCGCCGGTGGGCGCGGTCGGCGCCACGGCGGGCGAGGGGGCGCCGGCGGTGCGGGCGGAGAGAGGGAGCCTGCTCGCGGGGTCGACGGCCGGCGTGGCGTCGGTGGGCGCGGCCGCCGCGAGCGGCGCCCGGGCCTGCTCGAACGGCGGCTCGGGGTACCCGGGGTCGTCGGCGGGGACCGGGGGGACGACGCCGACGTCCGTGCGTTCGGCGTCGGTGTCCGGTATCGAGGGGCCCGGAACCGGGGGGCCCGGCATCGGGCGCGGGAGCCCGGGGTGGGTGCCCGGCGGCGCCGTGGGGGCGGCCGGGGGCGGCGCGGAAAGCGCACGGGACGGCGGTTCCGGGGTGAACTCACCGGTGAACGCCGCCGGGTACTCGCCGGCGGGAGGCCGGGCGGCAGGCGGCCGCGCGCCGAGGGAGTCCGGCGCGAGCGCGGGCCGGCCCGCCCGCGACAACGGGCTGCCGGGGGCGCCGCTCTGCCGCATCCCGCCCGGTCCGGCCGGCGGGCCCTGCGGGTCCGGTGGGGGGCCGGGTCGGGGCCCGTCGCCCCGCGGGTCACCCCGGCCGTCGTCGTAGACCTCGGGCGGCGGCACCCGCAGGGGCACGCTGGCCGGGCCCAGGACGCGCTCGAACCGCTCGACCTCGGGGTCGTCGAAGGGGCCGTCGTCCGCGTCGTCGTCCTCGTAGTCGGGGTAGGCCGTGTAGTCGGGCGTCCCGGCGTCGCGGGAGAACCGCGCCCGCAGCTCGCTCACGCCGAACTGGTCGGTGTCCGCCTCGTCCCGCGCGTGCCGGCCGCGGCCGGAGCGGGCGTTGGCGTCCATCCGCCGGCGCATCTCCTCCTGCAGCCACAGCGGCCCGGAGTCCTCGGTGCCGGCCGGCGCGCGCCGGCGCCGGTCGGACCCCTCCCCGTCCCCCGGGTCGGGGCTCATCGACGGCGGAGTGCCGTCGACGGCAGCACTCATGCCTCCTCCGCGGGAAAGAGTGCGTCGTCGGGGTTCACCTCTGGCTCCACGCCTGCTTCGTCGCGCGGACCAGGCGGTCCTTCAGCTCACGGGTGTGCCGGCGGGAGACGGGCAGCTCCGCGGTGTCGGGGCCGGAGCCGACGCGCACCACGTAGCCCGACCCGGACAGCCGCAGCTCGGTGACCAGCGGCAGCGCGACCAGGAACGAGCGGTGGATGCGCACGAACCCGGCGTCGCGCCAGCGGTCCTCCAGCACGGACAGCGGGATGCGGACCAGGTGGCTGCCCTCGGTGGTGTGCAGCCGGGCGTAGTCGCCCTGGGCCTCGACGTACCGGACGGCCGAGCGGGGGACCAGCTTCGTGGTACCCGCCAGCTCCACGGGGATGACCTCGTCCTCGTCCCGCTCCTGCGGGGCGTGCTCGACGGGGGCCGCGGTGGCGCGGTTCGCGATGATCCGGTCCAGGGCCGCCGCCAGCCGCTCCTCGCGCAGCGGCTTGAGCAGGTAGTCCTTGGCACCGACCTCGTAGGCGTCGACCGCGCGGTCGTCGTGCGCCGTGACGAAGACGACCTCCGGCGGCTGGGCCATCGAGGAGAAGACCCGGGCGAGCTCCAGGCCGTCGAGCCCCGGCATGCGGATGTCGAGGAAGACGACGTCGACGTCCGTCTTCTCCGCCACGCGGGTGCCGGCGGCCGGGTGCGGGGCACCCGCGGCGCGGGCGGCGTTCGCGGCGTGCACGCTCTCCCGGGAACTGCGCGCATTGAGGATGCGGAGGGCCTCGGTGGCGTCCGAGGCCTTGAGCACCTCGCCGACCCGCGGGTCCTCGTTCAGCAGGAACGCCAGTTCTTCGAGAGCCGGCTGTTCGTCGTCCACTGCGAGGACGACCAGACCTCCGGAGCTGTCGGTGCTGTCCACGATCTCCTCATCCTGCGTTCCCGGTGCGCGGCCGGGCGCGCACCTCGTCGGTGGCGGCCCCCGGCCCTGCCGACCATGGTGACGGTGATCGGTGCGGGATGCCAGGGCATCTCATCAATCTGCGACCGATCGGCTACTGATCGAACGGGTGAGGACCGGGGGTTCTCTCGGGCTCGCCCACCGCCGGCGAGGCTACAGACCGTAGCGCGCCCATGTCGCCCTGATGTCGACCGCCTGGACCAGCCCCAGCGCGGCGTCCGCCGCACCGCCTGCACCGAGGTCCCCGAGCCGGGCCGCGGCCGGGGCGCCCAGGCCCAGCCGGGCGAGCAGCGGCTTGCGTCCCTCGACCGGGGCCAGCTTCGCCTCCGGGAAGCGCTCCGTGAGCACGGACCGCGCCGTGCCCAGGCCGTCGACCAGGCCGAGCTCGACCGCCCGCGCGCCGGTCCACACCTCGCCGGTGAAGAGGTCGTCACCGCCGGTCAGCCGGTCACCGCGGCGCTCGGTGACCCACTCCCGGAACAGGCCGTGCAGCTCGTCCTGCAGGCCGCGCAGCCACGCGACGTCCTCGTCCTTCTCCGGCAGGAACGGGTCGAGCCGGGACTTCGACCTGCCCGCGGTGTGCAGCCGGCGCTCGATGCCGAAGCGCTGGATGAAGCCCTCCAGCCCGAACCCGGAGCTGATCACGCCGATCGAGCCGACGATGGAGGTCGGGTGGGCGTAGATCTCGTCCGCCGCGCAGGCCAGCCAGTACCCGCCCGAGGCCGCGACGTCCTCGCAGAACGCCAGCACCGGCACCTCGTGCTCGTCCGCGAGCCCCCGGATCCGGTCCGCGACCAGCGCGGACTGGGTGGGCGAGCCGCCGGGCGAGTTCACCAGCAGCCCGACGGCCACGACCCGCTCGGTGCCGAACGCCCGCTCCAGCACCTTGTCCGTGGACGCCGCGTTGATCACCGCGCGCGGCACCGGACCGGGCTGCGGCGAGATCACGCCGTGCAGCCGGACGAGCGGGACCACCGGGGCGTCGCCCTTCTCGCCGAGCCGTCCGGGAAGGCGCGAGGTCAGGCGGTCGGGCAGGCGGAGGGCGTCCATGTGCTCACGCTACCGATCCGAACCGGCCGCAGCCGTGGTCGTCGTGGGCCCCCGCGCGCCCGTCCCGCGCGCCGGGTCCGCCGCGCGGATCCGCTGCCTCAGACCCGGATGCCCGCGCGGAACTTCGGCACCCGCAGGGTGATCTTCATGCCGGCGCCGACGGCGGTGTCCACGACCAGGCCGAAGTCGTCGCCGAAGGCCGAGCGCATCCGGTCGTCGACGTTGCCGAGGCCGACGTGCGCACCGGAGAGGTGGGCGTCGTCGAGGTCCTCGGTGAGGCGGGCGGGGTCCATGCCCACGCCGTCGTCCTCCACGATGATCACGCACTCGGCGCCGGCGTTCTCGGCGGTGATCGTGATGGTGCCGCCGTTGGGCTTGCCGGAGAGCCCGTGCCGCACCGCGTTCTCCACCAGCGGCTGCAACGCGAGGAACGGCAGCACGACGTTGAGCACCTCGGGCGCGATCTGCAGCTTGATGTTGAGCCGGTTGCCGAAGCGGGCCTTCTCCAGCGCGATGTAGCGCTCGATGTTGGTGAGCTCGTCCGACAGCGTCGTGTACTCGCCGGCGGTGCGGAACGAGTACCGGGTGAAGTCGGCGAACTCGATCAGCAGATCGCGGGCCCGCACCGGGTCGGTCCGGATGAAGCTCGCGATGGTGGTCAGCGCGTTGTAGACGAAGTGCGGCGAGATCTGGGCCCGCAGCGCCCGGACCTCGGCCCGGTTGAGCCGGGCGCGCGACTCGTCGAGCTCGGCGAGCTCGAGCTGGCTGGACACGTACCGCGCGACCTCGGCGGTGGCCCGCAGCAGCACCGGGCCCGCGGTCAGCGTGGTGAGCGCGGCCAGGGTGCCGATGATCGCGCCGTCGCTCTCCAGCGGCACCACCACGATGCCGCGGACGTCGCAGCTCGGGTACTGGCAGGCGATGGCCGAGTGCGAGAGCACCTGCTGGCGGCCGGTGGAGATCACCTGGTCGGCGAGGGCCACGACGTCGGGCTTGTGCTGGTCGGCGTCGCCGTCCCAGGCCAGGACCTCGCCCCGGGCGTCCGTCATGGTGAGCGCGCAGGTGTCCAGCAGCGTGCGCAGGTAGGGCAGCGCGTACGCGGCGGAGTTGGGGTTGAGCCCGTCCCGCAGCGCGGGCGCGGCGAGCGCCACGGTGTGCAGCGTGGAGAAGGTGGCCCGCTCGAGCGGGCTCGCGAAGGTGTGCCGGCGGGCCCGGCGCACCAGGAGCACCACGATCACCACGACGAGTGCCACGATGACCGCCGCGAGGACGAGCACCAGCGGCGAGGCCAGCACGTCCGCCACGGTGGTCACCTCACCAGTCTGGAGAGCCGCCGGTCGGCCAGGGGTTTGCCGCCGGTCTGGCACGTCGGACAGTACTGGAACGACCGATCGGCGAACGACACCTCCCGAACGGTGTCCCCGCACACCGGGCAGGGCAGCCCGGTCCGGGCGTGGACCCGAAGGCCGGAGCGCTTCTCCCCCTTCAACGAGGCGGCGCGCTGCCCCACGGAGCGGTCCACGGCGTCGCCCAGGACGCCGCGCACCGCGTCGTACAGGACGTCGACCTTGGCCTCGTCGAGCCGCCCGGCCACCGCGTAGGGCGACAGCCGGGCGGTGTGCAGGATCTCGTCGCTGTAGGCGTTGCCGATCCCGCCCAGCACCTTCTGGTCGGTGATCAGGTTCTTGATCCGCTCGGTGCGCCCCGCGAGCAGCGCGCCGAACCCGGCCCGGTCGATCTCCAGCGCGTCGGGCCCCAGCTTCGCGATGCCCGGGACCTCCTGCGGGTCGTGCACGAGGTACACGGCGAGCCGCTTCTGCGTGCCCGCCTCGGTGAGGTCGAAGCCCGGCCCGCCCACGGTGTCGAGGTGCACCCGCAGGGCCAGCGGACCCCGCCCGCTGGGCTTCGGCGGGGTGGCCGCGGCCTGGTCGTGCCAGCGCAGCCAGCCCGCCCGGGACAGGTGCGTGACCAGGTGCAGGCCCGGCTCGTCCTGGCGGTCCTCGAAGTCCACCGAGAGGAACTTGCCGAACCGGCTCGCCCCCGTGACCACCCGGCCGGCCAGCGCCGACACCGGCGGGTCGAAGGTCTTCAGCACGCTCATGCTGGCCACGTCGACCCGCGCCACCGGCCGATACAGGGCGTGGTCGCGCAGGTGCTGGGCGAGTGCCTCGACCTCGGGGAGCTCGGGCATCAGTTGACCGGCTGCAGGGGGCTGTCGGCGTGCCCGGGGGTGCCGCGCTGGCGCAGCGAGAGCACCACCACCCGCATCTCCTCCTGGGCGCGGCTGACCCCGCGGACCTTGCCCACCCAGTGCTCGCGGCCGGCGTCGGAGCCGTAGTGCCCGTCCGTCTCGGCGACGATCTTCCACGGCCGGCGCAGCCACCAGCGGACCGGGAAGAAGCCGAGGATCACGATCGCGGCGAACCAGTAGGCCAGCGGCACGTGCACCTGGGACTGGGCGAGCAGCGGCCACGCCACGATGGCCACACCGAACACGATCAGCGCGCAGACGACCATCACGACGGCCCCACGGCCCCCGTCGACGTCGTGCTCGAACTCGTCGCCGACGGCGGGCGGCGACCAGTCGATGCGCCTGCTGACCTCCCACGTCCGCCCGTCGTTGGCGGTCACGGTCTTCCTCGCCATGCACTCCGCCCGGTCGAAAAGGGTCCCCGACGCGGACCATCGTCCCACACCGGGGGCCTTCGACGCCCCCTCCCGAACGGGTCCCGAGGGGTCGTCGCCCGTCGGACCCGGTGCTCAGCCCGCGGTCCGGTCGGGGGGCGGGGTGGGCTCGTCGGGGCAGGCCGCGGGCACCGGGGTCGCCTCGGGCACGCCCGGCGCGAGGAAGGAGGTGACCACCAGTCGGGCCGGCCCGGTGCCGGTGTTGCGCACGACGTGCGCCACCCCCTCGCCCACGACGGCGACCTGGCCCGGCGCGAGCACCCGCGGGGCGCAGGCGTCGGCCTCCTGCACGGTGACCTGGCCCGAGTCGAGCAGGGTCAGCTCGGTGCCGGGGTGGGTCTCCCAGCCGAGCGCCTCGCCCGGCGCGAGGTCGAGGGTCCGCACGGCGTAGTCGGCGGGGGCGGGGGTCCGGAAGCGCAACGGGACGTCGACGACCCCGCGCCCGACCGTCTGCGGGCCCGTGGGGGCCGCGGGCGCGGCCGGGGCCGCCGCGGGCGTCGGCGCCGGCTGGCCGAGCTGCCCGGGCTGGGCGCAGGCGGCGAGCGCCAGCACGAACGCGAACCCCGTGACCGCACTCCCGATCCGGCCCGTCCGACCCACTGGCACGCCTCCCGTGATCGCTGCGGCGGAGACTAGACGGGGGTCACCAGCGCAGCGGCAGCCGGGTGAGGCCGTTGATGAAGTTCGAGGTCAGCCGCCGCGGCTCGGCCTCGAGCTCCACCTGGGGCAGCCGGGTGAGGAACGCGCCGAGGAACTCCCGCAGCTGCAGCCGGGCGAACGCGGCGCCCAGGCACAGGTGCGGGCCCTGCCCGAACGCGAGGTGGTCGTTGGGCGTGCGGTCGATGTCGAAGCGGTGCGGGTCCGGGAAGCGGCGCTCGTCGTAGTGCGCGGAGACGTGGTACACGACGACCTTGTCCCCCGCCGCGACCGCCTGCCCCCCGAGCTCCAGGTCCCGGGTGGCGGTGCGCCGGAAGGTCAGCACCGGCGGGTGCCAGCGCAGCATCTCCTCGATCGCCGAGGGCAGGAGGCCGGGGTCGGCGCGCAGCCGGGCGTACTCCCCCGGGTGCTCGACGAGCGCCAGCACCCCGCCGGGCAGCGCGCTGCGGACGGTGTCGTTGCCCGCGACGACCAGCAGGAAGAAGAACATCTTCAGCTCGGCGTCGGTGAGCCGCTCGCCGTCGACCTCCGCCTGCACCAGGGCGGTCATCACGTCGTCGGCCGGGTGCCGGCGCTTGGCCTCGGCCAGCTCCTCGGCGTAGCCGAACATGTCCGCGAGCCGGGCGGGCGAACGCGGGTTGACGGGCCGGCCGTCGGCGTCGAGCACGACCTGCGCGTGCTCGGGGTCCTGGTAGCCGATCACCCGGTTCGTCCAGTGCAGCAGCTGCGCGCGGTCCGCCGGCGGGACGCCGAGCAGGTCGGCGAGGTTCTGCAGCGGGAAGTCGTCCGTGACGTCCGCCGGCAGGTCGCAGCTCCCCCGGCCGGCGACGGCGTCGAGCAGCGTGGCCGCCCGCGCGCGGACGGTCGCGGCGAACCGCTCCAGCCGGCGCCGGGTGAAGGCGCCGGTGACGAGGGTGCGCAGCCGGACCTGCTCGGGCGGGTCCATGTTGAGGATCATCCGGCGGATGAACGGCAGGTCGGCCGGGTCGGGGTCGCGGATCTGGGTGGCCCCGAGCGACGACGAGAAGTCGGCCGGGCTCCGCAGCACGTGCCGGACGTCGTCGTAGCGGGTCACCGCCCAGTAGCCCGGCCCGGCGGGCCAGATGCCGACCTCGTGCTCCTCCTGCCAGGACACCGGCGCCTCGTCCCGCAGCCGGCCCAGCGCCTCGTGCGGGACGCCGCGGGCGAACACCCGGGGATCGAAGACGTTCTCCACCACCGTCGGCCGCGCCACGAGGGCACGGTAACCCGGGGCCGTGGTGCGGATCACCACTGTAGAGCGGGTAATCGCTTTGCGCGGAGGCACGCACAGGTCCATGCTTGCGTACAGCAACTCGTTGCGTGATACACACAAAGTCAAGGTAAAGACACCATCAGGAGCAGGCATGACGGCCGACATCGACGGCGCGCCCCCGCTCGTCGACCGGGGCGGCCGAACCGTCGACGACCACGACATCGACGTCGCGGACCGCCTGGTGCACGAGCTGGTGATGCTCATGCGCCTGATCAAGCGGATCGGGCCGGCCTACCGCGGCGCGGAGCTGGAGACGGCGTCCTTCCCGCTGCTCGCGCGGCTGGCCACCGAGGGCCCGCAGCGCTCCGGGGAGATCGCCGCGGCGATGTGCGCGGACCCCTCGACCATCAGCCGGCAGGTCGCCGGCCTGGTCCGGTCCGGGCTCGTCGAGCGCCGCGCCGACCCCGAGGACGGGCGCGCCAGCCTGCTCGCCGCGACCACCGAGGGCCACCGGGTCCTCGACACCGAACGACGGCGCCGGGCCGGCCAGCTCGTCGACGCCCTGGCCGACTGGACCCCCGAGTCCCGCGGCCAGTTCGCCGACCTGCTCGGCCGCTTCGTCGCCGATCTCCACCGCACGACCGAGGGGGACCCCCGATGACCAGCCCACCCGCCGCCACCGCGCCCGCGCGGCCGGCCGCCCCGACCGACCAGGGCGGTGAGCTGTCGCACAAGCAGATCGTGACGATCCTGATCGGCCTCATGCTCGGCATGTTCCTGGCCGCGCTCGACCAGACCGTCGTCTCGACCGCCATCCGCACCATCGCCGACGACCTGGGCGGGCTCTCCCAGCAGGCCTGGGCCACGACCGCGTTCCTGATCACCGGCACGATCAGCACGCCGCTCTACGGCAAGCTCTCCGACATCTTCGGCCGCAAGCCGCTGTTCCTGACCGCGATCTCGATCTTCATCGTCGGCTCGGTGCTGTGCACGTTCTCGACGTCGATGTACATGCTCGCGGGCTTCCGCGCGGTGCAGGGCCTCGGTGCCGGCGGCCTGTTCGCGCTGGCCCTGACGATCCTCGGCGACATCGTGCCGCCGCGGGAGCGGGCCCGCTACCAGGGCTACATGCTCGCCGTGTTCGGCACGTCGAGCGTGCTCGGCCCGGTCATCGGCGGCGTGCTCTCCGGCCAGGCCACGATCGCCGGGATCGACGGCTGGCGCTGGATCTTCCTGGTCAACGTGCCGATCGGGGCCGTCGCCCTGGTCGTCGTGGCGAAGGTCCTCAACGTCCCGCACACCTCGCGCCGGCACCGCATCGACTGGCCGGGGGCGCTGACCCTGGCCATCGGCCTGGTGCCGCTGCTGATCGTCGCGGAGCAGGGCCGGGAGTGGGGCTGGGGCTCCACCTCGGCGATCGTCTGCTACGTCATCGGCGCCGTCGGCCTCGTCGCCTTCGTGTTGTGCGAGCGCCTCTACGGCGACGACGCGCTGCTCCCGCTGCGGCTGTTCCGCAACGGGGTGTTCACCCTGACCAGCCTGGCCGGTGTCGTGATCGGCATGGGGATGTTCGGCGGCATCGCGCTGTTCCCCCAGTTCCTGCAGATCGTGCACGGGGTCACCCCCACGGAGTCCGGCTTCCTCATGCTGCCGCTGGTCGCGGGCATCATGTGCGCCTCCGTGGTGTCCGGCCAGGTCACCGCGCGCACCGGAAAGTACAAGATCTTCCCGATCCTGGGCACCGCGCTGATGGCCGGCGCCCTGGTGATCCTGCACTTCCGGCTCAACGTCGACATCGCGCTGTGGGAGTTCGACCTCTACATGGCGATGTTCGGCCTCGGACTCGGCTGCTGCATGCAGACCCTGGTCCTGGCCGTGCAGAACGCCGTGCCCGCGCGGGACATGGGTGTGGCGACGGCGTCGTCGACCTTCTTCCGGCAGATGGGCGGCACACTCGGGACCGCCATCTTCCTGTCGATCATGTTCTCGACGGTCGGCGACAAGATCACGGCCGCCTTCCGGGGCGACGCCGGGCAGGTCTTCCGTTCCGCCCTCGCCGACCCCGCGCTCGTGGCGAACCCGGCCAACCAGCAGATCGTGCAGGGCGCGCGGTCCGGCGACCTGTCGGCCGCCTCCGGCGTCCTGAACGACTCCGCGTTCCTGCAGCAGATCGACGCGCGGCTGGCCCGGCCGTTCCTGGTCGGGTTCACCGACTCGATGACGCTGACCTACCTGGTCGCCGCCTGCGTGATCGCGCTGGCGTTCGTCATCGTGCTGTTCATCAAGGAGTTGCCGTTGCGCACCATGTCCGGCGCCCAGGCCCGGCTGGCCGAGGAGGCCGGCACCCCGCCCGCCCCCGCGGCCGTGACCGCGGCGGTCGAGCCGATCGAGGAGTTCCGGGCCCTGCACAACGGGCACGCCGGCAACGGGCACGCCCCGGCCGGCCCCGGGACCGTCGGCGCGGCCGTGGCCGCCCGCAACGGCGCCGGTCAGGCGGCGGGCCCCGACGGCGGGCGGCACCATCTCGCCGGCGAGCCCGCGCCGCTGCCGACCGAACCGGCTCCCGCGCCGGCCGGTGTGGGCGCGTCCACCGGGTACGGCCCCGGTCCCGAGGTCAACGGGATCGTGCACCGCGCCGACGGCACCGGGCTGCCGGAGGCGGTCGTGACCGTCACCGACCCGGCCGGGCACCAGGAGGGCCGCGCCGTGACCGGCCCGGACGGCGGGTACCGCATCCCGCTGGCCAACGGCGGCACGTACCTCGTCGTCGCCACCTCCGGCGCCTTCCAGCCGTACGCGGCGATGGTGGCGGTGGCCGACCGGCCCGTGCGCCACGACGTCCCGCTCGCCGGCACCTGCGCGGTCCGCGGCCTCGTCCGCGACGGCGAGGGCACGCCGGTCGACGACGCGACGATCACCCTGATCGACGCGCGGGGCGACGTCGCCGCCACCGGCCGGCCGGACGCCGGCGGTCGCTACCGGCTCGAGGGCGTCCCCGAGGGGCGGTACACACTGACCGTCACCGGCGGGACGTTCGCGCCGGTCGCCGCGGCGGTCGAGCTGCGGACCGGCACGGTGACCGACCACGACGTCGAGCTGCCCCGACGGGCCCGCCTCGTCGGCACCGTGGTGGCCGCCAGCGACGGGCGCGGGGTCGGCGAGGCGCTCGCGACCCTGATCGACGGGCGGGGCACCGTGGTCGCGTCGACCGTGACCGGCCCGGACGGGTCGTTCGTCTTCGAGAACCTGCCCGGCGGGACCTACACGCTCACGGCCAGCGGCTACGCGCCGGTGGCGGCGGTGGTGCAGGTGGGCTCCGGCGGGGTGACCACGGCCGACGTCGAGTTCCCGGCCCCCGCGCGGACCGGCGCCACCCGGAACGGTGCCGTGGCGAACGGCACCGCGCAGAACGGTGCGCAGGACGGCACCGTGGGGACCGGGGCGACGCAGAACGGGACGACGGAGGGAGTTCGATGAGCGACGTGACCGGCAGGCTGATGACCCCGGACGGCTGGCCCGTCACCGGGGGCACGCTGACGGCCGTCGACGCGACGGGTGTGCAGCGTGGCCGCGCCTCGAGCCGCGAGGACGGCGGGTTCCTGATCGAGGGGCTCTCCCAGGGCCCGTACACGGTGATCGCCGCGGCGGCCGGGCACGAGCCCGCCGCGCGCACGGTCCAGGTGGCCGGCGAGCGTTCCACGATGGGCGTGCTGGAGCTGGCCAAGGTGGGCGGGGACGTCCTGCCCATGCCCGGGACCTGGACGATCGACCCGCACCACTCGAGCATCCGCGCCACCGCCCTGCACCTGGGCATGAGCCGGATCCACGGGCGGCTGCGCGGCTTCGGCGGCCGCATCCAGGTGGCCGACCCGCTGGAGAACAGCTCGGTCGAGGTCACGATCGACCCGGGCAGCGTCGACTCCGACGACGCCGACCGCGACGCGCACCTGCGCAGCGCCGACTTCCTCGACATCGACGTCTACCCGGAGATCGGCTACAAGTCCGACGGGCTCGTCCGGATCGACACCCGGCACTGGCGGGTCGACGGGGTGCTCACGCTCAAGGGCGTGAGCGCACCGGTCACGCTCGACGTCCAGTACCGCGGCACCGGCCCGGACCTGTGGGGCGGCACCCGGGCGGCGTTCTCGGCCACCACCGAGATCTCCCGGGACGACTTCGCGATCTCCTGGAACCAGAGTGTCCTCGCCGGCGTGCTGGCGATCGGGCGCACGCTGCGGATCGACATCGACATCCAGGCCGTCCTGGGCTGAGATCCTCTCGCCGTATGGCTCCAGAACGCGTTCTCAGGGGCCTCTCGGGGCGCGTTGTGGAACCACAACGCGCTCTCAGAGGGCTCGCGGAAGCGTCATGGAACCATACTGCGGGGGTCTGAGGGCATCAGAGGGCGGCGGCACTGCCCACGCCGCTGCGGCGGTCGGCGGCGGCCGCGAGCAGGCCGTCGTCCCCCCGTCCGACCGCGGACAGCCGGCCCAGGGCCCACGGGCCCGCGTCGGTGACCCGGTGGCCGCGGCGGGCGAGCTCGTCGATCGTCTCCGCCCCGAGCCGGGACTCGACGACCAGCCCCGCCGGCTCCCACCCGCGCGGCGCGAACGAGGCCGGGAACGACGTCGTGTGCCAGGCCGGGGCGTCGATCGCCGCCTGCAGGTCCAGCCCGGCCCGGGTGTGGGCGAGCAGGAAGCACAGCTGCCACTGGTCCTGCTGGTCGCCGCCGGGGGTACCGAAGGCGATGCGGGGCTCGCCGCCGCGGAGGCCGAGGCTGGGCGAGAGGGTCGTGCGCGGGCGCCGGCCCGGCACCAGCGAGCTGGACAGGCCCTCCTCCAGCCAGAACATCTGCGCCCGGGTCCCGAGACAGAACCCCAGGTCGGGAATCGTCGGCGAGGACTGCAGCCAGCCGCCCGACGGCGTCGCGGAGACCATGTTCCCCGCCGCGTCGACGACGTCGATGTGCACCGTGTCCCCGCGGGCGACACCCTGCCCGGTCAACGTCGGCTCGCTCGGCGCGGGCTCACCGGTGGCGGCGCCCGCACCCAGCCGGGCCACCGTCGGCTCGCCGGTGCCCGGGCCCTCGGTGCCCTTGCCGATCGGCCGGTCGTGGTCGGTCGCCAGCGCGGCGAGCCGGGGGTCGCGGCCGCCGGGCGAGCCCGGCCGCAGCGCGCGCGAGGCGAGCTCGCCGATCAGCCGGCGGCGAGCCGCCGTGTAGTCCTTCGCCAGCAGGTCGGCCATCGGCACCGGGGCGCTGTCGCCATACCAGGCCTCCCGGTCGGCGAAGGCGAGCTTGGCGGCCTCGGCCGTGGTGTGCACGGTGTCGGCGGTGGCGACCCCGTCGGTGTAGGCGAGGTCGGTGTCGTCGAGCAGGCGGAGCGTCTGGGCCAGGACCGGGCCCTGCGACCACGGGCCGCACTTCGCGACCTGCCAGCCCGCGCCGGCGTCGACGACCAGGGCGTCCTCGTAGGTGGCCGACCAGCCGGCCAGGTCGTCGGCGGTGAGCACGCCGGCGTGGTCGTGCCCGGTCTCGTCGCGCACCGGCGTACGGCAGAAGCGGTCGACGGCCTCGGCGACGAACCCGCGGTACCAGGCCGCCCGGGCGGCGTCGATGCGCGCCTCCCGGCTCGGCCCCTGCGCCTCGCCGAGCAGCCGCTCCCAGGTCGCCGCGAGCGCCGGCAACCGGTGGGAGCGACGGGGGATGCCGCCGTCGGTCAGCCACTGCGCGGCGGAGCCCGGCCAGTGCCGACGGAAGTGCTCCGCGACGGTCGCGATCGTGGCCGGGATCCGCGGGACCAGCGGGAACCCGCCGGCGGCGTAGCCGAGCGCGGGCGCCAGGACGTCGGCCAGCTCCCAGGTGCCGTGGTCGCGCAGCAGGGTGAGCCAGGCGTCCCACGCGCCGGGGACGGTGGCCGCGAGCAGCCCGGTGCCGGGGACGATGGTGCAGCCCTCGGCGCGGTAGTGGTCGATCGTCGCCCCGGCCGGCGCGACGCCCTGTCCACAGAGCACCGCGGGCCGCGGGTCGGCCGCGGTGGCGAACACGATCGGGACCTCGCCGCCGGGGCCGCACAGGTGCGGTTCCACGACCTGCAGGACGAACCCGGCCGCGACGGCGGCATCGAAGGCGTTGCCGCCCCGGGCCAGCACGGTCAGGGCGGTGGAGGTGCCGAGATGGTGGGTGCTCGCGGCCGCGCCGGTGGGGCCGAGCTTCTCGTACGTGCGGGGTGCCACGCTCCCACCCTCGCACCGGCCGGCCACCGACGCCGACCGGAGGGCCGTCCCGACAGCAGGATCCGCCCACGACCGCCCGTGCGCGGTGGCCCCGTGAGCAGGGCGGGCCGGACCCACCCGCACGCATGATCACCGCTGGGGACCGCAGAGTGCCGGATGTGGCTGCCTTCGGTCCGAACCGACGATCACGACCGTCGAAGCACGGGCCCGAAGCAGCGCTGGAGAATCAGCACCTCCTTTCGCGGGCGGTCCTCGGCCGGTCCGCGGCGGAAGGGGTCGCGGCCGGGAGATCAGAACAGGGTCGGGGCCAGCACACCCTCATGGGCGAGCAGCCACTCCTTGGTCGCGCGGCCCCCGCCGAACCCGCCGAGCCCGCCCGCGGCCATGACCCGGTGGCAGGGCACGACGACCGGGATCGGGTTCGAGCCCATGATGGAGCCGACCCCGCGGGCCGCGGTGTAGCCGTGGCCCTCGTAGGCCCCGCTGAGCGCGGCGAGCTCCGCGTAGGTCGTGGTCGCCCCGTACGGGACGTGCGCGAACAGCGCCTGGAGCACGGTGCGCTGGGTGCCGTGGGTGAGCCGCCAGTCCAGCGGCAGCTCGAACGTCCGCCGCCCGCCGGCCAGGTACTCCGCGAGCTGCGCCGCCGCCGGGGCGGTCCCGCGCGGGTCCTCGACGGGCTCGGCGCCCAACCGCGCTGCGGCGGCCAGCGCGCGCTCCGGCACCGCCCCGAACCCGACCAGGCACAGGCCCGCCTCGCTCACCGCGACGGTGAGCGCCCCGATCGGCTCGGGCGCGGCGACGGTCCCCCAGCTCAGCTGCACCCGACCAGCATGCTCCGGTCCTCCCGGCACGCGCCGGCGGATTCCGGACACGGTCACAGCTCCGACGCGAGCGGGACCTCGTCGACCGCGCGGGTGGTCATCCACTCCCGCAACGCCTGCGTGGCCAGCACGTCGTCGGTGTTGTAGTCGAGCAGCCGCAGGCGTTGCGCCGGGTCCGGCGGGGCGCCGTCCATGCCCACCGCGTCCCGGTACCAGCGCATCGAGTTCTCCCCGCCGGCCTCCGGGTCCCGCCAGCTGAACCCGGCCACCGGGGCGATCTTCTTCAGCCCCTTGCCCTGTGCGCACAGGAACCACTCGTTGACCACCGCGAACAGGTCGACCCACCACTCGGCGGCGATGAACGCGCGGACCTCCTCGACCGGTGGGACGCCGGGCATGCCCGCGAACCGGGTGGCCGAGGACAGCAGCCAGCGGTTCTCGGCCTGCTCGTTGTAGCAGTAGGCGGCGAACGTGCGGCCGGTCCGCTCGGCGGCGGCCCGGACGCCCGAGAGCCAGGTCCAGAACTCGGCGAAGGAGCGCCCCTCGTCCGGTGTGGGGACCGGTTCCCAGGTGGCGAACGCGCGGTAGCCCTCCGGCTGGTCGCCCTCGCGCCGGCCGCCCGGGTACGACAGCGCCGCGCCCCAGAGGTAGGCGCCGGACTCGCCGAAGCTCTCCATGTCGACGTCGACCTCGACGTCCGCCCGGTAGACCGGCACCCGCTCCACCCGGCGGGCCACGGCCAGGCCGCGCCGCCAGCCCCGGGCCAGCGCCACGACGTCCGGGTACGGGGTGCCGGGCAGCGGCACGGGCGGCTCGGCCCGCGGATCCAGGTCGGCCAGCTCGTCGACCGTGCGGATCCCGATCTCGCGCAGCGCCACCGCCGTGTCGCCGCGGACGACCAGGCTCACGTCCCGCTCCGCGGTGAGCCGCGCCTCGCAGGTCGGCCACCACGGGCACCGCCGGCACTCCAGCACGCGCGAGGGCTCGGCCAACGGCTCGGCCCCGGTGGCCGCCGCCAGGGCGACGGCCGCGCGGTCGGCGAACCGCTCGTCGTACTCCTCGAGGGTGCTGCGGTCGCCCGGCCAGTGCCCGGCCCGCAGGTCGTGCCATACCACGACGTCGGCGTCGAGGCCGACGACCCCACCGCGGGCGGCGCCCTCCACCTCCGCGGGCGGGGCCCAGCCCGCGGTCCGCAGCATCCGCGTGAGGTGCGCGAGCCGCAGCAGGTCCCGCGGCTGCGAGCGCACCTTCCGCTCCTCGTCCACCACCGCGCGCTGCGGGAACGGCGCGGTCAGCGGGGTGGTGGCCGCACCGGCGCCGGGATCGGTGATCCGGTGCCGCACGACGATCACGGGCACGTACCCGCCGCCGGGCACGCGCACCAGCAACTCGGCCGAGCCGCGCCGGCCCGCCGGGTCGACGGGCAGGACGGCCCCGCCGATCACGCCGGCGCCCGCGGCGACCAGTTCCCCGGTCAGCCGGGCGCGCTCCGCCGCGGGCAGGCCCTCCGGCACCGCCCGCCACGCCGCGGGCTGCGCGCCGGCCACCGCCTCCGCGATCCGGGCACGGTGCTCCCGCACGTCCGCCCGGCGCTGCTCCAGCGCCGGATCGGGCAGGGCCCGCGGCGCCGAGGCCGCCGACGGGTCGTGGTCCAGGTGCACCCGGCGCCGGCACCGGGTGGTCGCCGCCGCATCGAGCAGGGGGACACGGGTTCCGCCGTGGGGAGCGGGCGCCGACCCCTCGCCGCGCCCGGGCACGGGGCCACCGGGGCCCGCCTGCCCGCCCGCACCGCTGATCGTCGCCGTCACACACCCGAGGGTAGAGACCGACACCGACAACTCCGCGTCCGCCACGGCGCGCCACGCCCTCTAGGCTGCCGCTGATCACCGGAAACGGGTACGCGACGCGGGAGGCACCGGAGACATGGCACTGCGACGAGGTGGGTCGCCTGCCGCCGCGAAGGCCACCAAGGTCGAGAAGAAGGCCGCGAAGGCGGCGGACAAGGCCGAGCGCAAGGCCCGCAGGGCGGCCGAGCAGGCCGGCGACCCGGTGAGCCGGGCCGCCGGGACCGCGCTGGCCGCCGTCGAGGCCGTGACCTCGGACAAGCCCGGGCGCAAGGCGGCGAAGAAGGCCCGCAAGGAGGCCGGGAAGGCGCAGAAGGCGCTCTCCAAGGAGGCCGGCACCGCCGCCCCCAAGGACCTCACGCCCGCGAACACCAAGCGGCTCATCGCGGTCGGGAAGGCCGTCGCGCCGCTGCTCGCGCCCTACGCGATCGCCGCCGGCGCGGTCGCCCGGGAGCAGTGGGACACCTACCGGGCCCGCCGGCTCGGCGTGCCCGCGGACCAGCTCGGCCGCTACAGCGGCCGCGGGGGCGCGCTGCACGCCCGCATCTCCCGTGCGGGCGAGGCCCTCACCGAGCTGGAGACCTCACCCGACGCCGGCCCGGCCGCGACCTCGTTCGTCCGCGAGATGCGCCCCCGGCTCGCCGACCTCGCGGTGGCCGTCCGGGCGGCCGAGCAGATGCCGTCCGGGCGCCGCCGCACGGCGTTCCGCGCGGTCGCGGGCGAGCTCGACCGGGTCGAGGACCAGCTGCTCGACCTCCTCGGGATCCGCCCGTAACCGGACCCACACCGCCGCCGCGCCGGGCCTCGGCTACCGTCTGTGCCCATGCAGTCCCGGCCTGGCCCGTTCGGGGCCGGCCCACCGACCGGTCCGACCCCCGCGCGGGTACTGCGCGGGGCCGTCCTGGCCTCGCTCAGCACCCTGTTGACCGCCCTCGGCCACCTGGCGGGGGGCGGCACCCTCGGCGACCTCGGGCTGCTCGTCGTGCTGCTCCCGCTGCTCGCACTGGCCGTCACGTCGACCGCCGAGCGGGTCCGCGGGCCGGTCGGCACCCTGCTGGTGCTCGGCGGCGGCCAGGTGGTGCAGCACGAGCTGCTCGTGCTCCTCGGGCACGACCACACGGGCGTCGCGTCCGGTCCGCAGATGCTGGCGGGCCACGCCGTCGCCACGGTGCTCTCCGGCCTGCTGCTGCGCGACGTCGACCGGCTGCTCTCGGCACTGGCCCGGGCGCTGCGCCGGATCCTGCCGCGCCGGTCCGCGCCGCCGCCCGCCGACGCCCCGCTCCGCACGCTCGCCGTGCCCGCGGCCGGGGTGGCCGGGCACGTCCGCCGCGCCGTCGTCGGCGCCGTCCTCCGCCGGGGTCCACCGGCACCGGGTCCGATCCCCGCCACCTGATCGCACCCGCCGGTCCCCGAGGGCCGGTCCGCACCCCGCGCGCCGAAGCCGGCGCGCCGAGAGGACAAGACCGTGTTCACCCGCACCCGCCGTACCGCGCTGCGCGCGGCGGCCGTCACCGCCGCCGCCGGCGGCCTCCTCCTCGCCGGGACCGTCCCGGCGTTCGCGCACGTCACCGCCCAGCCCAGCACCGCCGAGCAGGGCGGCTACGCCGTGATCTCGATGCGCGTGCCCAACGAGTCCGACACCGCGGGCACCACCAAGGTCGAGGTCACCTTCCCGACCGACCACCCGATCACCTCCGCCCGCACGACCCCGCAGGCGGGCTGGACGGCCGAGGTCACCAAGGGCGCGCTGCCCGCGCCCGTCGACGTCAACGGGCAGCAGGTCACCCAGGGGGTCCTGAAGGTCACCTGGACCGCCCAGCCGGGCACCCGGATCGGGCCCGGCCAGTTCGTCGACTTCCCGCTGTCGCTCGGCCCGCTGCCGACGGGCACCGACCAGCTGGTCCTGCCCGCCACGCAGACCTACGACGACGGCCGCGTCGTCGCCTGGGACGAGCCGAGCACCCCGGGCGGCGCGGAGCCGGAGCACCCGGCCCCGACCGTCACCCTGACGCCCGCCGCGGCCGGCGGGCACGGCGGCCACGACGGCGCCGCGGCCGCGGGCACCGAGCAGACGGCCGCGTCGACGACCGACACCACCGCCCGCTGGCTCGGCGGCATCGGCCTGCTGCTCGGCGCGCTCGGGCTCGGCCTGGGCGGCGGGGCGTTGCTGCGCAGCCGTCGTCCCGCCCCGACCCCGGCTCCGAGGACCGACGAGGACAAGGTGGGGAGCGACACGTGATCCGCCTGGCCCGTCTCGCCGCCGCCGGCCTGCTCGCCGGGCTCGTCCTGCTGCTCGGTGCCACCCCGGCCCTCGCGCACGCGGAGTTCGAGGGCAGCGACCCGGCCGACGGCGCCAGCCTGGCCACCGGGCCGCAGAAGGTCACGCTGACCTTCAGCGACACCATGCAGCAGGGCTTCAACACGATCACGGTCATCGGCCCGGACGGCGCGGACTACGTCGACGGCGAGGTCCAGGCCCAGGGCGACTCGGTCAGCGCGACGCTCGGGCCGCTCGGCCCGGCCGGCCGCTACGAGATCGGCTACCGCGTGCTCTCCGACGACGGCCACCCCGTCTCGGGCAAGGTCGGGTTCACCCTGACCACGGCCGGGACGGGCACCGGGCACGCCGCCGCGGCGACGCCGTCGGCCGACGCGGCCCCGAGTGCCGCCCCGGCGGCGCAGGCGGCCCCGGCCGAGTCCGGCGGCATGCCGGTCTGGCCGTGGATCGTGGGTGCCGTGGTGCTGGTGGGCGCCGGGGTGGCCGTCGCGATGCGGCTGGGCCGGTCGTGAGGCACCGGGACGACCGCACGGGCCGGGCCTGATGGGGGCGCCGACCGCGAGCCGGGGTCTGTCCGCCGAGCGGGCGGCCCCGCTCGTGTGGGCCGCGCTCGCGGTCGGTGCCGCCCTGCTCGCCGCGGTTCTCGCCCGGTCGGCGGGGATCACCCTCGCGGCCACCGCCCTCCGGGGCCTGACGGACGCGGCCGCGGTCGCCTGCGTCGGGCTCGGCCTGGTCACCGTGCTGGTGCCGACCTCGGCGCGCGACGCCCGCGGCACCACGGTGATCCGGCGGGGCGACCGCGCGACGGTCGTGGTCGCGGGCGCGTGGCTCGCCGCGGTGCTGGTGTCGGTCGCGGTGCGCACGGCCGAGGCGGTCGACCGCCCCCTCGGCGCGCTCACCGCGGGCGACGTCGGCGCCTTCGTCACCCGGGTCGCCGCCGGCCGCGGGACCGTCCTGACGGCGCTGTGCGCGGCCGCGGTGCTGGGCTGCGCGATCGCCCGGATGCGCAGCCCGGAGTCGGTGCCGGGGCGGGTCGTGCTGGTCGCGGCCCTGCTCGGGTCGCTCACTCCCGCCGTCACCGGCCACACCGGCTCGTCGCCGGAGCACTCCCTCGCGGTGGTCGCGGTGGCGTTCCACGTCGGTGCCGCCGCGTTGTGGGTCGGCGGGCTCGGCGTGCTGCTCCTGCTCGTCGCGCCCCACCGGGCGCTGCTCGACAAGGGGCTGCCCCGCTTCTCCCGGATCGCCACCGTGTGCCTGGTCGGCACCGCGGTGACGGGTGTGGCCAATGCGCTGCTCCGGCTGCCCGCCCCGGGCGACCTGGTCACCAGCAGCTACGGCGCGCTGATCCTCGCGAAGACCGGGCTGATCGTCGTCCTGGCCCTGCTCGGCGGCCTCGCCCGCCGGCGACTGCAACGGGGCACGCTCCCCGTCCTGCGATGGGCCGGGGTGGAGGTCACGGTCATGGCGGTGACCATCGGGGTCGCCGCCGCCCTGAGCCAGACCGCCCCCTGATCCCGCGGCTCGCGCGGCTCGCGCGGCTCGCGCCCTGGGGCCGCGGCTCGCCGAGCGTGACAGGAGCGCTGCCGCCCCCACCGCCACGTAGCGCTCGGAATGATCACTCAGCGGCGACAGTGACGGTGCTGCTGTCGTCGCAGCGATGCAGTGACGCCCGGATGGATCTTCCGGCCTGTCGAGGCACTGTGAGAGCGGCCGCGGACCTGCGGGACTCCCACAGCCCACACGCGGCTCCAGTACCACGACTCCCGCACCACGCCCGACCATGATCAGCAAATGTGGAGCGCACCCGGCGCTCACCGTGCACTCCGCTCCGCACCTCGCGATCAGAGCCGGACGCGAGCGCGGGACTCCAGCCGCCCGCATGCGGGTCCCTGCACCACGACTCCCGCCCCCCCGATCATGATCGGCGGATGCGGAGCGCGCCTCGCGCTTCACCGCGGACTCCGCTGCTCACCTCGCGATCACAACCGGACGCGGTTGCGGTGCGTCAGCCGCTCTGCAGCGGCTCCTGCACCACGCCTCCCGCGATGACCCCGCGGGGATCGTCTGCACCGGAGGGGGTCCGCGCTCATCGCGGGGTGCGCTCCTCGTTCGTGATGGTCGACGGTGGATCGGGAGCCGGGGTGCGCTCCTCGACCCGCGATCTTCGATCAGCGCTGCCGGGAGCGCCGGCCCTGGCCGCGCGGGCGAACGGGGGCAGGGGTAGCCCAGTGGGCCGGTGGCTCGAACCCGGCGGGCAGGCGGGTCGTGGTGTCCCCCTGCGCCGCGGTGAGCTGCGGCGGCACCAGGAACAGCACCCCGCGCAGGTCCGCACCCTCCAGCCGCGCACCCCGGAGGTCGGTGCCCGTCACGTCGGCGCCCCGCAGGTCCGCCCCCCGCAGGTCGGCACCCAGCAGAAGCGCGCCCCGCAGGCTCGCCCGCCGCAGGTCCGCGCCGCGCAGGCGGGCACCGACCAGGTCGGCGCCGCGGTGGTCCGGCCCGTCGCCGCGCGCTGCTTCGCTCGCCGCGACCAGCAGGGGGTTGACGGCGCGGCGGTGGGCCTCGACGTCGAGCGCGGCCAGCTCCGCGGGGTCCAGGCCCGCGAGCTCCTCGGTCCGCGCGATCGCCGCACCGAGGTCGTCGGCCAGGCCACCGCTCGCCAGCGAGTGCGCCTCCACCAGGTAGCACAGCAGCTCGTGCAAAGTCCTGAGCTGCGGGAACGCGGCGAACACCGACGCGCGGTCCCCGGTGCGCCAGTCCGCCCGCGCCGACAGCGCCTGCCCCGCGCCGAAGCAGTCGAAGACGGTGCAGCCGACCATGCCGCGCGGCCGCAGCTCGGCATGCACCCCGCAACGGGCGTCGTCCTGCAGATGTCGGCACGGGGTGCCCGCCGGCTTGGCGAACGCGAAATCGGTGGAGCGCGCGAACGCCGGCGCCACGCAGCACAGCCCGGTGCAGCGGCCGCAGTCGGCGCGCAGGTCGGTCAGGTCGAGCACGTCCGCCCACGGTACGCGGGCGGCTCAGCCCGCCCGGTACGTCTCCAGGAGCCGCAGCCACACCTCACCGATCGTCGGGAACGACGGGACCGCGTGCCACAGCCGCCCGAGCGGCACCTCGCCGGCGATCGCCACGGTCGCGGAGTGCACGAGCTCGGAGACGTCCTGCCCCACGAACGTGGCGCCGACCGGCACCTCCCGCGCGGTGTCGACGACGAGCACCGCGGCGCCGTCGTAGCGGTCGGCGTGCAGCGACGACCCCGCGACGGCGATGTCGATCTCCACCGTGCGCACCGGGATCCCCGCCCCGCGCGCCTGGTCGGCCGTCCTTCCCACGTGCCCGATCTCGGGATCGGTGAACACCACCTGCGGCACGGCGTGGTGGTCCGCCGTCATCGCGTGCTCGCCCCAGGCCCCGGTGTCGAGCCTGGCCCCGCTCGCCCGCGCGACGATCGCGTTGCCGGCGATGCGCGCCTGGTACTTGCCCATGTGCGTGAGCGGCGCGCGGCCGGTGACGTCGCCGGTCGCGTACAGCCAGCCGCCCTCGACCCCCTGGACCAGGCCCGAGTCGTCGATCACGAACGGCTTCCCGGGCTCCAGCCCGACGCTCTCGGCCCCGACGTCGCCGGTCCGCGGGCGGCGCCCGGTGGCGACCAGCAGCTCGTCGACCTCGATCGTCTCGCCACCCACCGTGAGCGCGACGGCGTCGCCGGACTTGGCCACGCCGTCGAGCCCCTGCCCGAGCCGCAGATCGATCCCGTCGGCCCGCAGCGCCTCGGCCACCTTCTCCCCCGCGACGGGCTCGGCCGAGGTCAGCAGCCGGTCGCCGCGCACGAGCATCGTGACCTGTGAGCCGAGGCGGGCGTAGGCCTGCGCCATCTCGCAGCCGACCACGCCGCCGCCCAGCACGCCGAGCCGGCCCGGCGCCTCGTCCGCCGAGGTCGCCTCGCGCGACCCCCAGGTCCGGACGGTGTCGATGCCGTCGACCGGCGGCGTGACGGGGGCGCTCCCCGTCGCGACGACGACGGCGTGCCGGGCCCGGTAGACGTCGTCGCCGACGGTCACGGCCCGTTCCCCCGCGAGCCGCCCGTGCCCCCTGACCAGCGTGATCCCGGCCGACGCCACCCATTCGGCCTGGCCCGAGTCGTCGCCGCGGGAGGTGAAGGTGTCCCGGCGCGCGAACACGGCCTTGGGGTCGAACTCGGCGGTCACCCCCGGCAGCCGGCGCGCGGCGGCGACCGCGCCGGGGGTGCGAAGCAGTGCCTTCGACGGGATGCAGGCCCAGTAGGAGCACTCCCCGCCGACCTTCTCGGCCTCGACCAGCGCCACCGACAGGCCCCCGCGGTGGGCGTAGTCGGCGGCGTTCTCCCCGACCGGGCCCGCCCCGATCACGATGACGTCGAACTCGTGCTCGCTCACCCGAACTCCTCCCGTCCCGACATCGCGGGATAGCCCGCGGCGGCCCGATCATGCCCGGGTGCGCCGGGGTCGCGGCAGGACCGGCCCGACCGGGGGCCTGCCGTCATTCCTGGACGGCCACGACGGCCTCGAGGATGTCGGTGTCGCCGCCCATCAGCTCCAGGGTCAGCCCGGCGGTGCCGGGGGCCTGGAGCAGCGCGGCGAGGACGGCCGCGGTGTCGTCGCGGGTGATCGCGGTGCGGTCGAGGTGGCTCTTCGACAGCGCCACCCGGCCGACGCCGGGGTCGTCGGTCAGCGGGCCCGGGCGGACGATCGTGAGGTCGAGGTCCGGCCGGGCGCGCAGGGCGTCCTCCGCCGCCTTCTTGGCCCGGATGTAGGCCACCCAGACCTCCCCGCGGTCCGGGTCCGGCTCCTGGTCCACCCCGGTCGACGAGATCAGCAGGTAGCGCCGGACCCCCGCCTGGGCCGCGGCGTCGGCCAGCAGCTCGGCCGCGGCCCGGTCGACGGTGTTCTTGCGCTCGGCGCTGCTGCCCGGGCCGGCGCCGGCGGCGAAGACCACCGCGTCGGCGCCCCCCAGGTGCGGCGCCAGGTCCGCCGGCGCCGCCTGCTCGAGGTCCACCACGGCCACCGCGGCTCCCGTCGCCTCGACGTCCGCGCGGTGGTCCGGGTTGCGCACCACGCCCACCACCTCGTCGCCCCGGTTCGCCAGCAGCGTGGCCAACCGGAGCGCGATCTTGCCGTGTCCTCCCGCGATGACGGTCCGCATGGGCGCGACGCTAGCGGCGCTCGCGCAGGTCCGCCGTTCGACGGCCTCCGTGCGTTCCACGTGGAACCAACACGGCGGGATCGGGCTCCGCTCCTCCCCCGAAGGGCAGGCCGTCGCAGGATGAGACACCCGGCCGGACGCGCTCCCCGCCACCCGTTCTCTTCGCGTCACTGCAGCTCAGCGGGCTGTCGATGGACTTCTCATGATCGCTTCGCCGCACCGGGTGAACACCGTGCGCGCCCGATTCGCCCTTTTTCTCGCATGGCGGAATGTGCCGCCTTGTGACACCGCACACCGTGATCGACGGTGATCGGGACCACAGCGGCACCGACTCCGAGGAGGTACGGGCGTGAAAGCCGTCCGGGTGCACGAGTACCACTCCGATCCGAAGATCGACGACATCCCTGAGCCCGAGCTCCAGGGCCCGCTCGACGTGATCGTCAAGATCGGGGGCGCCGGCGTCTGCCGTACGGACCTGCACATCATCAACGGGGACTGGGCGGCGGCGCAGAACCCCACGCTGCCGTATGTGATCGGCCACGAGAACGCCGGCTGGATCGAGGCGGTCGGCGACGGGGTCACCAACGTCGCCGTGGGCGACACGGTGATCCTGCACCCGCAGCCGTCGTGCGGGCTCTGCCTGGCCTGCCGCCGCGGTCGGGACATGCAGTGCGAGAACGCGTTCTTCCCCGGCCTGTCGAACAACGACGGCGGCATGGCCGAGTACCTGCGGACCACCGCACGCGCCTGCATCAAGCTCGACCCGAACACCAACCCGGCCGACGTCGCCGCGCTGGCCGACGCGGGCATCACGGCCTACCACGCGGTGCGCAAGGCGGTACCGGACCTCTACCCCGGCACCACCGCCGTGGTCCAGGGCGCGGGCGGGCTGGGGCACATCGCGATCCAGACGCTCGCGGCGATCACGGGGACCCGGATCGTCGTCGTCGACAAGAACCCGGACGCGCTCGCGCTCGCCAAGCAGATCGGGGCCGACGAGACCGTCCAGGCCGACGGCAACCACGTCGACGCCGTCAAGGACCTCACGAACGGCCGCGGCGGTGACGTGGTGTTCGACTTCGTGGCCGAGCAGGGCGCCGAGCTGGACGCCTGGCAGATGACCGCCCCCGCGGGGTCCCAGTACATCCTCGGGTACGGCGGTGAGTTCAAGGCCCCGACGCTCGACTTCGTCGGCGGCGAGAAGAACGTCATCGGCAACATCGTCGGCACCTACGCCGACCTCACCGAGCTCATGGTCCTGGCGCAGGCCGGGAAGGTCACCCTGCACACCAAGCAGTACCCGCTGGACGCGGCGCTCGACGCCCTCCACGACCTCGACGCCGGCCGGGTCCGCGGCCGGGCGATCCTCGTCCCCTGATCCACCCCCTCTGACCAGCACCGATGCTGACGGAAGGAACCACCACATGTACGAGAAGGACGGCGAGAAGTACTTCATCGTCGATGCGCACAGCCATTTCTGGGACGCGTCGAAGGAGAACTGGGTCGAAGGCAAGGAGCAGTACGCCAAGGGCTGGATCGACTGCTTCTACGGCTACCACCAGCTCGGCCCGCCCGAGACCCACTGGGACTGGGAGAAGTACCTCAAGGTCACGCCCGAGGACTTCGAGCGCGACATGTTCATCGAGGGGCACGTCGACCACGCGATCTTCCAGTCGACCTACCTCAAGGAGTGGTACAAGGAGGGCTTCAACACGATCGAGCAGAACGCCCAGCTCCTGGACCGCTGGGGCGACAAGCTCATCGTGAACGGCCGCTTCGACCCGCGTGAGGGCGACGCCGGCATGAAGCAGCTCGAGGCCGACGCGAAGAAGTACAACCTCAAGGGCGTGAAGCTCTACACCGCGGAGTGGAACGGCGCCTCCCGCGGGTACAAGCTGACCGACCCCGAGGCGTACGAGTTCCTCCAGGCCGCCCAGGAGCTGGGCATCAAGAACGTCCACGTCCACAAGGGCCCGACGATCTGGCCGCTGGACAAGGACGCCTTCGACGTGGCCGACGTCGACCACGCGGCCACGGACTTCCAGGGGCTCAACTTCATCGTCGAGCACGTGGGCCTGCCGCGCATCGAGGACTTCTGCTTCATGGCGGTGCAGGAGCCCAACGTCTACGCCGGCCTCTCCGTGGTCGTGGGCGGCCTGATGCACGCCCGCCCGAAGTTCTTCGCCAAGGTCATGGGCGAGCTGCTGTTCTGGGTCGGCGAGGACAAGATGACCTTCGGCTCCGACTACAACATCTGGACGCCGAAGTGGCAGGTCGAGGGCCTGGTCGACTGGCAGATGCCCGACGACGACCAGTTCGCCGACTACCCGCGGCTCACCACCGCCTCGAAGAAGAAGATCCTCGGGCTCAACGCCGCCAAGCTCTACGACATCCCGGTGCCGGCGGAGTGCCAGCTGCCGACCTCGGCCGACGAGCCGATGCAGCCGGGCGAGGAGCTCGTCGAGGACAAGGCGGGTGCCCAGGCATGACGGATCTGCCCGCCGAGGTCTGGCGGGCGCTGGGGACGGTGCTCGACCCGGAGCTGGACGAGCCCATCACGGACCTCGACTTCGTCGAGTCGTGCACCGTCTCCCCCTCGGGGGAAGTCACCGTGGGGTTGCGCCTGCCGACGTTCTTCTGCGCCCCCAACTTCTCCTTCCTCATGGTCGCCGACGCCTACGACGCGGTCTCGGCGGTCCCCGGGGTCACCCGCGCGGTGGTCTCGCTGGCCGACCACCACGCGTCGGAGGAGATCAACGGCGGGGTGGCCGCACACGCCGGGTTCGTCGGCTCGTTCGAGGGCGAGGCGACGGCGGAGCTCGACGAGCTGCGGCACGTCTTCCTCGCGAAGGCGGCGCTGGCCGGGCAGGACCGCCTCGCGCGGCCGCTGGTCGACGAGGGTCTCGGCCCGGACGAGCTCGCCGAGCTCACCCTGGCCGACATCCCGGACTCCATGGAGCTGCGCCGGCTCCGGGACCGGCGGATGGCGATCGGGCTGCCCTACGAGAACGACGCGCCGCTGCTCGTCCACCCGGACGGCAGCCGGGTCACGTCCGCCCAGGTGCCGCTGCACCTGCGGCGGGCACGGCTGCAGCGGGTCGGGATCGAGACCAACGGCGAGTACTGCAAGTCCCTGCTGAAGACGCGCTACTCGGAGGAGGCGAAGGCCAGGGCGTGAGTCGCTGAGCGACGACCGGGGTCCCGCGGGGGTGGTGGCCCCGGTCCGTCGTTCTCCGGGCTGGTCGAGCACCGGATCATCGGGCTAACTTTGATGCAGCTGGATCAAAGGAGATCTGATGCCCCTCGCGCCCGACCTGCTCGGCACCCGCGGCGAGCCCGCGGAGTTCGCCTGGACCCGTGACGACGTGCTGCTCTATGCACTCGCCGTCGGCGCGGGACAGGAGGACCCGCTCGACGAGCTCGCCCTCACCACGGACAACACCGAGGGCCTCGCGACCCTCGCGCTGCCGACCTACGCCGCGATCGTCACCCGGGGCGGCGGCGTTCCGCTCGGCCACATCGACCACACGAAGCTCGTGCACGCCGAGCAGTCCGTGCGGCTGCACGCACCGCTGCCGGTGGAGGGCCGCGCGCGGGTGACCGCGCAGGTCACCGGGGTGTACGACAAGGGCAGCGGGGCGCTGGTGGAGACCACCTGCGAGGCCGTCGACGCCGCCACCGGCGCGCCGCTGGCCACCACCGTCGGCTCGGCGTTCATTCGCGGCGAGGGCGGGTTCGGCGGCCCGCGCGGCGGGGCACAGGCACCGCCCCTGCCGGACGGCCCGCCGGACCACGAGATCCCCTTCGCGACCGCGCCCAACCAGGCGCTGGTCTACCGGCTGACCGGGGACCGCAACCCACTGCACACCGACCCCGCCTTCGCGGGCCGCGGCGGCTTCGACCGGCCGATCCTGCACGGCATGTGCACGTACGGCTTCACCGCCCGCATCCTGCTCCGGACCGTCCTCGACGGCGACCCGGCCCGGTTCGGTGCGATCGAGGGCCGGTTCACCGCACCCGTCTACCCCGGCGACCGCCTCACGGTGTCGATCTGGCGGGACGAGACGGGCGGGGCGGCGTTCCGCACGACCCGGGACTCCGACGGCGCCGTGGTCCTGGACCGCGGCCTCCTGAAAGCGGCGGCGTGACGGGGGTCCTCGAGGGGCGGGTCGCGGTCGTCACCGGCGGCGCGAACGGGATCGGGGCCGCGATCTGCCGGCGCTTCGCCGCGGAGGGCGCGGCGGTCGTCGTCAACGACCTGGGCGGCGGGACGGACGGCAGCGGTGCCGACGCGGGCCGGGCCGTGGCGGTCGCCGCGGAGATCCGGGCCGCGGGCGGCCGGGCCGTGGCCGACGGCGGCGACGTCTCCGACACCGCGACCGGCACCCGGCTGGTGGAGACCCCCGTGCACGAGTTCGGCGGCCTGGCCGTGGTGGTCAACGCCGCGGGCATCCTTCGCGACCGGATGATCTTCAACATGTCCGACGCGGAGTGGGACGACGTGATCCGCGTGCACCTGCGCGGGCACGTCTCCGCCTCCGCGCGGCGGCCGCGCACTTCCGCGCCCAGCGCCGGCCCGACGGCCACTTCCGGATCGTGAACTTCACGTCGCACTCCGGACTCGAGGGCTCGCCGGGGCAGGCCGCCTACGCCGTCGCCGAGATGGGGATCGTCGGGCTGACGTACTCGCTGGCCCAGGGGCTGTCCCGGTACGGCGTAACCGCGAACGCGATCGCGCCGGCCGCCGCGACCCGGCTCGTGGCCAGGGTGGCGGAGAAGGACTGCGCGGTCGCGGACCGGCCGCTCGACGGCGACCCGGTGCGGTCCCCGGCCAACATCGCCGAGCTGGCGCTCTACCTGGCGAGCGAGCGGTCGGCCTGGTTGACCGGACGCGTGCTGGGCTCGGTGGGCTTCGAGGTGAGCCTCTACGCGAACCCGACGGTCGTGGCCGAGGTCCACTCGGACGGACCCTGGTCCTTCGACGACCTGGCCGCGGCACTGGAGAAGGACGTCCGGGCCGTCGCGGACGGCCTGCCGCCCAGCCTCTTCGCGGACCAGATCGCCCGGCGCTCCTGACGCCGCGTGAGGGAACCACAATGCGCTCACGGTCCGGGAGAATTGCGCATTATGGTTCCATAACGCGTTCACGGAGCCGGATTGTGCGCATTATGGTTCCATAACGCGTTCACGGAGCCTGATTGTGCGCATTATGGTTCCATCATGCGCACGGGACTGGTCGGCGCGGGGGCGGAGCAGGAACGCGGCGACGAGGGCCCCGAGGAAGGCCAGGACCGCCGACACCTCGAGGGCCAGCCGCACGCCGTTGGTCTGGGCGAGCGCATAGGCCGCCTGCACGGCGTCCGCCGGGGCCAGGGCGGCCGCGCCGCGCAGGTCGCCGGCGGCGAGCAGATCGGCGGCGACCGGCAGCGCGGTGCGGGCCGAGGCCAGCGCGCCGGCGTGGATGATCGTGCCGAGCACGGCGATGCCGAGCGCGTTGCCGAGCTGCCGCGCGGTGTTGGCCGCCCCCGCGGCGACCCCGCTGCGCTCCGGCGGCACCCCGACCACCGCGGCGGCGCCGAGCGCGGGGTTGGCCAGGCCCATGCCGAACCCGGCGAGGACGAGCCCGGGCAGCAGCAGCGGGAACGTCCACGACGTCTGCACGAAGGCCAGGGCGGCGAGCCCGGCCGCGGAGAGCCCGAGGCCGGCGGTGAGCCGCGTGCGCAGCGAGAACCGCGCGCCGATCCGGGCGCCGAAGAGGGCGACGAGAGTGGACAGGAGCGTCGCCGGGAGGAACCACAGCCCGGCCTGCAGCGCCGAGAGCCCGAACACCACCTGCAGGTACGGGCCGAGCAGCACCAGCATCGACAGGATCGACAGCGCCATCGCCATCCCCGCGACCAGGCCACCGGCGTAGGTCGGCAGGCGGAGGAGCCCGACGTCGAACATCGGCACCGCGCGCCGGCGCTGCTGCAGCACGAAGACCGGCAGCAGCACCAGGGCGAGCCCGAAGGCGATCCACACCCGCGGGGCGGAGGCGTCGGCGCCGGCCCAGCTCACGCCCAGGATCAGCCCGCCGAGCCCGACCGTGAGCAGTACGGTCCCGACCAGGTCGAACCGACCGCGGGCGGCCCCGCGGGGAGCGGGGAGGGCGAGGACGCCGAGCAGCGCCGCCGCGGCCGCGACGGCGGCGAGCACGGCGAACGCGGGGCGCCAGCGCCCGAACTCCAGCGCGAGGCCCGCCCCGACCGGGCCGCTCGAGAGCCCTGCGCCGATCGCCGCGCCCCACAGCGCGACCGCGCCGGCCCGCCGCTGCGGCTCGACCGCGGCCGCGATCAGGCTCAGCGAGGACGCCATCAGGGCCGCGCCCGCCCCGCCCTCCACGATCCGGGCGGCGACGAGGAGGGGCACGCTCGTCGCGAGGGCGCAGAGGGCGGAGAAGACCGCGAACCCGATCATCGCGCCGATCCACACCCGGGCCGCGCCGAAACGGTCGGCGAGCGAGCCGCCGGTGAGCAGGAAGGCGCCGAGGCCGAGGGCGTATCCGCTGACCAGCAGGTTCAGCTCGGCGATCCCGACGCCCAGGTCCGCCCCGATCGCCGGCAGCGCCACGATCGGCAGCGGGAAGCTCGCGAACACCACGAACGGGGCGAGCGCCGCGGCGCCGACGGTGACGAGCTGAGTTTTCGACACGAACTCAAGCTACGGACGAGAGCACGGGGGCGTCAACGGGCTTCTCCTGGCTGCACGGAGCGGCGACCAGCTCCACCGGCCACCACCGTGGTCGCCCGGTCGGGTGCAGAGAGCCGATGGCAGAACCCCGGCTGCACGGGAACGGCGATCAGCGCATGCCGGTGGTGCTCGTGACCGGCGCTGCTCGTGACCGGCGCTGCTCGTGACCGGCGCTGCTCGTGACCGGCGCTGCTCGTGACCGGCGGCAGTGTGCCGGGACGGCTGCGGGCGGAGCCGTTGCCGCACGAGCGCCGCGATCGGCGGCTCCGCACAGAGGTCGCGCGGGTCAGGCGGGGCGGGCGTCGAGGACCCGGAAGAGATTCCGGAGCCGGTACCCGTCGCCCTGGCGCCGCGGGGCGAAGGCGGCGAGCACCGCGTCGCGGACCGCCGCGGGACCGGCCCGGTTGGCCGCGAACCGCCCGATGTCCGAGGTGAGCAGGGGCCCGACCAGCGCGTCCTCGTCCGGGTAGTCGAAGCGGCACTCGACCTCGTCGAGCGCGACGACCTGCAACCCGGCGGTCGTGGCGATCTTCCGGAAGCGGTCGGGCTCGGTCAGCGGAGGCGGGCCGGCGGGCGCGCGCCGGGCCCCGCGCGGCGGCAGGAACGGGGCGAGGGCCTCGCCGAAGAGCCGGACGTCGGACTCCTCCTCGCGGCCCCAGACCGTCGCGCGGACCAGCCCGCCGACCCGCGCCGCCTCCTTCAGCACCTTGAGCGGGTTGGTGACGTGCGCGAGTACCTGGACGAGCGCGACGAGGTCGTAGGACCCGGCGAGCTGGTGGGCGTCGCCGATCTCGAACGTCGCCTCCGGCACCTCGCGCCGCGCCGCCGCGACGGCGGAGCGGTCCGCGTCGATCCCGGTGACCGTGAGCCCGCGCTTCGTCGCGAAGCCGGCGAAGACGCCCGGCCCGCACCCGACGTCGAGCACCGACGCGCCCTCCGGGACACCGGCCAGCACACGCTCGTACAGCGGCTCGCCCCAGCCCGCAGGCCCCTCGCTCACCCGCCCGAGCCTAGCCCGGCGTGGCGCACTTCACGATCACACGCACCCGGTCGGGCTCGGCACCGGCGCGGTCGGAGCATGATCGAACAGCGCTGGTGCTCACCTCACTTCGGCGGCAGTGTCCTCACGAAGCCCACACCCTCGGCGACCCAGCGGGCCAGGTCGGCCTCGGGGAGGTCGTCGACCTCGGGCCGGCCGGAGACGCGCAGCCAGCCGTCCATCTCCCGTCCCTGCATCACCATCCGCTCGACGCCGGGGAGCGCGACGAGCTCCGGCGTGCGGGCCGGGTCGACCCGCACCATCAGCCCGCCCCGCCCGCTCGCGGCGACGGCCATGTGGCCGCCGAGCAGGAAGGCGAGACCACCGAACATCCGCTTCTCGGTCAGCCCGGGCTCGTCCGCGAGCAGGCTGCGGAGACGCGCGGCGAGACCCTCGTCGTAGGCCATGCGCGCACGGTAGCGCCGGACCCCGACAGAACCGCCGCCCCGACGTCAGCCCCAGACGTCCTCCGCCACCTGCACGATCAGCCGGAGCTTGGCGATCTCCTCGTCGACGGTCAGGACGTTGCCCTCGACGGTCGACGAGAAGCCGCACTGCGGGGACAGGCAGAGCTGGTCGAGCGGGACGTACTTCGCGGCCTCGTCGATGCGGCGCTTGAGCGTGTCGGCGTCCTCGAGCCGGCCGTTCTTGGTGGTCACGAGCCCGAGCACCACCTGCTTGCCCGGCGGGACGAACCGCAGCGGGGCGAACCCGCCGGAGCGCTCGTCGTCGAACTCGCAGAAGAAGCCGTCGACGGCGAGCTCACCGAACAGCGCCTCGGCCACGAAGTCGTAGCCGCCCTCCGCGGCCCACGACGAGCGGTAGTTGCCGCGGCACATGTGCGTGGTGATCCGCATGCCCTCCGGCTTGTCCGCGATCGCCGCGTTGATCTGGCGGATGTAGCGCTCGTGCAGGTGCTCGGCGTCGTCGGCGGCGTGCTCGGCCCGCTGGGCCGGGTCGTTGAGGTAGGCGAGGCTGGTGTCGTCGAGCTGCAGGTAGCGGCAGCCGAGCTCGCCGAGGGCACGGACCTCGTCGGCGTAGGCGGCCGACAGGTCCGCCCAGAACTCCTCGACGTCCGGGTACACCGAGCGGTCGATCGCCGCCGTGCCGCCGCGGTAGTGGACCATGCTCGGCGACGGGATCGTCAGCTTCGGCACCGCGCTCGTGGTGCACGAGGCGAGGAACCGGAAGGCGTCGGCGAAGATCGGCTCGCGCAGCCGGACCTTCTCGGTGATCGCCAGGCCGGCCGAGGTGAAGGCGCCCTCCCCCTCGGCGTTGACCATCCGCACCCGGATCTGCTCGTCGGTCTTGGTGACGCCGCCGAGCTGGTAGATGAAGTCCATGTGCCAGGAGGTGCGGCGGAACTCGCCGTCCGTGGCGGACCGCAGCCCGATCTCCTCCTGCAGCCGCACGACGTCGCGGATCGCCTCGTCCTCCGCCGCCTCCAGCTCGGGCGAGCCGGGCGCGTACTGCGCGCGGGCGTCGAGCAGGGCCTTCGGTCGCAGGAGGCTGCCGACGTGGTCGGCGCGGAACGGGGGTTCGGTGCGGGGCGCCATGGTCAGAACGTAACGCGCCGCACGCCCGTCCGGCGCGACGGAAGCGCGCTGATGGCACAGTCCGACGATGGACATCGGCGTCAGCACCTTCCTGACCGACTACGGCATCGACCCGCTCGTCCTCGCCCGGGGCGTCGAGGAGCGTGGATTCTCGTCGCTGTTCCTCACCGAGCACACCCACATCCCGACGAGCCGGCGCTCCCCGTGGCCGGGGGGCGGCGAGCTGCCGCGCCAGTACAGCCACACGTTCGACCCGTTCGTCGCGCTGGGTGCGATGGCCGCCGTCACCGACCGGATCGCGCTGGGCACCGCCGTGACGCTGATCAACCAGCACCATCCGATCAACCTGGCCAAGCAGGTGGCGAGCGTCGAGCGGCTCGCGCCGGGGCGGGTGGAGCTGGGGGTCGGGCCGGGCTGGAACAAGGAGGAGATGGCGCACCACGGCATCGACCCGCGGAACCGGACCGCGCAGATGCTCGAGCGGATCGAGGCGCTGCGCGCGATCTGGACGCAGGACGAGGCGGAGTACCACGGCGAGTACGTCGACTTCGACCCGTCGTGGTCCTGGCCGAAGCCGACGGCCGCGCCGCCCGTGCTGATCGGCGGCGGCGGGCCGACGGTGCTCGACCGCGTCCTGTCGCACGGCGACGGCTGGATCCCGCTGCGGGTCCGGCTGCGCGAGCTCGACGCCTTCGCCGAGCGGATCACCGAGCTGCGCCGCCGCACGGCCGACGCCGGCCGCGACCACCTGTCCGTGACGATCTTCGGGGCCGTGCCCGAGCCCGACGCCGTGGACTCCTACGCGAAGGCGGGCGTCGACCGGGTGCTGTTCACCCTCACCGACCAGGACGGGCCGGACGCCGAGGCGAACACCCTGGCCGAGCTCGACACCCTGGCGGGCCTGCTCACGCGGTGAGAACGCGGGACACGCGGTCCGCCGCCTCGCGGACCGCGTGCTCCAGCTCCCAGCGCCGCGCGGAGAACTCGGCCCGGCTCACCGCGACCCCGACCGCCGCCGTCGCGCCCCGCAGCGCCACGGCCACGCCGGCGACCCCGCGGTGGAACTCCTCGACCTCCACGGCCGCGCCGGCCGCCCGGATGCGCTGCAGCTCCCGGTCCAGGCCGCGGCGGTCCGCGAGGGTCCGTGGGGTGTAGGCGGTGAGCGGCGTCCTCTCCAGCACCTCGCCGAGCTCGGCGGGGGCGAGGCCCGCGAGCAGCACCTTGCCCAGGGCCGTCGCGTGCACGGGGGCGGGCTCGCCGACGCGCAGGCCCAGCGGCCCGGGGTGCTCGGCACACCGGTCGACGTGGGCGACCACGACGTCGACGTCGCGCCGGACGGCGAGGTACGCGGCGGCGCCCACCCCGTCGTGCACCTCGTGGAGCAGCCCGCGCACCGCCGCCGACGGCCGGACCTGCGTGGTGAGGCCGCGGTGCAGCTCGGCGACCTTGTAGCCGAGCCCGTAACCCCGCACCGCGTTGAGCCGCACCAGGTAGCCTTCCTCGACCAGGGTGCCGAGTGCGCGGTAAACGGTGGGCAACGGGCAGCCGAGCCGGCGGGCGATGGCCTTGGCCGTGACCCCGTCGCCCAGCGCGGAGACGGCCTCGAGCACCCGCAGCGCCCGGACCAGCGAGCCGCCCTGTCCCGAGGTCACGCGACTAGTGTCGGATCCGCAGCGATCTCGCAGCAAGCACCACAGCGGAGGATCCACCCATGACGGACGATGCCGACCTGCGCCATCGGATCACCGAGCTCGTCGAGGAGGAGCACCGGCTCGAGCGCTCCCACATCGGGAAGGCGCTGAGCGACGACGAGAAGGCCCGGCTCGACCGGATCGCGGTCGACCTGGACCGGTGCTGGGACCTGTTGCGCCAGCGCGACGCGCGCCGGGCCGCCGGTCAGGACCCGGACGAGGCGACCACCCGCGACGCCTCGACCGTGGAGAACTACCGCCAGTGACGCCGACGCGCTCGATCCGCGCGGTGAGCCGGGAGGCGCTCGCGGAGCACCTGACCGCACGGATCGACGCGCTTCCCGGGCGGGTCCGCGTCGCGGTCGACGGCCCGCCGCCGACCGGGACCGCCGAGCTCGCCGAGGCGGTGGCCGACGGGCTGCGGCTGCGCGGGCGGGAGACCGTGGTCGTGCGGGCCGGGGACTTCCTGCGGCCCGCCTCGCTGCGCCTGGAGTACGGCCACCACGACGAGGACATGTACCTCGACGGCTGGCTCGACGAGGGCGCGCTTCGCCGGGAGGTCCTCGACCCCGCCGGCCCGGACGGCGCGGGGCGGGTGCTGCCCCGGCTCTGGGACGCCGCGCGCGACCGGGCCTACCGCGAGGAGTACCGCGAGCTGGGTCCGGCCGGTGTGGTGGTGGTCGCGGGCGCCCTGCTGCTGGGCCGCGGGCTGCCCTTCGAGCTCGTGGCGCACCTGCACATGGGCCGGGCCGCGCTCGCCCGCCGCACCCCGGAGGACGAGCGCTGGACCCTGCCCGTGTTCGAGCGCTACGCGCGCGAGCGCGACCCGTCCGACGCCGCCGACGTGCTGGTGATGGCCGACCACCCGGACCGGCCCGCCATGCGCGAGTGAGCGCCGCGAGCGGGCAGCGGGGCTGGGCCGACCGGTCGGCGCACGGAACGGACGGCTCGGCGACCCGAGAACGGACGAAGGCCCGCCGGATCCGGCGGGCCTTCTGGTGATGGTGGGCGAGGAGGGAGTTGAACCCTCACGTCCTTTCGGACACACGGACCTGAACCGTGCGCGTCTGCCATTCCGCCACTCGCCCGAGCGACTGGGAAAAGCTAGCACGGCACCGGGGAGCCCCGTGCGAGGGGGGTCCCCTACGCGATCGTCACCCGTCGACTTGGCGCGCGCGGGCGGACGGTCACCGCACCACCGGGTCGGGTGTCACCGGACGTGGGCCTACCACGGATACCATCGGACACGCCGGTAACACGCCGAGCGGACGGAAAGGAAGATCGAGTGGGCCGTGTCGATCGCTTCGAACGCCGCCTCCAGGGGATGGTGGACGACGCCTTCGCGCGGGTCTTCGGAGGCAGCGTCGTTCCCCAGGAGGTCGCCCAGGCGCTGCTCAGGGAAGCCGAGGACCATCTCCGGCAGCTCGCGGGGGGCCGGGTGCTCGCACCCAACGCCTACACCGTGCAGCTCAGCCCCGCCGATCTGGACCGCATGGCGGGCGACACCGCGGGAGTCACCGACTCGCTCTCCGCGCACGTCGCCGCGCAACTCGCCGACCAGGGATGGGACACCTACGGCGAGGTCGTAGTCTTCCTGGAGCGCTCCGAGGCGCTGCACACGGGACAGTTCCGCACCCGCTCGGCCGTGGACCCCGACGCTTCCCGTCGATCCTCCGGACGAGCACGCAACGCAGGAGAAGCACCCATGAGCCAGCAACCGGGCCACCCCGAGGAGAACGGGCAGTACGGCTACGACCGTGGCGCCCCGTACGGCCAGCAGACGTACGCGCCGCCGCAGGACCAGCACGGTCAGCAGGGCCAGCAGGGCTACGGCCAGCAGGGCCAGCAGGGCCAGCAGGGTTACGGCCAGCAGGGCGGGTACGACCAGCAGGGCGGGTACGACCAGCAGGCCTACGGCCAGCAGGGCGGCTACCCCCAGCAGGGCTACGACCAGGGCTACGGCCAGCAGCAGGGCTACGGCCAGCAGTACGGCGGCCAGCCGGGCTACGGCCAGCAGGGCGGCTACCCGCAGCAGGGCTACGACCAGGGCTACGACGGCGGCCAGCAGTACGGCGGCCAGCAGGCCTACGCCCAGCCCGGCTACGGCCAGCCCCAGTACGGCCAGCAGGGTTACGCGCAGCCCGGGTACGACGGCTACGGCCAGCAGTACGACCAGGGCTACGACGGCGGCTACGACCAGCAGGGCTACGGCCAGCAGCAGGGCTGGGGCGGCCAGCCGGGCTACGGCCAGCAGCTGCAGGCCACGCTGACCCTCGACGACGGCTCGGGCCGCAGCTACCCGCTGACCGAGGGCACGCACGTCATCGGGCGCGGGCAGGACTCCAACTTCCGGCTCCCGGACACCGGCGTCTCGCGCCGGCACCTGGAGATCAGCTGGGACGGGCACGCCGCCACGCTGTCGGACCTCGGCTCCACGAACGGCACCACCGTGAACGGCAACCCGGTGCAGCAGTGGCAGCTCACGGACGGCGACGTGATCCGGGTCGGGCACTCCAGCCTGGTCTTCCGCACCCAGGGCTGAGCCGACCCGCGGTCCGGGCGGGAGGTCGTGCGGGCGGGGTCGGTAGGCTGCACCGTCCCTGCTTCGTCCCCTGCCCACCTCACGAGATCGGAGTGCCCGGCGAGTGCCCGAATTGGTGCTGCAGCTGACCAGAGCGGGTTTCCTCGCCCTGCTCTGGCTGTTCGTGCTGGTCGCGCTGCGGGTGGTCCGGTCGGACCTCTACGCGGCGTCCGGCCTGCGGGCGATCATGCCCGGTGGCGGGCGGGTCACGGCCCGCGCGGGACGCAGCCGGACCGCCCGGCAGCTGCTGGTCACGCAGGGGCCGCTGGCCGGCACCCGGATCACGTTGGACTCGCGGCCGATCCTCGTCGGCCGCGCGGACGACTCGACCCTCAAGCTCGACGACGACTACGCCTCCACCCGGCACGCGCGGATCAGCCAGCAGGGCGAGGAGTGGTACGTCGAGGACCTCGGGTCGACGAACGGGACCTACCTGGACCGGGCTAAGGTCACCGGACCCACCCGGGTGCCCCTGGGGGTCCCTGTCCGTATCGGCAAGACGGTGATCGAGCTGCGCTCATGACGCTGGTCCTGCGCTACTCCGCCCGCAGCGATCGCGGGCTCGTCCGGCAGAACAACCAGGACGCGGTCTACGCCGGTCCGCGGCTGCTGGCGCTGGCCGACGGGATGGGCGGGCACGCCGCCGGCGAGGTGGCGTCGTCCCTGGTCATCTCCGCCCTGGCCCCGCTCGACGAGGACCAGCCCGGCGACGACCTGCTGGCCGAGCTGCGCGAGGCCACCTTCGAGGGCAACGCGGCCATCACCCGGCACGTCGCCGAGTCCCCCGACCTCGAGGGCATGGGCACCACGCTGACCGCGATCCTGTTCGCGGGCAACCGGCTCGGCCTGGTCCACGTCGGCGACTCGCGGTGCTACCAGCTCCGCGACGGGGCCTTCACCCAGATCACCAAGGACGACACGTTCGTCCAGTCGCTGATCGACGAGGGCCGGATCAGCGAGGACGAGGCGCACACCCACCCGCAGCGCTCGCTGCTGCTGCGGGCGATCACCGGGGCCGAGGTCGAGCCCTCGCTGACCATCCGCGAGGCCCGCGCCGGCGACCGCTACCTGCTCTGCTCGGACGGGCTGTCCGGCCCGGTGAGCGACGAGACGCTGGCCGAGACCCTGCGCGAGTACCGCGACCCCCGCCAGTGCGCCGACCGGCTCATCGAGCTGGCCCTGCGCGGCGGCGGCCCGGACAACATCACCTGCATCGTCGCCGACGTCCTCGACGTGGACTACGGCGACGACGCCCCGATCATCGGGGGCGCGGCGGGCGACGGCAGCGACGACGGGATCGCCGGCGCCGACACGGCCGCGTCGCGGGCCTCGGCGACCACCCTCCCCCGCGCCCTGCCCCGCCGCGTCGAGCCGGCGACCGCGCCCCGGCCGGACCGCCCGCACCGGCGCACCGCGGTGCGGGTCGGGATCGCGGTCGCGGGTCTGCTCGTCCTCCTCGCCGTGGGCGGGTGGCTGGCGCGCAGCTGGGTGCTGCAGCAGTACTACGTCGGGACCGAGGCCCAACAGGTCGTGATCTACCAGGGGGTGCGCGGGAGCGTGCTGGGCGTGCCGTTGCAGACCGTGGCCGAGCGGACGGACATCACCCTGTCCGACCTGCCCGAGGACGCGCGCAGCACGGTCGCCGCCGGCATCCCCGCCTCGGACGGCCTCGACTCCGCGCGCGGCACCGTCGCCCGGCTGCACCAGCGCATGCTGCCGGTCTGCCCCGTCGAACAGCCCGCCACGCCCACGCCGGCCGCCCCGCCGGCCCCCGCCGGTGCCGCGCAGCCCGACCCGAACGCGCCGCCCACCGACACCACCCCGCTGCCGACCGTCACCCCCGAGCCGGGCTTGACCTGCCGGCCGGCGAGCTGATGGCGGCCCCGGAGTCGACGGCGGCCCGGCCGGGCGGGGCGAACGGCCGGGAGGGCGGCCCCGTGCTGCCCACCGGGCGCACCATCGAGCTGCTGTTGCTGGTGTTCGCCGCGGTCATCGTGACCGGCGCGCTGGTGCTGGTGGAGGCGAACCAGGAGCAGGAGCTCACCCCGACGCTGCTCTACGTGGGGCTGGCGTACCTGGTGGTGCTCACGCTCGCGCACCTGGCGGTGCGGAGGTTCGCGCCCTACGCCGACCCGCTGATCCTGCCCTCGGTCGCCCTGCTCAACGGCCTGGGCCTGGTGATGATCCACCGGCTCGACCTGGCCGACCAGGACCGCGCGGCACTGCTCGGCCAGCCCGTGCCGGACTCGCTGGTGTTCAAGCAGATCCTGTGGACGGCCGTCGGGCTGGCCCTGTTCATCGCCGTGCTGTGGCGGGTCTCCGACCACCGCACGCTGGCGCGCTACGGCTTCACCTGCGGCCTCGTCGGCCTGGTGCTGCTGGCCCTGCCCGGCCTGCTGCCGTCGTCGATCTCCGAGGTCAACGGCGCGAAGCTGTGGATCCGCGTCGGCGGCGCCGGCATCCAGCCCGGCGAGTTCGCCAAGATCCTGCTGATCATCTTCTTCGCCGCGTTCCTGGTGCAGAAGCGGGACCTGTTCTCCACGGCCGGGCGCCGGTTCCTCGGCATGGAGCTGCCGCGCGCCCGCGACCTCGCGCCGCTGCTGGTGGCGTGGGGGCTCTCGGTCGGCGTGCTCGTGGTCGAGCGCGATCTCGGCTCCTCGCTGCTGTTCTTCGGGATCCTGCTGGTCCTGCTGTACGCGGCCACCGAGCGCGTGTCCTGGATGCTGATCGGCCTCGGGTTCTTCGTGATCGGCGCGCTGATCGCCTACCAGCTGTTCGGACACGTGCAGGTCCGCGTGCAGGTGTGGCTGGACCCCTTCTCGGACTACGAGAACCGCGGCTACCAGATCGCGCAGGCACTGTTCGGGCTCGGCACCGGCGGCGTCGGCGGCACCGGCCTGGGCGCGGGCCGCCCCGACCTGGTGCCCTTCGCCGAGAGCGACTTCATCTGGTCCTCGCTCGGCGAGGAGCTGGGGCTGATCGGGCTGGCCTCGATCCTGGTCGTCTACCTGGTGCTGATCACCCGCGGCCTGCGCAGCGCGCTCGCGGTGCGGGACAGCTTCGGGAAGCTGCTGGCCACCGGCCTGTCGTTCGCGGTGGCGCTGCAGATCTTCGTGGTCATCGGCGGCGTCACCAAGCTGATCCCGCTGACCGGCCTGACCCTGCCGTTCCTGTCCTACGGCGGGTCGTCGCTCGTGGCGAACTACGCTCTCGTCGCGATGCTCCTGCGGATCTCGAACGCGGCGCGGGCCCCGCTCACGCGCCGGCCCGCCGCCCCCGCCGTCCCGATCGCCGATGCCGGCACCGAACTGGTCCAGCGCCCGGCCGTCGGCCCGACGACCGGACCCCTCCCCGGCCCGACGGGGGGCCGCCCGTGAACACCCCGATCCGCCGGATCGCCATCGCCGTGATGGCGCTGATCCTGCTGCTGCTCGGCAACCTGACCTACGTGCAGGTCGTGAAGGCCGGCGACTACCGGGACGACCCGCGCAACCAGCGGGTCCTGCTCGCCGAGTACGCCCGCAAGCGCGGCCAGATCTCGGCCGACGGGCAGGTGCTCGCGCAGAGCGTCGAGACGGACGACCGGCTCAAGTACCAGCGCCAGTACACGGACGGGCCGGCCTACTCGCCGCTGACCGGCTACTACTCGGTCATCTACAGCTCCAGCGGCATCGAGCGGTACGCGGACCCGGTGCTCAACGGCAGCGACGACCGGCTGTTCGCCCGCCGGCTCTCGGACCTGATCACCGGGCGGGACCCGAGCGGCGGCAACGTCGTGCTCACGGTCAAGCCGTCCGTGCAGGAGCGGGCGTACGAGGAGATGTCGAAGAAGGGCTACGAGGGCGCGGTCGTGGCCCTGCAGCCCAAGACCGGCGAGATCCTGGCGATGGTGTCCACGCCGTCGTTCGACCCGAACCCGCTGGCCAGCCACAGCTCCGGCACCCAGCAGCAGGCGTGGAAGGCCGACAACAATGCGGACCCGGCGACCCTGCCGAACCGCGCGATCGACCAGACCTTCCCGCCGGGGTCGACGTTCAAGCTCGTCGACACCGCGGCCGCGCTGCAGAACGGCTACACCCCGGACAGCCAGCTCACCGCGGCCCCGAACATCACGCTGACCGGCACGAACACCACGCTGGAGAACTACGCCGGCACCCAGTGCGGCACCGGCCAGACCGCGTCGTTGCGCGAGGCGCTGGCGCGCTCCTGCAACACGGCGTTCGCGCAGCTCGGCGGCGAGCTCGGGGCGGACAAGATCCGGGCCCAGGCGGACGCGTTCGGCATCGGGCGCTCCGACCTGTCGATCCCGATGCCGGTCACGGCCTCGGGCGTCGGCGACCTGCCGGACACCGCGGCCGTTCAGCAGTCCGCGATCGGCCAGCGGGACGTGCGGCTGACCCCGCTGCAGAACGCCATGATCGTCGCCTCGATCGCCAACGGCGGGCAGACCATGGCGCCGCACCTCATCAAGGAGGTGCAGGGCCCCAACCTCGACGTCATCGACACCACGGAGCCGGACCGGCTCGGCCGCTCGATGCCGGCCGGCGTCGCCTCCACGCTCACGGACCTGATGCTCGGCTCCGAGGCGCGCACCTCGGGCGGCGGCAAGATCACCGGCGTCCAGATCGCGTCGAAGACGGGCACCGCGGAGCACGGCACCGACCCCAAGAACACCCCGCCGCACGCCTGGTACGTCGCCTTCGCCCCGGCGAACGACCCGCAGGTCGCGGTGGCCGTCCTCGTGGAGAACGGCGGCGACCGGGCCCTCGAGGCGACCGGCGGGTCCGTCGCCGCCCCGATCGGGCGGGCCGTGATCGCGGAGGCGTTGCGGGGCGGCCAGTGACGGCCGCGGGCGGCCCGCTCCCCGTCCCCGGCAGCCTCGCCGCGGGCCGGCTCATCGCCGACCGCTACAAGCTGGAACGGCGGATCGCCGTCGGCGGGATGGGCGAGGTCTGGGAGGCGCTCGACGAGCGGCTCGGCCGCCACGTGGCCGTCAAGGTGCTGCGCGGCGAGCTCTCCGACGACGACGAGTTCCTCCACCGCTTCCGCATCGAGGCCCGCACGGTGGCCTCGCTCAACCACTCCGGCGTCGCGGCCATCCACGACTACGGCGAGGACGAGGTCACCCAGGACGGCCGGCGCACGGCGTACCTGGTGATGGAGCTGGTGCGGGGCGAGCCGTTGTCCGCGGTGATCGCGCGCGGCCCGATGGACCCCGGCGAGACGATGCGGATCATGGAGCAGGCCGCCCACTCGCTCTACGCGGCCCACGAGCGCGGGTTCGTGCACCGGGACGTGAAGCCGGGAAACATCCTCATCCGCGTCGACGGCACCGTGAAGCTCACGGACTTCGGCATCGCCAAGGCCGCCAACGCCGTCCCGGTCACGCGCACCGGCATGGTGATGGGCACGGCCCACTACATCGCGCCGGAGCAGGCCAGCGGCGGCGAGGCCGGGCCGGAGGGCGACGTCTACTCGCTCGGCATCGTCGGCTACGAGTGCCTGGCGGGCCACCGCCCGTTCCGCGCCGACAACGCCGTGGCCGTCGCGATGATGCAGGTCCGGGACGAGCCGCCGCCGCTGCCGGAGTCCGTGCCGTGGCGGGTCCGGCAGCTGATCGAGACGATCCTGGTCAAGGACCCGGACCGGCGGTACGCCGACGGGGCCGAGCTCGCCGCCGCCGTCGCCGCGGTGCGCCGCGAGGAGGCGCTGCCCACCCCGAACCGGATGACCGCCCAGGGGCTGCGGCTGCCGTCCGCCGGACCGGTCGGGGCTGCCGCCGGCGAGCCCGCCGGCGCCGCCGAGAGCCCCACCACGCACCGCCGCCGCAGCAAGCGGGAGCGGCGGGCCACCCGGGGGCGGGACCGGAGCCGGGGCGCGTCCTCGCCGTCGGCGACGTCGTCGGGCGGCTCCCGTGCGGTGGGGTCGGCCGAGGTCTCCTCCATCCCGTCCCTGCCGCCGGTGTCTCCCACGGCGTCTCCCACGGTGTCTCCCCCCGGGTCGCACTCGCCCGCCTCGCCTGCCACCGCCTCGTCCTCCCCTGCCGCGTCCTCCACCCCCTCGCCCGCCACCGCGTCGCCCGCGCCCGGGACCCGGCCGGAGGCGCGGCCCGAGTCCCCGGCGCGCGGCGGGCCGGCCACGCCGGCCCCGAACCGGTCCGGGTCGGGGCGTCGGACCGCCGAGCCGGACCCGGGCGGGCGCCCGTCACCCGGCGGCACCGCCTCCGGCCCGCAGGCGCTCCGCTCGCCGACCCCGGGCGGCGAGGCCCCCCGGCCCTCGCCGAACCCCACCGGTCCCGGCGGCTCCGCGCGCACCGCGACCCCGGCGCCCGGGAGCGCGACCCGCACGGCCTCCGGGCCGCCGACCCCCGGGGCCGCGTCACGCACGCCCCCGCCCCGGCCGCCGGTCGCGCCCGCGCCGCCGACCGAGCCGCTCAAGCTCGTCGCCCGGCAGCAGTCGCAGCGCTCGGGCCAGGTGCTGCTCGTGGCCTTCGTGCTGCTGATCGTGGCGGCCGTCGTCGTGGCGGCGCTCACGGTCCCCAAGCTGTTCGCCGACGCCCCCGCACCGTCCACCGGGCCCGTACCGGACGGAACGCACACGAGCACCCCGCCGGGTAGCGTGTCCGGCCAGGTGGCCGTCCTCGCCCGTCCGGCGGCACCGGCCGGACCCACGGCCGTCCCGACCCGCACGGAGGAGGCCCGGTGAGCCCTCGCAGTCGCCGGGTCGGCGCACGTTCGGGGTGGCCGGGGACCGCGGCGTCGCACGGCCCGGGCATGATGAGACCCGCCCCCCACCCCCTCAGGAACCGGACCCGATGACGACCCCCAAGCTGCTCTCCGAGCGCTACCAGCTGGGCGACACGCTCGGCTACGGCGGCATGTCCGAGGTCCATCGCGGGATGGACACGCGGCTGGGCCGGGACGTCGCGATCAAGGTGCTGCGCGCCGACCTCGCGCGCGACCCGCAGTTCCAGCTGCGGTTCCGCCGGGAGGCCCAGAACGCCGCGGCCCTCAACCATCCCGCGATCGTCGCCGTGTACGACACCGGCGAGACCCAGACCGAGTTCGGCCCGCTGCCGTACATCGTCATGGAGTACGTCGACGGCCAGACGCTCCGCGAGATCGTCAAGACCACCGGCCCGCTGTCCCAGCAGCGGGTCATCGAGGTCATGGCCGACGTCTGCGCCGCCCTCGACTTCAGCCACCGGCACAACATCATCCACCGGGACGTCAAGCCCGCGAACATCATGATCACCCGCAACGGCGCGGTGAAGGTGATGGACTTCGGCATCGCCCGCGCGCTGGGCGAGGGGCAGAACGTCACGCAGACGGCGGCCGTCATCGGCACCGCGCAGTACCTCTCCCCGGAGCAGGCGCGCGGCGAGCAGGTCGACGCGCGGTCGGACGTCTACGCCGCGGGCTGTGTGCTCTTCGAGCTGCTCACCGGCGAGCCGCCGTTCACCGGCGACACCCCGGTCGCGGTCGCCTACCAGCACGTGCGGGAGGACCCGCGGCGCCCGTCGGACGTCAACCCGCAGATCCCGCCCGCGCTCGACGCCGTCGTGCTCAAGGCGCTGTCGAAGAACCCGGCCAACCGGTACCAGTCGGCCGCCGAGATGCGCGCCGATCTCATCCGCGTGCGCAACGGCCAGCAGCCGCTCGCGCCGATGGTGATGAGCGAGGACGAGCGCACCGCGCTGCTCGCCGAGCAGACCGCCGCCACCCGGCGGATCTCCGGCGGCGGCCGGCACGCCCCGCCGCCGCCCGCACAGACCTGGGAGGACGAGGAGCCGCGCCGGCGCACCGGGCGCACGGTCGGGATCGTCGTCGCGGTGCTCGCCGCGCTCGGTCTGATCGGCTTCTTCGCCTACCAGGTGTTCGGCGGGCCGGCGCAGCCCGACCAGGTCGCCGTGCCCAACGTCGTCGGGCAGGATCCCGACGCCGCGCGCACCGCCGTCGTCAACGCCGGGCTGCTCGTGGACCTCAAGCAGGAGGCGTCCGACGTGGCGCTGACCAACAAGGTCACGCGCACCGATCCCGGGTCCAACGTGCAGGTCGCCGAGCGCAGCCGCGTCACCATCTACGTGGGCACCGGCCCCGCGTCGGCCACCGTGCCGGCGCTGTCCGGCAAGACCACGGACGAGGCCGCGGCGCTGCTGCAGCAGCGGGGCCTCAAGCTCGGCGAGCAGAACACGCAGGAGACCTCGGACTCGAGTCTCGTCGGCAAGATCATCTCCTCGTCGCCCGCGGCCGGCGTCGACGCGCCGGGCGGCAGCGCCGTCTCGGTCGTCGTCGGCACGAAGCAGACCACCGTCTCGGTGCCGGACGTCAGCGGGCAGAGCGAGGACCAGGCCAAGCAGACGCTGGCCAACTCCGGGTTCACCTCCGTGCAGACGCAGAACGTCGACGGCGGCGGCCAGGAGGGCTCCGTCGTGGGCACCAACCCCGCGGCCGGGACCCGGGTCGCGCCGGGCACCACCATCACGCTGCAGATCTCCCGCGGCAACCAGGTGCAGATGCCCAACGTCGTCGGCCAGTCGGTCAACGACGCCGTCGACCAGCTGCGCTCGGCCGGCATCCGGAACTACCAGCTGCAGGCCACGCAGGTGAACGACTCCTCGCAGAACAACCGGGTGGTCCGGACCGACCCCTCGGCCGGGAAGTCCGTCGACCCGGAGGACACCGTCACACTGGTCGTCGGTCAGTCGTCCGGGAACGGCGGCGGCGGCTTCTTCGGAGGCGGGAACTGATGCGCGTCCTGGTCGTCGACAACTACGACAGCTTCGTCTACAACCTCGTCCAGTACCTCGCGCAGCTCGGCGTCGAGCCGGTCGTCGTGCGCAACGACGCCCTCTCCGCCGGGCTCGACGAGCTCGGTGAGGTGGGCGCGGTGCTGGTCAGCCCCGGCCCCGGCACCCCCGAGGAGGCCGGCCGCAGCATCGACGTCATCAAGGCCGCCGGGGACCGCAACCTGCCGCTGCTGGGGGTCTGCCTCGGCCACCAGGCCATCGGCGTGGCGTGGGGCGGCGTGGTGGAGCGGGCCCCGGAGCTGTTGCATGGCAAGACCTCGCTGGTGTTCCACGAGGGCGTCGGCGTGCTGCGCGGCCTGCCCGGGCCCTTCACGGCCACCCGATACCACTCGCTGTCGATCCGGCCGGACACGCTGCCGGTCGAGCTCGAGGTCACCGGGCGCACGGAGACCGGCCTGATCATGGCGGTGCGGCACAAGGACCTGCCGATCGAGGGTGTCCAGTTCCACCCCGAGTCCGTGCTCACCGAGGGCGGGCACCGGATGCTGGCCAACTGGCTCGCGAGCGCCGGGCACGAGGTGCCCGAGGAGCTCGTCCGCCGGCTCGGCGACGAGGTCGCGGCCCTGACCGCCCAGGTCTGACCCTTCCCCGGCGCGCCGCGCCGGGTACCGGTGTGTCCGATCCGCGGTGTTCGCGCTGATCGCGGGCCTCGTACCGGGCCCGCGCCGCCCGCGCGTCGGCTACGGTGGTCGCGAGCGGTGCGCGCGACCGGCGCGCACCACCCCCGTGTCACCGCACCGATCGCTCCACGAGGTCCCCGATGCCCAAGTCCAAGGTCCGCAAGAAGGTCGCCTACACGCCCCCGGCGGCCGACCGGAAGCCGGTGAAGATCAAGGGCCCCACCCATCCCGCGTACGTCGTCATCATGCTGGGCGTCGGCCTGCTCGGGCTGGCCTGGCTGATCACCGACTACCTGGCCCGCGACGCGATCCCCTTCATGCAGGCGCTGGGCGGCGCGAACTTCCTCGTGGGCTTCGGGCTGATCGTCATCGCGCTGCTCATGTCGATGCGCTGGCGCTAGTCGATCAAGTAGTTACACAGCGTGATCCAGGCCATATCTGCCTCCGCAGGGCTTTGAACAGCGAAAACTACAGGTGTGTTATTCATCCCCACTGTGGACAAGCCCTGTGGATAACCTTGACAGCTACCATGCGTGAGCACCAGTGGGCCCCGACCGCAGGGCTCGTCGCGCTGGCCTGGGTCCTCGCGGCGGGCGCCGTCGGCTGGCTCGTCGTCCTGCTGCTGGGCGACGCCGACCCGGCCGGACGGCTGATCGCCGGCGTCGCCGCACTCGGGCTCGCGTACGCCGCACTGGTGGGCACGATCGCCCGGCCCCGGCTGGCCCTGCACCGCCACGGACTCGAGGTCCGGAGCCTCACCCGCAGGCGGTCGGTCGACTGGCCCGCGGTGCAGCGGGTGCGCGTGCTGCGGACGCGGCGCTTCGGCCGCGAGACCAGCCTCCTCGAGCTGGACCTGCTGGTCGGCGGCGAGGAACGGCTCGTCGTGCTGGGCCGGTTGGACCTGGGCGCCGACCCCGAGGACGTCGCCGAGGTCCTCCGGCCGTATCTCCCCAACCGCTCCTGAACGGTCCAGCCGCTCCTGAACGGCCCGTCGGTCTTCGCTGTGCGGACCGGACGATCATGGGTCCGGGGTGCGCTTCACCCCGGGCTGTGATCACTGTTCCTGGACGAGAAGGGGCGGATCTCGACCCTCTCCGCCCCGGGCTGATGATCACACCCACGGCACGCATCACCCCGGGCTGCGATCGCCGTTCCGGACGAGAAAGGTCGGATCTCGACCCTCCCCACCCGCGACCGATGATCACGACTTGCGGCGCGTCGCACCCCGGCCTGTGATCACTGTTCCTGGACAAGAAAGGTCGGATCTCGCCCCTCCCCGACCCGGGCTGATGATCACGACCCGCGGCACGCATCACCCCCGCCTGTGATCACTGTTCCGGGACAAGAAAGGTCGGATCTCGACCCTCCCCACCCGTGACTGATGATCACGACTTGCGGCGCGTCGCACCCCGGCCTGTGATCACTGTTCCTGGACGAGCAGGGTCGGATCTCGATCCTCCCCGACCCGGGCTGATGATCACGACCCGCGGCACGCATCTCCCCGGGCTGTGATCGCCGTTCCGGGACGAGAAGGGCCGGATTTCGACCCGCTCTGCCCGCGACCGATGATCACGGCCTGGGGCAAGCATCACCCCCGCCTGTGATCACTGTTCCGGGACAAGAAGGTGCGGACCTCGACCCTCCCCACCCGCAACCCATGATCACGGCCTGCGGCACGCACCACCCCGGGCCGTGATCACCGTTCCTGGACGAGAAGGGTCGGATCTCGACCCTCTCCATCCCAGGCTGATGATCACGGCCCGGGGTGCGTGTCCCAGGTCTTGATCACCGCCTATGGACGAGAGTGGTCGAAACTCGACGCTCTGCTTCCCTGACAGGTGATCATGGTTAGGGCTTCGCGTGCCCCCAGGGTGGGATCACCCTGCATGGACCAGGAGGGACGAAAGCCGACCGGCTGGGTCCCGAACAAGTGATCATGACGGCGCCGAGCCTCCCAGCGGTCGGCCTGTCCTCATGAGCCGCAGTCACGGATGACGCACTGCTTCGCCCCGGCGGTGGTGCTGGTCTCGGGGCTCGGGATTCCCTGTCGTGGACGGCGCTTCCTGTGGAAGATCAGCGCCGGCCCGGGCCCAGGTAGTGATCATCGTCGACGGACGGGGACGGTCGAAGCCACCGCGCCCCGGTCGTGATCACCAGCTGTGGACGGGGACGGTCGAAACGCTCTGCGTCCATGACGAATGATCACGGCTGACGGGCCCCTCCCGGGGTGCACCTGGTGGATCCCTGCTGATCACCCTGACGGCCCAGTGATCCTCACCCTCCGCCGAGCGTCGGCGGGCACGCGTGCCACCTCCGGAGGCTCGCCCCGGCGGCCACGGGCTTCCTAGGCTCGATCTGCCGACGAGGAAAGGGAGATCACCATGATCGCCAGGACGCCGATGCGTGGGACCGACGGCTGCTCCACCGGCTGCGGGTGCAGCAAGCCGGAGTGAGCCGGTGGCCGGGGACCGACGATGCTCCCCGGCCCACCCGGGGCACGGACCGGCTCAGACGAAGGCGACCGCGACGGCCCGCCCGGCGATGACCGTGAGCACCGCGACCGTGAGCACGACCAGCGCCCCGGCCTGCAGGACCGTGCGGTTGCGCACGTTCGGCACGTGCACCAGCGCGGCCGTGGCGGCGGCGCCGAGCACCAGCCCGCCGAGATGGCCGACCAGCGAGATCCCCGGCACGACCACGCTCAGCACGAGGTTCACCACGACGAGTCCCACGACCTGGCCGGTCGGGACCCGCAGCCGCCGGGCGACCACGAAGAGCGCGCCCATCAGCCCGAACACGGCGCCCGAGGCGCCGGCGACGAGCGATGCGGGCGGGGAGAACAGCATCACGGCGGCCGCGCCGCCGAGCAGCGCCACCAGGTAGACCGCGAGGAAGCGGACCCGCCCCAGCACGGGCTCGAGCTCCCGCCCGATGATCCACAGCGCCATCATGTTGAACACGAGGTGCAGCGGCCCGTAGTGCAGGAAGCCCGCCGTGAGTGGCCGCCACCAGTCGCCGGTGGCCACCAGCCCCGGGACCAGCACCCACTCGCGGAAGAGCGGCGCGGCCTCGTTGGACCCGATGCTGCGCGCCTGGGCGGCGGTGAACACGTACAGCGCCACGTTGAGCGCCACGAGCACGGGCACCACGAGCGGACGGCCGCCGGGCGCGGCGCCCGCCACCGTCCTTCCCCGCCGGACGCCCCGGCCGCCCTGGTACACGCAGTCGACGCACTGCTGGCCGACCGCGGCGTCGCACAGGCACTCCGGGCACGCTGGCCGGCCGCACCGTGTGCAGCGCAGCCCGGTCGGCCGGTCCGGGTGCCGGGCGCAGGCGGGCAGCGCCGCCGTGGGTTCGGGCGGTCCGGCGGGGTACGTCACCCGGGTCCTACTCGACGTCGATGTGCTGGATCACGACGTCCGTGAGCGGCCGGTCGGCGCGGTCGGTCGCGGTGCTCGCGATGGTGTCGACGACGGCGCGGGACTCGGCGTCGGCCACCTCGCCGAAGATGGTGTGGCGACGGTTGAGGTGCGGCGTCGGGCCCACGGTGATGAAGAACTGCGAGCCGTTGGTGCCGGGCCCCGCGTTCGCCATCGCCAGCAGGTAGGGACGGTCGAACTTGAGCTCGGGGTGGAACTCGTCCCCGAACTGGTAGCCCGGGCCGCCCCGGCCGGTGCCGGTCGGGTCGCCGCCCTGGATCATGAAGCCGCTGATCACGCGGTGGAAGACCGAGCCGTCGTAGAACGGCCCGCTGTCGCCGCCGGCGGCGTTCGGCTGCGAGTACTCCTTCTTGCCGGTCGCGAGACCGACGAAGTTCTCCACCGTCTTGGGCGCGTGGTCCGGGAAGAGGAGGATCCGGATGTCGCCCTCGGACGTCCGCAGCGTCGCGGTCTGCTTCGAGTTGCCTGGTGCAGTCACGTCGTCCATCGTGCCAGGGTCGGTGGGGCACGCCACCCCGGCACACCACGAGCGGAGGCCCCATGAACGCCCCCAGCATCCCCACCGGCACGCGCGAGGCGCTCGGCCGCGCCCGCGACCAGGCGGAGGCCGCTCTGGCCGCGTTGGGCGGGACGGTCGAGGAACTCGCCCACGAGGTCGCCGGCAAGGTGGAGGAGAACCTCCCGGTGCTGGCCGAGCGCGCGGGACGGCTCGCCGGCCAGGCCGAGGCCGTCGCCGGCGCGGCCGCCGCGACGGCCCTCGAACGGCTCGACGAGGGCGTGCTCACCGCCCGCCGCGAGCTGGCCGCCCGGATCGACCCGGGCACCCCGGCCCGGCGCCGCTGGTGGTGGATCGGCGCGGGCCTGCTCGTCACGGCCCTGTCGATCGTCGGGTGGTTCGTGCTGTCCCGGCGCCCGCAGCCCGTCGAGCAGGCCGCCGAGCCGCCGGCGACGAACCCGCCCGCGACCGTCGACGTCGACGTCGAGGACACGGCCGGGTCACCGGCGGCGGCCCGCAACGGTCATTCCTGACCGAGGACCTCCGTGAGGAAGGCCGCGACCGCGCGCTCGTAGCGCTCGGGGTCGGCGTTCCAGGCGGCGGTGTGCTCCACCCCGCCGACCTCGACGTACCGGATGGGCCAGCCGAGCTCGCGGCCGGCCGCGGCGAGCGCGCGACTGGGCCCGACCGGCACCGCGGTGTCCGGCGTGCTGTGCACGAGGAGGGTGGGCGGGCGCCGGGCCGGCGGGTGCCGGAGCAGGTCGAAGTCGTCGAAGTCGATGCCGATCCGGCGGCGGGTGACCGCGGTCGCGATCGGGATCAGCTGCGGTGGCAGCAGCCGGTTCCGGGCCTGCCGGCGCAGCGTCGCCCGCCAGTCGACGAGCGGCGCGTCCCACACCACGGCGTCGACGAGCTCGGCGGCGGGCGAGCGGTCGAGGAAGGCGCCGCCGATCGCCGCGCCCATCGACCAGCCGACGAGCACGATCCGCCGGGCTCCGCGCTCCTGCGCGTACCGGACCGCGGCCTCGAGGTCCTCCCACTCGGTGTCGCCGAGGTGGAAGCGGCCGTCGGGGCTGGGCGGGGCGTCGTCGTCGTTGCGGTAGCTGATCACCAGGCTCGGCAGGCCGAGCCGGTGCAGCGCGGGGAGGATCCGCAGCGCCTCGCGCCGGCGCCCGCCCCGCCCGTGCACGGCGACCGCCCAGACGTCGCGCGGACCCGGGACCTCCCACGCCGGCGCCGGGCCGAGCGGGGTCGCGGCCCGGGCCACGGGGACCGGCAGACCGCGCGCCCCCGGGTCCGGGTCGAACGGTCCGGCGTCGACGACGGCGGGCCCCTCCGGCGGGACGGGCCCGGACAGCAGGGCCCGGCGGACCCCGTGCCGGTCGTCGGCGAGCACGCGGCCGAGCACCGCGAGCCCCTCCTCCCAGCGCAGGCCCCACACCCCGGGCTGGCGGACGAGCCGGCTGCCGGCCAGGGTCACGGCCTCGGCGTCGGCCCGCAGCACCCGCTCGGGATAGGCGACGACCCGCACGGGGTCGAGCAGCACGGCGGCGTAGTGCCGGCCGACGCCGACCGCGCCCGCACCCACCAGTCCCAGCCCCGCGCCGACGCCGGCCGCGAGCAGTCCCCGAACACCCACGCGACCGATCTTCCCGAGTGGACCGGGGCCGCGTCGAGGCGCCCGACGGCGTGACGGGACCGAGATGTTCGCGCCGTCAAGCACCGCCGCTCCCCCGACGTGGTGAAACGCGTGTGACCTGCGTCTTTGCTCCCACCGCATCGGGTGAAGCACGGCGTCGGGGCACAACCCGGTAACGACGGCTTCGTTGGCCCCGCAGATCCACACGCGAGTTACCGATGCCCGACATCCGGTTTCCCCCGATCGGAAGGACCCCCAGTCATGAGCAGTCTCGCCAGGCGCACGCTTGCCACGACGGCCACCGTCGCCGGTGTCGCCGCACTCGGTGCCGCCTTCGCGGGCCAGGCGTTCGCCGCCGACCTGCCGTCGCTGCCCGCGACGCCCGAGCTGCCGACGGAGGCCACCGCCCTGCCCGAGGCCCCGGCGCTGGAGGCCCCGTCGCTCGACTCCGCCCCGCAGCTGCCGACGGACTTCAGCTCCTTCTCGGTGCCGGGTGTCGCGAACCTCGAGACCCCGAACGTGTCCTTCGACAGCAGCGGCAACAGCTCCACCGCGGGTGAGCTCCCGGCTGCCTCGCACGAGGCGGCCCACGACGCGCCGGCGCTGCCGGAGCTCCCGGGGGCCCTGCAGGGCCACCTGCCGAACACGGGTGGCGAGCTCGCCACCCCGCAGGCCACGCTGCCGCTGGCCGGCCCCGAGCTGCCGACCGCACCGCAGCTGCCGACCGCACCGCAGCTGCCGGCCGCGCCGGAGCTGCCGGCTCTGCCCTCGACCGCGGACCAGGACCTCGACACCCAGGACGCCGCGCTTCCCAGCAGTGACCTGGCGGCTCCCTCCGCGGGCGACATCGCCCAGCAGATCGCCGCCCTCGCGGGCTGAGCGTCCGCTCCCCAGGTGCCCGGAACCCCGAACCGGGCGCACCCATTCCGACGCGCCGGCCGGCCCTCCCCCGGGGCCGCCGGCGCGTCGGCCTTTCCGCGGTCCCTGGCTAGCGGACGACGACGCGCCCGTGGATCAGCCCGGTGAGCAGCGGCGCCAGCGCGACCCGCTCCCCGGACACCCGCACCCATCGGGGCCCGCCGTACGGGTCCTGCTCCTCGACCTCGACGACCACGCCCGGCCGCAGCCCGCGCTCGCCGAGGTAGCGCAGGGCGTCGCTGCGCCGGTCCGACACCCGCTCGATCGCGAAGCGGCAACCCTCCGGGGCGACGGCGAGCGGCTGGCCCCAGCTCTCGTCGTGCCGGCCCGCCGCGCCCGGGATGGGATCGCCGTGCGGGTCGTGCGTGGGATGGCCCAGTGCCGCGTCGATCCGGGCCTCCAGCCGGTCGCTCAGTGCGTGCTCGAGCTGCTCGGCCTCCTCGTGCACCTCGTCCCAGGGCATCTCCAGCGCCCGGACCAGGAACGTCTCCAGCAGCCGGTGCCGCCGGACGACCCGCAGCGCCTCGCGCTCGCCGGCCGCGGTGAGGGTGAGGGTGCGGCCCCGGCGGACCAGCTCGCCGTCGGCCAGCCGCTTGACCATGGCCGACACCGACGGCGAGGACACCTGCAGCTCCTTCGCGAGCGCGCCGGTGGTGACGGCCTCCCCGCGCGTGGCCAGCAGGAAGATCGTCTTGAGGTAGTCCTCGACGGCGGGTGTCATGGTCCCCACGTGACGATGTTAGCCGCGCCTGACCTCGGCCGGAGCGCACGTTCGGGGCCTTCCGGCGCGCCCGGCGGTCGGACCGGTCAGGCCGACCTGCGGCCGGCCTCGAGCCGCTGCCGCGCGGCGTCGGTGCGGCCCGTCACAGGAACGCGGCCGGTCGCCCTCGCCAGGCCCATCTCCGGCGTGCCGACGTAGACGCTCTCGGCCTGCGCCACCCGGTAGGTCTCGTGCCACACCCCGACGACCCCTGGTGCCTTCCGCGCGCGCCGGTTGAACGCGGCCCAGGCCGGCCGGTGCGTGGCGGTGCGGTCGCTCGCGTAGGCGTACAGCTTGTCGACCGAGCTCCAGTACTGCACCACGGTCGGTCCCCCGGCGCCGAGCAGTCCACGGAAGCCGAGCAGACCCGAGTCCGGGTCCGTCGCCAGCTCCCGCAGCATCGGCCCCATCGCCAGCAGCGTGGGCAGCCACTGGTCGACCCGCCACCAGCGGTTGATCGTCATGCCGATGAGGAAGACCACCAGCTCGCCTTCGTGGTCGTGGGTCATCCGCCCGCCGTCCGTCCGCACCATCCCGGCCTCCTCAGATAGCAGATAGCGTCGCTGTCCAATAATGGAGAGCAGGAGTATCCGTGTCAAGCGGTGGTGCTGCCCACCAGGCTCGCCCCGGAAGGTCGCCGCGTTGGTGGGTCGCCGCCGTGCGCTCCGAGCCGACGGACCCGCGCCGGAGGTGGCGGACCGGGTGATCGAGGTACCCCTCCTCGGCCCCGTCGCGGTCGACGGGGATGTCCGCGAGGTCGGCCGGAGCAGCGAGCCGGCCCTGTTGGCGTTGCTGGGGCCCTGTTGGCGTTGCTGGCGCTGCAGACCGGCACGGCCGTGCCGACCGCCCCGCGCTGAGGAGCTGCACCCCACCGCGCTCGCGCTGTGGCACGGCGACCGCTCGCCGAGTTTCGCCGACGACGCGTGGGCCGCCCCCGAGCAGGAGCTGCGGCTGACCGTGATCGAGGAACGCGCGACGCTGCGGGCGGCCGACCGGCCGCGACGCCGAGGTCCTCGCCGAGGTGGGACCCCTCGTGGCCGCGCACCCGCTGCGGGAGCGGCGGCGCCGCGAGCGCACCCGAGCGGTCGCCGGGTCGGCCGGCTGACGCACGGGTGCGCGCGGCCCGGCCGATACGGCCGGGCCGTCGTCGCGCGGCGGTGGTTCCGGGGCTACTTCTGGGCGGGCTGCGGGTTGCGCGCCGCCATCTCCTCCGACGCCTTGACCACCTGCACCATGTCGCCGATCTGCAGGTAGTTGAACCAGGCCTCGGCGTCGGCGGGCTCCAGGTGGATGCACCCGGCCGACGACCGGTCGGGGCTGCCGGAGTGGAAGGCGATGCCGCCGTCGTTGAAGAACACCGACCACGGCATGGGCGCCGGGTCACCGTTGGGCAGCCGCGACTCCTGGCTCAGGTGGTCCTTCTCCTTGCGGTACACGCGCAGGGAGTGGCCGACCGGGGTCTCCTGGCCGTTGCCGCCCGACGAGATGCGGACCGGCCCGCGGGTGACCTTCCCGTCCTGGATCAGCCAGGCCTGCTGGGACTCGAGGTCCACGCAGGCCTTGGCCGAGACCGAACAGGGTGTGCCCTCCACGAGCGGTTCCGCGTGCGCCCGCTGCGCGGCGGGCGACTCGGCGAAGGCGGGACCGGCGACGAGGGCCCCGCCGAGCCCGATGGCGGCGACGACGGTGGCGAGCACCGCCCTGCGTCTGCCGGTGCGTGTGGCTGATGCGTAGCGCCGCGTACCCAAGCCCTGCCGCTCCTCGTGTCGGTGTGGTGGCTTCCGAGAGGAAGACGCCCACACACCCTCCGGGGTTGCTCGGTCACGGTACGTAGATCTCCGCCGGGGACCGGGCATCCCCTCCAACGCGCGCCCACCCACACGGGAAACGGCCGCGCCGTGGCCGGTCACCGGCAGGCGCCGAACGGCGGGTGTTCACCCGAATGCCACGTGGTGCAGCCAGAAGGCGAGCAGTCCGGCGTCCCCGGAGACCTCCAGGCCCGCGTCGCCGCGCCGCCGGTAGACGAGCAGGAGGAGCTCGGTGAGCGGCGCCCGGACGGTCACGGCCGCCTCGCCGGTCCCGCGCCGCCAGGTGATGACCGGGCCGGTGAGGTCGAGGAACCACGCCGCGTCCGCATCGGTGGCCTCCAGCGCGAGCGTGCGGCCGGGGGCGAGGAGCTCCCGCTTCTCCGGGCGGAGGTCGAAGTGCTGCGGCAGGACGTCGAGCTCCATCCACTCGTCCACGGCGTCGAGCGCCACCTCCGGCTCCACGACGAACGGGGTGCCGGCGGCGAGCGCGGCATCCGCCCGGTGCATCAGCGTCTCGTGCGCGAACCGCCGGGCCCAGAAACCGGTGCTGCGGAAGTCGAAGGGCGCCCAGACCTCCGCGCTCGGACCGGCGGCCCGCAGGGTCGCGGCCAGCCCGTCGGACCCCTCGCGCAGCCGGTCCGCGGGCAGCGCCCCGCCGTCGTCGCCGAGGACGTCGCGGACGATGGTGTCGTCGAGGAAGTCCGTGGCCCGGGTCCGCACGATCTCCTCGGCCCAGCGGTGGCCGCCGTCGACGTGCCGGGCGAGTGCGCCGAGGGTCCAGCCCGGGCAGGAGGGCACCGGCACGCGCAGGTCGGCGTCGCCGGCGTCGCGGACGAGCAGGTCGGTCTGGGTGACGATCTCGGTGCAATGCCGGTCGAAGTCCATCGGTACCTCCGTGTGGTGGGTCCGTCGGGAGGGTGGTCGGAGCCGGCCCGCCGTTCTCGACATCCCGTCTCGCACGCACCTCCGCCGGGTGGTTGGCTCCCCGACGTGGACCCGATCGAGGAGTGGACCCGGGCGCAGCAGCGGGTCGTGGCGCTGGTGGCGAACGCGCCCGATCCGGAGGTGCGGGTGCCGGCGTGCCCGGACTGGACGGTGCGTGACCTGTTCTCGCACATGGTCGGCCTCGGGGCGGACGTCGTCGCGGGCGACGAGCCCGACGACCACAACGAGACCTGGACCGCCGCCCAGGTCGCGAAGCGGCGCTGGCGCTCCGTGGCCGAGCTGGTGGCCGAGTGGCAGGAGATCGCCGAGCCGCTGCGGGGGTGGATGCACGCGCACGGCGCCCGCCCGCTCGGTGACGTGATCATCCACGAGCAGGACCTGCGCGGCGCCCTGCACGCGCCGGGCGCTCGCGACACCCCCGGCCTGTGGGCGATCCGGGACCGCTTCGCCGATCGGCTGGCCGGGCGGCTGCCCGACGGGCCGTCGGTCGCCCTCGTCGGCGACACGTGGCGGTGGACGCCCACCGGCACCGTCGACGAGGCCCCGGTGCTGGTCCGCGCCTCGGACTTCGACCTCGCCCGCCTGCTGATGACCCGCCGCTCGGCCGCGCAGCTCGCGCGCTGGACCGAGCGGGGCGACGTCGGCCCCTTCCGCGCGGCCTTCGAGTCCCTGGGCCGGCTCCCCGAGCACGACCTGACCGACGCCTAGGAGACCTGGGCCGCTCAGTCGCCGGCGCCGTCGCGCAGGGTCAGGACCACGCGGAGCACGTGCTCCACGGCCGACTCGAACAGCGCCCCGCGCAGCTCGCCGCGGGTCGCGAGGTTCTGCGAGGCGAACTGGAGCATGCGCTCGGGCCCGACCCGGCGCACCACCAGCGCCGCGACCTCCTCCAGGTCGACGCCGGGGTTGTCCAGCCGGGTGAGCGCGAACTCGACGACCAGCTCCTCCTCCGTCACGCTCCCCCCTCTCCCGTGGTCCATCATCCCGCCCACCCGCCGATCCACCACCCGCTGTCGGCGGGGACGCACCCATCGTGGCTCGTCCGGACGCTGGCTGCGGCGGCGCCGCGGCCGGGCAACGGCGTCACCGTCGTGGTCCGGAGCAACCTCACCATCGGCCTGGACGGCGGGCAGACGGCGAACGCCCTGCTCAACACGGTGGTCGGCCAGGTCTTCTCGCTGCCCCCGCAGCCTGCCTCCCCCGCGCCCACGCGGTGAGCTCCTCGTAGGCGGCGGCACGCCGCATCCTCGCCGGCCGCCTCCCGCATCCGTCGGTTCGGTCACCCCTCACGGATTCGTCTCCGCATGTCCACTCTTTCTGGACTTGATCCAGTCAGCTCTTCGTGGTGGGATCGGCGTCGTGCAGAGCCGCGAGGAGATCGAACGTTCCCTTCGTGGTGCTGAGCTGCGTGTCACCGCGCCGCGCAAGGCCGTGCTGTCGGCGGTGCACGAGCACCCGCACGCCGACACCGAGACCTTGATCGCGGCGACCCGGGAGCGGCTCGGGTCGGTGTCGCACCAGGCCGTGTACGACGTCCTGCGCGTCCTCACCGACGCGGGGCTGGTCCGCCGCTTCCAACCGGCGGGGTCGGTCGCGCGCTACGAGGCGCGGGTGGGCGACAACCACCACCACCTCGTGTGCCGCTCCTGCGGCACGGTGAGCGACGTCGACTGCGCCGTCGGCCAGACGCCCTGTCTGACCGCGTCCGACGACGCCGGCTTCGAGATCCACGAGGCCGAGGTCGTCTACTGGGGCCTCTGCCCCGCCTGCCGAACCCCGCCCGTGGGCCGCTGAGCGCGGCCTCCACCGACCAGACCGCACCCACCACCGGCCGGCCCTCCAGGACCGGCGTCCCCGTGAGGAAGGACCTGACGTGACCGACCCGAAGCCCCGCGACACCTCCGCGAGCCCGCAGGGCACCGACACCACCGCGAGCCGGAGCGAGAGCGAGAACCCGGCCCTCGCCGGGCCCACCCCCCACGCCGAGCACCGGCCCCGGACCAACCGCGACTGGTGGCCGAACCAGGTCGACCTGTCCGTCCTCACCCGGACCTCGCGTGAGTCGGACCCGCTCGGCGACGACGACTTCGACTACAAGAAGGCCGTCTCCCAGCTCGACTTCGAGGCCGTCAAGGCCGACATCATCGAGGTCATGCACACCTCGCAGGACTGGTGGCCGGCGGACTGGGGTCACTACGGCCCGCTGTTCATCCGCATGTCCTGGCACGCCGCCGGCACCTACCGTCAGCACGACGGCCGCGGTGGCGCCGGCGAGGGCGCCCAGCGCTTCGCCCCGCTCAACAGCTGGCCGGACAACGGCAACCTCGACAAGGCCCGCCGCCTGCTGCTGCCGGTCAAGCAGAAGTACGGCCGGAGCCTCTCCTGGGCGGACCTGCTGGTGCTCGCCGGCAACGTGGCCCACGAGGACATGGGCTTCGAGACCTTCGGCTTCGCCTTCGGCCGCCCGGACGTGTGGCAGCCGGACGAGGTCTTCTGGGGTCCGGAGGACACCTGGCTCGGCGACGAGCGCTACAGCGGCGACGCCCCGCTCGAGCTCGAGGGCGCCCTCGGTGCCGTCACCATGGGCCTCATCTACGTCAACCCGGAGGGCGCGAAGGGCGAGGGGGACCCGCTCGCCACGGCCCACGACATCCGGGTGACCTTCGGCCGGATGGCGATGAACGACGAGGAGACCGTCGCGCTCATCGCCGGCGGCCACACCTTCGGCAAGGCGCACGGTGCCGGGAACCCCGACCTCGTCGGCCCGGAGCCGGAGGGCTGCCCGGTGTTCTCCGGCGGCCTGGGCTGGAAGAACCAGAACGGCACCGGCAAGGGCGCCGATACCATCACCAGCGGCCTCGAGGGCGCCTGGACCCCGAACCCCACCCAGTGGGACAACGGCTACTGGGACATGCTGTTCGGCTTCGAGTGGGAGCTCACCCAGAGCCCCGCGGGCGCCAAGCAGTGGAAGCCCAAGGAGGCCGAGGGCCAGGAGCTCGTGCCCGACGCGCACATCCCGGGCAAGAAGAACCCGCCGATGATGGCCACGAGCGACCTCTCGCTGCTCGCCGACCCGGAGTACCGCAAGATCTCCGAGCGGTTCCGGGACAACCCCGAGGAGTTCGCCGAGGCCTACCGTCGGGCGTGGTTCAAGCTCCTGCACCGTGACATGGGCCCCGTCTCGCGCTACGTCGGCCCGTGGGTGCCGCAGGAGGTCCAGCTCTGGCAGGACCCGGTTCCGGCCGTCGACCACGAGCTGCTGTCGGAGGCCGACGCCGCCGAGCTCAAGAAGCAGATCCTGGCGTCGGGCCTGTCGGTCTCCCAGCTCGTGCACACGGCCTGGTCGTCCGCCGCGTCGTTCCGCACCACCGACAAGCGCGGCGGCGCGAACGGCGCCCGGCTGCGCCTCGAGCCGCAGGCGAGCTGGGCGGTCAACGCCGGGACGGCCGAGGTCATCGCCAAGCTGGACGAGGTCCGGCAGGCCTTCGGCAAGCCCGTCTCGCTCGCCGACACGATCGTCCTGGGCGGCGCCGCGGCCGTCGAGAAGGCCGCCGCCGACGCGGGTGTGACCATCACCGTGCCGTTCGCGCCCGGCCGCACCGACGCCTCGCAGGAGCAGACGGACGTCGAGACGTTCGCCTTCCTCGAGCCCCGTGCCGACGGGTTCCGCAACTGGATCTCGCCGAACGTGAAGCTGGAGCCGGAGGCGCTGCTCGTCGACCGGGCCTACAACCTCGAGCTCTCGGCGAAGGACCTGACCGTGCTGGTCGGCGGCCTGCGCGTGCTGGCGGCGAACACCGGCGGCACGCAGCACGGCGTCTTCACCGACCGGCCGGGCGTCCTGTCGCAGGACTTCTTCCGCAACCTGCTCGACCTCGGCGTGGAGTGGAGCACGTCGAAGGACCAGGAGGGCGTCTACGAGGCCCGCGACGCCGACGGCAACGTCGTCCGCACCGCCACCGCGGTCGACCTGGTCTTCGGCTCGAACTCGATCCTGCGCGGCATCGTCGAGGTCTACGGCGCCGACGACGCCAAGGAGAAGTTCGTCCGCGACTTCGTCAAGGCGTGGGACAAGGTCATGAACCTGGACCGGTTCGACCTGCGGTAAGCAGGCACCCGTCCGCCGACGCCCCGGTCCGCCGCACCCGCGGTGGGCCGGGGCGTTGCGGTCTTGGGCGATCTGGTCGGGACGAGGGGAGTCGAACCGCTGATCCCGCGCGGGAGGGCCACGCGGAACCCTGCGTCGGCAGCGCATCGGAGCGGACCGGGCGGCCGCGCGGCGAGGTGCAGTCAGCCTTCGGACGGATGCGCAACACCTTCACCTGCTCGTCGTCGAACTCCTCGAAGTGGAACTGAAGCCCGGCGAACGGGCTGCCCGGGAAGTCACCGGAGATCGTGCAGGTCACGACCAGTGCGTTCGCGGAAGGCTCGACCTCGGTGACCGTGTGGGTGACGAGCGGGCCGCCGGCGCGCCAGGCGGCCGCGTAGCCCAGGGTCGCATCGAACAGGGGCATGGTGCGCTGGATCGTTCCGCACGACCTGCTCGACGACGGTTCCCACCCCCTCGGGAGTCGTCGCGTCCGCTGCGACGAACGAGGACGGATCGGTGCCGCCGGCCGGCAGGGACCTCGCCGTCACCGTCACGTCCGCGCCGGCCGCGCGCAGCCGCTGCGCGACGGCGGCGCCGGTGCCCTTCGTGCCCCCGGTGACCCCACCGGACGCCGGGTCGACGGCGAGGGGTTCGTCTTCGCCGCCGGTCCCGCGGCCGGCGCGCCCTTCCGCAACCGCTACGCCGGCGTCGGCGCTGCGCCGCACGCCTCTCCACCTGCCGCAGGGGACTGACGGACCCTTCCCGGCGATCTGCGGCCGCCCGGGTTCGGTCGCTCTCGGGCAGCGCGATCGGGTCCTGGAGGATGTACGGTCGCGTTCTCGTCGTCAGCGTCGACCTCTGGGATGCAGCGGCGGGAGTCGCCCCCTGCCTCCCTGCTCGACCGGTCAGGACGAGTCGGTGTCGGTGGTCGTGATGAGCCCGCCCGCCTGCACGCGCTGGTTCAGCTCCGTGTTCATGCGCCGGGCGTCCTCGAGCTGGTCCTCCAGGACGACGATGCGGCACGCCGCCTCCACCGCCGTGCCCTCGTCGACCAGTGCCCGGACCCGAGCGGCCAACCGCAGCTGGTACCGGGAGTAGCGACGATGGCCCCCGGACGAGCGCTGCGGGACGAGCAGCTTCGCCTCGTCCAGGCTGCGCAGGAATCCCGCCGTCGTGCCGAGCATCTCGGCCGCTCGGCCCATCGTGTAGGCGGGGTAGTGCTCGTCGTCGAACTTGTCCGCCGCGGTTCTGGGGTCTTGGGTCATTCCACCTCCACAGACGAGGGGCCCCGGTGCAGTCGCACCGGGGCCCCGAGGGTTGAGCTCTTCACACCATCTACCGACTCGAAGGTCGGCTTCCTCGACTCGCAGAACTTCGAACAACGACTCCTGCGAGACAACGCATCCGCGTGGTAACCGAGAATCACCTTCCGTTCCGACGAGCGGGTACCCACTCGGCCCTCGAGGGCCGCAGCAGGTCTGACAGTGGTGCTGTTTTCCCTTCTCCTCCGTGTTGCGACTTGCTGGTGTTGCGACTTGCCGGTGTTGCTTCGCGGGTAGTTACGTCATCTCCCGCGCCGATCGTCTCTTCGCTCTGGCATACAGGAGGTTACACACAGCCGTGCGTGGATGTCTACCTCGGAGAGATGAGATTTTCTGGTCCAGGTAGAGGCGCCGGCGCCACGGACGGTCAAGGCCGCTCACCGCCCCCTGACTCCCCGGGGACGAGCCGCCAGGTGCCGGCCGCGATTGGTCCGGCCGCCCGGCTCACGGGGATGCATGCTCCTGGCTGGCCCCGTGGTGGGCCTCCCGGCCGCCCGACCCGCCGTACCAGTCGAGGCAGAGCACGGTGGCGTCGTCGCGCAGGTTTCCGCCGGTGATCCGGAGCACGGCCGCGCCGAGCGCGTGCACGACCTCGCGCGGATGCAGGTGGGCCGTGTTCCGAAGCGTGGTGTGAAAGTCCAGGTCGGCGGCGTGCCGCTCGAGCATGCCGTCCGTGACGAACACGATCCGGTCGCCGGGTTCGAGCGCGAGCGACTGCACCTGGAAGGACCTGCCTGGCTCGAGGCCGAACGGCATGTCGATGGCCAGCTTGATCTCCTCGACCCGACCCCGGCGCAGCCGCAGCGGGCCCGGGTGGCCGGCGTTGACGATGATCGCGGACTCGCGGTCCAGGTCGACCCGGATGACCTGGCCGGTGACGAACCAGCCCACCGGGGAGTACGCCGCGAGCTCGTCGTTGGCGCTGACGACCTGCGAATGCAGGTCACTTCCCGCCCGTCGAGCGTTACGCAGCGCGCTGACGAGGACCGTGGCGAGCATCGCCGCTTCCACGTCGTGGCCAGCGGCGTCGGTGATCGAGAGGTGCAGGGTTCCCCGGTCGAGGGCATAGTCGAAGGTGTCGCCGCCGACGGTGCTGGCGGGTTCGAGCCAGCCGGCGAGGGTGCACTGCCCCGCCTCGCAGGTGAACGCGGCCGGTAGGAGCCGGCGCTGGATCTCGGCCGACAGCGACAGGGCGGTGGTGCGTTGTCCCCACTCGAACAGATCCGTGTAGCGCCGGTTGACGACCACGATGTGGCCGAGCAGGTGTCCGATTCCCGCGATGTCCGCGATCTGCCGAGTGGTCGGGCGGGTGGTGAGCACGAGATCCATCGCGCCGATGGCGTCTCCGCGCACGGTCACCGGAGCGGTCACCTGGATGCCCTCGTCGAGCTCGCGGACCACGACCTGCTGAGTGCGCAGCACCTCCTCGTACACGGTTCCCGCCAGGGGCACCGACTCCGCGTTCTCGCTGCCCTGCACCCGCCCACCCGCCGCGCCCGGAGTGCGCCCGAGGCGGACGAGGATCCGGCCGCTGTAGTCCGCGACGAGAAGGCTGACCTCACGCGCTCCCAGCATCCTCGCGAGCTCGTCGGCAGCGACGTCGATCGCGTCGACCGGCGGGGCCGCCTCGACACGCTCCAACAGCGTGCGAAGATCCGGCACCCACCCCTCCCAGTCAGACATGGCGGTGAGCATAGGATCGATCCGCTAGGTTCCGGCCGGAACGAGATGCGCCACCTGACGGCACAGCCGCAGAGTCCCCTTGCGCAGGCACCGGAGCGCAGCCGCAGCTACATTCACGAGTCATGTACGACAGCGAGGGCAAGCCGACTCGCCCAGCGAACGAACCAGCATCGATCAGCCTCGCAGAGCGCGCCGACGCCGTCGTCATCGCCGTAGCCGGAGAACTCGACTACACGACCACGCCCTCCCTCCGAAAGGCCATCGCAGACGCCCTCGACCGGCTGAGCACCCGGCCGTTGGTCCTCGATCTGACCGGAGTGACCTTGCTGGGGTCGGCCGGCCTCGCGACCCTGGTGGACAGCGCTGCTGAAGCCGAGCACCAGCTCACCACCGCCGGCCCCTTTCGCATCGTCGTCGACGGCACCCGGCCGGTCATCCGATCGATCCAGGTCAGCGGGCTCGACCAGCTGCTCAAGCTCTACCACGACGTCGAGGACGCGCTCGCCGACCATCAGTAGAAGGCCAGTCAGCCGCTGGTGGAGTCGCCTGTTCAGGGCCGCCGTCGCCGCGTCCGCGTTGCCTCCGCTGCCCATGACCACGCACCGTTCGCAGTCATCGTCGTGGTCAACGAGTCCACAAGGGACGACTTGTCGCGCCTGTCGTGTCAGCCCGTGGCGTCGTCGCTAGCCGGTGGGCAGGCGCAGTCGCTGATATCGGCTGGCGAAGCGGCCGGGATGGGCAAAGCCCCACCGGGCGGCGATGGTGTCGACGGTGTCACCGCGGGTGGGGTCGGCCGTCTGCAGGTCGGTGTGGGCCCGGGCGAGCCGGACATGGCGCAGGTGCTCCAGGGGACTGCGCCCGTAGTGCCGGCGGAACAGTTGCTGCAGCCCGCGCGGGCCGATCCGGGCGGCGGTGGCGATGTCGGTCAGCCCGATCGGGCGCTGGGCGTTGTCGTCGATGAACGCCAGCCCCCTGCGCAGCGCGGCGGGCGCGGCCGACCCCCATCCGAGTGCGGGCCGGTCGTGCAGGGCTGCCAGCGCCGTGTTGGGGGAAAACCGTCAGCATGCCCGTCGCGAGGGTACGGAAGGCCTCGTCGACCAGGGGCTCGGCGGCGGCGGCCGGGTTACCCAGCACCTCCTCGCGCACGTGGGCCACGGTCGCCGCCCAGTAGCGCGCCGACGCCGGCGAGACCGGCTCGAGGCTGGTGAAGCGGAGCGCCTCGGGGATGATCCCGCTGACGCCCGCAGCATGATCGGCGACTCGGTCGCGGTCCAGGGTCAACGGGGCGAGGTCGATCTCCTCGCTGGTGGCCCGCCAGGGCGTGTGCGGCGGGACCAGACAGATGTCCCCGGCCACGGTGAGCAGTTCGGCCCCGGCCGTGCGGAAGGACAACCGGCCTGCGTGGATCTGCTCGACGCACAGCAGCCCACCCAGCGGCCCGGCGTAGTCGACGGTGACCGAGCACTGGAACCGGGTCACCGCGAAGTCGGCGGTGCTGCGGATGTTCTGGGAGAACGCGAACCCGTCGGTATCGCCGGAGATGCGCACCCCGCCGGTGACCCGGTAGCTGTCGCGGATCACCGCGGCGGCCTCGTCCGGGTCGGACGTGCTGAAGTCGATCCGATCAATCTGATCCATCGACCCACCTCCGCTCCGACCCGAAGCGTTCCACGTCGAAGGCGCCGTCGACCCCACCACCCGGCGCAACGTCGCTGCGACAGGGAGCCAACCCGCACTCCCAAGGCGACCCCCAGTGACCAATACAGGGCTGGGAGTTGGCAGGTGTTCCCCGACGCCATCACCGAGCCCGGACACGAAGCGCTGCGGCGCAGCGGCGGAGCTCGGCGTAGAGACGCTCGAGGACGTGCGTGGTGACCTTGCCGATCGCCTCGGCCTCGTCGATCTCCCACCAGCGATTCCGCTGGTGAGCGGTGGTGGAGACGAGGGGAATCGAACCCCTAACCCCCGCCTTGCAAAGGCGGTGCTCTGCCAATTGAGCTACGTCCCCGTGGGACCCACGCTACCGCGTGCGACCCGAGGTACAGGCGTTCACTTCGTGGCTTCGTGCCAGGGGTCCTCGCCGGGACGGCTCTTGACCTTCAGGAGGACCAGGAGGGCGGCGCCGGCTGCGGCGACGAGAGCGAGGATCTTCTTCACGTCGATCACCTTCGGAGCCGGTGCCGGGAGGAGTGGGCCTAGCTGGATTTGAACCAGCGACCTCATCGTTATCAGCGATGCGCTCTAACCAACTGAGCTATAGGCCCTTGCGGCAGGAACGACGATACAGGAGCCCCCGCGGCCCTCCCGCACCGGCCCCTCGAACCGGGGCGGGAGGCGTATCCGCAGGTGGGCGGCCCGTCGCGGGGCCGCCACGGGCGCGGACCTCAGTCGCGCTCGGAGAGCGTGACCTCGATCCCACCGACGAGGTCGGCGGAGACGTTGTAGACGAACGCGCCCACGGTGAGCGCGACCGCGAACAGCAGGCTGTTGATCGCGCCGATGATCGCGGCGAAGCCGAAGACGCTGCCGGCGCTGATGAGCGAGCCGCCGCCGCTCTGGCCACCGCCGGAGACGAGGTCGGCGTAGGTGCCGTTGAGCCGGTCCCAGACCCCCATGCCGTCGAGCACGCCGTAGAGCACGCCGACCGCGACGAGCCAGATGAAGAACAGCACCACGGCCAGCACCAGCGCCAGCTTGAGCACCGACCACGGGTCGAACCGCTTGACCTGCAACAGCGCCTGCCGCGGGGCCCGGCCGGCCACGTTCGGCACCTCGGCGTGGACCTCGGCCCGGGAACCGCCCGGGAAGGTCGCGGTCCCCGAGGCGGCGGAGGCCGCCGCGGCGTCCGGCGTCCCGTCCGACGACCGGCTCCGGTCGATGTAGGCCGTGGGCGCCTCGCTGAGAAGCGAGTCCACCGCGGGCGAGCGCTGCGGGCCGGGCCGAGGCGTGCGCGCCGTCTCCGCACCCTCCTCGCCCTGCGCTCGTCGCCACGGCGGCGGCGTGGCCGCGGTGCCGGGGTGGGCCTCCTGGGTCTCCCCCACCTCCGCGCCCTCGGACCCCGGTGCGGCGGCCGGGCTCGACGCGGCCTCCGGCCGCGGGCTCGGCACCGGCCGGGCCGAGGCACCCTCGGTCTCCGCCGACGCGGCCGCCGCACCCGCGGACCTCGCGGATCCGTTCGACCCCGACCCGTTGGCCGAGGTCCCGGACGGCGCCGCCGATGCGGACGACGCGGCCCCGTTCACGGCCGGCCCCGCCTCGGCCGCCGCGGGCGTGGTCCGGTCCTCGGCCGTGTCGGCCTCGGCCGGCGCCGCGGCGCCGTCGGCGGGCAGCGGGGGGGCGTCCGGGCTGTCCGTGACCACGCGCCCCTCGTCCTTGGCGCCCGGCGGCGTCGCCGGCTCTTCGTTCTCGCTCACGAGGTGGAGCACTCCTCGTCGGTCGGCGTGCAGGACAACGGCGTCATCGGGTGGGCCGGCCTCAGCCGGTCACCTCGGGGGCGTCCGCATCGTCCTCCGCGTTGCGCGCGACCGCCAGCAGCGTGGCGTTCTCGCCGAGGTTCATGAGGCGGACCCCCTTCGTCTGCCGGCCGGCCTTCCGCACCTCGCGAGCCGAGGTCCGGATGACGCCGCCGGTCGACGTGATCGCGTACAGCTCGTCGTCGATCCCGACGATGAGTGCGCCGACCAGCGTGCCACGGCGGCGGTCGTACTGGAGGGTCAACACTCCCTTGCCGCCGCGCCCCTGGACCGGGTAGTCCTCGATCGGGGTGCGCTTCGCGTACCCGCCCGCGGTGGCGACCAGGACGAAGCGGTCCGGCTGGACGACGCCGATCGACAGCAGCCGGTCCCCGTCGTTGAAGCGCATGCCCAGCACGCCGGACGTGGCCCGGCCCATCGGGCGCAGCACCTCGTCGCTGGCGGTGAACCGGATCGACTGGCCCTCGGCGGAGACGAGCAGCAGGTCGTCGTCCGCGGCGCAGAGCACCGCGCCGATCAGCTCGTCCTCGTCGCGCAGGTTGATGCCGATCAGGCCGCCGGAGCGGTTGGAGTCGAAGTCCTCGAGGCGGGACTTCTTCACCAGGCCGTTCCGCGTCGCGAGGACGAGGTACGGCGAGGCCTGGTAGTCCTTGATCTGCATGACCTGGGCGATGTGCTCGTCCGGCTGGAAGGCCAGCAGGTTGGCGACGTGCTGGCCGCGGGCGTTGCGGTTCGCCTCGGGCAGCTCGTAGGCCTTGAGCCGGTACACGCGGCCCTTGTTCGTGAAGAACAGGATCCAGTCGTGCGTGGAGCACACGAAGAAGTGGGCGACGATGTCGTCCTGCTTCAGCGTTGCGCCCTGCACGCCCTTGCCGCCGCGCTTCTGCGCCCGGTACAGGTCCGTCTTGGTGCGCTTCGCGTAGCCGGTCTCGGTGATCGTGACGACCACGTCCTCGACGGCGATGAGGTCCTCGTTGGTGACGTCGCCGTCGTCGGCGACGAGGCGGGTGCGCCGCTCGTCGCCGTGCTTGTCGACGATCTCCATGAGCTCGTCGCGGACGATCTGCCGCTGCCGCTCGGGCCGGGCCAGGATGTCCTCGTAGTCGGCGATCTCGAGCTCGATCTCGGCCAGCTCGTCGACGATCTTCTGCCGCTCCAGGGCCGCCAGGCGGCGCAGCTGCATGTCCAGGATCGCCTGTGCCTGGATCTCGTCGACCTCGAGCAGGTCGATGAGGCCCTGCCGCGCGACGTCGACCGTCTCCGACGCCCGGATCAGCGCGATGACCTCGTCGAGCGCGTCGAGCGCCTTGACCAGACCACGCAGGATGTGGGCCCGCTCCTCGGCCTTGCGCAGCCGGTACCGGGTGCGCCGGACGATGACCTCGATCTGGTGCCGGATGTAGTTCCGGACGACCTGGTCCAGCCGCAGCGTGCGGGGCACGCCGTCGACGATCGCCAGCATGTTGACGCCGAAGCTGTACTGCAGCTGGCTGTGCTTGTAGAGGTTGTTCAGCACGACCTTGGCCACGGCGTCGCGCTTCAGCGTGAAGACGATCCGCATGCCGACGCGGTCGGACGACTCGTCGTTGATCTCGGAGATCCCGGTGAGCTTGCCGTCCCGGATCATCGAGGCGATCGACTCGACGAGGTTGTCCGGGTTGACCTGGTACGGCAGCTCGGTGACGACGAGGGTGGTGCGCCCCTTGGCGTCCTCCTCGACCTCGACGACCGCGCGCATCCGGACCGAGCCGCGGCCCGTGCGGTAGGCGGACTCGATGCCGTCCCGCCCCACGATCAGGCCCGCGGTCGGGAAGTCCGGGCCCTTGATCCGCGCCATGAGCGCGTCGAGGAGCTCCTCGTCCGACGCCTCGTGGTTGTCCAGCGCCCAGACGACGCCCTCCCCGACCTCGCGCAGGTTGTGCGGGGGGATGTTCGTGGCCATGCCGACGGCGATGCCGACGGAGCCGTTGATCAGCAGGTTGGGCACCCGCGACGGCAGGACGACGGGCTCCTGCGTCTTGCCGTCGTAGTTGTCGATCAGGTCGACGGTGTCCTCGTTGATGTCCTGCAACATCGCGAGGGCGAGCGGCGAGAGGCGGCACTCCGTGTACCGCATGGCCGCCGCGGGGTCGTTGCCCCGGGAGCCGAAGTTGCCCTGCCCGTCGATCAGCGGGTAGCGCATCGACCACGGCTGCGCGAGCCGGACCAGCGCGTCGTAGATCGCCGAGTCGCCGTGCGGGTGGTAGTTACCCATCACCTCGCCGACGACGCGGGCGCACTTGACGAAGGAGCGGTCCGGCCGGAAGCCGTTCTCCCCCATCGAGTAGAGGACGCGCCGGTGCACCGGCTTGAGGCCGTCCTCGACGAGCGGCAGCGCGCGCCCGACGATCACGCTCATCGCGTAGTCGATGTACGAGCGCTGCATCTCGTGCTGGATGTCGACCGGCTCGATCCGGTCGCCACCGCCGGCCCCGCCGTTCGCGGGCCCGCCCGGTGGGAGCGTGGGGTCCAGGGTGTCGGTCATCGTCCTTCTCTCACGTGCGATCCATACGTACGTCTATGACACTCGTGTGATCTAGACGTCCAGGAAGCGCACGTCCTTCGCGTTGCGGGTGATGAAGGAACGCCGCGACTCCACGTCCTCGCCCATCAGGACGGAGAACAGCTCGTCCGCCGTGGCGGCGTCGTCGAGGGTGACGCGGGAGAGCATCCGGTGCGCCGGGTCCATCGTGGTCTCCCAGAGCTCCTTGGCGTTCATCTCGCCGAGGCCCTTGTAGCGCTGCACGCCCTCGTCCTTGGGCAGCTTCTTGCCGGCCTCGCGACCGGCCGCGATCAGCCCGTCGCGCTCCGCGTCGGAGTACGCGAACTCCGGCTCCGAACCCCGGCCGGACCACTTGATCTTGTAGAGCGGCGGGTTCGCCAGGAAGACGTGGCCGGCCTCGACCAGCGGGCGCATGAAGCGGAACAGCAGCGTGAGCAGCAGCGTGCGGATGTGCTGGCCGTCGACGTCCGCGTCGGCCATCAGCACGATCTTGTGGTACCGGAGCTTCGCGAGGTCGAACTCCTCGTGGATGCCGGTGCCCAGCGCCGTGATGATCGACTGGACCTCGGTGTTCTTGAGGACGCGGTCGATCCGGGCCTTCTCGACGTTGATGATCTTGCCGCGGATCGGCAGGATCGCCTGGTACATCGAGTCCCGGCCGGACTTGGCCGAGCCGCCCGCGGAGTCGCCCTCCACGATGTAGACCTCGGACTTCGTCGGGTCCGTGGAGCGGCAGTCCGCAAGCTTGCCCGGCAGCCCGCCGATGTCGCCCGCGCTCTTGCGCCGGACCAGCTCGCGGGCCTTGCGGGCCGCCAGCCGGGCCTGCGCCGAGGACACCGCCTTGTTCACGATGATCTTGGCCTCGGCCGGGTTGCGCTCGAACCAGTCCGAGAGCCACTCGTTGCTGATCTTCTGCACGAACGACTTGACCTCGGTGTTGCCGAGCTTGGTCTTGGTCTGGCCCTCGAACTGCGGCTCGGCGACCTTGACCGACACGATCGCGGCGAGGCCCTCGCGGATGTCGTCCCCGGACAGGGCCGGGTCCTTCTCCTTGAGCAGCTTCTTGTCGCGCGCGTACCGGTTGACGGTCGTGGTCAACGCGGAGCGGAAGCCCTCCTCGTGGGTGCCGCCCTCGTGCGTGTTGATCGTGTTCGCGAACGTGTAGACGGACTCGGAGTAGCCCGAGTTCCACTGCATCGCGACCTCGACCTGGTGCCCGGGGCCCTCGCCGGTGTAGCCGATGACCTTCCGGTGGATCGGGTCCTTGCTCTTGTTGAGGTGCGCGACGAAGTCCTCGAGACCGCCCGGGTAGTGGAAGGTCTGCTCCTTGACCTTGGCCACGAAGCCCTCGGCGTCGGGCTCCTCGGCCTCCTCCCCGTCGCCGTTGCGCTCGTCGCGCAGGACGATGGTGAGCCCCTTGTTGAGGAACGCCATCTCCTGCAGCCGGCGCTGGATGGTCTCGAGGTTGTAGGTCGTGGTCTCGAAGATCGTCGGGTCGGCCCAGAAGGTGATCGACGTGCCCGTGCGCTTCGTGGCCTCGCCCTTGTGCAGGACGCCGGGCACCGAGTGGTCGTAGCGCTGGGTCCAGACGTGTCCGTCGACGTTGATCTCGACGTCCAGCCGGCTCGACAGCGCGTTCACGACCGAGACGCCGACGCCGTGCAGACCGCCGGACACCGCGTAGGACTTGCCGTCGAACTTGCCGCCGGCGTGCAGCACGGTGAGCACGACCTCGACGGCCGGCTTCTTCTCCACCGGGTGCATGTCGACCGGGATGCCGCGGCCGTCGTCCACCACCCGGACGCCGCCGTCGGCGGTCAGGGTCACCTCGACCCGCGTCGCGTACCCGGCCATCGCCTCGTCGACCGCGTTGTCCACGACCTCCCAGATGAGGTGGTGCAGACCGCGCTCGCCGGTGGAGCCGATGTACATGCCGGGGCGCTTGCGGACGGCCTCCAGGCCCTCGAGGACCGTGATCGACGACGCGCTGTAGCCGCTCTTCTTCTCCGCCACGGGCTGTTGGTCTCCTCGCCACGAGAGCCGGCCCGGGGACACGCGGGACGCGCGCCGGTACCGGCGAGGACCGGGCGGATACGGGGGCCCGCTCGGCACTACTGATGATTCTACCGGTCCGGCCCGACAGGAATGCGGCTAGGACACGTCCAGAATCGTCACAGCGGCACGATCGTGAGCCGAATCGGGTCCGGACCGCGGAAACGGGGGTCGAACGGCGCTCCTGCGGCGTCATGTGGCGCTGAGCGGCCCCCTGGCGGACGCGAACGGTCGTCCCCGTCCCGGGAACCGCCGGGACGGTCGACCGGCATCTGCTCCCCGTCCTCGTGAGCTCGTGCGACGTTCGTGCTGGTCGCAGCGGTGCGTCGGGAGAGGATCAGCCGTACGTGTCCCGACAGTCGGGGGCTCCGCCCCCCGACGACCCCCGGACGGCCGTCCCGGTGCGACAGCCCGGCAGTGTCAGCCGTACGTGTCCCGACAGTCGGGGCTCCGCCCCCGACGACCCCCGGAGGGCCGTCCCGGTGCGACAGCCCGGCAGTGTCAGCCGTACGTGTCCCGGGGGCCCCGGCCGCGGACGTGGCGGGGGCCGTGCCGCCAGCTCGGCCCGCTCGGACCGACGACGCGGATCCGGCGCACGACGTCCGGCCCCACCGCGCCGGCGAGTCGCTGCAGCAGCTGACGCTGCAGAGTGCGCAGCTGCGTGGCCCAGGCCGTCGACTCGGCCTGCAGGGTCAGTTCGCCGTCGCGCAGCGAGACCGGCGTGCAGTGGTCGGCGATGTCCGGTCCGACCAGCGTGGGCCAGCGCCCCAGCACCGTCGCGTCGGTCAGCCGCGAGGACCAGCCGCGGTCCATCGCCACCCGCGACACCACCCGGCCGAACGGCTGCGGGTCCCGGTTGTCCGGCCCGGGGCCCGACCAGCGCCGCCGGCGCCCCCGGCCGTAGCCCTTCGGGCGCACGCCGCGCTGCTCGGCCTGGCGCTCCTGCCGCTTCTGGGCGTTGGCCTCCCGCGCGGCGGCGAGCGCGTCCCGGGCGAGGTCGGACCCGCGCCGCCCGGCGTCGCCGACCGGCTCCGCTCCGTCACGACGAGCGGTACGAGCGGTCTCGTCCCCAGGGGTGTGGACAGGGTTGTGGGCTACCGCGCGGTCCGACGGTCGATCGGCCGCGGCGGGCGGTGCGTTGTGACTGGAGTCACGAGAGGAGCGGGAGTTATCCACAGTATCCACAACCTTGTCCCCAGGAGCGCCCGTCCGGGGAGCGCTCGACGCCTTCCGTTCCGTCGCACGTCAGGTGGTGTTCGGTGATCGTGTGTCCGGTTCGACCCGGACCGCCGATCCACCGCCCACCGCATAACGCGTCCCCAACAGCTCCGCCGGGACGTCCTCCTCGACCGCCGCCGTGACGACGACCTGCTCCGCTTCTGCGGCGACCGCGGACAACGCGCGCCGCCGCTGTACGTCCAGCTCGGCGAACACGTCGTCCAGGATGAGGACGGGCTCGACGTCGTCGGCCTTGAGCAGGCGGTAGGAGGCGAGCCGCAGGGCGAGCGCGATCGCCCAGGACTCGCCGTGGCTCGCGTAGCCCTTGGCCGGGCCCTCCCCGAGGTTGAGCAGCAGGTCGTCGCGGTGCGGACCGACCAGGCACACGCCGCGCTCGATCTCCTGGCGGCGGACCTGGGCCAGCTCGTCGAGCAGGAGCGCCTCCAGCTCTGCGGAGGCGGAGCCTGCCGAGCCTGCGGAGCCGACCGTCGACGCCGTGGTCCCCGGCAGCTCGCCCGGGACCGAGCACCGGTAGGCCAGCGTCAGCGGGTCCGACGACGGCGCCACCTCGGCGAAGGCCTTCTCGGCGTGCGGGGCGAGGCCCTCGACCAGCTCGAGCCGGCCGGCGAGCAGTGCGGCCCCGTGCCGGGCGAGGTGACCGTCCCACACCTCGAGGGTGGAGAGGTCGGCGTGCCGGTTCCGCGCGGTCTTGAGCAGCGCGGACCGCTGCCGCAGCACCCGCTCGTAGTCGCTGCGCACCCCCGCGTAGCGCGGGTAGCGGGCCACGAGCAGCTCGTCGAGGAACCGCCGGCGTTCGCCCGGGTCGCCGCGGACCAGGGCGAGGTCCTCCGGCGCGAACAGGACGCTGCGCAGGATGCCGAGGATCTCGCGCGGGCGCGCCACCGGCGCGCGGTTGACCCGCGCCCGGTTGGCCTTGCCGGCGGTGATCTCCAGCTCGACGTTCAGCTCGCGGCCCTGGTGGACGACCTGGCCGCGGACGATGGCGCGCTGGGCGCCGCGCCGGATCAACGGCGCGTCCGTGGCGACCCGGTGCGAGCCGAGCGTGGCCAGGTACCCGATGGCCTCGACGAGGTTGGTCTTGCCGACGCCGTTCGACCCGACCAGGACCGTGACGCCTGGTTCCAGGAGGAGCTCCGCGCGTTCCCAGGAGCGGAAGTCCTCGACGGCGAGCCGACGGAGATGCACCTCGTAGGTCTACCTCAGCCGTGGGTGGAGCCGGTGCCCGAGCTGGGTCCCGCGACGTCGCCGGGCGCGCCGGCCGGGCCGGCGGCCTTCTTCACCGCGTGCCCGCCGAACTGGTTGCGCAGCGCCGCGACCGCCTTCATCGCCGGCGAGGAGTCCTGGCGGGAGGCGAAGCGCGCGAACAGAGCCGCGGAGATCACCGGCAGCGGGACGGCGTGCTGGATGGCCTCCTCGATCGTCCACCGGCCCTCGCCGGAGTCGTCGACGTAGCCCTCGAGCCCGGCCAGGTGCGGGTCCTCGCGCAGCGCGTTGA